>NZ_JBALPG010000021.1:0-103061 GCF_036965245.1 Neobacillus drentensis
TAATCAAACATATGATATAGCTGTGATATTAGAAAAGCTGACAAATAAATTACCAATAGATATGGAAAGGAGGGGATAAAATGAAGGAGCAAGTTATTTTTTTTACAATAATTATGGGTTTTCTTATCTCAGTTTTACTTTCTCCGATTTTTATTCCCTTCTTAAGAAGGTTGAAATTTGGACAAAGCATCCGGGAGGAAGGTCCCAAATCACACCAAAAAAAATCAGGCACGCCTACAATGGGTGGTGTGATGATTTTATTCTCGATTATCATTACCACTTTAGTTATGATCGGGAAATACTCAGAACAAATTCCAGTTACAACATTTTTACTTTTGTTTGTAACATTTGGGTTCGGATTGCTCGGTTTTTTGGATGATTTTATTAAAGTAGTATTGAAACGAAACTTAGGATTAACATCAAAACAAAAGTTTTTAGGTCAAATTATTATTTCAGTAATATTTTACCTAATCTATAAACATACTGGGCAATCGACAGAACTTAAACTGCCTTTTGGGGATTACTCCATCGATTTAGGATGGTCATATGTGTTTTTAATCATTTTCTGGCTAGTTGGATTCTCCAATGCAGTGAACTTGACAGACGGTCTCGACGGTTTGGTTTCAGGAACGGCAGCTATCGCATTTGGAGCATTTGCTGTTTTAGCATGGAACCAAAATAACTTTGAAATAGCTGTTTTCTCTGTTGCAGTGGTTGGTGCTGTATTAGGATTTTTGGTTTTTAATGCTCATCCTGCTAAGGTATTTATGGGGGACACTGGATCACTTGCACTTGGTGGTGCGATAGCTGCGATTGCTATTTTAACAAAGCTTGAGATTCTGCTTATCATTATTGGCGGAGTTTTTGTCATCGAAACATTATCAGTTATTCTTCAGGTCTCATCCTTTAAGATGACTGGAAAACGAATTTTCCGAATGAGTCCGCTTCATCATCATTATGAATTAGTTGGCTGGTCGGAATGGCGGGTAGTCGTTACATTTTGGAGTGTTGGTCTAATATTTGCGATACTAGGTATCTATATCGAGGTGTGGTTGTAATTGAAACAGATTGAATCTTATCAACATAAAAAAATTCTTGTCCTTGGTTTGGCCAAAAGTGGTGTAACGGCAGCGGCATTGCTGCATAAGCTTGGAGCATTTGTTACAGTGAACGATAAAAAGCCATTATCGGAAAACCCAGAGGCCCAAGGATTGTTAGAGCAAGGGATTAAAGTGATTTGTGGTGATCATCCAATTGAACTTCTTGATGAAGGGTTTGAACTTATTGTGAAAAATCCTGGAATTCCTTATCACAATCCTATGATTGAAGGAGCTATTGAAAAAGGAATACCTGTCATTACAGAAGTTGAGCTTGCTTATGAGGTTTCAGAAGCACCTTTTATTGGGATTACAGGAACAAATGGAAAAACAACAACAACCACGCTTGTATATGAAATGCTGAACCAAGGAGAGAAACAGCCGTTAATTGCCGGTAATATCGGAACTGTTGCCTCGGGTGTTGCTCAAGCGGCAACAATGGAAAATACCATTGTCATTGAATTATCTTCGTTTCAGCTAATGGGAATCGAAACCTTTAACCCGAAAATTGCGATTATCACAAACCTTTATGATGCCCATTTGGATTATCACGGTTCACGAAAGGATTACATTGCAGCAAAGGCAAACATCACTAAAAACCAGACAGAGCTTGAATATTTAATCATTAATGCAGACCAAGAAGAAACATTGGAAATCGCGCGGCACTCAAAAGCCAGTATTATACCTTTTTCTACAAAGAGGGAATTGGTAGAAGGTGCTTATATTCAAAATGGCTGGATTATGTTTAATCATGAAAAGGTAATGGAAATTAGTGAAATTGCCTTGCCGGGGGTACATAATCTCGAAAATATTTTATCCGCCATGGCAGCAGCTAAACTTTCCGGAGTAGGAAATGTAGCAATCCAAGAAGTGCTGCGAACATTTACTGGTGTCAGGCACCGTTTACAATTCGTCGCTGATGTAAATGGAAGAAGGATTTATAATGATTCAAAGGCAACGAATATTTTAGCCACTATCAATGCTCTTGCTGCGTTTGAAGCCCCGATCATCTTACTTGCAGGAGGACTAGATCGCGGCAATGAATTTGATGAGCTGCTTCCTTATTTAAATCATGTGAAGGCATTGATAACATTTGGTCAATCCGCTCCTAAGATTGAGCGGGTCGGGGCTCAAGCAGGAATAAAAAAAATTACACGTGTCGATAATGTTGAAGAGGCAGTGCCTGAAGCTTATCGATACTCTGAATCAGGTGACATCATCCTGTTATCTCCTGCATGTGCAAGCTGGGATCAATATAAAAGTTTTGAGATCAGGGGAGACATTTTTATCGAAGCGGTGCATAAGCTTTAGTAAGGGCTTGTACCACAAAGAAAAGCGGAAGCGTCTTGTCGAGTGACAAGCGGAGCTCAGTCAGAGACTAGTCGGCCTTAATGTGTACAGAATGCATTAACTTTCTGTAGCCAAGCATAAGAAATGCCAGCGTGAAGGTGTTCTTTTATCTTCTCGACGGATTGGCTGTAGACCGGCGAGCCCCTAGGCTCTGTAGCTAGACACTTCGTGTTATTATCCACTCAGAGTGGTTCTCTAAGCCCTAAAACTCGTAGTTGAGGTGTATAGTGGTGCCGACAAAGAGAACAACTCCTGATTTTATTTTAATTATTGTAACTTTCACGCTGCTGGCAATAGGGTTAATTATGGTTTACAGCGCAAGCGCAATTTGGGCTGAATATAAATTTCATGATTCTTTTTTCTTTGCAAAACGGCAAACTCTATTCGCAGGTGTCGGAATCGCTGCCATGTTTTTTATTATGAACATTAATTACTGGACATGGAGAACTTGGGCTAAAACCATTTTAATTGTTTGTTTTGTCATGTTAGTACTAGTCTTAATTCCAGGAATCGGAAATGTTCGGAATGGCTCAAGAAGCTGGATAGGAGTAGGGGCATTTTCGATTCAGCCTTCAGAATTTATGAAATTAGCGATGATTGCCTTTTTGGCCAAATATCTTTCTGAAAGACAGAAGCTGATTACCTCTTTTAGGAAGGGGCTTGTTCCTTCTTTAGGACTTGCCTTTTTAGCCTTTACAATGATTATGCTGCAGCCCGATTTAGGTACAGGAACCGTCATGATGGGAACATGCGTTGTAATGATTTTCATAGCCGGTGCAAGAATTAGTCATTTTGCTTTCCTTGGACTATTGGGTGTTGCAGGGTTTGTCGGCTTAATTGCTTCGGCACCTTATCGAATAAAGCGGATTACCTCCTTTTTAGATCCTTGGTCGGATCCATTAGGCAGCGGATTTCAAATTATACAATCGCTATACGCCATCGGTCCCGGAGGTTTATTCGGACTTGGTCTTGGTGAAAGCAGGCAAAAGTTTTTTTACTTACCTGAACCGCAAACGGACTTTATCTTTGCAATTCTTTCAGAAGAATTAGGATTTATTGGTGGTTCTTTTATCCTGCTATTGTTTGCGCTTTTGTTATGGCGTGGAATACGCATCGCTCTTGGCGCCCCTGATTTATATGGAAGTTTTCTTGCAGTAGGAATTATCGCCATGGTTGCTATTCAGGTAATGATTAATATCGGTGTTGTAACAGGTCTTATGCCAGTAACGGGCATTACATTACCATTTTTAAGCTATGGGGGCTCCTCGCTGACCTTGATGTTAATGGCTATCGGTGTTCTCCTAAATATTAGCCGTTATTCAAGATATTAAAAATGATACCCTGTTCACATTAACAGGGTTCTTTTTTATTTGAGGATTAGTTTACAATTACATAACAATCTTTTTTCATTTGCTTTATTATCTTTATTTTTATAGTAAGATAGGAATGCATTCAGGTGTTAAATCGTTAATGAGGTGGAAAAAATGAAAATAGTAGTAAGCGGCGGCGGGACTGGCGGACATATTTATCCTGCGCTCGCACTTATAAGGGAAATTCAAAAAGAGAACAAAGATGCAGAGTTTCTATACATAGGTACAAAAAATGGCTTGGAGAGTAAAATTGTCCCTCGAGAGAAGATTGCCTTTAAATCCATTCATATTACTGGATTTAAACGGAAGCTTTCCTTTGAGAATGTCAAAACCGTATTTCGTTTTCTAAAAGGTGTGAAAGACAGTAAAAGATTATTAAAAGAGTTTAAGCCTGACATTGTTATTGGAACTGGTGGATATGTTTGTGGCCCTGTTGTTTATGCAGCCCATAAGCTTCGGATTCCAACGATCATTCATGAACAGAATAGTGTTCCAGGGCTTACAAATAAATTTTTGAGCCGGTATGTAAACAAAATTGCCATCTGTTTTGAAGAAGCAAAAAATTATTTTCCAAGTGAAAAGGTAGTTTTCACGGGAAATCCACGTGCTTCCGAGGTAATCGGAAAGGATGGAATAAAAGGGCGACTTTCAGCTGGTCTAAGTACAACTAAACCTGCCGTTCTAATTTTTGGTGGCAGCCGTGGTGCGAGGCCAATTAATGAAGCGGTAGTTAAAGCCTTCGCAGAATTGGCTGAAAAACCTTATCAGATTCTCTATATTACTGGCGATGTCCATTATGAGGATGTCAAAAAGGAAGTGGAGTTAATAGGAAGTCCGACTAATGTAGTGATAAAACCTTTTATTCACAATATGCCAGAGGTTCTTGCGGGGATTGATTTAGTTGTCTCAAGAGCGGGAGCAACGTCGCTTGCCGAAATTACTTCACTCGGTATTCCAAGCATTCTTGTCCCAAGCCCATATGTTACAAATAACCATCAAGAGAAAAATGCTAGGTCTCTTTGTGATTATGGTGCGGCTGAATTGCTTTTAGAAAAAGATTTAAATAATAAAAGTCTGGTGTATCATATAGATCGAATTCTATTAAATAAAGAAAATTTACATGATATGAAAATAAAAGCTAAGAAAATGGGTGTACCAGATTCAGCGAGCAGACTTTATTCAGTAATGAAGCAGCTTGTAAAATCAAATCATAGGTAGCCCAAATAAATTTTTAGCATAAACTAACATAAAACGCATCTAGGAAAGTTAGGGTGATAAATATGGACGCGATATTAACGGAATTGCAAAATTTAAATATTGGGAAAGTGAAAAAAAATGAACCTCTCCTTCATCACACGACAATAAAAATTGGTGGTCCTGCTGACCTTTTTATTGAGCCTTCATCAGTTGATAATTTAAAACAGGTAATGGCGGTAATTAACAAACACCGCATAAATTGGCGGGCGATTGGAAGAGGCTCTAATCTTTTAGTTTCAGACAAAGGGATTGAGGGAGCAGTGATTAAGCTCGGTCCGGGAATGAGCCACCTCGAAATTAACGAGACAGAAATTACAGTCGGCAGTGGTCATTCACTTGTTAGTCTCTCAACATTAATTAGTAAAAAAGGACTTACTGGCCTTGAGTTTGCCAGTGGCATCCCTGGATCAGTCGGCGGAGCTGTTTATATGAACGCTGGTGCACATGGGTCAGATATTAGCAAAATATTAACAAGGGCTCATGTTTTATTTGATGACGGGAGGATGGAATGGCTTTCGAATGAAGAAATGGAATTCTCTTACAGAACATCGATTCTACAGAAAAAGCGCCCGGGAATTGTTGTGGAAGCTGTTTTCCAGCTTGATAGGGGAGATAGAGCAGAGATTGTGTCTCAAATGCAACACAACAAGGATTATCGAAAAGAGACACAACCATGGAATTTTCCTTGTGCAGGAAGTATTTTCCGAAATCCGCTTCCAAATTATGCAGGAAAACTAATTGAAGCCGCTGGTTTAAAGGGCTTCAGTATTGGTGGTGCAAAGATTTCCGAAATGCATGGGAATTTTATTGTCAATGCCGGTAATGCTTCTGCCGGTGACGTGCTCGCCTTAATTCAGCATGTCAAAGATACTATTTACAGTTTATATGAAGTTAAAATGGAAACTGAAGTGGAAATAATCGGAAGGAAATAGAAGTAGCGAGTATACAAAGTTCTAAAAATTTTAACTTACTTTTCTTGTAAGAAATGCCTTACGAATGACAAATGTTGTGTTATAATTACTGGTAATATTATAGGTGGGAACCCTAATGAAAATGAGTGACGGCATGAATTTTCGTGCCGTTGTTTCTCTTTTCAAGGTAACCATTTTCACGTGTTTAAAGGACAAACATTTTATTAATTTTTAGGGCAATGTCTTTTTATCCTGGATTAACCAGCAGAAGGACCCTCGTCAAGACTTTACAAGAGCAAAAAGGATAGGTGGAGGGAACTGTCCGTAAAAGCCCTATTTGGTTCAACTAATAATTAGTGGAGATGGGAAAAACCACTGATTGAAGTTTCACTTTATGTGGAGGAAAAATGAATGGAAAAAGGTAAAATCGTTGCTCTTGAGGATCGTATTCCAAAACTAAAGGAGCAAAGACGGCGAAAAGCAAACAAACGACTTGCGCTTCTGCTCATTCTGTTTTTTACAATGATAGTAGTTGTTGCATATACTCAATCACCATTAAGTCATGTTAAGAATATTACCGTAAAAGGAAATGAAGTGTATTCGGATGCTGAAATAATAAAAACGAGCGGTATTACTAATCAAACAAATATTTGGAAAGTAAAAAAAAGTGATATTGCTTCAAAGCTGCAGCATTTATCCGAAATAAAACAGGCGGAAATAAAAATTCGTTGGCCTAATACCATTCAAATTCAAGTAAAAGAACATAAAAGAGTGGCGTATCTTAAGCAAGATACAAACTACTTACCAGTTATGGAAAACGGGAAAATTTTAAAAGATAGAAAAACGGAAATAATCACAGATAATTCTCCGATTCTTTTCGAATTCAAAGAAGGCGATGTCCTTAACCAAATGGTAAAAGAGTTAGAAATTCTCCCAAGTGAAATTTTAAACTCCATTTCTGAAATTCATTATTCTCCGAAGAAAACTGATCAGTATCATATTTCCTTATTTATGAATGATGGCTTTGAAGTAAGTGCTACTCTTAGAAGTTTTTCGGAAAAGATGGTGCATTATCCTTCAATCATTAGCCAACTAGACCCTAACAAAAAGGGAATTATCGACTTAGAAGTAGGATCGTATTTTAAGGCTTTTGAACCGGAAGTGGAGGAATAAGAAGTTGAAACAGATAAAGGTGAAGGGTAAGCATTTTATCTTGTCCCTTGTATGCCTTGTTTTAGGGTTTATGTTGGCTTTCTCCTATCATCTAACCCAAAAAGAAAATCAAACAGAAAATCGGGATATATCAGGTAAACAATATGAAAAGACCCTTGCATTAAGAAATCAATTAATTGCTCAAGAGGAGACCAATCGAAAACTGCAAAAAGAATTAAAGCAAAAGCAAGATAAAGTTCTTAAAAATGAAAAGGATCTTGCAAAGGAAGCACAGGTTTTCCTTAACATTGCTGAGGATACTGAAAAATATCGGATGTTTCTTGGCAAGGTGAAGGTAAAAGGAAAAGGTGTAAAGATTACTCTATCTGACGGCGCATATGATCCAAAAGAAGATAATGTAAACAATTATCTTGTACATGAACATCATGTTTTTAAAGTAGTGAATGAACTGTATATCTCTGGTGCTGCAGCTGTTGCCATAAATGGACAAAGACTTACGAGCCATTCTTATATTATTTGTAACGGTCCAGTTATTACAGTTGACGGGGTTCCACATCCTGCACCGTTTATTATTACCGCCATTGGTGAACCAGATGTATTATCATCTGCATTAAACCTGTCCGGAGGAGTAAAGGATCAATTAGTCAACGATAATCTTGTTTTTACACTGGAAAAAGTAAATGAAATTGTCCTAGATCCAATTTTAGGCAGTTAAACAGTGTCCACGTAATGATTATATTAGAGGTTAGGTGAATAAAGTGGACAAGCCAAAAATAAATATAAGTTTTACCTTGGTCGCAACGGTAATTGGATTCATGATTGCTATTCAATTCCAAACTGTGAAAAAACCTGTTGAACGTGATACACGTGATGTCTGGCAGCTTCGTGAAGCATTATTAAAAGAAAAAGAACTTCAGTCTGAATTATTGAGCGAAATTCGTTCGAATGAAGAGAAACTATCAGCTTATGAATCTAAACGAAAACTAAGTAAAGAACAGGTGTTAAAGGATACATTACAAGAATTGAAAATAGAAGCTGGACTTACCGAGGTAACTGGCCCCGGTATTACAGTGCAAATAGAACCTGTTATTGAGGATGCAAAATTGGGAGTTCCTGTTACACGAGTTGTTTCACCCGAACTCTTAAAAAGGTTATTAAACGAATTAAATATGTATGAAGCGAAATATGTAGCGATTGACGGTCAAAGAATTATTAATACCACTGTTATTAGGGATATTAATGGGGATACAAAAATTGATGGGCATACAATCAGGAGCTTACCAATCGAGATTAAGGTGGGCGTAAATGAAATGAATACTGCTGAAAAACTATCTAATCGGATGAAGGTCTCAAAAGCAAGGGATGAATTTTTTACTGAAAATCTGAGACTAAATATCTCAGCACCAAATCCAACTATTACGATCCCAGCCTATGATAATTCAATTCGTATTAAGTACATGGAGCCGATCAAAGAAGGGGGCGGTTCTTAATGTGGCTTCCGATTATGGGACTCGTAATTGGAATTATTCTCGGTTTATTAACTGAAATTCGAATTCCTGAAGAATATTCCAATTATTTGTCGATTGCAGTACTTGCAGCTTTTGATACACTATTTGGTGGTATCAGGGCTTACATGCAAAATATTTATGATGAAAAGGTGTTTGTTTCCGGTTTCTTTTTTAATATAATACTTGCTGCAAGTTTAGCTTTTCTCGGTGTTCATCTTGGTGTAGACTTGTATTTAGCAGCAGTTTTTGCGTTTGGTGTCAGGTTGTTTCAAAATATTGCTGTCATAAGACGAATATTATTGACAAAATGGTCAACAAACAGAGAAAAAATAGAAAAAAATTGATATTTTTTAAAGGGAAATATGTTGTTGTGACGAATAATTTTATAAGATATTACTATGAAACTTGTATTGAACAAAATGAATTGTTGTTCGACCTAAGGAGATTAAAAGGAGGTGCCAAAGAATGAACAGCAATGAAATATATGTTAGTCTTGACATCGGTACATCCAGTGTAAAAGTAATCATTGGTGAAATGGTCAATGACTCTGGGAAAGACTCATTAAATATAATTGGTGTTGGCAGTGTGAAATCTGAAGGCTTACGTAAGGGATCGATTGTAGATATGGACGACACCGTTCATTCTATTAAGCGGGCGATTGAGCAGGCAGAGAGAATGATAGGGATGGAGATCCGAGAAGTGGTTGTTGGTATTTCCGGGAACGACATCATGCTTCAGCACTGTCACGGAATTGTTGCTGTTTCCAGCCAAAACCGAGAAATTACGAATGAGGATGTCCTTCGTGTCATTGAAGCATCACATGTGGGATCCATACCGCCAGAAAGAGAAAATATTGGCGTCATTCGAAAGCAATTTATATTAGATGGTAAGGATGAAATTAATGATCCCCGTGGGATGATAGGTGTTCGTTTAGAGATGGATGGTACACTAATTACTGGATCTAAATCCACAATCATTAATACATTGCGCTGTGTAGAACGTGCTGGTCTTGAAATTTTAGATATTATTCTGCAGCCGTTGGCAGCAGGGGATTTTGCTTTATCAAAGGATGAAAAGAATCTTGGTGTTGCCCTTATTGACATTGGCGGTGGTTCTACTACAATTGCTGTGTTTGAAGAAGGATTTTTAAAGGCAACGAGTGTGATTCCAGTTGGCGGAGATCTTCTCACGAATGATCTTTCCAAAGTCTTGCACACTTCTACCGAGGATGCTGAAAATATCAAGGTTAAATATGGTCATGCTTTCTATGATAATGCCTCAGAAGATGAGTTCTTCAGCGTACCAATCATTGGAAGCGATCAGCATCAGCAATTTAATCAGCTTTATGTATCTGAAATTATTGAAGCTAGAATGGAAGAAATTTTTGAATTAATTGCGAATGAATTAAAACGATTAGGTGTGAATGATTTACCAGGTGGTTTTGTCTTATCAGGCGGAACAGCAAAAATGCAAGGTGTGCTGGAGCTTGCCCAGGATATGTTTCAAAATCCAGTTCGGATTGCCTCACCTGACTATATTGGTGTAAGAGAACCTCAATATACAACAGCGGTTGGCTTAATTAAATATGCTTATAAGAATGCTAGATTACCTGGAGGAACAATCAGCGGTACGTCAGCTGTTTCTGAGCCAGTCGAAAGAAGAGTACCAAAACAACATCAACCAAAAGCAAAAGTAGAAAAACATCCGGAAGAAAAGATGTCATCAAAAGTAAAAAAATTCCTTGGTTACTTTTTCGAATAATCGAAAAGGAAAATCGACGAATTAGGAGGATTTGTCATGTTAGAATTTGATACAAATTTAGATTCTCTTGCAACAATAAAAGTAATCGGAGTAGGCGGTGGAGGTAATAACGCGGTAAACCGAATGATCGAACATGGTGTTCAAGGTGTAGAATTTATCGCAGTTAATACAGATGCTCAAGCCTTAAATCTTTCAAAAGCGGAAATAAAAATGCAGATTGGTGCTAAGCTGACTCGTGGACTCGGAGCCGGGGCTAATCCAGAGGTAGGTAAAAAAGCCGCAGAGGAAAGTAAGGAACAAATTGAAGAAGCACTTCGCGGTGCTGATATGGTATTTGTTACGGCAGGAATGGGCGGAGGAACAGGTACTGGTGCTGCACCAGTTATTGCTCAAATTGCTCGTGACTTAGGTGCCTTGACAGTTGGTGTCGTTACTCGTCCATTCACCTTCGAAGGGAGAAAGCGTTCGAATCAAGCCTCCGGCGGAATTGGTTCCATGAAGGAAGCCGTCGATACACTTATAGTTATCCCAAATGATCGTCTTCTTGAAATTGTTGATAAAAGCACTCCAATGCTTGAGGCTTTCCGTGAGGCAGATAATGTTCTCCGCCAAGGTGTTCAGGGGATTTCCGATTTAATCGCAACACCTGGTTTAATTAACCTAGATTTCGCCGATGTAAAAACAATCATGTCTAATAAAGGATCGGCATTAATGGGTATCGGAGTTGCTACAGGTGAAAACCGTGCTACAGAAGCTGCTAAAAAGGCTATTAATTCCCCGCTATTAGAAACTTCTATTGATGGTGCACAGGGAGTTCTGATGAACATTACTGGTGGCGCTAACTTGAGTCTTTATGAAGTGCAAGAAGCAGCAGATATTGTTGCAACTGCGACCGACCAAGAAGTAAATATGATTTTCGGTTCTGTTATTAATGAATCATTAAAAGATGAGATCATCGTAACCGTCATTGCAACTGGATTTAATGAAGAAGTTGCCCAGCCAAAAGTAACCCGTCCGTCTTTCGGACAAGCAAAACCATCTGTTGGTACTGTCAAGAGAGAGCATAAGCGGGAAGAAGCACCTATGGAACCAGTTCGTAACACAAATGTATCCCAAGAGGATACACTGGATATTCCAACATTCTTACGTAACCGTAATCGTAGAAGATAAAAAAAGGAACCGTCCTATAGCGACGTATGGACTGAAACGCTCCGAATGAGATAAAGGAAACATATAGCTATATTTGATGTTGACTTATCGGAATGAGGAGACGAAGTACACTAGGCGTTGGGTATAGAAGTTAGACAGTTCTCTAATTATTAAGAAGTTTAATAAAAAATGCATGGTCCAAATTGGATCATGCATTTTTTCTGTTTTTTAATATGACAAAATCCGTTGGGAATAGTGAAAATTTCTGTTTTTTTGATTACAAAAAGTGACACACTTCAGCCATACATGTAGGTTATACTTTTTCGTAAACAGAAGTAAGGGTGAAGTCCATTTGATTGTTTATTTAGATGTAATTTGGGCTCTTAATTTGTTGTTTGATAGCCTGCTCCTTTATTTAACAGCAATTTTTCTGAAAAGAAAAATACGGCTATGGAGATTACTTGTCGGGGGATTTATTGGTTCATTGATTATTTTATTATCCTTTACACCATTAAATGTCTATTCAAGCCATCCAATTTCCAAACTTATTTGTTCCATCATGATGGTCTTAATAGCTTTTGGATATAAGCGGATAACTTTTTTTCTAAAAGCATTAATGACGTTATATGTTTCTACTTTTTTAATTGGCGGGGCATTATTGGGAGCCCATTATTTTATTCAATACAATCCTATGTTGACAACCAAGATTCTCATGTCCAGTGTAAAAGGTTTTGGAGATCCAATTAGTTGGCTTTTTGTTCTAATTGGTTTTCCGGTTGCCTGGCACTTCTCAAGAAAAAATGTAGAAAGCATGGAGATGACAAAAATTCAATTCGAACAAATCGTTTGTGTGAGGCTGAATATTGAAGGTGAAAGTATGATATTTAAGGGATTAGTGGATAGTGGTAATCAACTATATGATCCCTTGTCAAAGCTCCCAGTTATGTTTGTCTCTATCAAAAACCAATTAGAAGCCATCCCTGAATCAATCAAAAAGCTGGCTGCAGACCCAGATCCACTCATTTCGGAAATCCAAGATTTCCCGGATGAATGGCAAAATAGGCTAAGAATTGTTCCTTGCCGGGTGGTTGGAAAAGAGCATCAGCTCATTGTTGCCATACAACCAGATCTAATTTTTATCGAACAAAACGGGACTCAATATTTATGTGAAAAAGGTCTTGTATCCTTTACGTTACAGCAGCTATCGGCCGATGATGCTTTCGAGTGCATAGTTCATCCGAAAATGCTGACTGGCCCAAAACAGCAAGTAGGGTCTGTGAAGGTAAGTTAATAATACTATACTCAGAAAAACATTTTTTAGAAGGAGGAACATGCATGAAAAAATGGAGACTTCGCTTATCCTATTATTGGTATAAGTTGTTAATTAAATTGGGTATAAAAACGGATGAAGTTTTTTATATTGGCGGAAGCGAAGCCCTGCCGCCTCCTTTAAGTAAAGATGAAGAAGAGATGTTATTAAAAAAACTGCCTGTTGGTGATAAGGCAGCAAGATCGATATTAATTGAACGAAATCTTCGACTTGTTGTTTACATTGCTAGAAAGTTTGAAAATACAGGTATTAATATTGAGGATTTAATCAGTATTGGGACAATTGGATTAATCAAAGCGGTTAATACCTTTAATCCTGAAAAGAAAATTAAACTTGCTACATATGCATCAAGATGTATTGAAAATGAAATTCTCATGTACTTACGACGAAATAATAAGATAAGATCAGAAGTATCCTTTGATGAACCGTTAAACATTGATTGGGATGGTAATGAACTGTTATTATCCGATGTATTGGGAACCGATGATGATATTATTACAAAGGATCTAGAAGCGAATGTGGACAGGAAGCTGCTGACAAAAGCATTGCACCAGCTATCCGACCGTGAAAAGCAAATAATGGAGCTCAGATTTGGTTTAATGAATGGAGAAGAAAAAACTCAAAAAGATGTAGCAGATATGCTAGGTATTTCCCAGTCCTACATTTCACGATTAGAAAAGAGAATAATTAAAAGATTAAGAAAAGAATTTAATAAGATGGTATAAGAAAAGTAAAAAAAGAAATTTTTTTCCATCAAAAAACCCTATGCTATTCTTGATTTAATTGCATATTTCGACATTTATGCACTTGTCTATGGTCATGGACAGGTGCATATTTTTCCTTCTCAAGGAGATACTGTTTTTTGTACAGCAGCTCCTGTGAGGAGGGAAAAGGATTGACTCGAAATAAAGTTGAAATTTGCGGTGTAGACACATCAAAACTTCCTGTTTTAAAGAACGAAGAAATGAGAATACTCTTCAAGCAAATGCAAGAGGGCGATATTAGTGCTCGTGAAAAGCTTGTCAACGGAAATTTACGGCTTGTCCTAAGTGTCATACAGCGGTTTAACAACCGCGGAGAGTTCGTTGATGACCTATTTCAGGTTGGCTGTATCGGACTAATGAAATCAATTGATAACTTCGATTTAGGTCAAAATGTAAAGTTTTCCACTTATGCCGTACCAATGATTATAGGAGAAATTCGAAGGTACCTGCGTGATAATAACCCAATTCGTGTTTCTCGTTCATTAAGGGATATCGCCTATAAGGCTCTTCAGGTCAGAGAACGTTTAATGAGCGAAACCTCTCGTGAACCGACTGCTGAAGAAATCGCTAAGGTTTTAGAAGTACCACATGAGGAAATCGTCTTTGCACTTGATGCAATACAGGATCCCGTGTCCCTGTTTGAGCCGATTTACAATGATGGCGGCGACCCAATATATGTGATGGATCAATTAAGTGATGAAAAAAATAAAGATATTCATTGGATTGAAGAAATAGCTTTAAAAGAAGGTATGCGAAGACTTAACGAACGTGAAAAATTAATTTTACGGAAGCGGTTTTTTCAGGGGAAAACACAGATGGAAGTGGCTGATGAAATTGGGATATCTCAAGCCCAAGTTTCCCGCCTTGAAAAAGCAGCTATTAGACAAATGAATAAAAATATCCAAAGTTAAAGCTGTCCTTTCCGGACAGCTTTATTTTTTCTTTATAAATAAATTTTCAACTGCAATCATATAGTTATTTTAGTAATGTAATTGGGAGTGGTGCAGGTGGTTAAGATTTCAGAATTCCAGATAAAAGATGTCGTGAATGTTTCGGATGGTAAAAGACTAGGGAATATTGGGGATATCGAGATTAATTTAACAACAGGAAAAATTGAAGCGGTCGTCATCTCCGGCAGCGGCAGGGTACTTGGCTTTTTTGGGAAAGATGAAGATATAGTCATTCCTTGGAAAAATATCATTAAAATTGGCCAGGATGTTATATTAGTAAGGTATAAAGGCACTGTGGAACGTATAACAGAAGAAACAGAAGTTTGACAATTGCGGTGACCAAATTTTCTTTTCGTGGTAAACTATAGAAAAACATAAGAGGTATTGAAATGGAACCCTTTGTTTTAAAAAATCAGTCCTATTTAACAATTGAAAACTGGATTAGGCAATATCCAGAATTAATTTCCGGTTTTACAACCAAAAGTGGAGGTACGAGCAAAGGAGTCTTTGAATCGCTTAACCTTGGCTTTCATGTTGGTGATAACCGCTCAAATGTTTATTCAAATAGAGAAATAGTGGCTGAATTGCTTAATTTCCCTTTAAGTCATTGGGTTGGGGCAGAACAAATACATGACATTATATTGAAGAAGATTACAAAAGCAGATCGTGGATATGGGTCCAATTCCTATGACCATTCCTTTAAAGGTACTGATGGTTTTTATACAAATGAAGAGGGCATCCTGTTAACGCTTTGCTTTGCTGACTGTGTCCCTCTTTTTTTTATTGCACCTGAAAAAAAGATGATTGGTACGGCACACGCTGGTTGGAAAGGGACAGTTGGGCAAATCGCAAAGCAAATGATAATAGCCTGGGGCAGGGAAGGAATTCAACCTGAACAGATTTTTGTAGCAATTGGACCGTCTATTTGTGAAAAATGTTATATTGTAGATGAGCGCGTTATTAACTTTGTGGATAAATTACTAGTAGATGAAGCAGTAATACCCTATAATTTAGTTAAAGAAGGGCAATATTCATTAAATTTACGTGAATTAAACAGGCAAATTCTTCTTGCATCGGGTGTTCCAAATAAAAATATTCTCCAGACTAATTTTTGTTCTAGCTGTAACAATGAGGTATTTTTTTCTCACCGCCGCGATAAAGGTAAGACTGGAAGAATGCTGAGCTTTATTGGCTGGAAGGAGACTGTGGATCGTTTATGAGAGTAGCTGAAAAACTAAAACAAATTAATCAACAAATAAATGAGGCATGCCTAAAAGTACATCGGACCGCTGATGAAGTGAAGTTGATTGCTGTAACAAAATATGTTAGTACGGAAAGAGCAAGAGAAGCGCTAGATGCAGGGATAAAAAATCTTGGTGAAAATCGTGATGACGGGCTGCTTGAAAAGTGGAAAGTATTAAAGGACAAGCCCCATTGGCACTATATTGGTACACTTCAAACACGCAAGGTAAAAAATATTATTGATAAGGTCGACTATATTCATTCTTTAGATCGTCTATCACTTGCTGAAGAAATCAATAAGCGAGCAAATCATAAGGTAAAATGTCTCGTACAGGTCAATATTACTGGTGAAGAATCCAAGCATGGCTTATCCCCTGATGAAGCAATTTCTTTTATTGGTTCACTGCAGCCATTTGAAAATATAAGGATAGAAGGTTTAATGACAATGGCACCCTTAACAGATGATGACCAGATTCTTCGCGATTGTTTTCGAAAACTAAGGGAACTTCGCGATCAAGTTCAAGCCTTACATTTAAATTTTGCGCCTTGCACAGAGCTGTCGATGGGAATGTCGGGCGATTTTACAATTGCTATTGAAGAAGGGGCAACAATGGTTAGAATAGGCACAGCACTTGTAGGTGAAAATGGTTAGGAGAGAAAAAAATGACGATTAAATCAAAACTAAAAACATTTTTCTTTTTAGATGATGAATATGATGATAAAAATGATGAGCATGTAGAGGCGGTTGAACCAGTAAAACAAAAACAACAGCCAGTGAAAAGTCAAAATGTTGTCAGTCTTCAAAGCGTACAAAAGTCTACAAGTTCTTCAAATGTCGCTAAGTCGTCAAAAGTAATATTAGTGGAGCCGCGAGCTTATTCAGAGTCAACAGAGATTGCCGATCAATTAAAAAATCGCCGTGCGGTTGTAGTAAACCTGCAGCGCATTGATAATGAACAAGGCCGGCAAATTATCGACTTTTTAAGCGGGGTAGTCTATGCCATTGGAGGAGACATTCAAAAAATCGGTTCAAGTATTTTTTTATGTACTCCTGATAATGTCGAGGTGTCTGGGAATATTTCAGAGTTAATCTTTGACCATGAAAATCAAAATACAAGGTGGTAATGTAAATGGATTTTGTTTTTTATCTATTACAGCAGATAATCCAGATTTATTCGTGGGCATTAATTATTTATATATTAATGTCATGGTTTCCAAATGCAAGAGAATCCTCAATTGGTCAATTCTTAGCAAGAATCTGTGAACCATATTTAGAGCCATTTAGAAAAATAATTCCACCAATTGGGATGATGGATATTTCTCCAATTGTTGCCTTTCTTGTATTAAACTTTGCCAAAAGCGGGCTGCACAGTGTATATTTATGGCTTATGTAAGAATTAATTAATTTAGGTTGTGTTTTCAATAATGAATATTTATCAACATTTCAGGCCGGAAGAACGAGAATATATAGACCAGGTATTGCATTGGAAAAATTATGTTGAGACACAATATACCCCTAAACTAACAGATTTTCTGGATCCCAGAGAGCAGCATATTCTTAAAATGCTAATTGGAGAAAATGGCGAGGTAAGATACAACCTTTTTGGCGGCAGTCAAGATGTGGAACGAAAAAGGGCTTATATTTTCCCTGAGTATTTGACTGCAAGTGAAAATGATTTCCAAATTTGCCTCTTTGAAATTGATTATCCCACGAAGTTCGTGACAATTGAACACAGACAGGTTTTAGGGACACTTATGTCTTTAGGTCTAAAGCGAGGGAAATTTGGAGACATTCTTATGAAGGATGGGAAGATCCAATTTTTTTCAGCAAAGGAAATAAGTGACTATACAAAAAGCAATGTCGAATCGATCGGCAGGGCTGGGGTAAAATTGGTTGAAACAAATATTGCAAATGTCATTGTCGCAAAAGAATTATGGGAAGAGCGGGATTTAACAGTATCTTCATTACGTCTGGATACTGTCATATCTGGTATTTATCAAGTATCAAGGCAAAAATCACTAGTGTTTATTCAACAGGGGCTTGTTAAAGTGAACTGGACATTAATCGAAAATCCGTCATTTATTTGTGAAGCTGGAGACATGATTTCAGTAAGAGGATTTGGAAGGGCAAAACTGATCGATGTTGAGGGTAAAACAAAAAAAGAAAAATGGCGAATTAGTGTCAGGAAACAAAAATAATTCATTAAAAAGCAGGATTTTCGAAAAACTTGTCGAATATTTGCTTATACATATAGAAGTACAGATTGTATGGAGGTGGCATCAATGCCGTTAACGCCGTTAGATATTCATAATAAAGAGTTTAATAAAGGTTTTCGCGGGTACGATGAGGATGAAGTGAATGAATTTCTTGATCAAGTCATTAAGGATTATGAACTAGTACTCAGAGAAAAAAAAGAAATGGAAGAGCAATTAAATGAGATGAAAGAGCGTCTTGGCCATTTTAAGAATATAGAAGAAACACTCAACAAATCCATCGTTATTGCTCAAGAAGCAGGTGAGGATGTAAAACGTAATGCCCAAAAGGAAGCAAAGTTAATTATTAAAGAAGCCGAGAAAAATTCGGATCGAATTGTAAATGAATCTTTATCGAAAGCTAGAAAAATTGCGCTTGAAATCGAGGATTTAAAGAAGCAGTCAAAAGTATTTCGAACACGATTTAAAATGTTGATTGAAGCACAGCTTGATATGCTGAATACGGATGATTGGGATCATTTATTAGAATATGAGATAGATGCATCAGAGTTGAAAATTCATCAAGAAGAGGATTCCTTAGCTTGACGAATTGTGTTTTATTAGCATATAATTTTTAAACATAAGTTTATAGAATGGAAATTGACGATGAAAGGGACAGTACAATTTTTCTAATGCTTTGTGAAGCGAGCTGGGGATGGTGAAAGCCCGGTAAAGCTGAAAAATTGGAAAATCACCCTCGAGTCCCAGACTGAAACCCAAGTGAAAGGGCAGTAGGCTCTGGCGTGTTATTCACGTTACGAATGGTAAAGCGGATAGAGCGATTTTAAATCGGCTATCTATCAGGGTGGTACCGCGGGAGTCAAACCTTCTCGTCCCTTTTTTGGGGATGAGAGGGTTTTTTTATTGAAATGGTCATTCTGTTTCACTTTATGTACAGATATTCAGGAGGAAGAAAAAATGGAGTATAAAGATACGTTATTAATGCCGCAAACTGAATTTCCAATGCGTGGAAACCTTCCCCAAAGAGAACCTGAAATGCAGGCAAAATGGGAAGAAATGAATATTTATCAAAAGGTACAAGAACGGACGAAGGGCAGGCCGATGTTTGTCTTACATGATGGTCCTCCATATGCCAATGGGGATATTCATATCGGTCATGCTCTTAATAAGATTCTAAAAGATATGATTGTCCACTATAAATCAATGAGCGGCTTCCATGCCCCATATGTCCCTGGCTGGGATACACACGGACTGCCGATTGAACAGGCATTAACCAATAAAGGTGTCAAACGAAAAGAAATGACGGTTGCTGAATTCCGCGATCTTTGTACAAAGTATGCTCTTGAACAAATTGATAATCAGCGTACCCAATTTAAGCGTCTCGGTGTTCGCGGTGATTGGGAAAATCCATACATTACCCTTAAGCCTGAATACGAAGCACAGCAAATAAAAGTGTTCGGTGAAATGGCTAAAAAGGGCTATATTTATAAAGGTCTAAAACCTGTTTATTGGTCCCCGTCAAGTGAATCAGCATTAGCGGAAGCGGAGATTGAATATCAAGATAAACGCTCGCCATCGATCTTTGTTGGCTTTAAAGTAAGAGATGGAAAAGGTGTTCTAGATACTGAAACACAAATTATCATCTGGACAACTACCCCATGGACAATTCCTGCGAACCTGGGAATTTCCGTTCATCCTGACCTGACATATGTGGTTGTTGAAGTTAATGATAATAAGTTTTTAGTTGCCGAAGCTCTTCTTGAAGCAGTAACACAGGAAATCGGTTGGGAAGATGCTACTGTAGTTCAAAAAGTCAAAGGTGCGGAATTAGAACATATCGTCGCAGCACATCCATTATATAATCGTGATTCATTAGTCATTTTAGGTGAACACGTTACGACTGAGGCTGGAACAGGTTGTGTTCATACTGCTCCAGGTCATGGGGAAGATGACTTTTATGTTGGTCAGAAATATGGCTTAGACGTTCTTTGCCCTGTTGACGATAAAGGTGTTATGACTAGCGAAGCACCTGGTTTTGAGGGTCTATTTTACGATACGGCAAATAAACCAATTGTACAGGCTTTAGAAGAAGCTGGTGCCCTATTGAAGTTATCATTTATTACTCACTCCTATCCACATGATTGGAGAACAAAGAAACCGGTAATTTACCGTGCAACAGCACAATGGTTTGCCTCCATTAAAGACTTCCGAGTTGATTTGCTTGAGGCAGTTAAGGAAACTAAGTGGGTACCTGCTTGGGGAGAAACAAGACTATTTAATATGGTGCGTGACCGCGGCGACTGGTGTATTTCCCGTCAGCGTGTTTGGGGTGTGCCGATTCCTGTTTTCTATGCAGAAAACGGTGAAGAAATTATTACCGATGAAACAATTAATCATGTATCTAATCTATTCCGTGAGCATGGTTCGAATATTTGGTTTGAACGTGAAGCAAAGGAATTATTGCCAGAAGGCTTTACCCATCCAGGAAGCCCTAATGGCACATTTACGAAAGAAACGGATATCATGGATGTTTGGTTTGATTCAGGTTCATCACATCAAGCCGTTCTTCTTGAAAGAGATGATTTAGTACGCCCTGCTGACCTTTATCTTGAAGGTTCAGACCAATACCGCGGCTGGTTCAACTCTTCCTTGTCAACTGCAGTAGCAGTAACGGGCAAAGCACCATATAAAGGTGTCCTAAGCCACGGCTTTGCTCTTGATGGTGATGGCAGAAAAATGAGTAAGTCACTCGGTAACGTCGTTGTCCCAGCGAAAGTAATGAATCAATTAGGAGCTGATATTTTACGACTCTGGGTTGCTTCCGTTGATTATCAGGCCGATGTTCGTGTTTCCGATGCAATCTTGAAACAGGTTGCCGAGGTTTACCGGAAAATCCGTAATACCTTCCGCTTCCTGCTTGGGAATTTAGCCGATTTTGAACCAGCAGTAAATAAGGTTGCTTACGAAAACTTACGTGAAGTTGATCAATTTATGCTTGTAAAATTAAATAAGCTGATTAAATATGTTCGCAATGCCTATGAAAATTATGAATTTGCAGGCATTTACCATGCAGTTAACAATTTTTGTACCCTTGATCTAAGTGCTTTCTATCTTGATTTTGCAAAAGATGTTTTATACATTGAAGCAGTTGACAACCACGAGCGCCGTGCGATTCAAACTGTTCTATATGAGTCACTGCTAGCTCTAACAAAATTAGTTTCGCCAATTCTTTCACATACTGCAGATGAAGTTTGGAAGTTCATCCCTAATGTCCAAGAAGAAAGTGTCCAATTAACCGACCTTCCAGAATATCAGGAGCTTGCGGGTGCGAAAGATCTTGAAGAAAAGTGGACGGCATTTATGAAGCTTCGTGATGATGTATTAAAGGCTCTTGAAGAAGCTAGAAATCACAAAGTAATTGGTAAATCATTAACAGCAAAAGTAACACTTTATGTTAATGATAAATCGAAGGCACTAGTAGATTCGATTGAAGAGAATCTGAAACAGTTGTTTATCGTCTCAGCATTTGAAGTGGCCGGACCGTATGAGGAAGCTCCTGCAAATGCGCTTAAATTTGAAACAGCAGCTATCGTAGTTACTAAAGCTGAAGGTGAAACATGTGAACGCTGCTGGATAGTGACGCCAGATGTAGGTCAAGATTCAGAGCATAAAACCCTTTGCCCTCGCTGCGCTGATGTTGTAAAAGAAAACTACTCACATTTAGCATAAAAAGACAGCCCTGAGTTAAAAAACTCGGGGCTTTTTCATTATTTATCCTCTAACGCTAATTGTTGTTGATGATGTCAAATGTTTTCCTGATTCAGCTGGTTGCTGTCGGAAATAATAAAACAAATGACAAACAACGGAGGTAACAACTATGAATGCCATGCAGGAACAGCTGTTTTTGGAACTCCGTCAAACGCAAGCAGAAATTGAAAAATCGCTTAAAAACCAACAAAAGCAAGCTTGGTTAACTTCCATTCTGGAAGAAGAGCTTGAAGACGTTGATACAGCGTTAAGAAAATTTAAAGCTGGAAATTTTGGTAAATGTGAAATTTCTGGTGAAATGATGCCAGATTATTTATTAAAAATGATCCCTACATTAAAGTCAATAAAAGATTCTGAAGATTTAGAAACATATTGCAAAAAACCAATTTACTAGCTATTTTTAGAATGTTACATTGTTGTTTCGCGCTAAAGTATGCTAAAATGCTAAGAGTATGAAAAGTGGAAGCCACGGTTTAGCGATGTATGGACTGACCGCATACGACAGAGATAAAAGAAACACGGTGAGTGATAGTGATTCGATCTTAACTTATCGTAAGCGGGAGTTAATCAGTACACTATTCGCAGGGCGCTGAAACTAGACAGTAAGTTTAGGTTGATGTGGAGGTATTTCTTAGTGTTTTATTACTTAATCGCTATTTTTGTTATTTTATTAGACCAGATTACAAAATGGTTAATTGTTAACAATATGTATTTAGGGGAAAGTATAACCATCATTGATAAAGTGTTGTATATTACTTCACACCGCAATCGTGGAGCAGCATGGGGAATCCTTCAAGGTCGAATGTGGTTCTTTTATGTAATTACGATCGCTGTCATTATCGCAATTATGTATTATCTTCACAAAGAAGCAAAGGGTAAATGGTTATTAGGCGTATCATTAGCTTTTATGCTCGGGGGGGCTGTTGGTAATTTTATTGACCGTGTCCTTCGTAAAGAAGTAGTCGACTTTATTCATACGTATATTTTCAGCTATAATTTTCCGGTCTTTAATATTGCGGATTCAGCTTTAGTGATCGGTGTTATCCTGCTGATGATTCAAATGTTGCGTGATGAGAGAGAAACAAAGGAGAAAACGTATGGAGAAAATGGAACACACCATTCTTGAGGTGCAAAAAGGAGATCGGATTGATAAGGTAATCTCTGGACTGAACGAAGAATGGTCACGAACACAGGTTCAGCAATGGATTAAGGATGGGAATGTCCTAGTAAACGGGCAATCTGTAAAGACCAATTATAAATGTAACCTTAATGATCAAATTGACATCCTCATTCCAGAGCCAGAGGAATTGGATGTACTGCCTGAAGAACTTGATTTAGAAATATATTATGAAGATAAAGATGTCTTAGTTGTAAACAAACCGCGGGGGATGGTTGTTCATCCTGCGCCTGGTCATTTGTCTGGAACGCTTGTTAACGGCTTAATGGCACACTGTAAGGATTTATCAGGTATTAATGGAGTGTTAAGACCAGGTATAGTTCACCGTATTGATAAAGATACCTCAGGTCTGTTAATGGTTGCTAAAAACGATATGGCACACGAAAGCCTTGTGAACCAATTAGTTGAAAAAACAGTTACCCGAAAATATAAAGCGATTGTTCATGGGGTCATTCCTCATGACTTTGGGACGATTGATGCCCCGCTTGGCAGAGATACAAAAGACCGTCAAAGCATGGCAGTTGTTGATAACGGAAAGCATGCCGTTACCCATTTTCAGGTGCTGGAGCGTTTTAAAGACTTTACTTTTGTTGAGTGCCAATTAGAAACAGGCAGAACCCATCAAATACGCGTTCATATGAAATATATTGGCTATCCGCTTGCCGGTGATCCAAAGTATGGACCCAAAAAAACACTTGATATTGACGGACAAGCCTTGCATGCAGGTGTTCTTGGATTTACTCATCCTCGGTCCAACGAATATTTGGAATTTGAAGCTCCGCTTCCAGAGGAATTTGAACGATTGCTTGATCAACTCCGAAATAATCGTTGACGTGAGCTGATTTTTAAAGTAAACTAACTATAGTTTAATAAGCCTTTAATTCGGTCCTGTGAGGCTGAGAAGGAAACGGTTAAAGATAGTAGGCAATCTATGCCTATATCATGTACATTAACTTGTCCACCTCTCGCCAAAACTGGTGAGAGGTTTTTTATTTTTTAAAAAAGAAGGTGTAAT
Source organism: Neobacillus drentensis (assembly GCF_036965245.1). Lineage (GTDB taxonomy): Bacteria > Bacillota > Bacilli > Bacillales > Cytobacillaceae > Neobacillus > Neobacillus drentensis_G. The sequence goes on from NZ_JBALPG010000021.1 coordinate 24,037, forward strand.
ATGAACCAAAAAGCACTTGTTCTTGATGAACAGGCAATCGGAAGAGCGATGACAAGGATTGCCCACCAGATTATTGAAAAAAACAAAGGAATCGATGATTGCCTGCTGGTTGGTATTCGAACGAGAGGTATTTTCCTTGCAGAAAGACTTGCGAAAAAAATTGCTGAGATTGAAAAAAAGACAATTCCAGTTGGTGAATTAGATATTACCCTTTACCGTGATGATTTAACGAAAAAAACAAATAACCAAGAACCACTTGTAAAAGGTTCAGATATCCCAATTGATATTAGCGAAAAAAAAGTCATTCTTGTTGATGATGTTTTATATACAGGCAGAACTGTTAGGGCAGGTCTTGATGCATTAATGGATATTGGGCGGCCAGCAGCAATACAATTAGCGGTGTTAGTGGACCGGGGCCATCGTGAACTGCCAATCCGTGCTGATTATGTTGGAAAAAACATTCCAACATCAAGTGAAGAAAAGATTGTGGTCGAGCTTGCTGAAGTGGATCAGCTTGATCAAGTAAGTATTTTTGATAAGTAAATAGCAACCCTTTTAAATGCAGTCCCGTGAGGCTGACAAAGGGGAAAAAGCCGGTTGTTTATTTAAGTCCGGCAATTTCTAAACCCTCTTTGTACCTCTACGGACAAAGAGGGTTTTTTTATTAAAAAAGAGCAAGATAAAACAAAAAATAAATCAGTAAACAAGGGAGATCAGTATGAGCAAAAAACCCATATTAGACGTATCAGATAAACCAAAACTATCTCAGTGGCTTACATTAAGTGTTCAGCATTTATTCGCGATGTTCGGAGCAACGATCCTTGTCCCTTATCTTACTCACTTAAGTCCGGCGATTGCTCTAATTTCAAGCGGACTTGGAACATTGGCTTTCTTATTAATAACAAAATTCAAAGTACCAGCCTATCTTGGTTCATCGTTTGCTTTTATTACGCCTGTTATTACGGCTAAAGCTGGAGGGGGTCCTGGTGCAGCTATGGTTGGAACCTTCCTGGCTGGCCTAGTCTATGCGATTATCGCTCTGATTATCAGCCAAGCAGGACATCGTTGGATAATGAAGCTTCTGCCGCCTGTTGTGGTTGGACCAGTAATCATAGTTATTGGCTTGTCTGTCGCCCCAACAGCAGTGGGAATGGCAATGAATAACCCAGCAGGAAAGTATAGTATGCTTCATTTCTCTGTGGCGTTGGTCACTCTTGCTGCAACGATCATCTTCTCGATTTTTGCAAAAAAAATATTAAGCATTATCCCGATATTAGCAGGCATTGTTGTTGGTTATATTTACGCATTAATGATGGGAATCGTTGATTTTGGACCGGTAATGAAAGCTGATTGGCTGGAAATGCCGGAATTTATAATCCCATTTGTCAGCTATAAAGTAAAATTCACATGGGACATTTTCTGGTTAATGGTACCTGTAGCCGTAGTTACCATTTCCGAACATATCGGCCACCAGTTAATCCTTAGTAAGGTAGTCGGTCGAGATTACATTAAAGAACCAGGCTTACATCGTTCTATCCTTGGTGATGGAACAGCAACAATTATATCAGCATTGGTCGGGGGTCCGCCAAAAACCACCTACGGTGAAAATATCGGCGTCCTTGCGATTACTCGGGTTTATAGTGTGTACGTACTAGCAGGTGCAGCAGTATTAGCAATCATCTTCGGATTTGTCGGCAAAATTACTGCTTTAATCCAAACCATTCCAACACCTGTCATGGGCGGTGTCTCCATCCTTCTGTTTGGTATTATCGCTTCCTCAGGATTAAGGATGTTAGTCGATAGTAAAATTGATTTTGATGATAAACGAAACTTGGTGATTGCATCTGTGATTCTGATTATCGGAATTGGCGGGGCCATCCTTAAGCTGCCTATTAAAGATATCCAAATCCAAGGGATGGCGTTAGCAGCAATCTTAGGTGTAGTGTTAAACCTTATTCTTCCAGGCGGACAGCCAGTGAGTGATGACATGTTTGGAGAGGAAACAAAAGAAGACCAAAAAACAGCATAATAAAGTTACCTTTTAACTAAGTCCAGAGAGGCTTAAAAGGGTGTTAAGCTAAAAAAACCAGATTGATAAAAATGGTTTAGCTTGGATTCAATGCACCCTGATAGATGATTCAGGGTGTATTTTTATATTAGAGAGGAAGGCGGGAATAGGATGTTACATCATTTACTTACTACAAATGAGTTAAAGGTTGAGGAAATATGTCAATTGCTTGAGGATGCTAAAAGGTTTTCGGAAGGAATGGTCTGGAGGCCGGAACAGCAAATGTTTGCTGCAAACCTATTTTTTGAAGCAAGTACAAGAACAAAATGCAGTTTCGAGGTAGCGGAACGAAGGTTAGGCTTAGGGGTCATTCCGTTTGAAGTGGAAACTTCAAGTGTTCAAAAAGGAGAGACACTTTACGATACGGTTAAAACATTGGAATCGATCGGGGTCAATGCAATCGTCATTCGCCATGGGCAGGATCGTTATTTTGATGATTTGGTTGGAAAAATTAATATCCCGATTCTTAATGGCGGTGATGGATGTGGCCATCATCCAACGCAGTCGCTCCTTGATTTGTTAACCATCCAACAGGAGTTTGGTCGATTTGATGGCTTGAAAATAGCGATTATTGGCGACATAAGTCATAGCAGAGTGGCTAGGTCAAATGCCGATGCCTTAACAAGGCTTGGTGCAGATGTCATTTTTTCCGGACCGGAAGAATGGTTCGATTACCACAGTTTAAATAATGCAAGATTTAAACCAATTGATGAAGCAATCAGAGAAGCTGATGTCGTCATGCTTCTAAGGGTCCAGCATGAACGTCATCAAAAAAAGGGAAGTTTTACAGCTTCAGAGTATCACCGCCAATTTGGCCTTACCTTAGAAAGAGAAAAGCGCATGAAAACAAACAGTATTATTATGCATCCCGCACCCGTAAATAGAAATGTGGAAATTGCTGATAGCCTTGTAGAATGCAATCGCTCAAGAATCTTTAAGCAAATGGAAAACGGTGTTTATGTCAGAATGGCTGCCTTAAAACGGTCAATCGAAAGTTTAATGGGAGGGAATCAATATGAAACTGCTTATCCAGAACACAAATTACATAGCATCTAACGGTCAAAATGATAAGACAGATATTTTAATAGAAAATGGGATTGTAACGAAAATAGAAAAGACGATTAATACAGAGGTAGACCGTACTGTGGACGCATCGGGAATGGTTGTCTCACCTGGATTTATCGACTTACATGTCCACCTACGGGAGCCCGGCGGTGAAAAAAAAGAAACGATTGCAACCGGAACTATGGCCGCAGCTAAAGGAGGATTTACCACTGTTGCCACCATGCCAAACACCCGACCGGTGCCTGACACCAAAAACCACATGGACAACTTACAAAAAATGATTCAAGAGAAAGCCCATGTACGGGTTTTACCTTATGCCTCTATTACGACAAGGCTGCTTGGTCAGGAATTAACAGACTTTGAGGTGCTGAAAAGCGCTGGGGCGTTTGCCTTTACGGATGATGGTGTTGGGGTGCAATCGGCGAGCATGATGCTTGAAGCTATGAGGAAAGCTGCAGCAATAAATATGGCCATTGTTGCCCATTGTGAAGAAAACACCCTAATCAATAAAGGTTGCGTGCATGAGGGTTCATACGCGAAACAAAACGATTTAAACGGAATTCCATCCGTTTGTGAATCAGTCCAGATTGCTAGAGATGTTTTACTTGCTGAGGCAGCAGGCTGTCATTACCATGTCTGTCATGTCAGTACGAAGGAGTCTGTCCGTGTCATCAGGGATGCCAAGCGAGCGGGTATCAATGTCACTGCGGAAGTTACCCCGCACCATTTATTATTATCGCAAGACGATATCCCAGGTCTTGATACAAATTATAAGATGAATCCGCCGCTCAGGGATGCTGCAGATCGTGCAGCGTTAATCGAAGGCCTTCTTGATGGAACAATTGATTTCATTGCTACTGATCATGCACCACATACACTGGAAGAAAAAAATGAAGGAATGGAATTGGCGCCGTTCGGGATTGTCGGATTAGAGACAGCATTCCCGCTTCTATATACACATTTTGTATTAAAAGGAATTATTTCTTTAGAACAATTAATCAGCTTCTTAACGAAGAAGCCAGCCCAAAGCTTTGCCCTTCCATATGGGAAAATTGAAGTAGGTGCTCCGGCAGATCTCGTTTTAATTAATCTGAATGAAGAAAGAGAAATTAATCCAAGCGAGTTCCTATCCAAGGGGAGAAATACCCCATTTACAGGCTGGAAATGTAAAGGCTGGCCGGAAATGACAATAGCTGGTGGTCAAATAGTTTGGGAAAAGGGATGTGTTACAGCATGAAAGCACAGCTAATTTTAGAAGATGGAACGGTTTTTATCGGGGACGGATTTGGCAGTCATATGGATACAATTGGTGAAGTTGTTTTTAATACAGGAATGACAGGTTATCAAGAGATTCTTTCGGATCCTTCCTATTGCGGCCAAATTGTCATGCTAACTTATCCGTTAATCGGAAATTACGGGATCAACCGTGATGATTTTGAATCGATTAATCCCGCAGTGAAAGGATTTATTGTCAAAGAAGTGACCGACTACCCTTCCAACTGGCGCAGTGAATTTACCATCAATGAATATTTTAAAATGAAAAAAATTCCCGGAATTGCCGGGATTGATACTAGAAAATTAACAAGGATTATCCGTCAATACGGAACATTAAAAGGTGCAATCTGCAGTATTGATCGGGATCCGTATGAGGTTGTTAGCAGATTACGGCAGACAAAACTTCCGATAGACCAAGTCAGAACAGTGTCTACAAAAAATTCATATCCGAGCCCTGGCCGCGGGAAACGAATTGTTCTCGTTGATTTTGGGATGAAGCACGGTATTTTACGAGAATTAAATAAGCGCGGGTGTGATGTCATTGTTGTTCCATACCATACAACGGCAGATGAAATCCTGCAATTACGCCCGGATGGAATCATGCTTTCAAATGGACCTGGAGATCCAAAGGATGTTCCTGAAGCCATACACATGATTAAACAAGTGCTAGGAATAGTTCCGATATTTGGAATTTGCCTGGGACATCAATTATTTGCCTTGGCCTGTGGTGCGAATACGATGAAAATGAAATTTGGCCACCGTGGTTCAAACCATCCTGTCAAGGAACTGGCTACAGGTAAAATTGCTATCACTTCGCAAAACCATGGATACACAGTAGAAACAGAATCTTTACATCAAACTAGATTAGCGATAACCCATACAGCCTTAAACGATGGTACAATCGAAGGCTTAAAACATTTAGATTATCCGGCCTTTACGGTTCAATACCACCCAGAAGCTTCTCCGGGGCCAGAGGATGCAAACAGCTTATTTGAACAATTTCTTGCTATGATTGAGGCTGAAAAACAGGAGGTAACAGCAACATGCCAAAACGTACAGATATAAACTCCATTTTAGTCATTGGATCAGGACCAATTGTCATTGGTCAGGCTGCAGAATTTGATTATGCCGGCACTCAGGCCTGTATGGCGCTAAAGGAGGAAGGTTATCGTGTCATCCTCGTAAACTCAAATCCAGCAACCATCATGACAGATACAGAAATCGCCGATGCCACTTATATTGAGCCATTAACAGTGGAATTTGTCAGCCGGATTATTCGTAAAGAGCGTCCTGATGCTTTAGTAGCTACGCTTGGAGGTCAAACCGGTTTGAACCTTGCTGTTGAGCTTGCAAAATCGGGAGTCCTAGAAGAGTGTGAAGTTGAAATTTTAGGTACAAAACTTTCTGCTATTAATCAAGCAGAGGACCGAGAATTATTCCGCAGCTTAATGAATGAGTTAAATGAACCAGTCCCAGACAGTGAAATTATCCATGAAATTGAGGAAGCTAAAGCTTTTGTTGAAAAAATTGGTTTCCCAGTCATTGTCCGCCCGGCCTTTACACTTGGAGGAACCGGTGGCGGTATTTGCCGAAACCATGATGAACTTGAGGAAATTGTCACAAGTGGACTGAAAAATAGCCCCGTACATCAATGCTTACTTGAAAAAAGCATTGCAGGCTACAAGGAAATTGAATATGAAGTTATGTGTGATGCCGCTGATAACGCGATTGTAGTTTGTAACATGGAAAACATCGACCCGGTTGGCGTCCATACAGGTGATTCCATCGTTGTCGCTCCTAGTCAAACCTTAAGCGACCGCGAATACCAGCTGCTAAGAAACGTTTCACTAAAAATCATTCGAGCTCTCGGAATTGAAGGGGGCTGTAATGTTCAGCTTGCTTTAGACCCATATAGTTTTAATTATTATATTATCGAAGTAAATCCACGGGTCAGCCGTTCCTCTGCCCTTGCATCTAAAGCGACAGGGTATCCGATTGCAAAGCTTGCCGCCAAAATAGCAGTTGGATTAACACTCGATGAAATGCTTAACCCGGTAACTGGAAAAACATATGCCTGTTTCGAACCGGCACTCGACTACATCGTGACAAAAATCCCGCGGTGGCCGTTTGATAAATTTGAATCAGGAAACCGCTCGCTCGGAACGCAAATGAAGGCAACGGGTGAAGTAATGGCCATCGGCCGGACGTTTGAGGAATCACTGTTAAAAGCCATCCGTTCCCTTGAATGTGAAGTCCATCATTTTGAATTAAACGGTGCAGATGATATTGATGATGAATTACTTGAAAAACGAATTCTTAAAGCGGGAGATGAGCGGCTCTTTTATATTGCGGAAAGCTTAAAGCGTGGGACATCAATAGAAACCATTCATCAGTGGAGCAAAATTGATTTATTTTTCTTAAAAAAAATGGCAGGTATTATTGAACTTGAGGTAAAGCTTGCAGCCTGCCCATTCGACAGGGAACTCCTTAAGGAAGCAAAGCAAAAGGGATTTTCCGATAAAAAAATTGCTGAGCTTTGGAATCGATCAGAAACCGAAATATACCATTTGCGCAAAGAATTGGGCATCATTCCTGTATACAAAATGGTGGATACATGCGCGTCTGAATTTGAGAGTGAAACGCCTTATTATTATGGTACCTATGAAGAGGAAAATGAATCGGTTGTGACCAGCAAGGACAGTGTAATTGTTCTAGGTTCAGGTCCAATCCGGATCGGTCAAGGAATTGAGTTCGATTATGCCACTGTCCATTCGGTAAAAGCTATAAAAGAAGCGGGTTATGAGGCGATCATTATTAATAACAATCCGGAAACTGTCTCGACTGATTTCAGTATTTCAGATAAGCTCTATTTCGAGCCGCTGACAATTGAGGACGTTATGCAAATCATCGACTTGGAAAATCCGATTGGAGTGGTCGTTCAGTTCGGCGGGCAGACAGCGATAAATCTTGCTGCTGAGCTGGTCGAGCATGGGGTAAAAATATTAGGAACAAGCTTAGAGGATTTAGACCGTGCAGAGGATAGGGATAAATTTGAACAAGCAATAGATCAGTTAAATATTCCGCAGCCGCTTGGTAAAACAGCTTTATCGGTGGAAGAAGCTGTTATCATTGCCGAGGAAATCGGTTATCCGGTTCTAGTCCGTCCTTCATACGTTCTTGGCGGAAGGGCGATGGAAATCGTCTACCAAAGAGAAGAATTGCTCCATTACATGGAGAATGCCGTTAAAATTAATCCGGAACATCCTGTCTTAATCGACAGGTATCTAACAGGGAAGGAAATCGAAGTGGATGCCATTTGTGACGGGGAACATGTATTGATCCCGGGGATTATGGAGCATATTGAACGGGCAGGAGTTCACTCTGGTGATTCAATCGCTGTATATCCGCCGCAGTCACTATCGGGAAATGTGAAACAAACACTTGTTGAGTATACGGAAAAATTGGCTAGAGGCTTAAATATTATTGGGCTGTTAAATATTCAGTATGTCTTATCAGGAAATCAAGTATACGTTCTTGAAGTCAATCCGCGTTCAAGTCGAACTGTTCCATTTTTGAGTAAAATCACCAATGTACCAATGGCGAAAATTGCGACAAAAGCAATTCTAGGAATTTCTATTATTAAGCAAGGGTACCAGCCAGGGCTTGTTCCAGAAAAAAATGGCGTTTATGTCAAGGTTCCGGTATTCTCATTTGCTAAGCTAAAAAGTGTCGATATCACATTAGGACCGGAGATGAAATCAACCGGTGAGGTAATGGGCAAGGATCACACCCTTGAAAAGGCACTTTATAAAGGTTTGATAGCCTCTGGTATGAATATTCAAAGGTTTGGTACAGTGTTGTTTACCGTTTCTGATAAAGATAAGGAAGAAGCATTAAAACTAGCGGTAAGGTTTGCCGCAAATGGCTACCGCATAATGGCCACAAGTGGGACAGCAGCCGTGCTTGAGTCCGCAGGTTTGAAAGTAAAGGTTGTTGGCAAGATTGGCTCAGAAGGTCAGACTTTATTGGATGTGATTCATCATGGAGAAGTGCAGTTCATCGTCAATACTCTGACAAAAGGGAAGCAGCCTGCGAGAGATGGCTTTCGAATTCGCCGGGAAGCCGTTGAAAACGGTGTTCCTTGTTTAACCTCATTAGATACGGCAAATGCAATTTTAAGAGTAATCGAGTCGATGAATTTTTCCACTGAAGCGATGGGTGCAGCAATTAAGGAGGAAGTCCTCGTATGATTCAGAAAGAACTTTGCCAAATCATCAGCCAAACGGAAATTGCCGATGATATTTTTGAAATAACAGTAAAAGCGTCAATGGTAAGTCAAATCAAAGCTCCAGGGCAGTTTGTTCATATTCGGGTTGCTGATGCCCTGGACCCGCTTTTGCGGAGACCCATCAGTATTTCATCGTTTAATTCCGTGAAAGGGCAAATGACGATGATTTATCGGAGGGATGGCAAGGGGACTACAAAACTATCTGAAATGAAACCAGGAATGGAGCTTGATATCCTCGGTCCGTTAGGGAACGGTTTTCCTGTTGAAGAAATGGAAATAGGGGAAACAGCGTTGCTTGTTGGCGGAGGAATCGGTGTACCGCCGTTATATGAACTATCCACGCAGTTAATAGCGAGAGGGATTAAAGTCATTCATGTACTCGGTTTTCAAACGGAATCAGCTGTTTTTTATGAACAGGAGTTTTTGAAAAATGGAGAAACCTATGTGGCTACGGTTGACGGAACCTATGGGACAAAAGGGTTTGTAACAGATGTAATCGAAAATTTAGGTTTCGATGCTATCTATGCCTGTGGCCCCACTCCGATGTTAAAAGCACTTGAACGACTTTATTCGGACAAAAAGATGTTCTTATCCTTAGAAGAACGAATGGGCTGTGGCATTGGTGCTTGCTTCGCGTGTGTCTGCCACAAGGCGGATGATCCAACAGGTTTTTCTTATAAAAAAGTCTGCAGTGACGGACCAGTTTTTCGCGCTGGGGAGGTAGTAATATGAACCGTTTAAATGTTGAGTTACCTGGTTTAAACTTAAAAAACCCTATAATGCCAGCATCGGGCTGTTTTGGGTTTGGACGTGAATACAGCCAATTTTATGATTTAAATGAACTTGGAGCTATCATGATCAAAGCGACAACAGTTGAGCCGAGATTTGGCAATCCTACCCCACGGGTCGCTGAAACGGATGCAGGAATGCTCAATGCCATTGGTCTGCAAAATCCGGGATTAGAAAAAGTTTTGTCCGAAGAACTGCCATGGCTTTCACAGTTTGATGTTCCGATCATTGCAAATGTTGCCGGTTCCCTTGAAGAAGATTATGTCTCGGTTGCAAGCGAAATTTCCAAGGCAGCAAATGTTCATGCGTTAGAATTAAATATTTCCTGCCCAAACGTTAAAACTGGCGGGATCGCGTTTGGAACGATTCCCGAGGTTGCTAAGCGATTGACAAGGAAGGTAAAAGAGGTATCCAAGGTTCCTGTATATGTGAAACTGTCCCCAAATGTTACCAATATTGTTGAGATGGCAAGAGCTGTGGAAGAGGGCGGAGCTGATGGTCTAACAATGATTAATACTCTTGTCGGCATGAGACTTGATTTAAAGACAGGCAGGCCGATTTTAGCCAACAATACAGGTGGTCTATCAGGTCCTGCGATTAAGCCGGTGGCAATTCGGATGATTTATGAAGTGAGCCAAGCCGTTTCGCTTCCGATTATCGGGATGGGCGGTGTACAATCAGCGGAGGATGTCATCGAATATTTTTACGCGGGGGCGAGTGCGGTTGCTGTTGGAACAGCAAACTTCGTTGACCCGTTTGTCTGCCCAACGATCATTGAGGAACTGCCAGTGCTTTTAGAAAAATTAGGGTTTGAACATATCAGTGAATGCAAGGGAAGGAGCTGGAAGAAGCATGGAGAACTCACTTATCATCGCGCTTGATTTTGCTAACAAAAGTGAAATTGAACGTTTTTTGACACCGTTTGAAGATCGAAAGCTTTTTGTAAAAGTGGGTATGGAGCTTTTTTACCAGGAAGGCCCAGCAATTGTTCATCAATTAAAAGAAAAGGGACATCAGATCTTTCTTGATTTAAAGCTGCATGATATTCCGAACACCGTAAAAAGTGCTATGAAGGGGCTGGCGCTACTAGAATGTGACCTGGTCAATGTTCATGCTGCTGGAGGAAGAGAAATGATGGAAGCGGCAATAGAGGGATTAGAGGCAGGAACGTCAGCAGGAAGGAAACGTCCAAATTGTATCGCTGTAACCCAATTAACCAGCACATCACAAGAACAAATGAATAAGGAGCAACTAATCCCCATTACATTGAATGAATCAGTGTTACATTATGCAACGCTAACAAAAGATGCGGGTTTAGATGGGGTAGTGTGCTCAGCTTGGGAATCTGAAATAATTCACAATCAAACAGGCAGCTCATTTTTAACTGTTTGTCCGGGTATCAGGATGGAGACTGATCTTGTTGGTGACCAAAAACGTGTGGCTACCCCTGAATTTGCGAGAAATACAGGTGTAAGTGCAATTGTTGTCGGACGATCGATTACAAGGTCAATGGACCCAGTAAAAAGCTATGATCAATGGATAAGGGCATGGAGAGGTGTACAACAATGAAAAAGAAAATTGCTGAAAAACTATTAGAAATCAATGCCGTGGCATTAAGACCAAAAGACCCATTCACCTGGACATCAGGACTAAAATCCCCGATATATTGTGATAATCGCTTGACTCTTTCCTATCCTGAAGTTAGAAGAGAGATTGCAAAAGGATTACAAAACCTCATTCTTGAAAACTTTCCAGCAGCAGAGGTAATTGCAGGAACAGCGACAGCGGGGATTCCACATGCTGCATGGGTAAGTGAGCTAATGGACCTGCCGATGTGTTATGTCCGTTCAAAGGCAAAAGGGCACGGCAAGGGCAATCAAATCGAAGGCAAAGTGGAACAAGCCCAAAAGGTGGTTGTCGTAGAAGATCTCATTTCAACCGGGGGCAGTGTAATCACCGCTGTGCAAGCTTTAAGGGAAGCAGGCTGCGAAGTGTTAGGGGTTGTCTCTATTTTTACATATGGACTTGAAAAAGGAAATCAGTTACTTCATGGGGCAGAAATTAACAGTTTTTCACTGACTGATTTTCCGACATTAATCGAAGTAGCTATTTCAAAAGGCTATGTTAGCTCAGAAGATCAGGAAAGTCTGCTGTTGTGGAGAAAAGATCATTCTGAATGGAGCAAACAGTTTTAGTAAACTGATTCGATGATAAAATCTAAAATTCGCTGATATAATTCTATATTCGCTGATAAATCATAAAAATCCGCTGATAAATCGAAAAAGAGGGTGTCCAAGTTGGATACCCTCTTTCCTTTCTATTTCTTTAATTTCAAAACCAATTCCTCATCCGGTGTAACATAAACCGTTTGCTGATTGTCATAAATTACAAATCCGGGTTTGGCACCGCTAGGTTTTTTGACATGACGAACCTTTGTAAAATCTACAGGAACCGAGCTAGAATTCCGCGCTTTACTGTAATATGCCGCTAACACAGCTGCCTCTATAATCGTATCATCAGAAGGTTCTTTACTGCGAATCACTACATGAGAGCCTGGAATATCCTTCGTATGCAGCCAAATCTCATCCCTCGCCGCCAGCTTATTAGTCAAATAATCATTTTGCTTATTGTTTTTTCCTACAATAATATCCGTCCCATCTGAGGCAATAAAGTGATCCAGCACCGGCTTAACATTCTGAATCTTCTTACCGTTTCGTTTCTGGCGTTCACGGATATAGCCGCCCTCGACAAGCTCCTCACGAATCTCCTGAATATCCTTTGGAGAGGCAGCTTGGACCTGTTGCATTAAATTATCAAAATACGCAACTTCTTCACGAGCTTTTTCGATTTGTTCAACTACCACAGCAATAGCATTCTTCGCTTTTTGGTATTTGGAGAAATACTTTTGCGCATTTTCAGATGGTGATTTTCTTGGATCAAGCGGAATCACCATTGTTCCTCCCAAATCATCATAATAATTGAGAACTTCGATTTCCTTCATACCCTTTGTTACTGCGTATAGATTGGCTGTTAACAATTCTCCATAACGCTGAAACTGCTCTGCCCGTTCCGCTTCTTTCAATGTATTCTCAAGCTTAACTATTTTTTTTTCATTCTTTTCTTTTTCATTGCTTATGAAGCGTTCAATATCATTTCCTTGCTGCTTAACCCGGTCCCGTTCTGCTTTTCCAAAATAATAGCGGTCAAGCATTTCACTGAGGGTCTTGAAGGTTTTCTTTTCACCCTTCAGATGCTCAAGTGGAAAAAGATAAAACGCTTCTTTTCCATTAGCTGATATTATCGCAGGCGATATATCACCTGCATCAATTTTTTTAATCAATCGTACAAATGTCCCTGGGACAGTAGTACGATTTGCAAGACCGCTTTGAAAAATAACTTCCTTTGCAAAAATAGGTGAGATTCCGGCAAAATGCTCGACTAACTGGCGATCCACCTTACCACCAATAAAATCAACTGACCTTAATATATCTTCTTCAACTGCTTCAAATGGATTTACCTTGTTTTGCTCTGGAGGGAAAATATAAGGCTGTCCAGGCAAAATTGCCCTGTGGCTGTTAACGGCAAAAGAGACATGTTTGATGCTATCAAGAATGACATTCCTCGTTTTATCAACCAAAACGATATTGCTGTGCCGGCCCATTATTTCAATAATTAATTGTTTATAGCTTATATCACCAATCTCATTCCGGCCCTTAATTTCAAAAATAATCATCCGGTCATTGTCAATCTGATAAAGATCCTCCAAAATGTAACCCTCAATATGCTTTCTAAGAAGCATACAAAACATAGGCGGTTCACTTGGATTGTCATATGCTTCATTAGTAAGCTGGACTCGGGCGTAACTTGGGTGTGCAGATAAAAGAAGTTTTTGATTCACACCATGTGCACGAACGGTAAGAATCACTTCATTTTTATAAGGTTGATGAACCTTGTTAATTCTTCCTCCTTTCAAGGAGAGAACAAGCTCATCGACCATAGCTTTTGTAAATAGACCATCAAATGACATCGAAAACATCCTTTTCTTCCAATATATAATTACATTCCTAATTAACGTGCAGTAGGATCCCCGCTTCAAGACTATGAGATGAAAATTTTAGGATTAGTGGTGTTAAACTGCACGTATAAGCCCAATTGGTTTAACTAACAAACAGTGGGGAGGGAAAACTACCCACTGTTTGAAGTTTTTCACCTTATTATATCCTACTTATCTAAACACTGTCTTATTTTCCCCTTGCAATAACGTTAATCATAGCATTTTTTTGGACGACCCTGAATAAGCTTTCTTTAGAGCTAGTCTGAATGAATAAAGGGGGAAGTGAGATGGTCGGATGAAATTCCATGAAATGAAGATAGATCAAGTAGAAAAGGCCTTAGAAACCGACTTTTCTTCTGGATTATCACAGGAAGAAGTAAAAAAGCGAATGAAACAACACGGTCTAAATGAATTACACGAGGGAGAAAAGCAATCTGCTTTACTCTTATTTTTTAGTCAATTTAAAGATTTTATGGTCTTAGTGCTTCTTGCTGCTACCTTGATTTCAGGGTTGCTCGGCGAATATATTGATGCTATTGCCATCATCGCAATTGTAATTATTAACGGCTGTCTTGGATTTTACCAAGAACGGAGAGCGGAGAAATCACTTCAGGCATTGAAGGAATTATCGGCACCACAGGTTTCAGTCCTTCGGGATAAAAAATGGATTAAGGCACCTTCAAAGGAAATTGTGATTGGTGATATTTTGAAGTTTGCTAGTGGTGACAGAATAGGTGCTGATGTCCGAATCATTGAATCTAAAAGCTTAGAAATTGAAGAATCTGCCTTAACGGGTGAATCTGTCCCTGTGTCGAAACATATCGACAGTTTAACCAATCCTAATCCAGGAATCGGTGATATGGAAAATATCGCCTTCATGGGCACGATGATTACAAGGGGCAGCGGGGTAGGAGTTGTCATTGCGAGCGGAATGAAAACAGCTATGGGCCAAATTGCTGATTTACTCCAAAATGCCGAGTCACAAGAAACGCCTTTGCAGCGCCGGTTAGAGCAGTTGGGAAAAATTTTAATCACAGTTGCTTTGTTGTTAACCGTTCTCGTAGTTGTAGTGGGTGTCTTGCGTGGACACGAATTATATGAAATGTTTTTAGCCGGGGTGTCTCTAGCAGTTGCGGCGATACCTGAAGGGCTGCCGGCGATTGTGACTGTAGCATTATCTCTTGGTGTTCAGAAAATGATTAGGAAGAATGCGATTGTCAGGAAATTGCCGGCAGTTGAAACTCTTGGCTGTGCCTCGGTTATTTGTTCCGACAAGACAGGTACAATGACGCAAAATAAAATGACCGTTACCCACCTATGGAGCGGCGGTCAAACGTGGAGCGTTGACGGTGTTGGATACCAGCCACAGGGGAATTTTTATCGAAACAAACAATTAGTTCAGTCTAAGGATGAAAAAGCCTTGCAGCAAATGTTGATTTTTGGGATGCTATGTAACCATTCGGACTTGGTTTTAAAGGATGATGATTTCATACTAGAAGGTGATCCCACGGAAGGTGCTTTACTGGTAAGTGCAATGAAAGCCGGCTTAGATCGTCCAAAATTATTAGATGAGTTTACGATTATTAATGAATTCCCATTTGACTCTGCCAGAAAAATGATGAGTATCCATGTTAAAGACAAGCAAGGCCGCCATTTCATCGTAACAAAAGGTGCACCTGACGTCATTTTAGGTATTTGTGAATCGATCCTTTGGGATGAGAGGACACAATATTTAAATAAAGACACACATATAAAGGTTCAAGAAGCGATAAATGGTCTTGCTTCACAGGCGCTCAGAACGATTGCGATTGCCTTTAAGCCAATACCAGCTAATACCATCATCCTAAGTGAGCAGGAAGCAGAAAAAAAATTAACCTTTATTGGCGTCCAAGGCATGATAGATCCGCCAAGACCTGAAGTAAAAGCTGCGGTAAAAGAATGTAAGGAAGCTGGGATTAAAACCGTTATGATTACCGGTGACCATGTGATTACAGCAAAAGCAATTGCTTCCCAGTTAGGGATTTTAACGAAAAAGAGCAGGGTGCTTGACGGCAAAGCATTATCTAACATGCCGGTGGAAGAGCTAGAAGATGTCGTCGATGACGTCTCTGTTTTTGCAAGAGTTTCTCCCGAACATAAACTGAAAATTGTCAAAGCATTACAAAATCGCGGACATATTGTTGCAATGACAGGTGATGGGGTGAATGATGCTCCTGCCATCAAAGCGGCAGATATTGGTGTAGCGATGGGGATAACCGGGACGGATGTCGCGAAGGAAGCATCAGCACTCGTTTTGTTAGACGATAATTTTGCTACAATTAAGGCCGCAATAAAAGAGGGCAGGAACATCTATGAAAATATCCGCAAATTTGTTCGCTACCTGCTTGCATCTAATGTAGGTGAAATATTGGTAATGTTGTTTGCAATGGTGCTTGCGTTGCCACTGCCCCTAGTACCAATCCAAATCTTATGGGTTAATTTAGTGACGGACGGACTGCCGGCAATGGCACTCGGTCTCGATCGTCCAGAGGAGAACGTGATGAAAAGGGGACCTCGCAGTCCGAATGAAGGTGTCTTTTCACGTGGATTAGGCTGGAAGGTGATATCGCGTGGCTTCCTGATTGGTCTTGTTACACTATTAGCCTTCATCATTGTGTACCATAATGACCAGTCACAGCTGCCATATGCGCAGACGGTTGCCTTTGCGACCCTTGTTATGGCCCAGCTTATTCATGTATTTGATTGCCGCAGTGAAAAATCTGTGCTCTCTAGAAACCCTTTTGGGAATCAATATCTTGTTTGGGCTGTAATCTCTTCACTCGTGTTAATGTTGGTTGTCATTTATTATCCGCCATTACAGCCAATTTTCCACACATTGCCGATTGCTGCAAAAGAGTGGTTGTTGATTGTTGGACTATCTTCAATTCCAACTTTTTTACTAGCCGGGTCATTTTTGTTAAGAAAAACAAAATAAAGTATGTTATAATCCAAAAGGTAATAGAAACCATTCTATTACCTTTTGTCTTTTTTAATTTCATAGAAAGCCGATCATTTTTCAAAGATTGGATGTGCACGTAATGGTTATAAGTATGACAGGCTTTGGCAGAGGAAAGGCCGTCTCAGGAGCCTTCTCAGTAAATGTGGAAGTAAAAACAGTCAATCACCGATTTTCTGAAATAAATATTCGGATGCCAAGACAGCTTTTAAAAATAGAAGATAAAATAAAAAAGAAACTTAATCAGTATATCCGCCGCGGCAGGGTAGAGGTTTATGTAAGTGTTGAAGGAGAAGGGGTCGTCAGCCGCAAAGTTCACGTTGATTGGAAGCTGATTGAAGAATATTATCAGTTCATCGAGCAGGCGCGAAGTAAATATGGGATTGAAGGAACAATTACTCTAAGGGATTTGCTTAATCGAACAGACCTCTTACATATTGAAGAAAGTGAAGCTGGTAATGAAGAAATTGAGAATTTAGTTCTTTCTGCTGTGGAAGAAGCCGTGATATTACTTAGAAAAATGCGAATGGCCGAAGGGGAAGAATTGAAAAAAGATTTGCTTGCTATTTCATCCCAATTAGAGGTAAATGTATTTGAGCTTCAGAAATATGCTCCGCTTGTTGTTCAATCTTTTAAAGAGCGACTTACGAAAAGGATGCAGGAGTTTGTCAATGGGCAATTAGATGAAACGCGAATTTTAACAGAAGTAGCTGTTTTTGCTGATAAAGCAGATATTAATGAAGAAATTACCCGCTTAAAAAGCCATATTCAACAATTCTTGCTAACTTTAAATGATCAAGAGCCTATTGGCAGAAAACTCGATTTTATCGTTCAGGAAATGAACAGAGAAGCGAATACGATTGGATCAAAAGCAAATGATTCCAATATCGCTAAAAAGGTTGTCGAGATAAAAAGTTTACTTGAAAAGTTGAAAGAACAGGTTCAGAATATCGAATAGGACTTGTTTAGAAACTGTTTAACACGGTCAAAATATATTATTGATGATTGGATGAGTGACCATGTCGATTAAATTAATTAATATTGGATTTGGGAATATCGTTTCTGCCAATCGTATTATTTCCATTGTCAGCCCGGAATCAGCACCAATTAAAAGAATTATCCAGGATGCCCGGGATCGGGGCTCGTTAATAGATGCTACATACGGACGACGTACAAGAGCAGTGATCGTCATGGATAGTGACCATGTCATTCTATCAGCTGTACAGCCTGAAACGGTTGCCAATCGCTTAACGGACCGTGATGAAACTATTGATGAAGGGTAGGATTTTAAAATATGCAGGAAAAAGGATTGCTGATTGTACTTTCCGGGCCGTCTGGGGTTGGAAAAGGAACGGTTCGAAAAGAAATTTTTTCACATCCCGAAACAGCTTTTGAATACTCGATTTCTATGACAACTCGCGTACCACGCGCGGGGGAAGTGAATGGGATAGATTATTTTTTTAAAACAAGAGAAGAATTTGAACATTTAATCGAGCAGGGAAAGCTTTTAGAGTACGCTGAATTTGTCGGTAACTATTACGGTACCCCCGTTGATTATGTCCGTGAAACTTTAGATGCCGGGAAAGATGTTTTTTTAGAAATTGAAGTAAAGGGTGCCCGTCAGGTGCGGGAAAAATTTCCTGAAGGGTTATTTATTTTCTTGATGCCGCCGAGTCTAACCGAATTAAAGAATCGTATTGTGACTAGAGGAACAGAAACAGAGGATATCATTCAAAATCGAATGTTATCTGCACGTGAAGAAATTGAAATGATGGAATTATATGATTATGTCGTTGAAAATGACCAGGTGAAACTCGCATGTGAACGTGTGAAGGCGATTGTAACAGCTGAGCATTGCCGCAGAGAAAGAGTAGAACATCGCTATAAAAAATTGCTGGAGGTTGAATAATATGTTATATCCGTCTATTGATTCACTACTAGAAAAAATTGATTCAAAATATTCCCTTGTCTCCGTTGCCGCGAAGCGTGCACGTGTAATGTCACAGGTAAGAGACGAAAGATTACCAAAATATGTTTCCTATAAATGTGTTGGAAGAGCATTAGAGGAAATTTATAGTGGTGAGCTTACCTATCGTATTTCCAAAAAAGCTGAAACATCTGCTGAGTAATCATTGAGGCTTTGCATGAAATAGATCAAAGCATGAAAGAAGGACTGACAACAAAGGAAAACTCCTAAAAGTGTCAGCCTTTTTTATTTGCCTTTCAGGAAATTTGTCAAAAATGAAAGGAAAATGATGAAAATTTAATGCAGTTCTAGCATAATAAAAAGAAGATAACGTGGACGAGAAGTGAGGGATTTAAGGTGATGATCAAGGATAAAAAAATTTTATTATGTGTTACGGGAGGTATTGCTGTGTATAAAGCAGCAGCCTTAACAAGTAAACTTGTTCAAGCTGGGGCAAAAGTTAAGGTGATTTTAAGTGAATCTGCAGAAAAATTTGTTACCCCTTTAACCTTTCAGGCATTATCCCGCAATGAAGTATTTACTGATACCTTTGATGAAAAAAATCCTCATGTAATTGCCCATATTGATTTGGCTGACTGGGCAGATTTAATTTTGATTGCCCCTGCAACTGCCAATACGATTGCCAAAATAGCTGCCGGAATTGCTGATAATATGATTACGACCACATTGCTTGCTGCAACCGCACCTGTGTGGATTGCTCCTGCTATGAATGTGCATATGTATGACCATCCTGCAGTGAAAAAAAACCTATCCATTTTGGCTGAGTATGGGTATCAATTTATCGAACCAAGCGAAGGTTATCTAGCCTGTGGTTATGTCGGCAGGGGACGCCTGGAAGAGCCTGAAAAAATTGTAGAGTTGATCCAAAGATTTTTTGCCAAAGATGAACGAAGACATCTTACAGGAAAAACGGTGGTCGTTACCGCAGGTCCTACAAGGGAAAAAATTGACCCAGTCCGCTTTATCTCCAATCATTCAACTGGAAAAATGGGCTTTGCCATTGCTGAAGAAGCGAAAAAACAAGGTGCTGATGTTGTCTTAATTTCCGGACCTGTCCAAATAGCAGCACCTGCCGGTGTGGAACTAGTAAAGGTAGAGACTGCAGACGAAATGTATAACGCCGTGTTGAAATACTATGAATCAGCGGATATTGTAATTAAAACTGCAGCAGTCGCTGACTATCGTCCAAAAGTTACCTATGATCAGAAGGTGAAAAAGCAAGCAGGCGACGCAAGTATCGCTCTTGAAAGAACAAAAGATATTCTATTCGAACTGGGGCAAAGAAAAAAGAATCAAGTACTTGTAGGCTTTGCCGCAGAGACTGAAAATCTGCAAGAATATGCCGGAAAAAAATTAACGAAGAAAAATGCTGATATGATTGTGGCGAATAATGTGAAAGCAACGGGTGCCGGTTTCGGGACAAATACAAACATTGTCACCCTTTTTAAGCGTTCCGGAGAGATTACCGAATTGCCACTTATGTCAAAAGCAGATGTTGCAAGAAGGATTATCGAAGAAGTTACTTCACTTTTGAAGGATATGGATCAAAATGGAAATTGCTAGTGTAATTGTGGATGTTCCGACAAAACAAACGGATAGGCCTTTCGATTATTTTATTCCAGAACAATGGCGTGGAGTCATTCAGCCGGGAATGAGGGTAATTGTTCCATTTGGCCCGAGAAATATCCAAGGATTTGTCGTCGATTTAAAAGCAGAATCAGAGTTTGAGAAGTTAAGAAATATTATTGAGCCGATGGATTTAGAACCTGTTTTAAACCAGGAATTATTGAAGCTCGGTGACTGGCTGACTGAAAGTACCCTCTGCTTTAAAATTTTTGCCTATCAAGTCATGCTGCCTGCGGCATTAAAAGCAAAATACGAAAAAAAGGTAAGGCTTGCTGATGGGTTAGCCGTCAAGGATCTACCCGAAACGCTTCAAGCTTTTTTTGAAAATGCTGATATGCTTGACTGGGATGATGCTCTGAAAAAGGCAATAGTTCCCCAGTTACAAAGAGAAGCAGCAAAAGGGCATCTAGAAGTGATTTATATGGTCAAGGAACGGGTTAAGAAAAAAAAGCGAAAATATGTCCGCCCAAACGTACCGCTTACAGAATTAAATAACGAAATAGAACGGATCCCTGCAAATGCGGAAAAGCAAAGGCAAGTATTACGCTATTTTTCTAGGCATTTCAATGAGGTTGAATTAAAGAAACTTGTAGCCGATGTTAAAACTTCAGCATCAACGGTAAAGGCCCTTGTTGAAAAAAAGCTGCTGACTGAGTTCGAAATGGAGGTTTATCGTAATCCCTTTGAACATCGAACATTTGAACGAACGATGCCGTTGCCTTTAACGGAGGCACAGCAAACAGCTATCGAACCGATTCTTAATGCAATTGAACAGAATCATCATGAGGTGTTTTTACTTTATGGTGTCACGGGGAGCGGGAAAACTGAAATTTACTTACAATCTATACAAGAAGTCATTGAAAAAGGCCAGGAAGCAATCGTCCTTGTACCAGAAATTTCGCTCACCCCGCAGATGGTTAATCGTTTTAAAGGAAGATTTGGAGACTTAGTGGCTGTTTTACACAGTGGCTTGTCAGCTGGGGAAAAATATGATGAATGGCGGAAAATTCAGCGCAAGGAAGTTAAAGTCGTTGTTGGAGCACGATCCGCGATTTTTGCTCCATTTGAAAATATCGGCATCATTATTATCGATGAGGAACATGAAACAAGCTATAAGCAGGAAGAAATGCCTCGCTATCATGCAAGAGATGTGGCGGTTGAACGAGCTTTAAACTATAACTGTCCGGTTGTACTTGGCAGTGCCACCCCATCGCTCGAGTCATTTGCCAGAGCACAAAAAAAGGTGTACCATCTATTATCACTTCCTAACCGGATGAACAATCAGAACCTGCCTGCCGTGGAGATCATTGATATGAGAGAGGAACTCCGTGATGGCAATCGCTCGATGTTTTCGAGGAAGCTGTTTGAAATGCTAAAAGATCGAATCGAGAAAAAGCAACAGTCTGTTTTATTTTTAAATAAACGTGGTCATTCTTCCTTTGTGATGTGCAGAGACTGCGGCTATGTGATGAATTGCCCGAACTGTGACATCTCGCTGACATACCATCGTGTAACTGAGCAAATGAAATGCCATTATTGCGGCTATGAAAGTTTTGTACCGAAGCATTGTCCCGAGTGTAATAGTGAATATATCCGCTATTTTGGAACAGGGACACAAAAGGTAGAGGAGGAGCTTGGAAAAATTCTTCCTGAAGCAAGGGTCATTCGAATGGATGTTGATACAACAGGACGAAAGGGTTCACACGAGAGACTATTAACTGATTTTAAGGATGGAAAAGCAGATATTTTATTAGGTACGCAAATGATTGCTAAAGGATTGGATTTTCCAAACATAACGTTAGTAGGCGTGCTTTCAGCTGATACGATGCTGCATTTACCTGATTTCCGGGCATCTGAAAAAACCTTCCAACTGTTGACTCAGGTTAGCGGGCGCGCAGGACGCCATCAATTGCCAGGAGAGGTCATCATTCAAACGTATACACCTGAACATTACAGCATAGAGCTTGCTAGTCACCATGACTATGATCTTTTTTATCAGCGGGAAATGATGATTCGAAAAATGCATCATTATCCACCATTCTATTATCTATCTCTCATAACGGTCAGCCATGAGCAGCTGGTCACAGTTGTGTCTGAGATGGAGAAAATTGTAAGCTATGTTCGCGCGCACGTTTCAAAGGAAGCAGTTGTCTTAGGACCTGCTGCCTCACCAATACCTAGGATTAATAATAGATATCGCTACCAATGTCTGATAAAATACAAACGGGAACCGAATCTAATAAATACTCTAAAAACTATCCTTGATCAATACCAAAAAGATACGAAAATTGGTTTGCAGGTTTCTATAGATGTAAATCCACATATTTTAATGTAAACACATAGGAGATTCCAGCTATAAAAAGGTTATGAAATCGATTTTTAGGTGAAAATGATATTTAGAAAAATATTAAAAAAATTAAGCTGCTAACATAAGATTGGCATAATGGAGGAACAGACTTGGCGATACGAAAAATTGTTATCCACCCAGCTGATATTCTCGAGCAAACCTGCACGGAAGTAGTGAAGTTTGATCGGAAGCTGGCAAAAATTCTTGATGATATGTACGACACAATGATTGAGTATGATGGGGTCGGACTAGCTGCTCCACAAATTGGTCTAGATGAGCGTATAGCTATTGTGGATATTGACGATGAACAAGGAACAATTGAAATGATTAACCCCCGCATCTTGAAAACATCGGGCGAGCAAACAGGGCCAGAAGGATGTTTAAGTTTTCCCGGACTATTTGGAGAAGTGACGCGACCTGATTTTGTGAAGATTGAAGCCTTTGACCGGAAAGGCAGGAAATATGCCCTCGAAGCAGAAGGATTCTTAGCAAGAGCCATTCAGCATGAAATCGACCATCTTGACGGAATATTATTTACCACAAAAGTAACGAGATACCTAGAGGAAGACGAGTTAAAAGGAGTAGAAAGTGAATGACGAAAATAGTTTTTATGGGAACCCCTGATTTTTCCGTACCTGTCTTACGGCAAATCATTCATGATGGCCATGAGGTCATTGGTGTTGTAACCCAGCCTGACAGGCCGGTTGGAAGAAAAAAAGTGTTAACACCACCACCTGTAAAGGTGGAGGCATTAAAAAATGGGATCCCCGTCTTTCAACCGGAAAAAATTCGCCAAGAAGAAGAGCTTGCGAAAATCCTTTCATTACAGCCGGATTTAATTGTTACTGCTGCATTTGGGCAAATTTTACCGAAAAAGCTGTTGGATGCACCTAAATTCGGTTGTATTAATGTTCACGCATCCCTATTGCCTGAGCTTCGCGGCGGCGCTCCGATTCATTACGCCATCATGCAAGGGAAAAAGAAGACCGGTGTTACAATCATGTATATGGTCGAAAAATTAGATGCCGGAGATATGTTAACGAGTGTAGAATTACCCATAACTGAAGACGACAATGTCGGTACCCTTCATGAAAAGTTAAGTGCTGCAGGGTCAAAATTATTATCAGAAACCTTGCCGCTATTATTGGCAGGTCGCCTTACTCCAAAACCGCAAAATGAGGCGGAAGCTACATTTGCTTCAAACATTAAGCGAGAGCAGGAAAAGATTATCTGGGAGAAAACGGGGGAAGAAATCTATAATCATGTCCGTGGGTTAAATCCGTGGCCCGTTGCATTTACTACGATGGAGGGCCAGGTCATAAAAATATGGCGGACCGAAAAGACATCTGACTTAAAGAGACAAGAGCCTGGAACCATTATAAAAATAGATTCAGATGGCTTTACGGTTAGCACGGGTAATGAAACTGCAATTAAAATCATCGAACTACAGCCTTCCGGGAAAACTAAAATGTCTTGTGAACAATTTTTACGGGGTGCGGGTTCAAAAATTTCATTAGGCAGCAGGCTGGGAGAATAAGATGACTTCTACAAAAAAAAATGTACGTGCCATCGCCATGGATCTTCTTGTAACAATTGAGAAAAATCAATCATACAGCAATTTGCTTCTTAACAATGTGATTGAAAAAAACGATTTGTCCGCAATCGACGTCGGCTTACTAACAGAGTTAACTTATGGAACATTACAAAGACAAATGGCGCTAGACTTCTTTTTAAAGCCATTCATTAAAGACAATAAGAAGCTAGCGAGTTGGATCCACCATTTACTTAGACTCACGCTATACCAAATGGTTTACCTTGATCGAATTCCAGATAGAGCCGCTATTTACGAAGCGGTGGAAATTGCCAAAAAACGCGGCCATAAAGGAATCGCCAGTTTGGTAAATGGAGTATTAAGAAGCATTCAGAGAGAAGGACTCCCATCTTTTAGTGAGGTTTCTGACCCTGCCGAAAGATTATCACTTGAAACGAGTCACCCTTTATGGCTTGTGAGCAGGTGGATTCACCAATTTGGTTATGACAAAATAAAAGAAATGTGTGAAATTAACTTAACAGCACCATTGCAAACAGCAAGAGTGAATCTCACAAAGATTTCTAGAGACGAATGTGTGGCAATTCTAGAAGAAGATGGTTTTCAAATCGAAAAAAGTCCCATCATTCCTGAGGCGATAAGGTCGCTAAAGGGAAACTTAGCTTCCACAATTGCCTTTAAATATGGATTGTTAACAATACAAGATGAAAGTTCGATGCTTGCCGCCTATGCATTAGGCGCAGAGCAAAATGAATTTGTCCTGGATGCTTGTGCAGCGCCCGGAGGTAAAAGTACACATATCGCTGAAAAAATGCAAAATACGGGTGAAGTAATCTCCGTTGATCTTCATCAGCACAAAGTAAAATTAATCAATGATAATGCCCGACGGTTAGGATTATCAAATATAAAAACAAATGTTTCGGATTCAAGACTTTTACGGGAAAAGTTCAAGGATGAATCATTCAATCGAATTCTACTCGATGCTCCGTGCTCTGGCCTTGGCGTGATGAGAAGGAAGCCTGACATGAAATATACAAAAACAGAACAGGATATTGGCCGTTTAAGTAAAATTCAGCAACAGCTGCTAACATCTGTTGCTCCATTATTGAAAAATGGCGGCATACTTGTTTATAGTACATGTACAGTAGATAAACAAGAAAATGAATACACAGTAAAGACATTTTTAGAAAATAATCCTGAGTTCGAAAGCGATGAATCGTTTAAAAGCAGGATGCCTAAAGCCATTCAACCATTAGTAATGGGCAATGATCTGCAAATATTCCCTCAGGATTTTGGATCAGATGGTTTTTATATTGCAGCATTAAGAAAGAAGGTGTGAAAGTTGGAACAATTGAATACAACTGAGACAAAAACAACAATGGACATAAAGAAAAAATCTATATACTCACTGGAGCTTCACGAATTAAAAAACTGGCTGTCAGAGAATGGAGAAAAGCCGTTTCGTGCTGAACAAATATACGATTGGCTTTATAAAAAAAGAATTACTGCTTTTGAAGACATGAGCAATTTATCTAATGGCTTGAGAGAAAAGCTATCGAGTCATTTTCAAATTACCACATTAAATACAGTCATCCAACAAACATCCTCTGATGGAACGATTAAATTCTTATTCGAGCTTCAGGATGGATACTCAATTGAAACAGTGCTAATGCGCCATGATTATGGAAACTCTGTATGTGTTACAACACAGGTTGGCTGCCGGATTGGCTGCACCTTTTGTGCCTCTACACTTGGCGGCTTAAAAAGACACCTCGAAGCAGGAGAAATTGTTGCACAGGTGGTCAAAGTGCAGCAGGCTCTTGATGAAACAGAAGAGCGAGTGGACTCAGTGGTGATTATGGGGATCGGTGAGCCGTTCGATAACTACGACAACATGCTTGCCTTTTTAAAAATCATTAATCATGACAAAGCACTAAATATTGGGGCTCGCCATATCACTGTTTCGACAAGTGGAATCGTCCCAAAAATTTATCAATTTGCTGATGAAAAGACGCAAATAAATTTTGCTATTTCCTTGCACGCTCCTAATACGGAATTACGATCAAAGTTAATGCCGATTAACAAGGCGTATAAACTTGATGACTTAATGAAAGCGGTACGGTATTATATCGATAAGACTGGACGCCGAATTAGCTTTGAATACGGACTTTTTGGCGGTGTGAATGATTCAACTGAGCATGCAGAGGAGTTGTCAGAACTATTAAAAGGAATCAAATGCCATGTGAATCTTATTCCGGTTAACTATGTTCCTGAAAGGGACTATGTACGTACACCCAGAGACAAAATTTTTGCTTTCGAAAAAACATTGAAAAAACGTGGGATTAATGTGACAATTCGCAGAGAGCACGGTCATGATATTGATGCAGCATGTGGACAACTTCGTGCAAAGGAGCGGAAAGAGGAGACGAGGTGACGATAGTGAAGGCTGTTTATAAGACGGATAAAGGCAGAGTTCGCCAAAATAATGAGGACAGCGGTGGAACTTTTGTCAACCGGGATGGTCAGCGCCTAGCCATTGTAGCAGATGGTATGGGCGGCCACCGAGCCGGTGATGTGGCAAGTAAAATGAGCGTGACCCATTTGCAAGAATTGTGGGAACAAGCAGAAGGTTTTCAAACGGCAGACGATGCTGAAAAATGGCTTCAAACTCATATTCTCGAGGTAAATCAATTGGTTTTTGAACATGCAAATAACAATGAAGAATGTGATGGTATGGGCACAACGATTGAAGCTGTGATTGCCACAAATCATTTTGCTACGATTGCCCATGTTGGTGACAGTCGTTGTTATATTTTCAATGATAGCGGGTTTCAGCAGTTGACTGAAGATCATACACTTGTAAATGAATTAGTGCGAACAGGGCAAATATCCAGGGAGGATGCCGAGCATCATCCGAGAAAAAATGTTATCTTACGTGCAATAGGTACTGAGCCGGATGTAAGAATAGATACTAAAACGATTATGTTTGAGGAAGGAGACATCCTTCTTTTATGTTCTGATGGATTGTCGAATAAAGTAAAAGAAGAAGAGATGGTTTCTATACTTCAAACTGAGGACTCACTGGAAATAAAGGCTTCATCACTGATTAACTTGGCAAATGAAAATGGTGGAGAAGACAACATCACCCTTATCATACTAGAGTTTGATGATCATAATGAAAGAGGGTGAAGATAAATGTTAATTGGGAAAAGAATTAGCGGCCGTTATAAAATTCTCGATATGATTGGTGGAGGCGGCATGGCCAACGTCTACCTTGCCCATGACATGATCCTTGACCGCGATGTAGCAGTAAAAATGCTTCGGCTAGATTTTGCAAATGATGAGGAGTTTATCCGTAGATTTCACCGCGAAGCACAATCGGCAACAAGCCTTGCTCATCCCAATATTGTTAATATTTTCGATGTTGGCGAGGAAAATGATCTTTATTATATTGTAATGGAGTTTGTTGATGGTCACACACTTAAGCAATACATACAGCAAAATTCCCCATTAAGAGTGGAAGATGCAATTGGAATCATGAGACAACTTACTTCAGCGATTTCTCATGCCCATCAAAACCATATTATTCATCGTGATATAAAACCACATAATATTTTAGTTGATCATGATGGTAATGTGAAAATTACAGATTTTGGTATTGCGATGGCACTAAGTGCTACAAGTATTACACAGACCAATTCTGTATTAGGTTCGGTTCATTATTTATCACCAGAACAAGCAAGAGGCGGAATGGCAAACAGGAAGTCTGATATTTATTCATTAGGGATTGTGATGTTTGAGTTATTGACAGGAAGGCTTCCGTTTTCAGGGGAGTCGGCTGTATCAATTGCCTTGAAGCATCTTCAATCAGAAACACCTTCTGTAAGAAGATGGAACCCTGCTATTCCACAAAGTGTTGAAAATATAGTCCTAAAGGCTACTGCCAAAGATCCATTTCATCGTTATAACAGTGTTGATGAAATGGAAGAAGATTTACGAACAGCACTTAATCCGGAGAGGATGGATGAACCAAAGTTTTCCATCCCAATTGATAATGAAGCTACAAAGGCAATACCGGTTATAACAGATAACCAGCCCCTAAAGAATCTAGATGAAACATTAGTGCATAGTAACGAAAAATCCGTACCTAATCCGAAAAAAGCAGAAAAAAAAGGAAAAGATAAAAATAAAAAAAGAAAAAAGTGGCCGATTATCTTAATATCTACCTTCCTAGTACTTGCCATTCTTGGATTATTAACTTTTATATTTTTACCTGGAATGATGTCTGCAAAGGACGTGAAAATACCAGATATAAGTGGTATGAATGTAGATGATGCCATTTCCGAGCTTAAGCTAAAAGGATTAGCGGCAGGAAATAAAATTGAGATTATCGATGAAAAAGTAAAAAAGGGAAGAATAATCAAGACTAATCCGGAAATTGGCACTACGGTAAAGGAAAATTCCAAAATCACTCTATATATTAGTTCAGGAAAAGAAAAATATGAACTATCTGATTATGTAGGACGGCAGTATGAAGATGTTCTCCGTTTACTTGATAATCAGAATTTTAAAGATATAAAGAAAATTGAGAAGACCGATGACAGTGACCCAGGAACCATTATCAACCAAAATCCTTCTGGAGGGAAAAAGGTTGTTCCAGAGGAGACAGTCTTAGAGTTTGAAGTTAGCAAAGGTCCGGAAAAAATTGTATTAAAGGATTTAACCCAATACAATTTACAAGGCGCTCAGGATTATGCTTCATTGGTAGGACTGAATTTAGACGCCTCACAAGAACAATTTGATGAAAAAATTCCTAAAGGCATGGTGATATCCCAATCACCTGTAAAAGGTACAGAAATGAAAAAGGGCGACAAGGTTACGGTAATCATTTCAAAAGGGAAAGAGGAAAAACCTCCAAAAGAGGTTATCATTGATCTAACAATTCCATATGAACCAGCTGTTCCAGGTCAGCCTGGCCAAAAACAATTGGTTACAATATTCATTGAGGATATGGGACACAGCATGACAGAGGCGGCAGATACCTTTTATATAACAGAAAATAAAAAAATACCAATTAAATTATTAATTCCATATGGCGGAAAAGCCGGATACAAAGTCATTCGTGATTCCCAGGTCATTTTCGATGAGAAGAAATACTATTCAGAAACAGAATAGTTAGTATTGCATTCTACTGAATAAAAAGGAATGAATACGCTCAAATTCTAAAGGGGAAAAAGTAATTACACGGTAAGTAACAGGGCAAGGAGTGTGGCTATGCCTGAAGGAAAAATTGTCAAAGCATTAAGTGGTTTTTATTATGTTCTTCATGATGAGAACTTAATCCAATGTCGAGGAAGAGGAGTATTTCGAAAAAACAAAATTTCCCCGCTTGTGGGGGATGAGGTCGTTTTTCAAGCTGAGAATGATTTGGAAGGTTACATTCTAGAAGTGAAAGAGCGGAAAAATGAATTAATCCGACCGCCGATAGCGAATGTGGATCAGGCCATTCTTGTTTTTTCTGCGGTGGAGCCAGACTTCAGTACGGTTTTATTGGATCGTTTTCTTGTTTTGGTCGAGTTTAATCACATTGAACCACTAATCTGTATTACCAAGATTGATCTTACTAATAATGATCAAATGCAGATGATTTCACAATACGCTGAACAATATAAAACTGCTGGCTATGAAGTAATTTTAACTTCCTCTGAAACTGAAGCAGGAATTGAACAATTAAATCCACATATAGAAAATAAAATATCTGTCTTTGCCGGGCAATCAGGTGTGGGGAAGTCATCATTACTGAATGTCTTAAGACCTGACCTTGAATTAAAAACCAATGATATATCGTCCCATCTTGGAAGAGGAAAGCACACAACAAGACATGTGGAGCTCATGAAGATCGGTAATGGACTTATTGCCGATACACCGGGCTTTAGCTCATTGGAATTCACCAACATTGAAGCGGAAGATTTATCATTTTGCTTTCCTGAATTACTAAGAGCGAGTGAGAATTGTAAATTTCGGGGCTGTTTACATGTGACAGAGCCAAAATGTGCTGTGAAGTCAGCGGTTGAGTCCGGTGAAATCCCCGAGTATCGTTACGAACATTATGTGGATTTCCTACAGGAAATTAAAGATAGAAAGCCGAGGTATTAACATGGTAAAAATAGCACCTTCAATTCTTTCTGCCGATTTTTCAAAATTGGGGGAAGAGATTCTAGCAGTTGAAAAAGGAGGAGCAGACTACATTCATATTGATGTCATGGATGGTCATTTTGTTCCGAATATAACGATTGGACCCCTTATTGTTGAGGCTATTCGTCCGATTACGAAGCTGCCGCTAGACGTGCACTTAATGATTGAAAACCCTGATCAATATATTGAGGCCTTTGCTAAGGCGGGGGCGGATTATATTACTGTACACGTGGAAGCATGCCGGCATCTTCATCGGACCATTCAAAATATCAAATCTTTTGGGATCAAGGCTGGCGTAGTATTAAATCCGGCTACTCCAGTGGAATCCATTCAACATGTAATCGGGGACATTGATATGGTATTATTAATGTCAGTCAATCCTGGTTTTGGGGGTCAAAAATTCATTCCTGAGGTTCTTCCGAAAATAAGAAAAGTCAAGGAAATGGCTGAACAAAAAGGAGTAAACCTGGAGATTGAAATTGATGGCGGTGTCAATCCAGAGACAGCGAAACAATGCATGGAAGCCGGTGCCAATGTCCTCGTTGCAGGCTCGGCAATTTATAATCAACCAGATTACGCAAAAGCCATATCATTAATTAGAGGGTAGTCTGAAAGAAAGCCGGGTATTATGCTCGGCTTTTTGCATAGTGAAAAGGAGTAAATAAAATGGTTATTAATATTCTTGCTGGAGGCCCTGTGGAACTGCTGCCTGATTTAACGGAATTTGAAGCGGAAAATGCCATCTGGGTCGGTGTCGATCGCGGGGTCTTTCATTTGCTAAAAAGAAACATTAAACCCGCGATTGCTTTTGGTGATTTTGATTCCGTTTCACAGGAAGAGTTACACTTTATTGAAAGCAAAGTTACAGAATTAAAGAGGTTTAAACCAGAGAAAGATGAAACAGATATGGAACTTGCCCTCAACTGGGCATTAGATCAAGAACCAAGGACCATTCGTTTGTTTGGAGCAACAGGCGGCAGACTTGATCATTTATTTGCAAATGTTCACCTCCTGCTTAATCCGCTAAAAGAAAAACATTCAGCTGATGTCTGCTTAATTGACCGGAATAATATAGTCTTTTTAAAGGAGCCAGGAAGTTATAAAATCACTAGGATGAAAGATAAAAAATATGTATCTTTTGTGCCTTTAACGCTAAATGTCCGTGATATAACACTAGAGGGCTTTAAATTTCCTTTGAAGAATCGTCATATTTCCCTTGGATCAACACTATGTATTAGTAATGAACTTATTAATGATTATGGTACTTTTTCATTTTCCGAAGGCATATTAATAGTGATAAGAAGTCACGATTAATAGGCATTACTATTAGGTACTAATTTCGTTCGTTTGAATAAAATGGTAGGGCGTACGAAAAAGGTAAATGGAATAAGCCGGGGAGATTTGTGAGGAGGGACAGTATGAAATTTTATACAATTAAACTGCCAAGATTTTTAGGCGGAATAGTCCGGGCGATGATTGGTGTGTTTAAGAAGAACGAATAGAATTTTTAACAATTTTTCGGAATGGTAAAATTTTTCATGTTCCTAAAGGCACCTATTAAAAATTTGGGTGCTTTTATTTTGTTCGATAGGGAATAGTAATGGAATCAGGTTGGAAATTGTTCTTTTTTGTTCAATATTTGTTTAACACCCAAGAAGTTTTTTCGCCTATCCAAAAAGAAAGAGCACCCTAATTTAGGATGCTCAGGTCTTATTATACGCGTTCTACTTTACCGGATCTTAACGCTCTTGCAGAAACCCAAACACGCTTAGGCTTTCCATCAACAAGAATACGAACTTTTTGTAGGTTAGCACCCCATGTGCGCTTATTAGCGTTCATAGCGTGAGAACGTGCGTTACCAGTTGTTGTTTTCTTTCCAGTTACTACACATTTACGTGGCATAATGATTTCCCTCCTTAACTACCCAAAGCTTTATACAGCAATCATTAAGATGCTTTATCAGGATATAGAAAATTGTCAAATGCAAATTTTCTAGTCTTAAGATACTTTAATAATTTATCATACAACTTACCCGAATGCAATAGTAAACCTTTCAAGAAAAAATCCTTGACATAGGTAATAAATAAATGCTCTTATAGTAAACAGGCAGGTATGACTTTCAATATTGGATTGACTATAGTAAAATGACTGTAGTCAAGGAGCAATTTTCCAAAGGGGGAACGATTCATGTCCATTGAATTAAAAACAAAGTACGGACAAATTGATATTTCAAACGAAGTAATTGCTACGATTGCTGGTGGAGCGGCAATCGAATGTTATGGAATCGTCGGTATGGCCTCTAAGAATCAAATTAAAGATGGAATTACGGAAATATTAAGAAAAGAAAACTTTACTCGGGGCGTAATTGTGCGCCAGGAAAATGAGGCATTACATATTGATATGTACATTATTGTCAGCTATGGAACGAAAATTTCCGAAATTGCAAACAACGTGCAATCAAAGGTTAAATACACCCTCGATAAGACAGTTGGACTTGCCGTTGACTCGGTCAATATTTACGTTCAGGGAGTTCGTGTGACGAACCTGTAGTTAGGAGGAAAGTTTGTGTCAATAACAGCATTAGATGGAAAACGTTTTGCAGAGATGGTGATTCAAGGTGCGAATCATTTAGCTGTGAATGCAAAAATGGTTGATGCCTTAAACGTTTTTCCTGTGCCCGACGGTGATACGGGAACAAATATGAATTTATCAATGACCTCCGGGGCGAAGGAAGTAAAAAATAATGTTCAGGAACATATTGGTAAAGTAGGGACAGCCCTTTCCAAAGGCTTGCTTATGGGAGCACGCGGAAATTCAGGTGTCATTCTCTCACAGCTATTTCGAGGATTTTCTAAGGCAGTTGAAACGAAAGCGAAAATTTCCGGGAAAGATTTTGCCAATGCCTTAGAGGCAGGAGTAGAAACAGCTTATAAAGCTGTCATGAAGCCTGTTGAAGGAACCATTTTAACAGTAGCAAAGGACTCTGCTAAAATGGGACTTCAAGCTGCTCAAAAATCAGATGATATTATTGTCATTATGGATGAAATACTAAAAGAAGCAAAGGCATCCCTAAAGCGTACACCAGACCTGCTTCCTGTTTTAAAGGAGGTCGGTGTTGTTGATAGCGGTGGACAAGGACTTGTTTTCGTTTATGAAGGTTTTCTCGCTGAACTAAAAGGGGAAAAGCTGCCGGAATCATCAGACCTGCTTCCTTCTATGTCGGAAATGGTTAGTGCTGAACATCATAAAAGTGTTCAAGGCCATATAAACACTGAAGATATTGTTTTTGGCTATTGTACAGAATTTATGGTTAGGTTTGAACAGGACAAAACTGCAAAACATCCATTCAATGAAGTTGTTTTCCGAAATGACCTAAGTAAATTAGGGGACTCGTTATTGGTAATTGCCGATGAGGATGTAGTTAAAGTTCATATTCACTCCGAACAGCCGGGAGAAGTATTATCTTATGGTCAGCGTTATGGCAACTTAATTAATATGAAGATTGAAAACATGCGTCAGCAGCATTCCAACATTGTTGGTGAAACACAAACTGCACTCGTCTCAGATCGTCCCAAGGCTTCAAAAGAACTACAGGAATATGGCATTGTTACGGTTTCTATGGGATCAGGGATTGCAGAGTTATTTAAAAGTATTGGGGCGCATGCTGTCATTGAAGGCGGCCAAACAATGAATCCAAGTACGGAAGATATTGTAAAAGCTGTAAAGGAAGTTCATGCGAAAAGGATTTTTATTTTACCAAATAATAAAAACATCATAATGGCCGCAGAACAAGCTAAGGATGTCTCAGATGAAGATATTTATGTGATTCCATCTAAAACTGTTCCGCAAGGACTTTCGGCATTGCTTGCATTCAACCCTTCAGCAGATGTAGATACGAATGAAGCAGCGATGAAGGAAGCATTACAGAATGTTAAAACTGGTCAAATCACCTTTGCAGTCCGCGATACCTCAATCGATGGCTTAGAAATTGAAAAAGATGATTTCATGGGAATTTCTGAAGGTAAAATTGTGGTAAAAAACAAAGATAAAGGGAAAGTGGCAGAAGACCTTTTAACCAAGATGCTTGATGAGGATTCCGAAATCTTAACCATCATTTATGGTGAAGACGTGACCGAAGATGAAGTAACCCAGTTGGCACAATTTGTGAAAGAAACCTTTGCTGATGTGGAAGTTGAAATTCATAATGGTGGTCAGCCATTATATTCATTTATCTTTTCAATTGAATAAGGAACAGCTAAAATAGAAGGGGGCCTAAGGGTCACACCCTTCTTTTTTTGTATATACTTATATAATAAATGACTTAATTTAAAAAAATAATATTTTATAGATTATTTCGCAAAGGGAGAGAATGTTGTGAAATATAGAAGTGTGTTCGATATCATTGGTCCAGTGATGATTGGCCCATCAAGTTCGCATACAGCTGGAGCAGCAAGAATAGGAAGAGTCGCAAGAAGATTATTTGGCAGGGAGCCAAAATGGGCCAATATTTCCTTGTATGGTTCATTTGCTAAAACATACAAGGGGCATGGGACAGATGTAGCCATAGTTGGAGGGTTATTGGATTTTGATACCGACGACGTTAGAATCATCAAAGCAATTGATATTGCCAAGGAAAAAGGCATGAAGTTAATGTTTATCGAAGAAGATGCCATTATGGATCACCCTAATACCGCAAGAATTATTGTTGGTGATCATGATGGTGAACTTGAATTGGTAGGAATCTCGATCGGTGGCGGGAAAATTGAGATTATTGAGTTAAATGGCTTTGAATTAAAATTATCTGGAAACCATCCCGCTATCCTGGTTGTTCATAATGACCGTTTTGGTGCGATTGCAAGTGTCGCCAATACACTCGCGAAATACGAATTGAATATAGGCCATATGGAGGTTGCTCGTAAAGAAAAAGGGAAGATGGCGCTAATGACAATTGAAGTTGACCAAAACATTGATTATAAAATTCTCGAAGAACTTGAACAGCTTCCAAACATATTAAAAGTTACTAAGATTGTAGATTAAAAATACAGCAGGAGAGGGGGCGTATTTGTGTTTCGCAATGTAGCTGAATTAGTTGAACTCGCTGTTAGTCAGAATAAAAAAATCTCTGAAATCATGATTGAACAAGAAGTATCTGTAACCGGCCGTTCAAGAGAAGAAATTTTAACTCTTATGGACAGGAACCTGACCGTTATGGAGGATGCCGTTGAGCGTGGAATCAAAGGGGTAACTTCACACTCAGGATTAACGGGCGGTGATGCGGTGCTGCTACAAAAATATATTGAAAAAGGAAACTTTTTAACTGGTGAAACGATACTTGATGCGGTAAGTAAAGCAGTTGCAACAAATGAAGTAAATGCGGCTATGGGGACAATTTGTGCGACGCCAACAGCAGGTTCTGCGGGAGTTGTTCCAGGAACATTATTTGCGGTAAAGAAAAAGCTGAACCCCACTAGGGAGCAAATGATTTCCTTCCTTTTTACTGCTGGTGCGTTCGGTTTTGTTATGGCTAACAATGCTTCTATATCCGGTGCAGCGGGCGGTTGTCAGGCTGAGGTCGGTTCTGCAGCAGGGATGGCAGCGGCCGCAATTGTGGAAATGGCTGGCGGAACTCCTGAACAATGTGCAGAAGCTATGGCAATTACTTTAAAGAACATGCTTGGTTTAGTTTGTGACCCTGTTGCCGGCCTTGTTGAAGTCCCTTGCGTGAAACGAAACGCAATGGGGGCGGCCAATGCCATGGTTGCAGCCGATATGGCTTTAGCAGGAATTACTAGCAGGATCCCTTGTGATGAAGTGATTGATGCTATGTATAAAATTGGGCAATCCATGCCGACAGCACTAAAAGAAACAGCGCAGGGGGGGTTGGCGGCTACACCGACAGGACGAAAACTTGAAGCGA
Source organism: Neobacillus drentensis (assembly GCF_036965245.1). GTDB lineage: Bacteria > Bacillota > Bacilli > Bacillales > Cytobacillaceae > Neobacillus > Neobacillus drentensis_G. Next base: position 60,192 of record NZ_JBALPG010000021.1, read on the forward strand.
AGATCTTCGGTAAACCGCCGAAAGAAAAGTGAATTCAAATCTAAATCAATCAGTAACGGCACTAAGGGGAGTTGGGGAAGAAACGGCTGATGCCCTTGCGGAAATGAATATATATACGATTCAGGATTTATTGGAATATTTCCCTTACCGTTATGAAGACTATACGCTAAAGGATTTGACAGAAGTACAGCATGATGAGAAATTGACAGTGGAGGGGAAGGTTCACAGCGAGCCTTCTCTTGTCTATTATGGAAGGAAGAAATCAAAGCTGACTTTCCGGCTTTTCGTAGGAGCAAATTTAATTAAAGTAATCTTCTTTAACCAGCCGTATTTAAAAAATAAAATCAGCATCAATGAAACCATCACGGTAACAGGTAAATGGGATGCCCACCGTCAAACAATCACAGCGAATGAAATGCAGACTGGTCATAACATGAAAACAAAAGATTTTGAACCAGTTTACTCGTTAAGAGGAAAAATAAAGACCAAAGGAATGCGGAAATTTATTCATCTTGCTTTTCAACAATATGGTCATACCATCGAAGAGACTCTTCCGGCAATTCTTTTACAGAAATATCGGCTATTAAACAGACACGATGCCATCAAAACCATGCATTTTCCCAACAACCCAGATGAAGTGAAACAGGCAAGACGGCGTTTTGTCTATGAGGAATTTCTTTTGTTTCAATTAAAAATGCAGGCATTACGGAAATTTGAACGGGAGCATTCCCCTGGAATTAAGCAAACCTATAACTTGAAGAAATTGAAGGAATTTATAAATAGTCTTCCCTTTCCATTAACGAATGCCCAAAAAAGGGTTGTTAATGAGGTGTTAGCGGAACTAAAATCGCCATACCGTATGAATCGTCTATTGCAAGGGGATGTAGGTTCCGGGAAAACGGTTGTAGCTGCAATTGGTTTATACGCTAGTGTGACAGCAGGCTACCAAGGGGCTCTAATGGTACCTACCGAAATTTTGGCTGAGCAGCATGCAGATTCATTAAAAATTTTATTAGAACAGTTTAAAGTGAAATGCGAGCTTTTAACGAGTTCCATAAAAGGGAAACGGAGAAGGGAAATCCTTCAAGAGCTGGCAGATGGAAAACTAGATATTCTAATTGGTACGCATGCCCTTATTCAGGAAGAGGTGACGTTTAAAAAACTCGGTTTTGTTATTACCGATGAGCAGCATCGGTTCGGTGTGGAGCAGCGGAGAGTGCTGCGGGAAAAGGGAGAAAATCCTGATGTCCTATTCATGACTGCAACACCGATTCCGAGGACACTTGCGATTACAGTCTTTGGCGAAATGGATGTCTCGATCATCGATGAGATGCCAGCAGGCAGGAAATCGATTGAGACTTACTGGGCAAAACCGGAAATGCTTGAGCGCGTTCTTGCTTTTGTTGAGAAAGAATTAATAAAGGGGCATCAGGCATATGTTATCTGCCCATTAATAGAGGAGTCTGAGAAGCTCGATGTGCAAAATGCGATTGATGTGCATACAACGTTAAGCACCTATTTCCAAAAACGTTATCAAGTTGGCCTTATGCACGGCCGCTTAACATCCGAGGAAAAGGATTCCGTCATGAAGGCATTTAGTACGAATGAAGTTCAAGTGCTTGTTTCCACTACTGTTGTAGAAGTAGGGGTGAATGTACCGAATGCAACCATGATGGTTATTTATGATGCCGAACGGTTCGGACTTTCTCAGCTCCACCAGCTTCGTGGGCGTGTAGGGCGTGGAAGCGATCAATCATACTGTATTTTACTTGCAAGCCCAAAATCAGAAGTAGGCCAAGAGCGGATGAGGATTATGACCGAAACAAATGATGGATTTGTACTTAGTGAAAAGGATTTAGAACTTAGGGGGCCAGGCGACTTTTTTGGAAAAAAACAAAGCGGGATTCCAGAATTTAAGGTGGCTGATATGGTTCATGATTATCGTGCACTTGAAACTGCAAGAAGTGATGCTTCCATGCTGATTCAGTCGAAAAGTTTTTGGACTGCCCCTGAATATCAATATTTAAGATATAAGCTTGAAGAATCAGGTGTTTTAGAAGGGGAAAAACTGGATTAATCCAACTTTTTTCTTCTTAAAACATCCAAATAAAGAGTACAAAGAGGGAAAAGCAGATAGCGGGTATAGTAATTTTATGCTTGCAATCTGCTTTTTTAAATTTTATACTACTCTTAGTACCTAGTCATAAGATCTCGGACGGTGTGAAAAATTATGAGAAGAAGCAAAAAGGAACGTCAACACTTATTAACCATTACTATTAATGATAATCCTTTTATTACTGATGAAGAGCTGGCGGAAAAATTTCAAGTAAGCGTACAAACGATTCGTCTTGATCGCTTAGAATTATCGATACCGGAACTCCGCGAACGGATTAAAACTGTCGCAGAGAGACGTTTCGAAGATGAAGTCCGCTCATTACCGCTCGAAGAAGTCATTGGGGAAATTATTGATATAGAGTTAGATCAAAGCGCAATTTCAATTTTTGATGTAAAAGAAGAACATGTCTTTAAGCGTAATAACATTGCCCGGGGCCATCATGTATTTGCCCAGGCGAATTCTCTTGCGGTAGCAGTTATTAATGATGAATTGGCATTAACAGCAAAAGCAAATATTCAATTTATACGGTCGGTAAAATTAAATGAACGCGTTATTGCCAAAGCACGAGTAACGAAAATCGATGAAAATGTTGGCAGAACGTTTGTCGAAGTGAAAAGTTTTGTGAATAATGAACTTGTTTTTACCGGAGAATTGGAAATGTTCCGTTCGAAAAATCGTTAAAGGATGAGACAAATGAAATTAGCAATTGATGCAATGGGCGGAGACAATGCCCCAAAAGAAATAGTTTTAGGTGCGATGAAAGCCGTTCAGGCTTTTTCTGATATACATATAACGCTTGTCGGGGACGAAAACAAAATAAAAGAAACGCTAACAAGTCATGAGAGGATTTCTGTTTTACATACAACGGAGGTTATTCTTGGGACGGATGAACCAGTTAGGGCAGTTCGGCGGAAAAAAAATGCATCGATGGTTTTAGCTGCACAGCAAGTAGCAGATGGGGCAGCAGATGCATGTATTTCTGCAGGAAATACAGGGGCATTGATGGCAGCAGGTCTGTTTGTAGTTGGACGAATTGAAGGCATAGACCGGCCCGCATTAGCACCGACACTGCCAACTATTGGCGGTGAGGGATTCCTGCTATTGGATGTTGGTGCAAATGCAGATGCAAAGCCAGAACATCTACTGCAAAATGCCATTATGGGTTCCATTTATAGCAAGAAGGTTAGAGGTATTGCTAAGCCAAGGGTTGGACTTTTAAACATTGGCACTGAAGAAAAGAAAGGTAACGAATTGACAAGGCATGCCTTTGATCTTTTAAAAAGTGCCGATTTAAATTTTGTTGGTAATGTTGAAGCAAGAGACTTACTTGAAGGTGTTGCGGATGTAGTTGTTACCGATGGTTTTACCGGCAATATGGTTTTAAAAACAATTGAAGGTACTGCCCTTTCAATGTTTAAAATGTTGAAAACCGCATTAATGAGCAGTTTTACCAGTAAATTAGCTGCTGCAGTGCTGAAGCCAAATCTAAAGACATTGAAAAATACTTTAGATTACTCAGAATATGGCGGTGCAGCCCTGTTCGGCTTAAAGGCTCCGGTTATCAAGGCCCATGGATCGTCGGATGCACAAGCAGTATTTAGTGCCATCAGACAAACAAAGGAAATGGTAAGTAACGATGTTGGTAAGTTAATTAAACAAGCAGTCGAAGAAACTAATACTTTTAAAATAGAACATTAAAAGGGGTGCAGACATGGGGAAAATAGCATTTGTTTTTCCAGGACAAGGGTCACAAACGGTTGGAATGGGAAAGGATCTGGCGAAAAAACACTCCGAGGTAATGGAATATTTTTCAAAAGCTGACAAAAGGTTAAATGTGCCATTAAGCAATTTAATATTTGCAGGGCCAAAAGAAGAATTGACGATCACCTATAATACCCAGCCAGCGCTGTTAACAACAAGTATCGCTATTTTAGATTACTTCAGCAAATCTGGAGTGAAAGCTGATTTTGTTGCAGGTCATAGCCTTGGAGAATATTCTGCTCTCGTTGCAGCGGGTGTATTATCCTTTGAAGATGGTGTGTATTCCGTTAGAAAGCGCGGAGAGTTTATGGAAAATGCCGTTCCAAATGGAGAAGGCTCAATGGCTGCGGTATTAGGTCTAGACCGTGAACCCCTTGCAGCAGTTGCAAAAGAAGTCAGCGAATCTGGTTTTCCTGTTTCATTAGCCAATTTAAACTGTCCAGGGCAAATTGTAATCTCTGGTTCTCGAGAAGGCGTAGAACGTGCAGGTGTAAAGGCAAAAGAAGCTGGGGCAAAGAGAGTGCTGCCATTAGAGGTCAGCGGTCCATTTCATTCGACATTAATGAAACCTGCTGCAAATGAATTACTTGCTGTCCTAGACGGTATTGAAATGAAAGATGCGTCCATTCCTGTAGTTGTGAACGTAACTGCTGAACCAGTAAGTGTTGCTTCTGAAATTAAAGATAAATTAATTGAACAACTTTACTCTCCAGTGTTATGGGAAGATTCAGTCGTGAAAATGATTGACCTTGGTGTGGATACATTTATTGAAATTGGCCCAGGAAAGGTTCTTTCAGGCTTAATTAAAAAAATTAATAAGACAGTTAAAACATATGCGGTTTCTGATGAGGAAAGCGCTCAGGCAGTTTTTGAAGCCTTAAAGGAGGATAACATATGAATTTAACAGGTAAAGCAGTTTTGGTAACAGGTGCATCTCGTGGAATCGGCAGAGAAATCGCCTTGGAACTTGCTAGACAAGGCGCCAATGTAGCGGTGAATTTCTCTGGCAGTGAAGCAAAGGCAAATGAAGTGGTTGACGAAATAAAGACACTTGGCAGGGATGCATTTTCCGTAAAATGTAATGTAGCAAATGCCGAAGAAGTCGGAGAAATGGTAAAGGCAGCAATTGACCGATTTGGTAAGCTTGATATTCTCGTTAATAACGCAGGAATTACGAAGGATAATTTATTAATGAGAATGAAGGAAGAAGAATGGGATGATGTGATCAACATTAACCTAAAAGGTGTTTTCCTTTGTACAAAAGCAGTAACCAGGCAGATGATGAAGCAGCGCGTGGGCCGCATTATTAATATTGCTTCCATTGTTGGTGTAAGTGGAAATCCAGGACAAGCAAATTATGTCGCTGCAAAAGCAGGAGTCATCGGGTTAACAAAAACAACAGCAAAAGAGTTAGCATCGAGAAATATTACCGTAAATGCGATTGCTCCTGGCTTCATTACAACTGATATGACCGATAAATTACCTGAAGAAGTAAAAGCAGAAATGTTAAAACAGATTCCGTTAGGAAGATTAGGAGAGCCTAAAGATATCGCTAAAATGACTGCATTTTTAGCTTCAGATGACTCATCCTATATAACAGGTCAAACCTTCCATATTGATGGTGGGATGGTAATGTAAATAGAAAAGCGAATGCGCCTAGAACAGGGGCTTATGACCCCTAGGCGCTGAAGCTAGACAGTTCTCAAAGTTCAATGCAAATTTTATTAAAACATGGTGTATTATTTTAATGAAATACTCTATAATAGCTTGAGGGGAGGTGAACAAGTATGGCAGAGGTATTAGAACGTGTTACAAAAATCATCGTTGACCGCTTAGGTGTTGATGAATCTCAAGTTAAGCTTGAAGCTTCATTTAAAGATGATCTTGGCGCTGATTCCCTTGACGTAGTTGAACTAGTAATGGAATTAGAAGATGAGTTCGATATGGAAATTTCTGACGATGATGCTGAAAAAATCAGCACTGTTGGTGATGCTGTTAATTACATAAATAGCAGTAAGTAATCACGTTAGATTTATTCATAAAGCCCCGTTTTCAAACGGGGCTTTATTTTGTATGATAGAACTTGGTGGAGCAAACTATCTGCCAAGTTTCTTTGCGTTTTCGCAGGAAGTTTTTTAAACTAATAATTGGGTAGTTTGTAAATTAGATGCAAGGTGGAGACTTTATGCGCAAGTACAGTAAGGAAAAAGAGTTTAACAATCGCGCAAAAGAAAATCAATTTAAGGATTTTCAGGTTACAATCGGAATTAAAATTGAAAATGAGAAATTATTAAAACAAGCTTTTACTCATTCATCCTATGTGAATGAGCATCGCAGAAAGCCTTTCGAAGATAATGAAAGACTTGAATTTTTAGGAGATGCAGTCCTCGAGCTTACGGTTTCACAGTTCCTTTTCAAAAAATATCCTACGATGACGGAAGGAGAATTGACGAAGCTACGTGCTGCAATTGTTTGTGAACCCTCACTTGTCGCTTTTGCTAATGAGCTCGAATTTGGAAAACTTATTTTGCTCGGCAAAGGAGAGGAAATGACGGGTGGACGTGAGCGCCCTGCCTTACTTGCAGACGTTTTTGAAGCATTTATTGGGGCTCTTTATTTAGATCGAGGAATTGAAAAGGTTATAGAATTTCTTGAAAAAATTGTTTTTCCTAAAATAAATGCAGGTGCTTTTTCTCATGTGATGGATTTTAAAAGCCAATTACAGGAACTTATTCAACGGGATGGTACTGGCATGATTGAATATCGTGTCCTCCAGGAAAAAGGTCCTGCCCATAATAAGGAGTTTGTTTCAAGAGTATCCTTAAATGGTGAAGAACTGGGAATTGGGACTGGAAAATCTAAGAAAGAAGCGGAACAGCATGCCGCTCAAATGGCACTTAGCGTATTAAAAGCAAGGTCAACCTAGAAATGACAAATGTTTGCAGGAGAAATCCCCGTGCAGCATAGGGAGGATAAAGAAATGTTTTTAAAACGATTGGACATTATTGGCTTTAAATCTTTCGCTGAACGAATTGAAGTTGATTTTGTTCCTGGAGTAACGGCTGTAGTGGGTCCAAATGGCAGTGGCAAGAGTAATATTACTGATGCTATTCGCTGGGTTTTGGGTGAACAGTCTGCAAAGTCTCTAAGAGGCAGTAAGATGGAAGATATCATTTTTGCCGGAAGCGATTCAAGAAAAGCTCTTAATTATGCTGAGGTAACGCTTACATTAGACAATGCTGACCAAGGATTAGGAATTGACTTTAATGAAGTGAGCGTGACAAGAAGGGTCTCCCGTTCAGGTGAGAGTGAATTTTTCATCAATAAACAGCCGTGCCGGCTAAAGGATATCATTGATTTATTTATGGATTCAGGTCTTGGCAAAGAAGCATTTTCGATTATAAGCCAAGGAAAAGTCGAAGAAATATTAAATAGCAAAGCGGAAGACCGTCGGACCATCTTCGAAGAGGCGGCAGGAGTTTTAAAATATAAAAACCGCAAGAAAAAAGCGGAGGTTAAACTGTTTGAAACACAGGACAATTTAAACCGTGTAAATGATATTTTACATGAGCTTGAAAGTCAAGTGGAACCACTGAAAATTCAAGCGTCAATGGCAAAAGACTATTTAGAGAAAAAAGAGGAACTTGAAAAAATAGAGGTTGCTGTAACAGTTTTTGAAATCGAAGACCTTCACCAGAAATGGGAAAACCTTTCAAAGCAGCTTGAGGAGCATCAGCAGGAAGAACTGAAGCTATCTTCCGATCTTCAAGTAAAAGAAGCAAAAATAGTTGAAATAAGAGACAGGATTTCGGCATTAGATGAATCGATAACCGACTTGCAAAATGTTCTTCTGCATGCAAGCGAGGAACTTGAAAAGCTTGAAGGCCGTAAAGAAGTTCTAAAGGAACGGAAAAAAAATGCTGCTCAGAACAAAGAGCAGTTAAAAGAGAATATTTCGGAACTTACTGAGCGAATCAGCCAGCTTAAGAAAAACCGCGATTTACAGGCTGAATCTTTTAAAGATTTAGGAGAACAAGTAAAAAAATTACAGTTTGAGCTAAAAGAAAAACAGCAAAAACTACAATTATTTACGGAAAATATTGAGGAAAAAATTGAAAGTTTAAAAAGTGAATATATCGAGATGTTGAATGATCAGGCTGGTGCCAAAAATGAAATAAAATACATTGACCAGCAATTAGAGCAACAGGAAAGAAAAAGTTCACGTCTTGATGCAGAAAATGAAAAATATCTTCAAGAACGTCAAATTGCCCAAAGCAAAAAGGCAGAAATTCAGGCTGCATTAGAAGAAATTCAAGCCAAATTAGCTGACCAGGTTGTTACTTTCCGTGAGCAGCAACGTAAGCTTGAATCAGTAAAAAACAATTATCAAAAACAAGAAAAGACGTTATATCAAGCATATCAACTTCTTCAGCAAGCAAAGTCGAGAAAAGAATTGCTTGAGGAGATGGAAGATGATTACACTGGCTTTTTCCAAGGTGTCAAAGAAGTCCTTAAGGCGCGCGGGAATAAATTAACGGGAATCGAAGGGGCCGTTGCTGAGCTAGTAACCGTTCCAAAAGAGTATGAAACCGCACTCGAAACAGCGTTTGGCGGTGCTCTTCAACATATTGTTGTCGATAACGAGTTAAATGCACGAACAGCTATTCAATATTTAAAACAGAATTCATTTGGACGTGCGACCTTTTTACCGTTAAGTGTCATGAAAGGACGATCATTATCTTCGGCACAATTGTCATCTATTCAAAACCATCCATCCTTAATCGGACCAGCCGTTAGTCTTGTTAAATTTGACCAAAAGTATGCTGAGGTTATGAATAACCTTCTTGGTAATGTTGTCATTACGAAAGATCTTAAGGGGGCTAATGAATTAGCAAAAATTCTTCAGTACCGTTGCAGGCTGGTGACACTTGATGGTGATATCGTTAATCCTGGAGGATCAATGACAGGTGGTGCGACAAAACAAAAATCATCTTCCCTGTTAACAAGAAAAGGTGAGCTTGAAAATTTAATAGAAAAGCTTGTTGTGATGGAAGAAAAAACAACTAACTTAGAAAATGTTGTCAAGACATTAAAAGAAGACGTGCAAAAGTCAGAGCAGCAGCTTGATGAAATTCGTCAGGCCGGCGAGGATTTAAGACTTCGTGAGCAATCAGTGAAGGGTGACTTGAGGGAAGCTGAGCTCGGTGAAAGGAATATCAATGATCGTTTAGCGATATATGATCTTGAAAAAGGGCAGTTTTCTGATGAAAAAGAAACGTTAATAAAGCGAAAAATGGAATTATCAGAAGCAATTGGGACCTATAGGGTTTCGATTGCTGAACTTGATACGCAAATAACGAAATTAACGGAACAAAAAACAATTGATCTGTCATCAAAAGAGACTCTCACCAACGAAATAAATGATTTGAAGGTTGAGTTTGCTTCCAAAAACGAGCAATATACAAATGCGCAGGATCGATTTGCTCTTATTAGCAAAGATCTAGAAGAAAGTGAACAAAAGCTGACAATATATACAGAAGATCTTGACTTATTAACATCAGAAATGACGAACAGCTCTTCAGGAGAAGAACAAATAGAAGCAGCGGCAAAGAGAAAACAGCAGGACAAGGAAGCCACCTTACAGTTAATTACAGCAAGAAGACAAGAACGGTTATCTTTGCAAGATTCCTTGGAAGACACGGAGCTTTCGGCAAAAGAGCTAAAGAGACTCCATAAAGGAATGATTACAGTCTTAAAGGATGAGGAAGTAAAAATAAACCGCTTAGATGTAGAGCTTGAAAATCGTCTCGATCACTTAAGGGAAGAATACCTTTTATCGTTTGAAGCTGCTAAGGAACAGTTTCCATTAACGGTTCCGGTAGATGAAGCAAGGAAAAAAGTCAAACTAATTAAGCTTGCCATCGAAGAAATCGGAAATGTCAACCTTGGGGCCATTGAGGAATATGACCGTGTCTCAGAACGCTATGTGTTCTTAAATGAACAAAAGACAGACCTCCAGGAAGCAAAAGACACCCTCTTCCAGGTCATTGAGGAAATGGATACAGAAATGAAAAAACGCTTCGAACAAACCTTTGAGGGGATTCGAGAGCATTTCGAACCAACATTCCGAACCCTTTTCGGCGGCGGAAGAGCAGATTTAGTTCTAACTGTTCCAGATGATCTATTGAATACTGGTGTTGAGATCGTTGCCCAGCCACCTGGTAAAAAGCTGCAAAATTTAGGTTTATTATCAGGAGGAGAACGTGCGTTAACAGCCATTGCCCTGTTATTTTCTATTCTAAAGGTACGTCCTGTTCCGTTCTGTATTCTTGATGAGGTGGAAGCTGCCTTGGATGAGGCTAATGTCTACCGCTTCAGCCAATATTTAAAGCACTATAGTACCGAAACTCAATTCATCGTCATAACCCATCGCAAAGGGACGATGGAGGAAGCAGATGTTCTTTACGGTGTCACCATGCAAGAATCTGGTGTTTCAAAACTTGTTTCTGTCCGTTTAGAGGAAACAAAGGAACTTGTTGAATTATAATTTATGAGGAAGTGAAATAATGAGTTTTTTTAAAAAATTGAAAGAAAAAATCACGAAACAGACTGATACTGTAACAGAAAAATTTAAGGAAGGACTTACAAAAACACGAGACAGTTTTTCAGGAAAAGTAAATGATCTTGTTGCCAGGTATCGTAAGGTTGATGAAGATTTTTTTGAAGAATTAGAAGAAATATTAATTCAGGCGGATGTCGGATTCGATGCAGTAATGCAGCTGATTGATGAGCTCAAGATGGAAGTGAAACGCCAAAACATTCAGGACCCACAAGAGGTTCAAAGTGTTATTTCTGAGAAGCTAGTTGATATTTATAATGCTGGTGAAGAACAATCGTCAAAATTAAATATCCAGGAGGATGGGCTGACAGTTATCCTGTTTGTTGGGGTTAATGGTGTTGGAAAAACAACGACGATTGGTAAACTTGGACATAAGTTCAAAAGTGAGGGTAAGAAAGTCGTGATGGCCGCAGGCGATACATTCCGGGCTGGAGCCATCGAACAGCTTGAGGTCTGGGGCGACCGAGTTGGTGTCGATGTGATTAAGCAGACAGAAGGCTCAGACCCTGCAGCGGTCATGTATGATGCCATTCAGGCAGCTAAATCCCGCAAAGCCGATATTTTGCTATGTGACACAGCTGGCCGATTGCAAAACAAAGTGAATTTGATGAAAGAGCTTGAAAAAGTAAAGCGAGTCATTGAAAGGGAAATACCGGGTGCTCCCCATGAAGTAATTCTTGTACTTGACGCAACTACAGGTCAAAATGCTCTAATCCAAGCAAAAACCTTTAAAGAAGCAACTAACGTAAGTGGGATTGTCCTATCAAAATTAGACGGAACAGCCAAAGGCGGCATTGTTCTTGCTATTCGAAACGAATTGAAAATACCGGTTAAATTCGTTGGGCTCGGTGAAAAAATGGATGATCTTCAAGAATTTGATGCCGAAAAATATGTTTACGGATTATTTGCTGACCAGGTAGAAAAAACCGAATAATACACTGTAAATAATTGAAACAGTAGCATTCTTGCTGCTGTTTTTTTTTACAGAATAAGATTATATTGCATTTTTTTGCCAAAGGTGTAAAAATACACTAAAGTACATTTTAAGGGGGATAATGGAATAATAAATATTTTTAAAAAATTGTAGTGTAATAGACAAAATTATTCGTCTATTAATTAGCGAGGTTTTATAGGGGGAATTATTTTGTTAAAGAAAAAGCTAGTTTTTATTCTTTTTATTTGTCTGTTTATTGTCGGACAAGCAGCCCATCCAGCTAAGGCTGAGGGCAGTTTCATCAAAATATCAGTTAAGGCAGGGTTTGATGGAAAGGTAAAAAACGGCCGTGGCTTTCCTGTTTCAGTAACCGTTGAAAACAGTGGTGCAGATTTTACAGGCGATATTCTCTTCAATTTTGCGTCTAACTATAATTCCAGCGGAGCAAAGGTGCTATCGGTCGATGTGCCGAAAGGAAGTAAAAAAACCTATTCGCTGTCATTACCGGGTTTTTCTGAGGAATATTTCAATAATCAGCAAATAAAACAGTCGATCTTTTTATATAAAGGGAGCTGGAAAGACAATAATGAGCAAGCCTTTATTGGAGACAAGATTATTAAACCTAAATATTTAAATCCTGAAGGAAGAACATTAGGTATATTAAGCGAGGATTCCGACCATTTAAAAGAATTAAAAGTGATGTCAACAAGCAATAATCTTCAATCAATTGTGCTTACAGAAGAGATGATTCCAGAAGATGAACTTGGCCTTGAGTTGTTCGATTACATACTAATTGATGAGTATAGCATTTCCCAGCTGAAGAAAACACAGCAGCAGGCGATACTAAATTGGGTTCAAAAAGGAGGGAGATTGATTGCAGGTGCTGCACCAAATGCAGCTGGTTCTTATGGAATCCTTTATCAAGAATTACCGATGAAACCTGATAAAGAGGTGCTGGCAGGTACGGAATTTTTCCAAGTTTCACCTTCATTGCCCCCATTTCCAAACATTCCAGTTTTTATTGGCGAGCTTGACAAGGGAGCGGAGGTTACCATAAAAAGCGGTGATTTACCGATGGTTGTCCATAAAGGCTACGGTACAGGTGAAATTTGGCAAACAGCTTTTTCACTTGGGGATGAACCACTATCTTCTTGGAACGAATATGGACAATGGTTTGTCAAAAGCAACATGTTAAATGGTATGTCAACTATTCAATTTCAAAAAGGCGGACAAAATCCATATGATTTTGTTTTTAATGAATTTGCCGAGATGAACGAATACTTTGCCGCATCCCAATTTTCTGTAGGGCAGATTAGCATGTTCCTATTGATTTATCTGCTGCTGCTTGCGCCATTTCTGTATTTCTTGTTAAAAAGACTGGATAAACGCGAGCATGCCTGGTGGATTATTATCGGTATTGCCTTCATCTCCTCCGCAGGTATATTTGCCACAGGTGCTAAGGACAGGCTTGCGAAACCACAGATGAACCAAACAAGCATATACAGGGCAGATAATGGTCAGTTAAATGGTCTTGAAGCTGTTACCTTTCTCTCTAATACTGGCGGTGATTACGAACTTTCTTTTTCGAAGGGGAAATTCTATGGTGTGCCGGGATCATCAACAATGGCTGTACAAGACGGAAAACGCTATGCCGTTCTGGAAAATGGCAGGAAAACCAGCAAAGTGACGTTTCCAAATGTAGAATATTGGTCAATGAGAACCTATTTTGGCCAGGCTTCTAAGCAAAATGCCGGTAAATTTGAAATTATGTTGTCAAATGAAAATAAAAAGCTAATGGGAAAAATCGTAAATCATTTCCCATATGATTTTGAAGAATTAACGATTTGGTCAGGCAGCAAAAAGATTAAGCTTGGATCATTGAAAAGCGGGGAAAGTTTAACAGTAAACGAAACTATGGAGCAGGATTATTTGGCAGGTCCGTACAGTCAAGCGAATTCATATCAGATTCCAAGTTCACCACAGGATGTGGATGAAATGAAAAGGGAAAGGATGGAGTATGGAGCTATCGAATTTTTGCACAACAATTCATACTCAGAAAATCAGCCCATTCTGTATGGTTATACAAAAGATTCCGTTATTAATGCTGATATTAAAGGAAAGAACGAAGCCAAAAAGGGGTTAACTCTAATCTATCAACCATTAGATATTGAAACAAACCTTACTGGTTCATTCACTATTAAAGATGATATGTTTCGAAACCATATAAATACTATCCGCGGTGAGATCTTCAATGAAACGCCCGGAACCCATAACGAAATGGAGCTTGATGAAGGCGAATATGACTATGTTTTAGAGCTTCCAAATCAATTGATGATTGGAAATCCCAGCTTCCAAGAATTAGATATAACTTGGTATGGCGGGAATGTTACGTATTCACTCATGAATCATACGACAGGCACCTTTTTGCCGTTACCTGATACTCATACATCGATAAAGGAACATTTTGATCAATATATTTCGAAGGAAGGGACTATTATCATCAAATTGATAAAAACCGGACAAGGTGACCCTCGAGTCAGAATGCCTTCGCTCGCAATAAAAGGGGAGATCAGCTCATGATTGAAATTATTGACTTAACAAAACGATATGGTAAATTTACCGCACTTGATTCTTTAAATCTTAAAATCGAAAAAGGCTCTGTTTTTGGTTTTGTCGGTCAAAATGGCGCTGGAAAATCTACTACTTTTTCGATTTTAGCGACATTGCTTTCCCCTAGCTCCGGTACTGCTTATATTAATGGCTATAATATTTCTAAGGAGCCGAAAGCAGTTCGAAGTCAAATTGGTTATATGCCCGATTTCTTTGGGGTTTATGACCAGTTAAAGGCAGATGAATATTTGAACTTTTACGGTGCAAGTTATGGGATTAGTCAGAGTGAAAGAAAGAAATTAATCCCTCAGCTCCTTGAATTAGTTAATTTAACACATAAACAAGATTCTTATGTGGACGTGCTTTCAAGAGGAATGAAACAAAGGCTCTGTCTTGCAAGGTCATTAATTCATGACCCGGAAGTGCTCATTCTCGATGAACCTGCCTCTGGTTTGGATCCAAGGGCACGGGTTGAAATGAGAGAAATCTTAAAAGAATTAAAGAATATGGGGAAAACAATTTTAATTTCTTCTCATATCCTTCCAGAGCTTGCTGAAATGTGTGATGTAATCGGCATTATAGACCAAGGGAAATTAGTTGCGGAAGGCTCCGTTGCCGAAATCCAAAAACGCCTTCAAGGTGAAAAGCTTATCATTGCCAAGCTATATCGGGAATTGGACAAAGCGGTTAATTTCTTCGAGGACCAGCCGCTTGTGAGCCAATTAGTGAGAAAAGATGATGGAGAATCGCTTCAATTCATGTTCAATGGGACTATTGAAGAACAGGTCCAACTGTTAAAAGCTGCCCTTTCACACGATATTCCGATTGTCAGTTTTTCAGAAATCGAAACGAACCTCGAAGATGTCTTTATGGAAATAACGAAGGGAGTGGAACTGTCATGAGAAATCTTTTTCTTAATCCAGTTTTGAATAAGGAATTTAAGCTAAGGTTCCGCTCATTTAAAAGTTTTCTTGGTTTATCTTTTTATTTATTGGCACTATCCATCATAATTATTGGATTTATTTATATACAAACCCAAAACTCACCTATGGGGTTGTTTCGTCCTGAACAAAGTAAGAGCATGTTTATGCTGTTGTCTTTTATTCAAATGGGGTTAATCCTATTTATTACACCTGGATTAACCGCAGGGATCATCAGCGGGGAAAGGGAGAAGCAAACATTAAATATTTTATTAACCACGAATCAGAGCTCCACAAGCATTATTCTTGGAAAACTGATTTCGTCTGTGTCGTTTTTATTGCTGATGATTATAGCTAGTATGCCAATTTATAGTATTGTTTTCTTGTTTGGGGGGATTTCTCCAGGGCAAGTAGGGACAATTCTTGGGTATTACATTTTTACAATCCTTGTTTTTGGCAGCATCGGCATCTTTTTCTCCACACTTGTTCGAAGAACTATTATTGCGATGGTTAGTACGTACGGGGTGACCTTATTCCTGACAGCCGGGACTGCTTTTTTGTTTGCGGTAACAATGTCTGTCAATCAGATGGGAATTACGTCCAATAACCCAATTCCGTATTTCTTTGTCATGCTTAATCCCATCATGATTCTATTCGGTTTTCTCGAACCGGATGCATTCAGGGAATTGTCTAGTCAAACAGGAATGGGAATTGATTTTCCATTATGGGCAGCAAATTTAATTTCTTATACCATCATTTTTCTAATTATGATTGTTATTAGCATTCGAAAACTCCGTCCCAATATGAAAGTAAAGTCTAAAGGATAAGGATGAGGTAAATGGAAGATAAAAAGCTTTTTATTAAGTTGCTGCAGCCATTACGCCGACAGCTTCTTCTAAAAAGAATCTTCATAGAGTTTCATTACTGGATTCTAGCTGCCTCAGCCTTCTCAGTCATGATTCTAACTGCGGCTAGAATATTCGCCATCCCTTTTTTTCACGAAATCATTTGGTATGGTTGTTTCATGATTCTCCTTATATTTGTATTTCGTACCTGGCGAAATCAGCCGGGCCATAGGGAAGCTGCGAAACTATTTAATACCTACATTCCTGATGATCGTGTCATTACAGCATTTTCGTTTTTAGATGATGAAGGCAAGCTGCAAAAATTGCAGCTTGCCGAAGCACTTCCTTATATGAAAAAAGAGCAGCATCATGTTTTGGCAAGAAAAAAAAGTTATATAATGCCTAAATGGCTGTTTATTGCTGTTGTTCTGATCTGTATTTCAGCAATTCTCAATTATTATCCAAATCAAAACCTCCAATTGGCTGTAAAAAAAGAAACCGAAATGAAAGTATTAAAAAAGGTCGAGAAGAAGCTGGAAGAAAAGGCAAAAAAGGAAAATAACGCTGAAACGAAAAAAGCTCTTGAAAAAGCACAGGAAATAATGGCAAAGAATTCAGATCCTAAAGAAACATTATTAGCACTTGCTAAGCAAAAAAAGGAACTAGAATTAAAAGCACTGAAGCAACAGGAAAATCTAGAAAACTTTAAAGCATGGCAGCAGGAATTGAAAAACGCTGAATTGAGTAAATTAGCAGCCGCTCTGGAAAAGAAGGATATAGATAAAATCAAAAAGGAGCTTGAACAGTTAACCAAAAAATATGATTCTTTAACGGAAAGCGAGAGGAAGGCACTTAGCAAGTTGACTGGTTCAGATCAAAAGCTTTCGGAAAAAGATATTGCTGAACTAACAAAGCAGATTTCTGAAGCACTAAATGCCGATAACAAAATGAATGTGCTTGCTAATGCACAAGCGGCACTAGGAGAAATTGAAGAGAATTTGCAAAATGAACTGCTCGCAAACGGACTGCAATCCAAGCAAATAGCCCTTAATCATTCTAACCAGTCTGCTGGAGGTAAGAAAAACAGCCAAAATAGTAAAAATGGAAATCCTTCAACAGGATCACAAGGCAGTAATCAAGGGAACCAGTCAGCTGGAAATGGCTCACAAGGTAATGGTTCCAAAGGTAATGGAAATGGTTCAGGCAGTGGAAATGGTTCAGGTACCGGCCAAGGATCTGGCAGTGGAACAGGAACCGATTCAGGCGGTGGAACCGGTTCAGGAAGTGGTGCGGGGCTAGGTACGGGTTCGCGACAGCTTCTTACGATTCCAGAAAAAATAGGCGGTAAAAATAATCTTGAAACTGATACAGGGAACATTGGAAAAGGCAGCCCAGCGGAACAGTTTTCAGGAAACGGGCTGATTTTAAAAGGTCAGCTTCGTTCCTACCAAGAAGTATATGGGAATTATACAGATGCATATCGAAAAAGTACTGATCGGGTAAAACTTCCTTCTGATTTAGAAGAAATCGTAAAAAACTATTATTTATTGCTAGACCCAAATAAGGAGTGACAAGTTTGACTCAACTAAAAGAGAAAGAAAATCAATTTATCACGGCGGCACAACAGCTTAAATTGGTTAAACAAGAGTTAATGAATTTTATTGTTGGTCAAGAAGAAGTGATTGATCAGGTACTTTGGAGCATTTTTTCAGGTGGTCATGCGTTATTAGAGGGGTTGCCGGGGCTCGGGAAAACGATGCTTGTTCGGTCGATTTCAGACTGTTTAGACCTGTCATTTAATCGAATTCAATTCACACCTGATTTAATGCCGTCTGATATTACCGGTACGATGATTTTGCAGCCTGGAACAGATGGCAGGCAAGAGTTTGTTTTTCATAAGGGGCCATTGTTTGGAAATATCATATTGGCTGATGAAATAAACCGGGCAACACCAAAGACTCAAAGTTCCCTTTTAGAGGCAATGGCAGAGCAAACGGTAACGGTGATGGGCAATACAAAACAGCTTTCAAAGCCCTTCTTTGTACTGGCTACACAGAACCCGATTGATATGGAAGGCACATATCCACTCCCTGAAGCACAAATGGATCGTTTTATATGTAAAATTCATGTAGGTTATCCGACAAAAGCAGAGCTAAAAGAGATTGCCTTACGAACGACAGGTCTTGAGGTGCCTAAACTAAATAGTATTATAGGGACTTCTGACGTTTTAGCCATACAGCAGCTGTCAAAGGAAATATTAGTTTCAGATGACTTATTAAATACCGCTGTTTCTATTATCGATGCAACCCATCCGGCTTCAGCGGATGCTCCAGAAAGGGTCAAACAATATGTCCAATTCGGCAGTGGACCGAGAGGATTACAAAGTCTAATCCAAATGGCAAAAACAAGAGCATTATTTGCTGGAAGATACCATATTTCAATGGGCGATTTAAAAACGACAGCCATTCCTGTCTTGAGACACCGTCTATTATTAAATTTTGAAGGAGAGGCAAACGATATTACAGCGGATGACTTGATAAGTGATGTATTGCAGCTAGCTGGAAAGGATGTTAGTCAGCGATGACATCCCATTTGCATTCCCTGCTTTACAGGCTTACAAAACTGAGATTGATGACGAAAACACGAAGGCGGGGCGCTCATAAAGGGGGACGTACGGCGAATAAGTTTGGTACTTCGCTTGAATTTTCGGATTTTCGCCTTTATCAGCCTGGAGATGATGTCCGTCAAATTGACTGGAATATCTATGGCCGGACACAAAAACATTATATTAAAAGGTTTTTAGATGAACAGGAAATAGCTGTTACCGTCTTTCTGGACGCCTCCGCTTCAATGCAGACGATTGATACAAAGTGGAATCGAGCAAAAGAACTCGCGGCCATTTTTAGCTATATTGCCCTATCTGGTGAAGACCGCTTGTCGTTCATCCCAGTTTCATCGCGGCCCTATGGTAAGGTTAGCAGAAAAGGGCAAGTTTATGGCAAAAAGGTTTTTTTTGATATTCTTCAGTTACCTAAACATGAGGCAGCGGGGACATTTACCGAAAACCTCCATAAAAACTTGTTGAAAAATAATCAGCTGTCCATTCTCATTACAGATGGACTTGAGCCGCTTGATTCCATTGAATCTTTATTCCGCATAATTGCTGCTGCAAAACAAGAAGTTAAATTTGTCCAACTGTTGGGCAAAGAAGAAATAGAACCGAATTATTCGGGAGATGTAAAACTAATTGATAGTGAATCAAGAGAAACTGTGAATGTATCGATAAATGATTCTATTCTCGGAAACTATCAAAAGCAAGTTAAGGAGCATAATCGTAAGCTTGAATCTTTATGCCGCCGGTTTGGCTTCAGTTATTTAGTAACGACAGATGATGCTGACTTGCAGTCTTTTTTATTTCATGAGTGTACCGCCAAAAGAATGCTTTATTAACCAGAGGTGATTTAAGATGTACTTTGCAAACCCAATGTTTTTTATTCTCGTCATTTTGATTGCCTTTGTTGTGTTATTATACTTTTTCAGAAAACAATACAAAGCAGTCATTAATTCATCTAATCTCCTTTGGTACCAGGCAATGAATGAGTGGAAGGCATCTCCTTGGATACAAAAATTACAGCACAATCTCTTGTTTTGGCTGCAAATTATCGCTCTTATATTATTAATGATGGCTTTGGTAAAACCGATTTGGCTCTCGGAAGGGGTAAAGGGAGGGCAGCTTATTTGGATTGTTGATACATCTGCAACCATGTCAGCACTGAACGATGATAAGCCGCTCATTGAACAGTCAAAACAACAGATGAAGCAACTGACAGATCGCTTAAATGATCAGGAAGTGACCGTAATTGTCGCAGGAACGAAGCCCAAAATACTATTGAACCGGGAATCCGACATAAATCTGATTCAAAAGACGATTGATGGGATAACAGTAACATATGAACATGAAAACATTGAAAAAAGTGTAAAGCTCGCGGAATCGCTTGTTTCGAACCGTGCAACCCACATCCATATATTTTCAGATTCCGTAAAAAAAGATGACCTTTCAGATCGAATTGAAAATGCATCTTATGAAATTCATAATGCTCATGGAATTCAAGATAATGTTGCTCTTCTTTCGTTTGGGGTAGCGGGAAAAGAAAATCGAATTTCTGGTCTCGTTGTTATAGAGAACCAAGGGGAAAAATCGAGAACAGTCCCGTTTGTGATCACAAGTGAAAATCAGACGGTTTTTCAACAAAAAGTAACAATTCCGGCTGGTAAACGAATGGTCGTAAATGTCCCTGACTTGCCACAGCGCCGCTTCTATCAAGCGTTGATAAAATCTGGAGACAAGTATTCCGCCGATGATGAGCTAACAGCCGTATACTCAGTCTTGAAACCTAATGTTTATGCACTTGGGGAGGTTAATCCTTTTTTCATTAAAGGACTTGAAACTTTGGGCATCAAAACAGTACAGATGGATCAAAACAGTATTTTAGGGTTAAAAGAAAGTGGCATTATTCTTGCGGAAGGGATTCCGGTGGATGTTTTGCCGAATATGCCAGCTATTTATATTAATAAGAAGCAAAATTCGGCTGAACTTATTGAACTGAAGGAACCGATCAAAGGAACTGACTCAAGCCTAATGGAATATGTTGATATCGACAAAACATACATAAAGTACGCTTCTACCCCAATAACGGGAAACTGGGAAAATATTGTAGATAGTGGCAATCACCCGTTGATTCAAACAGGATCAATGAATGGACAGCCGGTTATTATCTTGAATTTCTCACTTGAGAATACGGATTGGCCGCTACAACCGGGATTCCCAATCTTTCTTTATAACAGCTATCAGTGGTTATCGAACCAGACGGGTTTTCTTGGCTATTTTCAACCTGGAGAAGAAAAATGGCTTCAGCTTGAAGACCATAACACTAGTATGGAGATTTTTAATGCTTCTGGGAAAAGCCTATCAACACTCAAGTTAAATAAGGAGAATTTTAAAGCTCCATATAAACCGGGGATCTATCAAGCTGTATCTGAAGGTCAAGTATATTATTTTTCTGTTCTTCTCGATGATCGTGAAAAAAGACCGCAGTCAGAAGCCTCGTTTATTTTGAATGGCTCAAAGGAAAACAAAAAGGACCTCGCCCTGAAGCCAAATGATTCCATGTGGTTTTGGCTGACTTGTGTTGTACTGCTCTTGCTTATGGTGGAATGGGAGGTGTATCGACGTGGGTTTAGAGCTTAAGTATCCCTTCCTTCTCGTTCTATTAATTCCTGTCTTTTTCTTAATCTTTCTTTATTTTAAACAAATAAGAAATTCGCGCACTTCGGAAAAGGTAGTGATTGGCTGTTTTAGAACTATTTTTTTTCTATTGATTGTTTTTGCACTCACAATGCCGCAATTATTGCTGCCAATCAAAGAGGAATCGATAATTTTCCTCGTCGACCGGTCGGCAAGCTTTGAAGATGCGGAGGATGCAGTACTGGAGTGGCTAGACGAAAGCCTGCAATCGAAAAAAGGAAATCAAACCTTCGCAATCGCCTCATTCGCAAATGAAACGATGGTTGAACAATCTTTCTCTAATAAAAAAACAGTCGTTGAAGCATTTAACGGAAAGTTGAAATCTGGTGAAACAAATCTGGAAGAAGGAATCGGGTTTGCGGCTTCCATGATGAAAAAGGAGGGAAGCGGCAGGATTATCCTATTGAGTGATGGTAATGAGACTGCAGGCATGAGTAAAGATGCTGCAAAGCTATTAAAAAATCAGAAGATTGAGTTAGATTATGTTCAATTCAAGCAAAAATTTCGCGAGGATATGGCGATTACAAAGCTGGATGTGCCACCAACCCTATACGAGGGAGAAACAGTAAATATAACGGTATCAATAATAAGTAATGTTGAAAAATCAGCAGATCTGAGGATTTCCTTAAATAACAAGGATTTTCTCCATGAGAAGATAAAAGTAAAAGAAGGGCATAATGAATTTTCATTTTCACATAGTCCATCAGAGCCGGGAATGGCCATTTATAAGGCAGAGCTAGGGGCAGAAAAGGATACTTTTATTGAAAACAATGCCCTTTATGCTGCAACAAATGTCAAGGGAACTCCAAGAGTCCTTGTAGTCCAGGGCAATCAGGAAGATCCATTGGCACAAATTTTACAATCCTCCGGGCTAATCGTAGACAAGCTGATTCCAGAGAAGCTGCCGACAACCTTAGCTGGATTTTTACAATATCAGTCAATAATTTTTAATAATGTCCCGGGAACGAAGGTCAGCGGGCAGCAAATGAATTTGATTGAAAAAGCAGTCAAGGAATTTGGAACAGGCTTTGTCATGTTCGGTGGTGAGGAAAGCTTTGGTCTCGGGGGCTATTTTAAAACCCCAATTGAAAACCTTTTACCTGTTGACATGGACATTAAGGGAAAAAAAGAGATGCCATCACTAGGATTGGTCATTGTCATTGACCGTTCCGGAAGTATGAACGGTAATAAGCTGACATTAGCAAAGGAAGCTGCGGCACGTTCTGTAGATTTATTACGGGAAAAGGATACGCTTGGTTTTATTGCTTTTGATGACCGCCCTTGGGTGATTGTTGAAACCGCTCCACTCGATAACAAGAAAAAGGTGATTGAAAAAATTCGCTCAGTATCTGTCGGGGGAGGAACGAATATTTATCCTGCACTGGAAAAGGCTTATCAAGAGTTAAAAGATTTAAAACTGCAGCGAAAGCACATTATTTTGCTAACGGATGGGCAATCAGCTGCCGGTGGGGATTATCAATCGCTGATAGAAGATGGTAAAAAAAATAATGTTACAATGTCCACGGTTGCCCTAGGAAGTGACGCCGACCGAAACCTTTTGGAAGACCTTGCCGGACAGGGGAGCGGGCGATTTTATGATGTAACCGATGCATCTGTTATTCCAAGTATTCTTTCAAGAGAAACTGTTATGACTACAAGAACCTATATTGAAGATAATCCGTTTTATCCTGTTGTGCAGCCTTATCCGGAGTGGACACCCTTTTTTCAAAACGGAATTCCGAAAATGAATGCCTATATTGCAGTAACAGCGAAAAACAGAGCACAAGTGCCGATTATCAGTGAAAAAAAGGATCCTATTCTCGCTGAATGGCATTATGGTTTAGGGACTACCTTTGCCTTTACCTCCGATATGACAGGAAAATGGTCGGGTGACTGGGCTAAATGGGCGAACTGGCCGCAATTTTTGAATCAGGTTATCGCTAAATCACTGCCGCAATTTGATAGCGAACCATTCCGTTTTACGATTGAAAAAGAAAATGACAATACTGTTGTTCATTTGAAAGCAACTGAAGATCAATTTTTGCCGCTTGACGTATCAGTTGTTTCGCAAGATGGTTCGGTGATGGAAACCAATTCTAAACCAACAGCCCCAGGCGAATTTGAAGTGAGTTTTCCTAATAATCCAGGAATGTATTTTTTACGGGTGAAGCAAACCACTGAGGATGGGCAGGATAAATTGTTTCAAACAGGGTTTTCTGTTCCTTATTCTGAAGAGTATTTGTTAAAAGGAACAAATAAGGAGTTATTAAAAGAGCTTGCAGCAATTACAGGCGGCAAGGAACTAAAGTCTGCAAAAGAAGCGTTCAGACCTTTAAAACAAAAGTCAAAAACGAAAGAGCCGATTAGTCAGCAACTATTATTAGCCGCCTTTCTGCTTCTCGTGTTTGAGATTATGATTAGGAGACTAGGTTTCCAGCCGTTTTATTTCTTGTTGCGTTTTCTGAAGAAAACTCCAAAAAAAGGAGAGGAAGATCGGACAGAATCCCTTCAGCAGCTGGCTAAGGCGAAAGCAAAAGCAAAGGCAAGTGCTGAAAACAAAAGGGAAGTAATAAAAGAGGAATCTAAGAATGAAACTGCAAAAGAAAAATTGCCAAAACAAGAACAGCAAACGGTAGATAATAGGAAGAAGAACATCCCAGTTGTCTCATTGGCGGAAAAGGAAGAACGAATGAAGCGGCTGCTTGAAGCAAAGAAAAGAAAGAAGTAATCACATTTATAAATCCTTGATGTAAAGGTATTTTCTTGACAGAATTAATAAGACTGTGTAAACTTACTTTCGTAAAGGCTTTTCACTTAACATTAGTATTGGAGGGAATCTAAGCATGATGCTTGAAAAGACGACACGAATGAACTATCTTTACGACTTTTACTATTCGTTGTTAACGCCAAAGCAGCAAAGCTATATGTCTCTCTATTATTTAGATGATTACTCATTGGGTGAAATTGCCGAAGAGTATGATGTAAGCCGTCAAGCCGTTTATGATAATATAAAGCGGACGGAAGCAATGCTCGAGGAGTATGAGGAAAAGCTGTTATTATTTCAGAAATTTCAAGAGCGCTCTAGACTAATAAGGCACGTGAAAGAATTGCTTAAAGAGGAGACCCCTTCAAAGCAGGCATTGTTAGAAATGGTTACTGAGCTTGAGAAATTAGATTAGGAGGCGGCATGCATGGCGTTTGAAGGATTAGCCGACCGACTGCAGAATACAATCCAAAAAATCCGTGGAAAAGGGAAGGTCTCAGAAGCGGACGTAAAAGAAATGATGCGTGAAGTGCGTCTTGCATTACTTGAAGCAGACGTTAACTTTAAAGTCGTCAAAGATTTTGTAAAAAAAGTCAGTGAACGCGCCGTAGGGCAAGAAGTACTGAAAAGCTTAACTCCGGGTCAGCAGATCATTAAAATCGTTAACGAGGAATTGACTGCGTTAATGGGTGGTGAGCAAAGCAAGATTGCTGCTTCGAATCGTCCGCCTACCGTTATTATGATGGTTGGGTTACAGGGTGCCGGAAAAACTACGACAACAGGTAAGCTTTCGCTTTTACTTCGCAAGAAGTATAACCGCAAACCGTTGCTTGTTGCCGCTGACATTTACCGTCCAGCCGCAATTAAACAGCTTCAAACTCTTGGCAAACAATTAGACATGCCAGTTTTCTCACTTGGTGATCAAGTGAGTCCGGTTGAAATTGCTAAGCAAGCAATAGAGAAAGCAAAAGAAGACCATCAAGACTATGTCCTAATTGATACAGCCGGACGACTTCACGTCGATGAAGCATTAATGGACGAGTTAAAGGAAATTAAAGAGCTTACGAAACCCGATGAAATTTTCCTTGTTGTTGATGCCATGACCGGTCAGGATGCTGTCAATGTTGCCCAAAGCTTTAATGAACAGCTTGGTTTAACCGGGGTTGTTTTAACGAAGCTTGATGGTGACACAAGGGGCGGGGCCGCACTCTCTATTCGTGCTGTCACGCAAACACCTATTAAATTTGTTGGTCTAGGCGAGAAAATGGATGCTTTGGAGCCGTTTCACCCAGAACGAATGGCCTCACGGATTTTAGGCATGGGTGATGTGTTGACATTGATTGAAAAAGCACAGGCAAATGTCGACGAACAAAAGGCGAAAGAGCTAGAACAGAAAATGCGGACAGCAACGTTTACGCTAGAGGACTTTTTGGATCAACTTGGCCAGGTTCGAAATCTAGGTCCACTTGATGAATTATTAAAAATGATGCCTGGCGCAAACAAAATCAAAGGTTTGAATAATCTTCAAATTGAGGAAAAACAAATTGCCCATGTTGAAGCCATTATTCAATCCATGACAAAGGCAGAAAAAAATAATCCCGAAATCCTAAATGCGAACCGTAAGCGAAGAATTGCAAAAGGCAGCGGGCGTCCAGTCACTGAAATCAACCGCTTATTAAAGCAGTTTGAAGACATGAAAAAAATGATGAAGCAAATGACAGGAATGCAGCAAAAAGGAAAGAAAAAAGGCGGTTTTAAGTTTCCGTTTAAGCCGTTTTAAATACTGGTAATTGTGGGAAAAATAGTAATATATGCTCCTGCGCCATAACGAAATTGGGGAGTATTGTTCAGCTCGTCGCAAGCCTGCATAGATGACTTTTCAATGTAGTAGGCTTGTAAAGAAAAAACACTTTACAAACAATAAAAGAATTGATATTATACTATCTTGTGTGAAACTATTCGGAGGTGCTTATTTAAAATGGCAGTAAAAATTCGTTTAAAACGTATGGGAGCAAAGAAAACTCCTTTCTATCGTATTGTAGTAGCAGATTCTCGTTCACCACGTGACGGACGTTACATTGAGATCGTTGGAACGTACAACCCTGTTACCCAACCAGCTAAAGTTGAAATCAACGAAGAATTAGTTCTTAAATGGTTAAAAGATGGTGCGAAACCATCTGATACAGTTCGTAACCTTTTCTCAAACCAAGGCATCATGGAAAAATTCCATAATGCAAAATTAAACAAGTAATCGTTATCGGATATGAAACAATTAATCGAAACGATTGTTAGGCCTCTTGTTGATTTCCCAGAAGATGTTCGTATCGATGTCGTAGAAGATGACAATCGGGTAACATATCAGCTTTCTGTTAACAAGACAGATATGGGAAAAGTAATTGGCAAGCAAGGGCGTGTTGCAAAGGCCATTAGAACTGTTGTTTATGCAGCAGGATCATCACAACAGAAGAAAATTTTTCTAGAAATTGGTGAATAGCTTTTTGCATCTAGATAAAAGGGAGGGATTAATTTTCCTCCCTTTTTTGCTATATGTAATGCAAAAGGAGGCTCTTTAATGCAAATCATTCAAACAGTTGTCGTTAAGCAAATATTAACGGAAAACAGCAAACAGCAGCTTTTCCATACATACCATTCTAAAAAGCTTCAGCTTCAAAAAGAATGTGATCAGCTGCAATTCGAGCTGAAGCGGTTAGAGAAAACAAAATCCTTTTCACCAAGTGCACTAAAAAAACATTTTGAAAAAGATATTGAAATGCGCAAAGAAAAAATAAAGTTAGTTGAGTTTCAAATTGAACAATTACATATCCTACCGTTAGGTAGTGAATTAAACGAAAAGGAAGTTCAGGCCCTAGTTGAGGTAAAGGTAGGCGACATATGGAACGAGAGGTTGGGACAGCCTACAATTATTATTAAAGATGGTATCATTGAGGAAATTAGATAGTAGGTGAAAAACAATATGGAAAAATGGTTTAATGTCGGAAAGATTGTTAATACTCAAGGCATAAAAGGTGAAGTGAGAGTTATTTCAAAAACGGATTTCCCTGAAAAACGTTACAAGACGGGGAATGTTTTATTTTTATTTATGCCAAATTCAAGTAAGCCAATTGAACTAACAATCAAGAGTCATCGCACACATAAAAATTTTGAATTACTGACATTTGAAGGGTTTACTAATATCAATGAAGTTGAGAAGTTTAGGGATGGAATTCTAAAAGTCCCCGAATCACAACTAGACACATTAGAAGAGGATGAATTTTATTACCATGAAATTATTGGATGCCTAGTTGCCACGACTAAAGGTGAGGAACTCGGGAAGGTAATCGAAATTCTATCACCTGGTGCTAATGACGTTTGGGTTGTAAAAGGTAAAGGCGGTAAAGAACTTTTAATCCCTTATATTCATGATGTCGTCAAAAAAGTAGATGTAAAAGAGAAAGTCATCTTAATTAAACCAATGGAAGGGTTACTTTCATGATGCAGATTGATATTCTTACATTATTTCCGGAAATGTTTTCTGGGGTACTGGGGCATTCCATTTTGCAAAAAGCCGCCGAGAAATCAGCGGTTACCTATAACGTAGTTAATTTTCGTGATTTTGCCGATAACAAACACTCCACTGTTGATGATTACCCTTATGGCGGCGGGGCAGGAATGGTATTAAAGCCGCAGCCAATCTTTGATGCCGTTGCCGCTCTTAAGGAAACCGCTCAAAGTAAACACCCAAGGGTGATTCTTCTTTGCCCACAGGGTGAACGTTATGAACAAAAAAAGGCAGAAGAATTAGCGAAAGAAGAGCACTTAATCTTCATCTGCGGTCATTATGAAGGCTATGATGAACGAATCCGGGAGCATGTGGTAACGGATGAAATCTCGATTGGTGATTATGTCCTAACCGGAGGCGAACTTGGGGCAATGGTCGTAGTTGATAGTGTTGTACGTCTCCTGCCAGAGGTGCTCGGCAATCAAGAATCGCATATGAAGGACTCATTCAGTACAGGGCTCTTAGAACATCCGCACTACACAAGACCTGCCGATTTCCGTGGAATGAAAGTGCCTGATATTTTATTGTCTGGAAATCATAAATTAATCGAAGAATGGCGCAATAAAGAAGCATTAAGACGTACCCTTCTTAGAAGGCCGGATTTATTTGATAAAATCGAACTCACTCCTGAACAGGAAAAATGGTTAAAAGAAGTAAAAAAAGATTACGAGTAATATTGCGAGCCCTCAATAAATATGGTATGATACTTCTTGTGACTTGAGCTGATACCAATCAGATTGTGGTCTTATAACGATGTTCCGCTGCAATGTATTTATGAGAATGATGTGCATGAGCGTCTGTTGGAAGGAGTTGAAAACGATGCAAAAATTGATTGAAGATATCACAAAAGAACAACTTCGTACTGATCTTCCTGCTTTCCGTCCTGGTGACACTGTACGTGTACACGTTAAAGTTGTCGAGGGTACTCGTGAGCGTATTCAGTTATTTGAAGGTGTTGTGATTAAGCGTCGTGGTGGTGGAATTAGCGAAACTTTTACAGTTCGTAAAATTTCTTACGGAGTAGGCGTAGAGCGTACTTTCCCAGTACACACACCAAAAATTGCGAAGCTTGAAGTACTTCGCCGCGGTAAAGTTCGCCGTGCTAAGCTTTACTACTTGCGTAACCTTCGCGGTAAAAAAGCAAGAATTAAAGAGATCCGCTAATATGAAAAGAAAAGAGCTTGCCTGGGAGCAGGCTCTTTTTTATTACATATCTAATCAATTAATTGTAAATTATATTTATTGGACTGATTCAATTGTTGCTGATTTTTAAACAAAATATTAAAGTTTGATTAAAAAATTTTAGCCCATCGTGTTAAATATGTTTAAGTTATGTAAAATAGGCTTTATAAAACATTTTTTATTAGTGATTGGTGGGGATTGTATGACAAAAAAGAAGAATGAACTGTGGGAATGGACCAAAGCCCTATTGATTGCTGTGGCGCTAGCAGCAGTCATCCGATATTTTCTATTTGCTCCAATAGTAGTGGATGGCTTATCGATGATGCCAACATTAAAAGATCAGGATCGTATGATAGTTAATAAATTAAGTTATGATATTGGTGAGCCAAAGCGATTTGATATCATCGTTTTTCATGCTCCTGAGAAAAAGGATTACATAAAGCGTGTGATCGGACTTCCTGGTGACACGATTGAGTATAAGGATGATACGCTATATGTAAATGGAAAAGCGTATGAAGAGCCTTATTTGGATAAATATAAAAAACAGGCTGAAGGTCCTTTAACTTACTCGTTTAAATTGGAAGAAACCGCTGTTGGCCGTAAAACGGTACCAGAAGGTGAATTGTTCGTTATGGGAGATAACCGCCGCTTTAGTAAAGACAGCCGGCATATTGGAACGATTCCAATGAGCAAAGTAATTGGTAAAACAAATATGGTCTACTGGCCGATTAAAGACGCTCATATTGTTAAAGTGAAATAGAATTAGGAGGTGGCTGCTTTGACGATCCAATGGTTTCCTGGTCATATGGCAAAGGCTCGCAGAGAGGTCACGGAAAAATTAAAACTAGTTGATATTATTTTTGAATTGGTGGATGCAAGAATTCCGTATTCCTCAAGGAATCCGATGATTGACGAAATTATTCAGCATAAACCAAGGTTGGTCTTATTAAATAAAGCGGATATGGCAGACAAGGCTGCAACAAAAGAATGGATTGCCTATTTTGCAGAAAATGGTATTAAAGCACTCGCGATTAATTCTCAAGCTGGAGAAGGAATGAAAAATATTGTCCAAGCCTCACATGAGATACTTAAAGAGAAATTTGATCGTTTAAAAGCAAAAGGTGTGAAACCAAGAGCAATTAGGGCGATGATTGTCGGCATCCCAAACGCAGGAAAATCAACACTCATTAACCGTCTCGCTAAAAAAAATATCGCCAAAACAGGAAATACTCCCGGGGTAACAAAGGCACAACAGTGGATAAAAGTTGGTAAAGAAATGGAATTGTTGGATACACCGGGGATTTTATGGCCGAAATTTGAGGATCAAGAGGTCGGTATGAAACTGGCGATTACAGGGGCAATTAAAGATACATTGTTAAACCTGCAAGACCTAACTGTTTACTCTCTAAGATTTTTGGAACGTGAATATCCTGAGCGTTTGAAAGAACGTTATCAACTTGATTCCCTACCGGAAAATGTTGTTGAAATGTTCGATCAAATAGGAGTACTTCGCGGCTGCTTAATGGCAGGTGGAATCGTCGATTATGACAAGGTGTCTGAATTGGTCGTAAGGGAAATAAGGTCGGAAAAATTTGGCCGCCTTACATTTGAACGGCCAGCTGACATTATGATCGAAAAAGAAGAATGACCAACCAAAGCTCTCCACAATGGGGAGCTTCTTTTATATACAACAGTAATTAATTGAAAAAGTATTCCCTGTTTTGAAAATGTTATTTTAAATCTAGTAAATATTTGATATATTTTTATGGTCGAGATGTTGTAATCGTTTTCATATTTGTTAAAAAAAAGAAGGACAAGGACATTTACCAGCAATTATTTATGGTCACTTTGATGTAATTCTCGTAAAATAAATTGATAAGATTATACGCAAAAAAAAAATAACTCACTAGATAAAAGGAGTATTTGAATGAAATATCGATCAGCATTTGATATTATTGGTCCAGTTATGATCGGGCCATCAAGCTCTCATACAGCAGGTGCAGCACGTATTGGCAGGGTCGCAAGGACCTTATTCGGAAGACTGCCGAAGAAAGCAATCATCTCATTATACGGTTCATTTGCCAAAACGTATATGGGACACGGAACAGATTTCGCCATTGTGGCCGGACTTTTGAATTTGGATACATTTGATGAAAGAATGCCAAGGTCTTTAGAGATAGCAAAAGAAGCGGGTTTAAATGTAGTTTTTCGTACTGAAGAGGCTGTAACGGAGCATCCAAATACCGTCAAGATTAATTTATTTGATGAGGAAAACGAACTTGAAATGGTAGGGATTTCAATAGGTGGTGGTACCATTGAAATCACTGAATTAAATTCCTTTCCATTAAAGCTTTCAGGAGAACACCCTGCAATTCTGGTTGTTCATCAGGATCGATTTGGCATCATTTCTGCTGTTACAAGTGTATTATCAAAATATGAAATAAACATTGGTCATATGGAAGTATCACGGTTAGAAAAAGGTGAAATGGCTTTAATGGTTATTGAAGTCGATCAGAAAATTGAAGAAATTGTGATTGACGAATTAAAAAATCTTTCAAATGTATCACAAATCATTCGCATGGTTGAATAAATAGATTAACAAACATCAGGGGGTGTGATCATGTTTCGAAATGTATCAGAACTGGTTTATCTTGCAGAAACTAATCAAGTAAAAATAGCGGAGATCATGATCCGACAGGAAATAGAAGTATCAGGTCTTACTAGAGAAGAAGTAATTGCGAAAATGGACACTAATTTAACTGTGATGGAACAAGCGGTTGAAAGAGGTCTCAATGGTGTCCATTCACATACCGGACTAACGGGTGGAGACGCAGTGTTGCTCCAAAACTATATTAAAAGCGGTAAAGCTCTTGGAGGTACGATTTTACTAGATGCTGTCAGTAAAGCAGTGGCCACTAATGAAGTGAATGCCGCAATGGGCGTTATTTGTGCAACACCAACTGCAGGTTCTGCAGGTGTGGTACCAGGAACATTATTTGCTGTAAAAGAAAAATTGAACCCAACTCGCGAGGAAATGATTGAATTCTTGTTTACCGCAGCTGCATTTGGTTTTGTAGTCGCCAATAATGCCTCTATTTCCGGTGCTGCAGGTGGATGTCAGGCTGAAGTAGGCTCTGCAAGTGGTATGGCAGCAGCTGCGATTGTAGAAATGGCTGGCGGCTCACCACAGCAGGCATCAGAGGCGATGGCCATCACCTTGAAGAATATGCTGGGATTAGTATGTGATCCTGTTGCAGGATTAGTTGAAGTTCCTTGTGTAAAACGGAATGCAATGGGTGCCTCTAATGCTATTACTGCAGCAGATATGGCACTTGCTGGAATTTCAAGCAGAATCCCTTGTGATGAAGTCATTAATGCCATGTTCTTAATTGGCCAAGCAATGCCATCTTCATTGAGGGAAACCGCAGAAGGCGGCCTTGCCGCAACTCCGACTGGCAGAAGACTGGAACAAGAAATTTTTGGAAGTAGCAGCACAGTTAAACTGAAAGACCTAATTGTTTCTTAATAATAACTCGATAGAACCAGCACACAAATTCGAAATGGATTTTGTGTGCTATTTTTTGTGTATTGAATTTACTTTGATACCAGGGTATTATTACTACGGGTGAAATAAATGAAGGTACAAACTATAGCAGAAATTGAACAACAATTAGAAAATATTATGTCAGAAAATGATCCATTTTTGTTACATATCCTTCAAGATGAGCGCAAGGGTGTTCAACAGTTGGTACATAAATGGCGTAAGAAAATGGCAGAGAACAGACGATTAAAGGAAAAATTCAATGATATGTGCGCCTATGAAAAGAAATGGCGATCTCAAGGATTTGAATTGATTGCCGGTGTCGATGAAGTCGGAAGAGGTCCGCTTGCAGGTCCTGTTGTAGCAGCGGCTGTTATTTTACCAGAGGATTTTTTCTTAGCAGGTCTGGATGATTCGAAAAAGCTTTCAGAAAAAAAACGTCAGGAATTCGATGAAATCATTAGAAGGGAAGCGCTGGCTTTTAGCGTTTCGATGATTCATGCCAATGAAATTGATGAGATTAATATTTATGAAGCGACAAAAAAGGCAATGAAAGCGGCTATCGCCTCACTAAATCCAAAGCCGGATTTGTTGCTCATTGACGCAATGAAGCTCGATACCCCTTATCCAACTGAATCTATTATTAAAGGGGATGCAATAAGCATCTCTATCGCGGCAGCTTCGATCGTTGCAAAGGTAGCAAGAGATCAACTGATGAAAGAGCTTTCGTTAAGCTATCCAGCCTACGGTTTTCAGCAAAATATGGGGTACGGCACGAAGGAACATATAGAAGCAATAAAACAGCATGGGATTACTTCCTACCATCGAAAAAGCTTCGCGCCAGTCAAAGATTATATTTTCCAATAAAAAACAGGTTTTGAGCCTGTTTTTTATTATTGTAAAAAATAAAATCAGTTATCAAAACCCTTTGTAAAACGAATTTTAGTAATATATTATTCTGAATTTTTTAAAGATGGATATAATTTTTTTGCTTAATGGTAGACAAGGTATGTGTCATTATATAAAATGAAAACGGAGTCAATTTTTTGGCTGATAAGAAAGTATAAACTTTTCAAAATTTTATACTTTCTTTCTGTGCATAAGAAAAACTACGGCATTCGCCAAAAAAAGACTTGGCTAACGCTAAGTTTTACTAAAAGAGTTTGATAGGAGGATGGGAAATGAATATCCATGAGTATCAAGGGAAAGAGATCCTCAGAAATTACGGGGTTGCGGTTCCTAACGGAAAAGTGGCATTCACTGTTGAAGAAGCAGTTGAGGCGGCGAAAGAACTAGGCACACAGGTTTGTGTTGTAAAAGCACAAATCCATGCTGGTGGACGGGGGAAAGCCGGCGGTGTTAAAGTTGCTAAAAACCTTGAAGAGGTTCGTACATATGCTAATGAAATCCTAGGAAAAACATTGGTCACACACCAAACAGGTCCTGAAGGTAAAGAAGTGAAACGTTTACTTATCGAAGAAGGCTGTGACATCAAAAAAGAATACTATGTTGGCTTAGTATTAGACCGTGCCACTTCACGTGTTGTTTTAATGGCATCTGAAGAAGGCGGTACAGAAATTGAAGAAGTAGCTGCAAAAACTCCTGAGAAAATTTTTAAAGAAGAAATCGATCCGGCAATTGGCTTACAGGCATTCCAAGCACGCCGTATTGCTTTTAATATCAATATTCCAAATGAACTTATTAATCAAGCTGTTAAGTTTATGATGGGCTTATATAATGCTTATATCGAAAAGGACTGTTCAATTGCCGAAATTAACCCGCTTGTAGTTACAGGAGACGGAAAAGTAATGGCGCTTGATGCAAAATTAAACTTCGACTCAAATGCATTGTATCGTCAAAAAGATGTATTAGTGTACCGTGATCTTGAAGAAGAAGATGTAAAGGAAATTGAAGCGTCTAAATATGATTTAAGCTATGTAGCTTTAGATGGCAATATTGGCTGTATGGTTAATGGTGCCGGCCTTGCCATGTCAACGATGGATATCATTAAACATTACGGCGGCGATCCTGCAAACTTTTTAGATGTCGGGGGCAGTGCGACAGCTGAAAAGGTTACAGAAGCTTTTAAAATTATCCTTTCTGATCCAAACGTAAAAGGTATTTTTGTCAATATCTTTGGCGGAATCATGAAGTGTGATGTCATTGCTGAGGGTGTTGTCGAAGCAGCTAAGCAGGTTGGACTAAGTGTTCCACTTGTTGTTCGCTTAGAGGGAACAAACGTTGACTTAGGTAAGAAAATCCTAGCAGAGTCAAGCGTTGAAATTATTGCTGCAGAATCCATGGCTGACGGCGCACAAAAAATCGTTTCATTAGTGAAATAGGATTGACAAGAAAGGGGAATTAACGTGAGCGTTTTTATTAATAAAGATACAAAGGTTATTGTTCAAGGGATAACAGGCGGAACAGCCCGTTTTCATACAAAACAAATGCTTGAATATGGCACCAAAATTGTTGGTGGTACCTCTCCTGGGAAAAAAGGTCAGGAAGTTGAAGGTGTACCAGTTTTCAATACGGTAAAGGAAGCCGTTGAAGCAACTGGTGCAAATGCATCTGTTATTTATGTCCCGGCACCATTTGCAGCAGATTCTATTATCGAAGCTGTTGATGCGGAATTAGATCTTGTTATTTGTATTACAGAGCATATTCCTGTATTAGATATGGTGAAAGTAAAACGTTACATGGAAGGCAAAAAGACCCGCCTTGTAGGTCCAAACTGTCCTGGTGTTATTACTGCTGATGAATGTAAAATTGGTATTATGCCAGGCTACATCCATACAAAAGGACATGTTGGGGTAGTTTCCCGCTCTGGAACATTAACATATGAAGCTGTACACCAACTAACACAAGCAGGACTTGGTCAAACAACTGCAGTTGGTATTGGCGGTGACCCAGTTAATGGTACTAACTTCATTGATGTTCTAAAGGCTTTTAATGAAGATCCTGAAACATACGCAGTGATTATGATTGGGGAAATTGGCGGTACTGCTGAAGAAGAAGCAGCTGAATGGGTTAAAGCAAACATGACAAAACCTGTTGTTGGTTTTATCGGCGGACGTACAGCACCTCCAGGAAAACGTATGGGCCACGCTGGTGCCATTATCTCTGGCGGAAAGGGTACTGCAGACGAAAAAATCCGTATCATGAATGAATGCGGCATTAAAGTAGCGGATACCCCATCTGTAATGGGTGAAACACTAATTGAAGTTTTGAAAGAGCAAGGTCTATATGAAAAGTGTAAGACTCACTAATATACACATCATGATGGTTACAGATAGTCCCTCATAGTTGAGGGGCTATTTCTCGTACTATAAAAAAAGGAGAATGAATAATGGATGACTTTAAAGAAAAACTGATTCATTTGCTTCATTACCCAAATATCACATGGAATACTGTGTATCAAATCCTAAAAAAGGATCCAACACTTCAGTCCTTGTACCGGACCCAACCCCAATCACCTCATCAGATTTCCTTATTTCCACAAGTAAACCACGATGATGCTTTGGATAAATCTTCTATCATTCCTCTACATCCTGACCTTATTCACGAACAAATCCGTCAATACGAAACCAATGATATTACTGTGATTACTATTTTCGATAATGAATATCCAAAGTACTTAAAAGAAATCTACCAGCCGCCATGGGCTTTATTTGTGAAGGGTGATTTATCGCTTCTTGAAAAAGAGCCGAAACTTGCAGTTGTTGGCTCTCGTCAAGCTACTCAATACGGAAGAAATGCGATTAGGTTAATTTTTCCTGAGTTAATAGATAATGGTGTTCTCATTGTGAGCGGTTTAGCAAAGGGAATAGATACCCTGGCACATGAAAATGCGATAAAAAATGGCGGTAAAACAATCGCTGTTATTGCAGGCGGTTTATATCATATCTACCCAAAAGAAAATATGAATCTTGCACTTGAATTAATGAAAACACAGCTTGTCGTATCCGAATATCCCCCAGATACCAAGCCGCTTAGATGGCATTTTCCCGCACGAAATCGAATCATTAGCGGTTTAGCGGCCGGAACGTTTATTATAGAAGCAAAGCGAAAAAGCGGTTCGCTCATCACGGCCAATTATGCCGTCAATGAAGGACGTGATGTATTTTCGTTACCTGGAAGTATTTTTAATCCATTTTCCATCGGAGCAAATGATTTAATTCAGCAAGGGGCAAAGCTTGTTACAAGGGCTGAGGATATTTTGGAAGAAATAAGATTAAACTCTATGTAAAATTAAAAACCTAGAATAAAAATTGTTATTTTTGCAGGTTTTTTCGATTAAATGGAGAAATTAGCTAAAAAAGGTTGCAAAAATTTCTATTATGTTATACATTTTCCAACAGATGTTCGAAAAAAAGAATATATCAAAAATGAATAAATACTATTGTAATAAACATATAATTAAAATTTTTGGGATAAGGCAGTTTTGTAAAGTATTTTCTCCAGTTAAAATTGTTAAAACTGGAATTTAGGAAAACTTCTCAAATGGTAAGCATCTTAGAAATAGGCTTTTGCCGCATTCGAGGCGCTTTCACACTTTCCCTCTTAAGGAGGATATTTGAATGGCAGAATTTCTTGTAATCGTTGAATCGCCAGCAAAAGCGAAAACAATTGAACGATACTTAGGAAATAAATATAAAGTAAAAGCTTCGATGGGGCATGTTCGTGATTTGCCACGGAGTCAGATGGGTGTATATAAAGAAAATAACTTTGAACCAAAATATATTACAATCCGCGGGAAAGGCCCTGTTTTAAAGGAATTAAAAACAGCGGCCAAAAAGGCAAAAAAAGTTTATCTCGCGGCCGACCCGGATCGTGAAGGGGAAGCAATTGCCTGGCATTTAGCGCACAGTTTAGATGTTGACATTAACTCAGATTGCCGTGTTGTATTTAATGAAATCACAAAGGATGCAATAAAAGAATCATTCAAGCATCCTCGTCCAATTAATATGGATCTTGTTGATGCTCAGCAGGCACGCAGGATTTTAGACCGGCTTGTAGGCTATAATATCAGCCCGATTCTTTGGAAGAAGGTGAAAAAAGGCTTAAGCGCAGGACGTGTTCAATCCGTTGCAGCTCGTTTGATTATTGATAGGGAAAAAGAGATAAAAGCGTTTA
Source organism: Neobacillus drentensis (assembly GCF_036965245.1). Taxonomy (GTDB): domain Bacteria; phylum Bacillota; class Bacilli; order Bacillales; family Cytobacillaceae; genus Neobacillus; species Neobacillus drentensis_G. The sequence goes on from NZ_JBALPG010000021.1 coordinate 97,484, forward strand.
CACCTGAAGAATATTGGACGATTGAAGGCGAATTTTTAAAGGGAAAAGATCAATTCAGTGGCAATTTCTATTCTTTGGTTGGCCATGATAAAAAAGAGCTTAAGTCAGAACAAGACGTTCAGGCTATTTTAGGGCAATTGACAGAAGATAAGTTCAAAGTGATTTCTGTGACGAAAAAAGAGCGTCGTAGAAACCCTGCGCTGCCTTTTATCACATCCTCCTTACAGCAGGAAGCAGCCAGAAAGCTGAACTTCCGGGCTAAAAAAACGATGATGCTTGCACAGCAGTTATACGAAGGAATTGAACTTGGAAAAGAAGGAACAATTGGTCTCATTACGTATATGAGAACTGATTCCACTCGAATTTCAGAAGTTGCGCAGGCAGAGGCCGCTAACTATATAAAAGCGGAATATGGTGAAAACTTTTTAAAGAATGAACAAAGAAAAGAAAAAAAGCAAACGAATGCACAGGATGCCCATGAAGGAATTCGTCCTACAAGTCCATTAAGAGATCCTAGCAGCTTAAAAGAATTTCTTTCACGTGATCAGCTCCGTCTATACAAATTAATTTGGGAGCGTTTTTTAGCAAGTCAAATGGCACAGGCAATTATGGATACGATGAGTGTGGATTTGCAGAATGGAAATGTACTGTTCCGTGCTACCGGCTCTAAAATAAAGTTTCCAGGCTTTATGAAGCTATATGTTGAAGGGTCAGATGACCAAGTAGATGGACCTGAAAAAATGCTTCCAGATCTCAAAGAAGGAGATGAAGTGTTTAAAAAGGATATTGATCAAAAGCAGCACTTCACACAGCCTCCACCACGATACACAGAAGCAAGACTTGTCAAAACACTGGAGGAGCTTGGAATTGGTCGCCCTTCTACATATGCACCTACCTTGGATACAATTCAAAAACGGGGCTATGTTGCGCTTGATAATAAACGATTTGTACCCACCGAGCTGGGTGAAATTGTCCATGAGTTGATTCTTGAATTTTTCCCTGACATTATTGACGTGGAGTTCACAGTAAAAATGGAACAAGGGTTGGATAATATCGAAGACGGAAAAGTACCATGGGTTCAAATTATTGATGAATTTTACCAAGATTTTGAAACGCATGTAGAAAAGGCTGAAAAAGAAATGCAGTCAGTAGAAATTAAAGATGAGCCAGCTGGTGAGGATTGTGAAAACTGTGGAAACCCAATGGTTTTTAAAATGGGCAGATACGGAAAATTCATGGCTTGTAGTAATTTCCCGGATTGTCGGAATACCAAGCCGATTGTAAAAGAAATCGGTGTAACTTGTCCTTCATGTAAGGAAGGACAGATTATTGAGCGAAAGAGTAAGAAAAAAAGATTGTTTTACGGCTGTACTCGATATCCAGAGTGTGAATTCATTTCTTGGGATAAACCGTTACCGAGAGCCTGCCCTAAATGTGAAGGCTTGCTAGTCGAAAAGAAATTAAAAAAAGGCATTCAAGTTCAATGTGTTACTTGTGATTACAAGGAAGAACCGCAAAGTTAAGAGTGGGAAAGTTCCACTCTTTTTATTTTTGTAAATAAATAAGTAATTAAAACTTTTTTCTTTTTCATACGTATAGTACAATGCAAGATGGACTTAATTGTGGGAAAGCTATATTTATAATGCTTTTTTAACCAAAATGGTATTGAACCCAAGTTCCAGGAAGAATTTCAGGAGGTTCCAAAATGAAAGACATAACAATAAATGTAGTTGGTGCTGGTTTAGCAGGAAGTGAAGCAGCATGGCAGATTGCTAAACGTGGCATAAAAGTACGTCTTTATGAGATGCGCCCAGTAAAGCAAACTCCAGCACACCATACAGATAAATTTGCAGAATTGGTATGCAGTAATTCATTGCGGGCAAATACGTTAACAAATGCTGTTGGGGTATTAAAAGAAGAAATGAGAAAGCTTGATTCTGTGATTATCGCGGCGGCTGATGCCTGTTCCGTTCCAGCAGGTGGAGCTTTGGCGGTTGATCGGCATGAATTTGCCGCCAAAGTAACTGAGATGGTCAAAAATCATAAAAATGTTACGGTTGTAAATGAAGAGGTCACCAAAATTCCTGATGGGCCAACCGTTATTGCTACAGGACCGCTAACCAGCCCAGATCTCTCAGCACAGCTTAAAAACTTAACCGGGGAAGATTATCTATATTTTTATGATGCAGCGGCACCAATTCTAGAAAAAGAAAGCATCAACATGGAAAAAGTTTATTTGAAGTCCCGCTATGATAAAGGAGAAGCTGCCTATTTAAATTGTCCGATGTCAGAGGAAGAGTTTAATCGTTTTTATGAAGCACTCATTTCCGCTGAGACGGTACCATTGAAGGAATTTGAAAAAGAGGTCTTTTTTGAAGGCTGTATGCCAATTGAAGTAATGGCGGCAAGAGGAAAGAAAACGATGCTTTTTGGACCGTTAAAACCGGTTGGTTTAGAGGATCCGAAAACAGGAAAAAGACCATTTGCAGTTGTGCAGCTTCGTCAAGATGATGCAGCTGGGACCCTGTTTAATATTGTCGGTTTTCAGACACATTTAAAGTGGGGAGCTCAAAAGGAAGTTATTCAGTTGATTCCTGGTCTTGAAAATGCAGAAATCATTCGATATGGTGTGATGCACCGTAATACCTTTATTAATTCACCGAAGGTACTTAAGGCCACATATCAATTCCAAAATCGTGAAGATTTATTTTTTGCCGGTCAAATGACTGGTGTTGAGGGATATGTAGAATCAGCTGCAAGTGGTTTAATGGCTGGAATCAATGCAGCACGATTAGTTAAAGGAATGGATACAGTAGAGTTTCCGTCGGAAACAGCTATTGGCAGTATGGCACGTTATATTACTACAGCAAATCCGGATAACTTTCAGCCGATGAATGCTAATTTTGGATTGTTTCCTGAGCTGCCAGTTAAAATTAAAGGAAAGCAGGAAAGGAATTTACAGCATGCAAATCGAGCGTTAGAAACAATTCAGAACTTTGTGAAAGTTTTGTAAAATTTATTGCAAGGACAATGGAAGTATGTTACGATTTAGTAGCCCTTGTCAATGAATAGTATGATAAATGTGAATGTTTTATTAAATTTATGTATCTTCTGTTTACAAATTAAGAGGAATTACGCAAAATATACAATTGAACATTGTCAACTTGATTTCATTGATTTCGTTTTATCCAAATCTATAACAAGTAATTGATGAAGAACCAGATTCTACTTGATCCAATTATTTACATACCATTTGTGTTTATAAACGGAAATTACTCCAGAAGGAGGAAGATTTGTGTGAATCAATTTCATGCAACAACAATATTTGCAATTCATCATAATGGCGAGTGTTCTATGTCTGGTGATGGCCAAGTAACATTTGGTAATGCAGTAGTGATGAAGCACACTGCAAAAAAGGTAAGAAAGATATTTAATGGTAAAGTATTGGCTGGTTTTGCCGGTTCTGTTGCTGATGCATTTACTCTTTTTGAACTGTTTGAAGGGAAATTAGAGGAGTATAATGGGAATCTCCAAAGAGCAGCTGTTGAGCTTGCAAAAGAATGGAGAAACGATAAAATGCTCCGCAAGTTGGAAGCGATGTTAATTGTAATGAATCGTGAAAGTTTGCTTCTTGTTTCCGGTACTGGGGAAGTCATTGAACCCGATGATGGGATTCTCGCGATTGGCTCTGGTGGGAATTACGCATTGGCAGCAGGTCGTTCACTGAAGAAATATTCCGGGGAACACCTATCTGCGAAAGAAATCGCGAAAGCTTCTTTAGAAATAGCTGCGGAAATATGTGTATACACGAACCACAACATTATCGTTGAAGAGCTATAACGGGAAGGAGACTGAAAAATATGGGTAGAACAACCAATTTAACCCCCCGCCAAATTGTCGAAAGACTTGATCAATATATTATTGGACAAAAGGATGCAAAGAAAGCGGTCGCTGTTGCCTTAAGGAACCGTTACAGAAGGGGTTTATTGAATGACAAACTCCGGGAAGAAATTATTCCTAAAAATATTTTGATGATAGGACCGACCGGGGTTGGTAAAACGGAAATTGCCAGAAGGATTGCAAAGCTTGTTGGTGCACCGTTTATTAAGGTTGAGGCGACTAAATTTACAGAAGTAGGCTATGTTGGCCGTGATGTTGAATCAATGGTTAGAGATTTAGCCGAAACCTCTGTTCGATTAGTGAAAGAGGACCGGATGCAAAGTGTAAAGGAGCGGGCCGAGGAAAATGCAAATGGAAGGCTTGTAGATTTACTTGTTCCATCTGCAAAAAAATCGACGAACTATAAAAACCCACTCGAAATGTTGTTTGGAGGAGGAAATTCTAATGCTGAACCTGAGACGCAGCAGGAAGATTACTCTATTCAAGAAAAACGAAAGATTATTAAAGAGAAACTTGCTCTTGGTCAGTTAGAGGATGAAATTGTTACCGTAGAGGTTGAGGAGCAAACGCCTTCTATGTTTGATATGCTCCAAGGTTCTGGTATTGAACAAATGGGTATGAACATGCAGGATGCTCTGAGCAGCTTTATGCCGAAAAAGCGGAAGAAAAGAAAATTAACCGTTCATGAAGCAAGGAAAGTGTTAACAAATGAAGAAGCTGCAAAACTGATTGACATGGATGAAGTTACATCAGAAGCCGTTTATCGCGCGGAACAAAATGGGATTATCTTTATTGATGAAATCGATAAAATTGCAAGCAAGAATTCTGGAGGCTCTTCAGCAGATGTTTCGAGAGAAGGTGTTCAAAGGGATATTTTACCGGTTGTTGAAGGTTCGACAGTAGTTACGAAATATGGTTCGATTAAAACCGATCATATTTTATTTATCGCTGCTGGGGCGTTTCATATGGCTAAACCATCTGATTTAATACCTGAACTTCAAGGCCGATTCCCGATTCGGGTGGAACTAACGAAATTGACTGTGGAAGACTTTTTCAGAATCTTAATCGAGCCGGATAATGCTTTAATAAAGCAATATCAAGCATTATTGGAAACAGAAGGTATACAAATTGAATTTTCTGACGATGCTATTCGTAGAATTGCTGAAATAGCATTCGAAGTAAATCAAAATACAGACAATATTGGTGCCAGACGACTCCATACGATATTAGAAAAGCTTTTAGAGGACTTATCTTTTGAAGCACCGGATATTTCAATGGAGAAAATCACGATTACACCGCAGTATGTCGATGATAAACTTGGTGCTATATCAAAAAATAAAGATTTATCCCAGTTTATTCTTTAGGAACAGTTGTTTAATCTTAAATTTTTTGGAAACATCGTTCCTTAAATGACCTAATACGTCGAAAATGATTGTAATAGCTTTTTAAATTTAATAATGTTTGTAGTTAATTAGGAGGAAGAAACACGATGGATTTACTTACAAAAACAAGAAAAATTAATGTATTATTGCAAAAAGCTGCAGGAAAGCCAGTAAACTTCAAAGAAATGTCAGAAACATTAAGTGAAACAATTGAAGCAAATGTTTACATTGTCAGCCGCCGCGGAAAACTTCTAGGTTTTTCAATTTATCAACAAATTGAAAACGAAAGAATGAAA
>NZ_JBALPG010000021.1:103071-140606 GCF_036965245.1 Neobacillus drentensis
GGCTTATTTAATATTCAAGAAACTTCATCAAATCTTGATATTGAAAGCCAATATACTGCTTTTCCTGTGGAAAATAGAGAATTATTCCGTGAAGGATTGACAACAATTGTTCCTATTATTGGTGGTGGAGAACGTCTTGGCACCTTAATCCTTGCAAGATTACAAGAAAAATTCCAAGATGATGATTTAATCCTTGCAGAATATGGTGCAACTGTAGTTGGCATGGAGATTTTACGTGAAAAAGCAGAAGAGATTGAAGAAGAAGCTAGAAGCAAAGCGGTTGTTCAAATGGCCATTAGTTCATTGTCTTATAGTGAACTAGAAGCCATTGAGCATATTTTTGAAGAGCTTAATGGTCATGAAGGACTGCTAGTTGCTTCAAAAATTGCTGATCGCGTTGGTATTACACGTTCAGTTATTGTCAATGCTCTAAGAAAGCTTGAGAGTGCTGGGGTAATTGAATCGCGCTCCCTAGGTATGAAAGGAACGTATATTAAAGTCTTAAATGATAAGTTTCTTGTTGAACTTGATAAACTAAGAACTAAGTAAAAATATAAATCTCCAGTTTATCTGGGGATTTTTTATTTTTCCTAAAGTATAGCGCTTGATTGTTAAGTTTACTTATGCTATAGTATTTCATGGTGTTAATACACACGCTTATTGATTTAAACAGACGGTGCTGTTATTGACAGTTTCTGTTTAAAAATGAGATGAGCGGAGGAAAACAAACCATTAGGAGGAAAAAAACATGTCAGTTATTTCAATGAAGCAATTGCTTGAAGCTGGTGTACATTTCGGACACCAAACTCGCCGTTGGAACCCTAAGATGAAGAAATATATCTTCACTGAGCGTAACGGTATCTACATTATCGACCTTCAAAAAACAGTTAAAAAGGTTGAAGAAGCTTATAACTGGGTAAAGGAACTTGCTGGTAACGGCGGAACAGTTCTTTTTGTTGGTACAAAGAAACAAGCTCAAGATTCTGTTAAAGAAGAAGCAGGCCGTTCAGGTATGTACTATGTAAACCAACGCTGGTTAGGTGGTACATTAACAAACTTTGAAACAATTCAAAAGCGTATCGGCCGCTTAAAAGATATCGAAAGAATGTCAGAAGACGGTACTTTCGAAGTACTACCTAAGAAAGAAGTAGTACAATTGAAGAAAGAACAAGAACGTCTTGAAAAATTCCTAGGCGGAATCAAAGACATGAAACAGCTTCCAGATGCACTTTTCATCATTGACCCTCGTAAAGAGCGTATCGCGGTTGCTGAAGCGAAGAAATTAAACATTCCTATCGTTGGTATCGTTGATACAAACTGTGATCCAGACGAAATCGATGTAGTTATTCCAGCGAATGACGATGCGATTCGTGCGGTTAAGCTATTGACTGGAAAAATGGCTGATGCCATCCTTGAAGCGAAACAAGGCGAAGAAGTGCAAGTAGAAGCTTAATTAGAAAAGCGGAATTGCCTTGCACAGCCAGCATATGACGAGCACTACGGAAGGCGTTTTTTGTTTCCGCTGTGATTGGCGTATGACCTCGTGCGGCTAGGCGATGAAGCTGGACAATTTAGTGAACTAAAAAAGGTGATAAGAGGGAGACCCTTTATCACCTTTTTTTAAAGAAAACTTGCCATTATGCGAAAACAGAGGATTAGATGAACTTAAGCCGATAGGAAGTTTCTATTCAGTTTCTGCACCTTACTTTCCTATCAGCGAAAAAACCCCGTCGGTTGCCGGGCTAAAGAATGTTTATCTTAGATTTCAATGGCTAAGATATGAGTATAGTACATAGAATTAAAGGAGGAAGAAAATTATGGCAGTTACTGCTCAAATGGTTAAAGAATTACGTGAAAAAACTGGCGCTGGAATGATGGATTGCAAAAAAGCATTAACAGAATCAAATGGTGATATGGAAAAAGCGATTGATTACTTACGTGAAAAAGGGATTGCGAAAGCAGCAAAGAAAGCAGATCGTATTGCTGCTGAAGGGTTAACATCCATTTTAACAGAAGGTAATGATGCTGTTATTCTTGAAGTAAACTCTGAAACTGACTTCGTTGCGAAAAACGAAGGGTTCCAAACTCTTGTAAAGGAACTTGCACAGCATCTCCTTAAAAACAAACCAGCAACAGTTGAAGAAGCTTCTGCTCAAACAATGGAAAATGGGGCAACCGTAGAAGAACACATCAATGCTGCGATTGCTAAAATTGGTGAAAAATTATCACTTCGCCGTTTTGCTATAGTATCAAAAACGGATAATGATGCATTTGGTGCTTACCTTCATATGGGTGGACGCATCAGCGTGCTAACAGTTCTTGAAGGCACTACAGATTCCGATGCTGCTAAAGATATTTCTATGCATATTACAGCACTAAGACCAAAATACGTTTCTCGTGACCAAGTATCACAAGAGGAAATTGAACGTGAGCGTCAAGTATTAACACAACAAGCTCTTAACGAAGGCAAGCCTGAAAATATCGTTGCGAAAATGGTTGAAGGCCGCCTTGGAAAATACTTTGAAGATGTTTGTGTCCTTGACCAAACTTTCGTTAAAAACCCTGATCAAAAAGTACGTCAATTTGTTGAATCCAAAGGTGCAACATTACGTGAATTCGTACGCTACGAAGTAGGCGAAGGCATTGAAAAACGTGAAGATAACTTCGCAGAAGAAGTTATGAACCAAGTTAATAAACAATAGTCAAATATTCTCTAGCTTAAAACCGAACAAGTTTTAAGGGAATGTTACTGTATAGGTTTTTGAATAGGGGACACGGTGTGTTCCCTATTTTTCAAGCTAACTAAGTTATAAATTACATAATGGAGGTTTATATGAGTGGTCCTAAGTACAAACGCGTGGTATTAAAATTGAGCGGGGAAGCACTTGCTGGTGAATCGAGCTTTGGAATTAAACCTTCAGTTATTAAATCGATTGCCATTCAAGTAAAAGAAATTGCAGAACTTGGAGTAGAGGTAGCTGTCGTTGTTGGCGGCGGCAACATTTGGCGCGGGAAAATCGGCAGTGAAATGGGTATGGACAGAGCAACAGCCGATTATATGGGTATGCTTGCAACTGTAATGAATTCTTTAGCACTTCAAGATAGTTTGGAGCACTTAGGGATTGAATCACGTGTGCAAACCTCAATAGAAATGCGTCAGGTTGCAGAACCGTATATTAGACGTCGTGCCATTAGACATTTAGAGAAGCAACGGGTCGTTATTTTTGCGGCTGGCACAGGTAACCCTTATTTCTCAACTGATACAACAGCCGCACTGCGAGCAGCAGAAATTGATGCTGAAGTTATATTAATGGCCAAAAATAATGTCGATGGTGTCTATTCGGCAGACCCTCGTATCGACGCAAATGCCACTAAATATGAAGATCTATCATTCTTAGATGTGATTAAAGAAGGGTTAGCTGTCATGGACTCAACCGCATCTTCCTTATGTATGGATAATGATATTCCACTTATTGTTTTCTCAATTATGGAACAGGGCAATATTAAAAAAGCCGTTATGGGTGAAAAAATTGGAACAATCGTTAGGGGGAAAAATTAATGCCAAAGCAAGTCATCTCTTCTACAAAAGATCGTATGACAAAAGCGATTCAGTCATATACTCGTGAACTTGCCAGCATCCGAGCTGGGAGAGCAAGTGCTTCTTTACTTGACCGGATTACCGTTGATTATTATGGTGCAGCTACTCCTGTGAATCAAATGGCAGGTATCACAACTCCTGAAGCTAGACTACTCGTAATTCAACCATATGATAAATCAATTCTTAGTGAAATTGAAAGGGCAATCTTGAAGTCTGATTTAGGATTAAATCCTACCAACGATGGTCAGGTTATTCGGATTGCAATTCCGCAATTGACAGAGGAACGACGTAAAGAACTTGTGAAAGTAGTCAAAAAAGAATCAGAAGAAGCGAAGGTTGCACTTCGTAATATTCGCCGTGATGCCAATGATTCTTTGAAAAAGCTTGAGAAGAATGGTGAAATTACAGAAGATGCACTTCGTGGCTATTCTGATGATGTTCAAAAGCTAACTGATGAATTCATTCAAAAAATCGATCAAATCACTAAAGACAAAGAAAAAGAAATATTAGAAGTATAATGCATGTCTAGCTCCAGCGCCTAGCCTCTCGAGGTTGCTGCCGTTCTGTCGATAGAGTCAAAGAACGACAACATCGACAGACCATCCAGCGCTTTTTGAGGCTGATCAAGGCACTACCGCTTTTCTGAACAGTAGACCCTCTTTCTAGGGGGTTTTTTCACTATTTTTGGGATTATTTGATAACGAGGAATATCCCCGGAAGTTTTCTGAACATTATTCTTAATTCCTTTTATTTTACATAAGTTATTATTAGAGATATCTTCTAGCTTTTTTGGTATGATAATACCATCTAACCTAAAAGATACTTTACATACCTACATCTGATCCAATTGTAAATGATCTATTTTCGGAGGAAATGATTAACTAATTGAGGAGCAATGTTATGTTAAATAAATTTTTACTTAGGAAGAAGCAAAATACCTCTTCCACACTCCGAGATAAAATAGAAGAAATAAAAAAGCTGCCTGTTCCTGAGCATGTTGCCATAATAATGGATGGCAACGGACGCTGGGCTAAAAAAAGGGCGTTACCGCGTATTGCCGGCCATCATGAAGGGATGAAGGTTGTTCGTAAAACAACCATGTTGGCAAATAATCTTGGAATAAAAGTCTTAACCCTGTATGCTTTTTCAACTGAGAACTGGAAGCGCCCCAAAAATGAAGTAGAATACATTATGAAGCTGCCGGAGGAATTTTTAGGGACATTTCTTCCTGATTTAGTTAAGAATAATGTTCAAGTGAAAATGATGGGTTATAAAGATCAGCTTCCAATACATACTCTTCGAGCAATAGAAAAAGCTATGGAAGAAACGAAAGATAATACCGGACTCGTTTTAAACTTTGCCTTGAATTATGGAAGTAGAGCTGAGATTCTCGATGCGGTTAAGCAAGTCTTAAATGATAGCAAAAATGGCATACTAAAAGAGAGTGAGCTTGATGAACAAGTGTTCTCCTCCTACCTAATGAGTTCGAAATTCACTGATCCTGACCTTTTAATCCGTACTAGTGGTGAAATTCGCTTGAGCAACTTTATGCTTTGGCAATTGGCTTACTCGGAGTTTTGGTTTACGGATGTATTATGGCCTGACTTTAATGAGGATCATTTGCTTGAAGCGGTTGAGCTCTTTCAAAAACGCCAACGTCGGTATGGTGGCTTATAGAATAAAAAAGGTGTTGAATTTACTAAATGAAGCAAAGAATCATAACAGGAGTCGTCGCTGCGGCATTATTTTTGCCAATTGTATATTTTGGCGGGATTCCGCTTGTAGTATTAACCTATTTTTTAGCTACTATTGGGTTATATGAATTAATGAGAATGAAAAATCTTAACATTTTCTCTATCCATGGAATACTTTCGATTTTGTTTTTATGGGTACTAATTTTTCCGGAGAAGTATCAATATGTCTTGGATACTTTTTATTATTCAAAAACAGAATTGTGCATTGTGTTTATACTATTATTATTGACATACACTGTGATTACCAAGAATCGTTTTACATTTGAGGATGTCTCATTTTCCATTCTATCCTCCCTTTATGTAGGAATTGGCTTTTACTTTTTCTTTGAAACAAGGGTGGATGGGGGATTAGTTTACATTTTATATTCTTTATTTATGGTTTGGGCAACGGATTCAGGTGCTTACTTTATTGGGAAAGCGCTTGGAAAGAGAAAGCTCTGGCCAGAAATCAGCCCTAATAAGACCGTTGAAGGTTTCTTAGGCGGTGTCGTTTGTGCAGTTATTATTGCCCTTCTCTTTGTATTATTCACTGATATAAAAGGCTCAATAATTGGAATAACTGTTGTACTATCTGTTTTTGGACAAATTGGCGATCTTGTTCAATCCGCTTTCAAACGTCATTTTAATGTGAAGGATTCAGGAAAAATCTTACCTGGTCATGGTGGTATTCTTGATCGTTTTGACAGCCTAATATTTGTTTGGCCAATATTAAACCTATTCCACCTTTGGATTTAAGTTTTTTGCTTTTCTTATAGGAGTTGAATGTTTTGAAATTAATTAGTTTATTGGGTGCAACAGGATCAGTTGGGACACAGACGATTGATATTATTCGTGAGCATCCAACAGAATTTAGGTTAGCTGCCTTTTCCGTGGGTAAAAATATCGATTTGGCACGAAAATTGATTGTCGAGTTTAAGCCAGAGCTTGTTTCTGTACAAGACCATAGTGATTGTAATACATTAAAAGCAGAATTTCCCCAAACTAAGTTTACCTACGGTAATGAAGGATTGATTGAGGTAGCTGTGTATGAAAAATCTAATATCCTTGTCAATGCTGTTCTTGGCAGTGTTGGTTTACATCCAACATTACAGGCAATTGAATGTAAAAAGATAATTGCGATTGCCAATAAAGAAACACTTGTAACGGCAGGGCATTTAGTAATGGAGGCGACAAGAAAGAATAATGTACGACTTCTTCCTGTCGATAGCGAGCATTCAGCAATTTTCCAAGCCTTGCAAGGAGAAAAGGATAAAAATATTGAAAGATTAATTTTAACAGCTTCGGGTGGCAGCTTTCGTGACAGGACTCGTGAAGAGCTAGAAAATGTTACGGTACAAGAGGCTTTGAACCACCCTAATTGGTCGATGGGTGCGAAAATTACGATTGACTCTGCCACGATGATGAACAAAGGGTTAGAGGTAATTGAGGCACACTGGTTGTTTCATATGCCATATGAAAAAATTGATGTATTGCTCCATAAAGAAAGTATCATCCATTCGATGATTGAATTCCATGACTCAAGTATAATCGCCCAACTTGGAACACCAGATATGAGAGTGCCTATCCAATACGCACTCACATACCCTGACCGCTTGCCTCTTCCCTCCGGTACTCGGTTAAATTTGGCGAGTATTGGTAAACTACACTTCCAGGAAATGGATGTTGAAAGATTCCGCTGTCTGAAATATGCTTATATGGCTGGAAAAAAAGGCGGAACAATGCCAACTGTATTGAATGCTGCTAACGAAACTGCCGTAGCTGCGTTTTTAAAAGGTAAAATTCGTTTCTTGCAGATCGAAGATTTGATTGAGAAGGCATTAAGCACTCATCAAACCATGGATCATCCAAGTTTAACAATGATAGAAGAGGTAGATAAAGAAACGAGACAGTATGTACATTCACTTCTATAAAAAAGGTGGTTTTATAATTGAGTACAGTTATTGCCTTTATTGTGATTTTTGGCGCACTAGTCTTCTTTCATGAATTAGGACATTTCATTTTCGCTAAAAGAGCAGGTATTCTCTGCCGAGAGTTTGCGATCGGTATGGGACCAAAAGTGTTCACACATAGGAAAGGTGAGACTACCTATACGATCCGTTTATTACCAATCGGAGGATTTGTTCGCATGGCAGGAGAAGATCCGGAATCGGTAGAAATTAAACCTGGATATCGAATTGGTCTTTTGTTTGACAATGAAAATCATGTTAACAAAATTATAATAAACAATAAAGAAAAGTTTCCAAATTGTCGGATTGTTGAAGTGGAGTATGCAGATATCGAAAAAGATTTAGTAATAAAGGGATTTCCTGAAGATGATAGTGAAAGTATGCAGACTTTTAGTGTAAATCCTAGCGCAGTCATTGTTGAAAATGGGGTTGAATCCCAAATTGCTCCAATTGATCGTCAATTTGGATCAAAGACATTACCGCAAAGATTTTTAGCGATTTTTGCAGGACCGGCAATGAACTTTGTCCTTGCATTTTTCATATTTATATTGATCGCTTTATTACAAGGTGTGCCTTCGAACGAACCCCAATTAGGTGCTATTACGCCTGACGGTGCTGCTAAATCAGCAGGTCTTCAAAAAGGAGATATCGTTCAGAGTATTAATGGTTCGGAAATTTCAAGCTGGTCTGATGTGGTAGAAATCATTCAAAAAAACCCAAATAAAAAACTTGATTTCTCGATTATTCGTAATGGAAAAGAAAGTGTAATCCAAGTAACACCGCTTGAAAAAACAGTTGAGGGTAAGAAAATAGGTATTATCGGCGTATACAGCCCTGTCGAAAAATCACCTTTTCAAGCAGTTAAATATGGTTTTACAGAAACTTATTTCTGGACAAAGCAAATATTTGTGATGCTTGGAAATTTGGTCACAGGTCAATTTTCTATCGATGCGCTTTCCGGCCCCGTTGGAATTTATAATTCAACTGCTGAAGTAGCCAAATCGGGTATTTATTATTTAATGAAATGGGCAGGGATCTTAAGTATTAACTTAGGGATTATGAATTTATTACCAATTCCTGCTCTTGACGGAGGCAGATTGATGTTCTTTGCAGTGGAAGCAGTTAGAGGGAAGCCAATTGACCGTCAGAAAGAAGGGATGGTTCATTTTATCGGATTTGCCCTCCTTATGTTGCTGATGCTTGTCGTCACATGGAATGATATTCAGAGGTTCTTCCTTTAAAAGTGATATAATTAATAACATAATTGGGATCGCAGTCGCGATCCCAATTTATTTTGTTTGAAAAATGGGCGGAGCGCTGCAAAAGCGTAACAGTATATCCAAAGTTAGCAGTTGATATACATTTTAAGACACTGAATATAGTGAAGCCTAGCTTTGCTCACACCGCCTTTATTTGGTGACTAATGATTGTTCGCTGAATTTATTTCCATGCAAGGGTTGAAAGTCGTGACTCATGCATGTTTTTAGTAACTAAAATGGATGAAGTTTTCTGTCGAATTAAGCCGAATCAGTGTGTATCATATGATATAATTAAATTTTGATATAGATAAAGATAATTGATTTTGAATAGATGGGAGAGAGACGATGAGCGATCATGCCTTAGGCAATAAAGAGCGATTCCAACTCTTGCTCCAGCAGCTGAAATTGATAGAGGATGCTGTAGTAGCACATTTCAACAATGCGCAAATAGAAAGGCTTCTAGTTGAAAAAAAAGCAAGAAAGTGGCATTTTCAATTTTTATTTGAGAAAATCCTGCCTTTCAATGTATTTCTTAATTTTACAACACAGCTTGAAAGAACTTTTTCGAGTATTGCAACCATTTCATATGATATCAATGTGATAAATCAAGCAATCACACCAGAATTATTAAAAGAATATTGGGGCTTTTGCATCCAGCAGATTGATGGTATCTCACCTCCGTTAATAAAGCTCCTTAATGAACAAATGCCGGATGTCAGCGGGAACAAGCTAACGATTACTGTGAGAAATGAGGCAGAGGGTCTAGCGTTAAAACGAAAATATGGCTCTGTGATTGGAAATATTTATCAATCTTTTGGTTTTCCGCTGCTAGCTATCGAGACAGACATAAAAACAGAAGAAAAAAATGATGAATATGAGAAGTTTTTACTTGCTAAACAAAAGGAAGATCAGGAACGTGCCCTATTGGCAATGGTTGAGATGCAGAAGAAAGAAGCTGAAAAGGAACACTCTGGAGGTGATGTGCCGGAGGGTCCAATTACGATTGGTTTAACAATTAAGGATGATAGTGACTTCCGGAGTTTGATTGATATTGTTGATGAAGAAAGAAGGGTTGCTGTTGAAGGGTATATTTTTAATGCTGAGATTCGAGAGTTAAGAAGCGGCCGTTCACTCCTAACCTTTAAGATTACTGATTATACTAGTTCAATCATGGTGAAAATGTTCTCAAGAGATAAAGAGGATGCCGCCTTGTTTCAGCTTGTGAAGAAGGGAATGTGGGTTAAGGTCCGCGGAAGCATCCAGAACGATACCTTCGTTCGTGACCTTGTCATGATTGCAAACGATATTAATGAAATTAAGCCTGCTGAACGTAAGGACACTGCACCTGCGGATGAAAAACGCGTTGAACTGCATCTTCACACCCCGATGAGTCAAATGGATGCCGTAACTCCGGTAAGTGCATTGATTGCCCAGGCAAAAAAGTGGGGTCATAAAGCTATTGCTGTGACCGACCATGCCGTTGCACAGTCATTTCCTGAAGCATATGGAGCCGGAAAGAAGAATGATATTAAAATTCTTTACGGTGTTGAAGTAAATCTTGTCGATGATGGTGTACCAATCGCCTATAACGATGCCCATCGCTTACTTACGGAAGATACCTTCGTTATTTTTGACGTTGAAACAACAGGACTTTCTGCCGTTTATGATACGATTATCGAGCTTGCGGCCGTAAAGGTGAAGGACGGGGAAATCATTGATCGCTTTGAGTCATTTGCCAATCCGCATCATCGTCTTTCAGCCACAACGATTAATCTGACAGGTATCACAGATGATATGGTTCAAAACGCTCCAGAAGTAGATGAGGTAATTAAAGATTTTTATGAATGGGTTGGGGATGCAGTTCTTGTTGCTCATAATGCTTCCTTTGATATGGGTTTCCTCAACGTCGGGTATAAAAAAATAGGACTTGAAAAGGCGAAAAATCCTGTTATTGATACACTAGAGTTAGGACGATTCTTATATCCGGAAATGAAAAACCACCGATTAAATACACTTGCTAAAAAGTTTGATATTGAATTAACCCAGCATCACCGTGCGATTTATGATGCAGAGGCAACGGGTTATTTACTCTTGAAAATGCTTAAAGATGCCCTTGAAAAGGGGATCGAATACCATGATGAATTTAACGATAATATGGGGAAAGGGAATGCTTATCAACGTGCCCGCCCATATCATTGCACACTTTTAGCTCAAAATGAACACGGCTTAAAGAATATATTTAAACTTGTTTCGATCGCTCATATTGAGTATTTTTATAGAGTTCCAAGAATCCCGAGATCAGTCCTCCAAAAATACAGGGATGGAATTCTTGTTGGGTCAGCATGTAATAAAGGTGAAGTGTTTGAAGGGATGATGCAAAAGTCACCAGAAGAAGTTGAATCACATGCCCGTTTTTATGACTATTTTGAGGTAATGCCGAAAGAAGTAAACGCGCCGTTAATTGAAATGGAATTAGTCCGCGATGAAAAAGCAATGGAAGATATTATTAGTAAAATCGTGACACTAGGAGATAAATTAGGTTTGCCTGTCGTTGCAACCGGAAATGTTCATTATTTAAATGAAAATGATAAAATCTATCGAAAAATCTTAATCAACTCACAAGGCGGAGCAAACCCGTTGAACCGCCATGAGCTTCCGGATGTTCATTTTAGGACAACAAATGAGATGCTTGATGCTTTTTCGTTTTTGGGGGCAGAAAAAGCAAAAGAAATTGTGGTTACAAACACAAATAAAATTGCTGATATGATTGAGTTCATTAAACCGATAAAAGACGATTTATACACACCAAAAATTGAGGGCGCGGAAGATGAGATGCGCCAAATGAGTTATGAAATGGCCCATAAAATTTATGGAGACCCGCTTCCTGAAATTGTTGAAGCACGTCTGGAAAAAGAACTAAAAAGTATCATTGGGCATGGATTTGCCGTTATTTATTTAATTTCACATAAGCTCGTGAAAAAATCGCTCGATGATGGCTATCTCGTTGGCTCTCGGGGATCTGTCGGTTCATCATTGGTAGCGACGATGACGGAAATTACCGAGGTGAATCCTTTACCGCCACATTATGTGTGCCCGACATGTAAGCATTCTGAGTTCTTTAATGATGGATCGGTTGGCTCTGGATTTGATTTGCCTGATAAAGATTGTCCAAATTGTGGAGAAAAATATCGTAAGGATGGACACGATATACCGTTTGAAACCTTCCTTGGTTTTAAAGGAGACAAAGTCCCCGATATCGATTTGAACTTTTCAGGAGAGTACCAGCCGCGTGCCCATAACTATACAAAAGTCTTGTTTGGTGAAGAATATGTATACCGTGCAGGGACAATCGGCACTGTTGCAGATAAAACTGCCTTTGGTTACGTAAAAGCCTTCCAGCAGGATAACAATCTTCAAATTCGTAATGCAGAAGTGGAACGACTTGCTTCCGGGTGTACCGGTGTGAAAAGAACTACTGGACAGCATCCAGGGGGTATAATCGTTATTCCTGATTACATGGAAGTTTATGATTTTACACCAATTCAATTCCCTGCAGATGATCGAAACTCTGAATGGAAAACAACACATTTTGATTTCCATTCCATCCATGATAATGTCCTTAAGCTTGATATTCTAGGTCACGATGATCCGACTGTTATCAGGATGCTTCAAGATCTAAGTGGAATCGATCCAAAAACAATTCCAACAGACGACCCTGAAGTCATGAAAATTTTTAGCAATACCGAATCCCTAGGGGTAACAGAACAACAAATCATGTGTAAAACAGGTACACTTGGTATTCCTGAGTTTGGTACGAGATTTGTGCGGCAAATGCTTGAGGATACAAAGCCGACAACCTTCTCTGAACTTGTTCAGATTTCAGGTCTATCTCACGGAACGGATGTTTGGTTGGGGAATGCACAGGAATTAATTCATAACCAAATTTGTAACTTAAGCGAAGTAATCGGCTGTCGTGATGATATCATGGTCTACTTGATTTATCAGGGTCTTGAGCCTTCTTTTGCTTTTAAAATTATGGAATCCGTCCGTAAAGGTAAAGGTTTAAGTGAAGAAATGGAAGCAGAAATGCGAAAAAACGAAGTCCCGGAATGGTATATTGATTCCTGCAAAAAGATAAAATATATGTTCCCTAAGGCCCACGCTGCTGCTTATGTATTAATGGCAGTAAGGATTGCTTATTTTAAAGTCCATCTTCCGCTATTGTATTATGCAGCCTACTTTACTGTCCGAGCGGAGGACTTCGATATTGAAACAATGTCACGAGGCTCAGAGGCCATTCGAGCGAAAATAGAGGAAATTAATGTAAAAGGGCTTGAGGCATCAAATAAAGAGAAAAACCTGTTAACAGTTTTGGAGTTAGCACTTGAAATGACTGAAAGAGGTTTTACATTTCAAAATTATGATTTATACAATTCAGCTTCATCAGAATTCATCATTGATGGAAATTCCTTAATTCCTCCTTTTAATTCCATCCCTGGGTTAGGAACGAACGCTGCCTTTAATATCGTTAAGGCCAGAGAAGATGGAGAATTTTTATCAAAAGAAGATTTGCAGCAGCGTGGCAAGGTATCCAAGACCATTCTCGAATATTTAGACAAACAAGGCTGTTTAAAATCTCTTCCAGAGCAAAACCAGCTTTCGTTGTTCTAAAAAGGAAAAACGTTGCTATGCCTCGATGGGATTTGCATATAAATGGTGGTTATGGTATAGTTTTATTGGAAATACTAAGAAATACTCTCGTGTTCAAGAGTGGGGAAACCCACTCTTTCGTTATGTAATCGAGTTGCGGCACCATCTGTATCTTGGTTTTGTTTACAAATGTTTTTAAGTGGTACTTGATAAAACTTTCAGTGAACTACATAGAATATGGGTGAAATAATGTAGAAGAGGAGGTAAAGCATGAGCAAAGTAACGGAAGTTGTAGAAGAACTGGCCGCACCAATTTTTCAAGAGCTTGGCCTGGAATTAGTGGACATTGAATATGTGAAAGAAGGAAAAAGCTGGTTCCTCCGCGTATATATCGATAAAGATACTGGTGTGGATATTGAGGATTGTGGTCTAGTTAGTGAGCGACTTAGTGAAAAACTCGATGAGATTGATCCAATTCCCCATAACTACTATCTTGAAGTGTCATCTCCAGGTGCGGAGCGTCCATTAAAAAAAGAAAAAGATTTCGAAAAGGCAATCGGCAAAAATGTCGTTATTAAAACCTATGAGCCAATAAATGGGGAAAAAAGCTTCGAGGGCACATTACTCGAATTTGATGGTCAACATTTAAAAATTGAGGTTAAGATTAAAACTCGCAAAAAGTCCGTTGACATTCCATATGAAAAAGTAGCGAATGCACGACTTGCTGTTGTTTTTTCATAAGGAAAAAAGAATAAAAATTGAATAGGATTAGGGGGATACAACGAAATGAGCAGCGAATTATTAGATGCTCTTACAATACTGGAAAGAGAGAAAGGTATTTCCAGGGATATTTTAATTGAAGCAATTGAAGCGGCACTGGTATCAGCATACCGTCGTAATTTCAATCAGGCACAAAATGTCCGTATTGACTTTAATTTACAAACAGGCTCCATGCGTGTTTTTGCAAGAAAAGAAGTGGTAGATCAGGTATTTGACCCACGTCTTGAAATTTCTTTAGCAGATGCCGTGCGCATTAATCCTAATTACCAAGTAGAAGATGTTGTCGAAATGGAAGTAACGCCAAAAGACTTCGGAAGGATTGCCGCGCAAACAGCTAAACAAGTGGTTACCCAGCGTGTAAGAGAAGCGGAAAGAGGAATAATTTATTCGGAATTTATCGACCGTGAAGAAGATATTATGACAGGTATTGTTCAAAGGCTGGATTCCAAATTTATTTATGTCAGCCTTGGAAAAATCGAAGCATTATTACCGGTAAATGAACAAATGCCAAATGAACGATATAAGCCGCACGATCGTATCAAGGTATTTATTACAAAGGTTGAAAAAACGACAAAGGGTCCACAAATTTTTGTTTCTCGAACCCATCCAGGATTATTAAAACGTTTATTTGAAATTGAAGTACCTGAAATTTACGATGGTACTGTAGAAATTAAATCAGTGGCTCGTGAAGCGGGCGATCGCTCAAAGATTTCCGTTCATTCGGATAATCATGAGGTTGACCCAGTAGGCTCATGTGTTGGACCAAAGGGAACACGGGTTCAAGCAGTTGTCAATGAATTGAAGGGTGAAAAAATCGATATTGTGAAATGGTCTGACGATCCTGTTGTTTTTGTAGCTAATTCGCTTAGCCCTTCTAAAGTACTCGATGTAATGGTGAATGAAAATGAAAAGGCAACAACAGTTGTTGTCCCAGATTATCAGCTTTCCTTGGCAATAGGTAAACGTGGACAAAACGCCCGCCTTGCTGCGAAATTAACAGGGTGGAAAATTGATATCAAATCAGAAACCGAAGCACGTGAACTAGGAATTTATCCGCGTGAGGAAACAATCAGGCTGTTTGACGATCAGGTCGATACTGATTTTGATTATGATGAAGAGTTAGATGATTAGGTGAGGTGAATGATAAGTGAACTCTAGAAAAAAAGTTCCTATGCGCAAATGTGTTGCAACCGGTGAAATGAAACCGAAAAAAGAACTCGTTCGCATCGTTCGCTCCAAAGAAGGAGAAGTATCCATCGATTTGACTGGAAAAAAATCCGGCAGAGGAGCTTACCTTTCAAAGGACAAAGAAGCAGTCCTACTAGCCAAGAAAAAAAACACTTTATCTAACCATTTAGAAGTTTCTATTGATGATTCTATATATGAAGAACTACTTGAGCTAATAGAGAAGGAGAACTGACAATCCAAATGAAACAAAATCAATGGATGTCATTGCTTGGCTTAGCCAATCGGGCGCGTAAAATCATATCAGGTGAGGAGCTTGCCGTTAAGGAAATCCGGAACGGAAAAGCAAAGCTTGTTTTATTAGCCGCAGATGCGTCTACCAATACGACAAAAAAAATTACAGATAAATGTAATTCCTATCAAGTTCCATTAAAAATGGTGGAAAATCGTTATCTTCTTGGCCAATCAATTGGCAAAGAAGCCCGCGTTGTTGTAGCTGTTATGGATGATGGATTTGCAAAAAAACTGATAACGTTGCTCGATTAAATTTAGCGGGGGTGAAATAATGAGTAAAATCCGTGTTTATGAATATGCAAAGAAACACAATATTTCAAGTAAAGAAATTATCAATAAATTAAAAGAAATGAATATAGAGGTCTCTAATCATATGGCAACAATTGAAGATGCAGATATCAAAAAGCTTGATGCAGCTTATAATAAAAAAGAAAACAATACACAACAGCCAAAAAAGAATAGTGGGCAGCAAAATCGCTCAAACTCACGTCCAGGCGGGCAGCAGAATCGTCAAAACCAAAGACCGGCTCAGTCAGGGCAAAAACCACAAGTGCAGGCAAAAACAGCTAAAGCATTTGAGGAGGCTGCAGATAAAAATGCTGCCCCTAGCAAGGTAAAAGTAGTCTCGCCTCCAAAAAAGGTTGAGGGCAAAAAGCAAAACCAAGAACATCAATCAAAAGAAAACAAAGTGTTTAGCAGCGCTGATAAAGCTAAGGCTCGGCCTTATAATAATAACCAAAATCGTAATAATAATAATAATAAAAAGAAGAAGTCGCATACTCCAGTTCAACATGCACAGCCTGTGAAGAAAAAAGAGAAGGAACTTCCTGCTAAAATTACTTTTAGTGAATCTCTAACGGTTGGAGAGCTTGCGAAAAAGATCTATCGCGAACCTTCAGAAATCATTAAAAAGCTCTTTTTACTTGGGGTAATGGCGACAATTAATCAAGTGTTAGATAAAGATGCGATTGAATTGATTGCCGGTGAATATGGAGTAGAGGTTGAAGAGGAAATTAAAATAGATACGACCGACCTTGAAGTGTATTTTACAGAGGACACTGCGGAAGACTTAGTAGAAAGACCTTCTGTTGTTACCATTATGGGGCATGTTGACCACGGTAAAACAACCTTGCTTGATTCGATTCGAAATACAAAGGTTACCGAAGGAGAAGCTGGGGGTATTACGCAGCATATCGGTGCCTATCAAGTAGTTGAAAATGGTAAGAAAATTACCTTCCTAGACACACCAGGACACGCTGCATTCACAACAATGCGTGCCCGGGGTGCAAAAATTACTGACATCACCATCCTTGTAGTGGCCGCTGATGACGGTGTCATGCCGCAAACGGTTGAAGCGATTAACCATGCAAAAGCAGCTGAAGTTCCAATTATCGTCGCTGTAAATAAAATGGATAAAGAGGCCGCAAATGCTGACCGTGTTATGCAGGAATTGACTGAGCACGGCTTAGTATCAGAAGCTTGGGGCGGGGATACAATTTTTGTTCCACTATCCGCAAAAACAGGTGAAGGAATCGACAATCTGCTTGAAATGATTCTTCTTGTAAGTGAAGTTGAAGAATATAAAGCAAATCCAAAACGTAAGGCTGTTGGAACTGTTATTGAAGCCCAATTAGACAAGGGTCGTGGATCGGTTGCAACCTTGCTTGTTCAAAACGGTACACTTAAAATTGGCGATCCAATTGTTGTTGGGAATACACATGGCCGTGTTCGAGCAATGGTGAATGACAAGGGCCGACGTGTAAAAGAAGCAGAACCATCCACTCCTGTAGAAATTACTGGATTAAGTGATGTACCGCAGGCTGGAGACCGTTTTGTTGTGTTTGACGATGAGAAAACAGCTCGTCAAGTGGGAGAAGCACGTGCCCAGCAGGCATTAGCGGCGCAGCGTGGTGAAAAATCCATCGTAAGTCTAGAGAATCTATTTGACCAGTTAAAACAAGGTGAAATGAAGGATCTGAACATTATCCTAAAAGCAGATGTTCAAGGTTCAGCTGAAGCAGTTGCTGCGTCATTGCAAAAAATAGATGTCGAAGGCGTCAATATCAAAATCATTCATAGCGGTGCCGGTGCGATTAATGAATCTGATATCACTCTTGCCGCTGCTTCAAATGCCATTGTTATCGGCTTTAACGTTCGTCCTGATGTAAATGCGAAACGTGCAGCAGAAGCGGAAAAAGTTGACGTTCGTCTTCACAGAATTATTTATAAAGTTATTGAAGAGATTGAAGCTGCTATGAAAGGGATGCTTGATCCTGAATTTGAAGAAAAAATCATCGGTCAAGCAGAAATTCGTCAAACCTTTAAGGTTTCTAAGGTTGGGACAATTGCAGGTTCTTATGTAACAGATGGAAAAATTACCCGTGATAGCGGCATTCGTTTAATTCGTAATGGGGTGGTCATTTTTGAAGGTCAAATTGATGCCTTA
Source organism: Neobacillus drentensis (assembly GCF_036965245.1). GTDB lineage: Bacteria > Bacillota > Bacilli > Bacillales > Cytobacillaceae > Neobacillus > Neobacillus drentensis_G. The sequence continues at coordinate 120,984 of NZ_JBALPG010000021.1, forward strand.
AAACGTTTTAAAGACGATGCAAAAGAAGTAGCACAAGGCTACGAATGTGGAATAACCATTAAAAACTTTAATGATGTTAAAGAAGGAGATATCATTGAAGCTTATGTAATGGAAGAAATAGAGCGGAAATGATTGTCGGTACAGCCGTTTGTGAATGTATCATCTATGATGCGCATTCATTAAAAGAGAAACGCGCCGTTTTGCAGCGTATCCTGACCCGGCTAAAACAAAAATTTAATGTATCCGTGGCAGAGGTGGACTATCAAGATGTATGGCAAAGAACAAAAATAGCCATTGCTGTTGTTACTTCTTCACGGGTATCTACAGAGCAGGAATTGCAAAGCGCGCTTAAACTAATTGACTCATTTCCAGAAATAGAAAGAACGATCACCGAGATTGATTGGCTTTAAGTTAAGAGGTGAATGTGATGAGCCACAGAGCAAATCGTGTTGGAGAACAAATGAAAAAAGAACTTAGTGACATCATCGGTCGAAAAATTAAAGATCCTCGGATCGGCTTTGTGACAGTTACTGACGTTCAAGTAACAGGAGATCTTCAACAAGCAAAAGTATTTATATCTGTATTAGGTGATGACGAACAAAAGGAGAATACCTTAAAAGGTCTTGCAAAAGCAAAAGGCTTTATTCGAACTGAAATAGGCCACCGTATTCGTCTTCGTAAAACACCAGAAATCATCTTTGAATGGGATGAATCCATTGATTATGGAAACCGAATTGAAACACTTCTTCATCAATTGCATACCGATGACAAACCGATGGAAAAGAATGAAGAAGAGTAAAATCTTAAAGGGAAATGGATAGACACAAGTCTATCCATTTTTTTCGATAACATTTAGATAGGAGAGTTAATCTTGGAAGGAATTTTACCATTATTTAAGCCTGCTGGGTTAACATCGCATGACTGTATTTTTAAATTAAGAAAGATTCTAAAGACGAAGAAGGTAGGTCATACCGGTACACTTGATCCTGATGTAACCGGAGTTCTTCCTATTTGTATAGGGAAAGCAACAAAAGTAGCGGAATACATAACTGATGCAGGTAAAGCTTATGTTGGGGAAGTGACGGTTGGCTTTTCCACCACTACTGAAGATGCTTCAGGTGAAGTGGTAGAAAAAAAGGCCGTGGATCGGATCATTTCTAGAGAAGAAATCTTGAAGGTACTGCATTCGCTCACTGGAGAAATTGAACAAACTCCTCCGATGTATTCTGCAGTGAAAGTAGGAGGGGTGAGACTTTATGAATATGCTCGTAAAGGAATAGAAGTAGAACGCCCTACCAGGAAAGTAACCATTTATTCTATCGAAATGATAGATGATAGGGAGCAATTTCAAGGGGAGGTTATTTCATTTCGATTTAAAGTAAGTTGCAGTAAAGGGACATATATCCGAACATTAGCTGTCATGATTGGTGAACTCCTTGGCTTTCCTGCTCATATGTCCAGTTTACAACGAGTTCAATCTGCTGCTTTTTCATTGGATGATTGTTTAACATTTGAAGAAATTGAAAAACATATGGAAGCCGGCACCATCTCTAGCGTGTTAAGACCATTAGAATCAGCGCTTTCTCATTTGCCGAAATTACTGATTAATGATAAAGTAGCAGAGAAAGTGAAAAACGGTGCACTATTAGAAATACCAGAACATTTAAAAACTAGTAACGGACCAATTATTGCTGAAACTGAAGATGGACTGGCTCTGGCTATTTATTCAAAGCATCCAAACAAGCCAGGTCTTCTTAAACCAGTTAAAGTATTACGTAACGATATAGAATAAAAAGGGTCGGTAAAGAAAAGGTGAGTTTCATTTGGAAGTAAAAAGGCTTAATTTCCCATATAAGATAGCAAGCAATGAGTTCCCCCCTCTGGCAATGGCACTTGGTTATTTTGACGGTGTTCACCTCGGCCATCAACAAGTCATTCTAGAGGCAAAAAAGCAAGCAGAAGAAAAAGGTTGTTATAGTGCAGTAATGACATTTGACCCCCATCCTTCTGTTGTATTAGGAAAAAATGAAAAGCATGTTCAATATATAACCCCATTAGGTGAAAAAGTTAAATTTATTGAAGAGCTTGGGATAGATAATTTATTTATTGTCAATTTCTCAGCGGAATTCGCTCATCTACTGCCCCAGGAATTTATCGATCAGTATGTAATCGGGCTTAATGTACAACATGTAGTGGCTGGATTTGACTATACGTATGGACGAATGGGGAAAGGGACTATGGAAACCTTACCATTTCATTCACGAGAAAAATTTTCTTATTCAGTTGTTCCAAAGTTTGTTCAAGACAACGAAAAGGTAAGCTCAACAAAAATTCGACATCTTCTTAAGGAAGGAAAAACAAATGAACTTCCATCACTTCTTGGAAGATTCTATACAATAACTGGAGAGGTCATTCATGGGGATAAACGCGGCAGGACAATTGGTTTTCCAACTGCAAATATTAACATTAAGGATGAATATATCATCCCTCCTCTTGGAGTTTATGCAGTGAGAATGAGGGTTTATTCTGATTGGTATTATGGAGTTTGTAATGTGGGGTATAAACCTACGTTTAATAAGGAATCAAAAAAGCTGTCTGTAGAGGTTCATTTATTTGACTTTGATCAAGATATTTATGGGCAAGAAGTGGTCATCGAATGGCATCTTTACCTTCGTAAGGAACAAAAATTTTCAGGTATCGAACAACTCGTCACACAAATAGAAAAAGATAAACAACAAACAATTGATTACTTTAAAAAAAATCGACAATTTTCCTGACATTGTCGCTTAAAAGAAGTTTTTCTTACAATAAAGTAAGGTTTTAACTTGCTTTTTGACTTAAAACCATGTATTCTTAAATACGTATTAAAAACAAACCTTTGCTTGGCAAGACGAGTCACCGACGCTTGCTCGGTAACAGGGGATATGAAAAATTAGGAGGTGAACCTGGATGGCAATCACTCAAGAACGTAAAAATGAACTTATCAATGAGTACAAAACTCATGAGAGCGACACTGGATCTGCAGAAGTTCAAATCGCTGTCCTTACTGAATCAATCAATAATTTGAACGAGCACTTACGTACACACAAGAAAGATCACCACTCACGTCGCGGTCTTTTGAAAATGGTTGGTAAACGTCGTAATCTTTTAACATTTCTTCGTAATAAAGACGTTCAACGTTACCGTGTGTTAATTAATAAGCTTGGTCTACGTCGTTAGTTTACAGAAGCGGGATTTTTCCCGCTTTTTTGTTAGGTTTAAAAAGCGATGAAGTTAGACAAATAAAGAAATTTTTATACATAATTTTAATTCAGAACTTATTTGTGCATACTATAATTAATTTGATTGATAATATAAGCTTTTTAGGCTTTTTTTATATGAGTATAGATTAAAATGATGATTACAGCGAAATAATTAATTTTTTTCGCATCATCCTCTAAGTGATGTAGATAGAGAGGGGTAAAAATATGGAACAAATGAAACATGAATATTCTATGGAGTGGGCTGGACGTAAACTAACCGTTGAAATCGGCCAATTAGCAAAACAAGCAAACGGTGCAGTTATGGTTCGCTACGGTGATACTGCCGTATTAAGTACTGCAACAGCATCAAAAGAACCGAGGAACCTAGATTTTTTTCCATTAACAGTTAACTATGAGGAACGATTGTATGCAGTTGGGAAAATCCCTGGTGGGTTTATTAAACGTGAAGGCCGTCCGAGTGAAAAGGCTATTTTAGCGAGTCGTCTGATTGACCGTCCGATACGTCCGCTTTTTGCTGATGGTTTCCGAAATGATGTTCAGGTAATTAGTATCGTTATGAGTGTGGATCAAGATTGCTCAACAGAAATGGCAGCGATGTTCGGGTCTTCCTTGGCGCTTTGTACTTCAGATATTCCATTTGAAGGGCCAATTGCTGGTGTCGTTGTTGGTCGGGTAAATAATGAATTTGTTATCAACCCAACTGTTGACCAGGCTGAAAATAGTGATATCCACTTAACAGTTGCCGGTACAAAAGATGCGATTAATATGGTTGAGGCAGGAGCTCTTGAAGTGCCTGAAGAAATCATGCTTGAGGCCATTATGTTTGGTCATGATGAAATCAAACGCTTAATCGATTTCCAGGAGAAAATTGTTGCTGAAATTGGTAAGGAAAAAAGAGAAATCACTTTATATGAAATAGATATAGCGCTTGAAGCCGAAGTAAGAGAATTATGTGAAGCTGACATGCTTAAGGCTATTCAAGTTCAAGAAAAGCATGCTCGTGAGGATGCCATTAAAGAAGTTAAAAACCAGGTTATTGCCAAATATGAGGAACAAGAAGCAACAGAAGACGACATGAAACAAGTGAAGCAAATCTTGGACAAGATCGTCAAGGGTGAAGTACGCCGCTTAATAACAGTGGAAAAGGTTCGTCCAGATGGTCGTAAAATTGATGAAATCCGTCCATTATCTTCACAAGTTAGTATATTGCCGCGTACACACGGTTCCGGATTATTTACACGCGGGCAAACTCAAGCATTAAGTATCTGTACCCTTGGAGCAATGGGGGATGTTCAGATTCTTGATGGTTTAGGTATCGAGGAAGAAAAACGCTTTATGCACCATTACAACTTCCCATCCTTTAGTGTTGGAGAAACTGGCCCAATTCGTGGACCAGGCCGAAGAGAAATTGGACATGGAGCGCTTGGTGAACGAGCTCTTGAACCGGTTATTCCGTCTGAAAATGATTTTCCATACACCATCCGTCTTGTTTCTGAGGTACTTGAATCAAATGGTTCAACATCACAAGCTAGTATTTGTGCCAGTACATTAGCGATGATGGATGCAGGTGTGCCAATAAAAGCACCTGTTGCAGGGATTGCTATGGGACTTGTAAAATCAGGTGAGCATTATACTGTTTTATCTGATATTCAAGGAATGGAAGATCATCTGGGAGACATGGATTTTAAAGTTGCTGGAACCGCTAAAGGGGTTACGGCACTTCAAATGGATATAAAAATTGCAGGTCTTTCCCGCGAGATTTTAGAAGAGGCTTTGCAGCAGGCAAAGGTTGGAAGAATGCATATTTTAGATTCAATGCTAGCTACGATTACAGAACCAAGAACAGAGCTTTCCCAGTTTGCACCGAAAATCTTAACAATGACAATTAACCCAGATAAAATTCGCGATGTCATTGGACCAAGTGGTAAACAAATTAATAAGATTATTGAAGAAACTGGCGTTAAGATTGATATCGAGCAAGATGGTACTATCTTTATTGCTTCTGCTAATCAAGAAATGAATCAAAAAGCGAAGAAAATCATTGAGGATATTGTCCGTGAGGTTGAAGTAGGACAAATGTATCTTGGTAAGGTCAAACGGATAGAAAAGTTTGGGGCCTTTGTAGAAATCTTTGCAGGAAAAGACGGACTCGTTCACATTTCTGAACTTGCTGAAGAGCGTGTAGGTAAAGTGGAAGATGTTGTAAAGATCGGGGACGAAATTTTAGTTAAGGTGACCGAAATAGATAAACAAGGGCGTGTTAATTTATCTCGCAAATCCGTATTAAAAGAACAGCGGGAAAAGGCTGAAGATAAGCAATAAGCAGAAAAGCAGGCATATGAAAAATCTAAGATAATAAAAAGTCAGGGGTCATTCCCTGACTTTTTCCGTATATGATGTATTTATAACTGGTACATCAGCTTTCTCAGTTCTACCTTGTCCCCCTTATACATAATCTGTATGGAAGGGGGAAATGTAGATGAAAAAGGTTCTTATTTTTTTTGTTATTTGTTTGGCTGCATGGATTTTAGTAAACAATCCCATAGTGGATAAATTTATAGCCGTATTAAAACAATCTGCACTTCCGGCAGCTAAGCAGGAGTCAGATCCTCTATATCAAAGTATTATTAAAAAAGCATCTACATATGAAATTCCACCATCCGATGCGAAGGTTGACTCAGTCTGGAAGGCCATTCCCGGATATAATGGACTCAAAATTGATATTGCTGCTTCGTATAAAAATATGAAGATAAAGAAAGTTTTTGATGAAAAGAAGCTTGTGTTTGTTCAGACCAAACCAAAGATACATCTACAGGATTTACCACCCTCGCCGATTTATAAAGGTCATCCTGATAAACCTATGGTTACCTTCATTATTAATGTTGCATGGGGTAATGAATATTTATCTGGAATGCTTGCTACTCTAAAAAAACACAATGTTTCAGCAAGTTTTTTTCTTGAAGGGTATTGGGTTAAAAAGAATCCTGAACTTGCAAAAATGATTGTGAGCGCAGGCCATGAAGTTGGAAATCATTCTTACTCCCATCCGGATATGAAGCAACTGACTGCAGCAAAAGCACGGGAACAAATTATAAAAACTAATGAGATTATTGAAGCAGCGACAGGGGAGAAATGTGTGTGGTTCGCACCACCTAGTGGCAGCTATCGGGATGAGACAATAAAAATTGCAAATGAACTTAACATGAAGACGGTAATGTGGACGGTAGATACAGTAGACTGGCGAAAGCCATCTCCCGAGGTTCTAATTAATCGTGTCATGTCTAAAATTGATAATGGTTCGATGGTTCTCATGCATCCAACAGAATCAACAGCAAAATCGCTCGATCAATTGATTACCTTAATTAAGCAAAAAAATTTACAAATTGGTACGGTTACTGAACTAATGAACGAGGAAAGAATTATTAAATAATTTAGGCAAAATATAACAGAAAATTGGAGAAAATACTTTTTAGAAAGTATAATAAATAATTGAAGTAGTAGCATCTGCTGTTTATTCCGAATTAACCCTCAGTAAGACCACCACGTAAAGACTTAGAGTGAAAATATGTATAATCGGGGCTCAACTGCCCATAAAAGCCCGATTGGTTCAACTAACAATTAGTGGGGGGTAAGAAACCCCCCACTAATTGAAGTTTCACTGTATCGACAGGAGGAAGTCAATGATTAATAAGTACACTTGCCAAAACGGAGTAAGAATTGTATTAGAAAATATCCCAACCGTCCGATCTGTTGCCATAGGTGTTTGGATTGGCACAGGTTCCAGAAATGAGAATCCAAAAACAAATGGGATTTCCCATTTCCTAGAGCATATGTTTTTTAAAGGAACGACGACACGATCGGCAAAGGAAATTGCTGAATCATTTGATAGCATTGGCGGACAGGTAAATGCCTTTACTTCCAAAGAATATACATGCTATTATGCAAAAGTGCTTGATACCCATTCTAAATTCGCATTAGATGTGTTAGCTGATATGTTCTTTAATTCTACATTTGTGGAAGAAGAATTAAATAAAGAAAGAAATGTAGTTTTAGAAGAGATAAAAATGTATGAAGATACGCCGGACGATATTGTTCATGATTTATTAAGCCGGGCTGTTTTTGGTGACCATCCACTTGGATACCCAATCTTAGGGACGGAGGAAACATTAAATACTTTTACTGGAGAAACACTCAAGGAATATATTCATGAACGATATACACCTGAAAATGTAGTTATTTCGATTGCTGGAAATGTTTCAGAAAGTTTTATCAAGGATGTTGAAGATTATTTTGGTTCCTATCAGGGCGGTATAAAAGAAACGCCTGAAAACGTTCCTTCATTTCATTCCAATCGAATATCAAGGAAAAAAGATACAGAGCAAGCCCATTTATGTATTGGTTTTGAAGGATTAAAGGTAGGACATGAGGATATATATAATTTAATTACCTTAAACAATATATTAGGCGGAAGCATGAGCTCAAGACTATTTCAGGAAGTTCGTGAACAAAGGGGCTTAGCATACTCAGTATTCTCCTACCATTCTGCCTATCAGGATAGTGGGATTGTGACTGTCTATGGAGGAACGGGTGCTAAGCAGTTGGATGTTTTATTTGAAACTATCCAGGAAACTCTAGGAAAATTAAAACAAGATGGAATTACTGAAAAGGAATTAACGAATAGTAAAGAGCAGTTGAAAGGCGGCTTAATGTTAAGTTTAGAAAGTACAAATAGCCGAATGAGCCGTAACGGTAAAAATGAACTTTTATTAAAACGGCATCGCTCTCTTGACGAAATTATTGAACAGATTGATGCAGTTTCTAAAAATAGAGTTGACGAAATGGCAAATGCAGTTTTTACTGATCAATACTCCGTGACATTGATTAGTCCTGACGGAGAATTCCCAAATAAATTATCTTAATAGAAGACAACATTTCTTTTCGAACTGTTTTTTTTCTTTAGTCTAAATAAGGACTTCCTCTTATAAACTAATAAAAAAGGGTAATGAAGGGGGTTCCTATGCAGTGAGGTTAAGTGAATTAAGCGGTAAAGAAATTGTTGATGTTAAAAAGGCAGAGCGCCTCGGAGTACTTGGTCAAACCGATTTAGAAATTAATGAAGGCACTGGTCAAATACAGGCACTGCTAATTCCTTCATTAAAGTGGTTTGGTTTTCGGAAACAGGGTGATGAAATCAGAGTGCCATGGCAGCATATAAAAAAAATTGGAACTGACATGATCATTATTGATATTCCGGATGATGAATAGCAAACATAAAGAAGCCCAAGCAAAACAATTTTTGCTTGGGCTTTTTTTATTTTTCTAAAGGTGGAAAACTCACCTAATGAAGCAAAATTACATAAGATGGTGAAGTGATAAGAAGAAAGCGGAAGCTTCCTTTGCGCGGTGCATGGACTGAAGCACTTCGACTGCGATTAAGGAAAATAGAAAAGCGGAAGCCCCTAGGCGCTGAAGCTAGACAACTAGAAAAACGGAAGCGCCTTGAACAGGGGCGACAGGCATAAGACGAGCCGACGAGAAGGCTGTATTTTAGCCTTCTTGACGGATTGATTGAAATGTGGAGGCGACTGTTTTGGGACGAAAGCGTAAGACGACCCCTGCAAGAAGGCGCTTTTTGCCTTCTTCAGGGGGTGGCTTACAACTCGAGTCCCAAGGAGCCGCAACTAGACACGCTTATGACCCCGAGCCCCTAGGCGCTGAAGCTAGACAACACTGAGAGCGAAGCGTTCCTGTGTTGACTTATTGCAGGGAGATGCGTGAAGTCCACTAGCGCTGGGCTCTGGAGCTAGACAATGAAAAAGAATTCCTAAATGGATTTTAAAAAAGAAGGTGAATGTTTTCATGCTGACAGGGATGCAGATAGCCTTGATTGGTGGAGATGCCAGACAGCTGGAAATTATCCGGAAGTTAACCGAATTAGATGCCCGACTATCGCTAATTGGGTTCGAACACCTTGACCATGCGTTCACTGGTGCTGTTAAGGAAAAGTTGGATGAGGTTGATTTCTCGAATATAGACGCTCTTATTTTGCCAGTAGCTGGCACGAATCTAGAAGGTCAGGTAGAAACGATTTTCTCGAATGAGAAAGTAATTTTATCAGAGGATATACTTTCTAAAACCCCTGAACATTGCACGATTTATTCAGGAATAAGTAATGCATTTTTAAATGGAATTATAAAGCAGTCGAAAAGAACACTTGTGCAGCTATTCTCAAGGGACGATGTAGCTATATATAATTCTATTCCCACGGTCGAAGGAACAATTATGATGGCTATACAGCATACTGATTTTACCATTCATAGTTCTAATATCACCATTTTGGGGTTAGGAAGATGTGGTATGAGTACAGCGAGGGCCTTCCATGCACTTGGTGCAAAAGTAAAAGTTGGAGCAAGAAAAAGTGAACATCTTGCAAGAATTACCGAAATGGGTGTCACTCCATTTCATTTAAGCAATATCGAGAAAGAAGTTACGGGAACGGATATTCTGATCAACACCATTCCCTATCCAATCGTAAGTGCAGCAGTAATAGCAAAGCTGCCAGCCCATACATTGGTTATTGATATTGCCTCAAAGCCTGGTGGAACAGATTTTCGTTATGCAGAAAAACGAGGAATTAAAGCTTTGCTCGCTCCTAGTTTGCCTGGTATTGTTGCTCCAAAAACAGCAGGCACTATTCTTGCTGATGTTCTAGCACAACTACTCCAAGATGACCTGAAAAACCGAAAGGGGAAAGTAAAATGAGTTTAAAAGGTAAAAGAATTGGCTTTGGTCTTACCGGCTCACATTGCACATATGATGCGGTTTTCCCAGAAATTGAAAAATTAGTGCAGGCCGGTGCAGAGGTAATGCCAGTTGTAACGTTTACAGTTAAAAATACAGAAACCCGTTTTGGTAAAGGGGAAGATTGGATTCAAAGAATTGAAGAATTAACAGGTCATAAGGTGATTGATTCGATTGTTAAAGCAGAACCTTTAGGTCCGAAAATTCCACTTGATTGCATGGTTATTGCGCCATTAACAGGCGTTTCAATGAGTAAATTTGCCAATGCTATTAATGATAGCCCCGTTTTAATGGCTGCAAAAGCAACTTTAAGAAATTTAAAGCCTGTCGTTCTTGGGATTTCAACAAATGATGCACTTGGTTTAAACGGTGTAAACTTAATGAAATTAATGGCAACAAAAAATATTTATTTTATACCCTATGGGCAGGATGATCCAGTGAAAAAACCAAATTCGATGGTTGCCAGAATGACTCTGTTATTAGATACAGTAGAAGACGCATTAGAAGGGAAACAGCTTCAACCCGTCCTGGTTGAAAGGTATAATGAAGCGGACTAATTTTCTCCCCCCTTTCTGCAAAAAAGGTTATTTCTTTAAAAGAATATGTTAAAATTAATTAATCCTTCATCAGGGGGATATTCCCCCTCCTGATATGATATATAAAATAGAAATGACCAGCAATATAGAGTTGAAAGATTGAAAGGGGAACTAGAAATGAATCAGCAAAATGGTTATCACGTTGCCGTTGTTGGAGCAACAGGAGCAGTTGGACAACAAATGATTCAAACATTAATCAAAGAGAATTTTCCAATCAGGAAACTTACCCTCTTATCATCAGCAAGGTCAGCAGGGAAAATAGTAAATGTAAATGGTCAAGAAATAACGATCCAGGAAGCTAAACCTGAGAGTTTTGAGGGAGTAGAAATTGCTTTATTCAGTGCTGGCGGCAGTGTTTCGAAGGAACTCGGGCCTGAAGCAGTTAAACGTGGTGCCATCGTCGTGGACAACACTAGTGCATTTAGAATGGCTTTAGATACACCACTAGTAGTTCCTGAAGTGAACGAAGCTGACTTGCATCACCATAATGGAATCATAGCTAATCCAAATTGCTCAACCATACAAATGGTGGTTGCCCTGGAACCAATTCGTCAAAAGTATGGTTTGAAAAAAGTCATTGTATCCACTTATCAAGCGGTTTCGGGTGCAGGTGCTGCTGCGGTTGAAGAATTAATGGAACAAACAAAATCAATCTTAAATGAAGAAGCGTATGAACCTAGTATTTTACCAGTGAAATCAGATTCGAATCATTATCAAATTGCTTTTAATGCCATACCTCAAATTGATAAGTTCCAAGAAAATGGCTATACGTTTGAAGAAATGAAAATGATTAATGAAACAAAAAAAATTATGCATTTACCGGAGTTACAGGTTTCAGCAACCTGTGTTCGTCTTCCTATTGCGGTAGGCCATTCTGAATCCGTCTACTTCGAAATTGAATCAGGGGATGTAAGTGCGAATGATATTAAAGCGTTATTAAAGGATGCTCCAGGTGTTATCCTCCAGGATGATCCGGAAAATCAAGTATATCCAATGCCAGCAAATTGTGTTGGGAAAAATGATGTCTTTGTAGGCCGAATCAGAAAAGACATCGATGAAGACCGTGGCTTCCATATGTGGGTAGTTTCAGATAATCTGCTAAAAGGTGCAGCCTGGAATTCAGTCCAAATCGCTGAGAGTTTAGTGAAATTAGGCTTAGTAAAATAAAAAGCGAACACCCGTTTAGCGAGGTATTGAGGAAAAGATCAATAAACTAGTCGCTGTGCGCCGGAGCTAGATTGTTATCAATGTTCAATCATATAAATTTTGATATTAATTAAAGTTACATCCAAAAGGCAGGTTTTGGTGTCACCATGAAAATTATTGTCCAAAAATTTGGCGGGACTTCTGTCAAAGATGAGAAAAGTAGAAAATATGCTCAAGGCCATATCGAAAAAGCATTAGCTGAAGGCTACAAGGTTGTTGTTGTCGTATCAGCAATGGGGAGAAAGGGTGACCCCTATGCAACCGACACACTATTATCATTAATTGGGGGCAACCTAAGCAAAATCTCAAAACGGGAACATGATTTATTATTGTCCTGTGGAGAGGTTATTTCTAGTGTTATTTTTTCGAATATGTTATTAGAGAGCGGAATAAATGCCATAGCGTTAACAGGAGCACAAGCAGGCTTCCGCACCAACAATGACCATACAAATGCAAAAATAAACGAAATGAAATGTGATAGGCTGCTTAAGGAACTTGAGAATAGAGATGTCGTAGTCGTTGCTGGATTTCAAGGTGCTGCGAAAAATGGGGATATTACCACAATTGGACGGGGGGGAAGTGACACCTCCGCTGCAGCACTAGGAGCGGCTCTTAATGCTGAATGGATAGATATTTTTACCGATGTAGAAGGGATTATGACAGCTGACCCTCGCATTGCTGAAAATGCACGGCCACTCCCTGTGGTTACCTATACAGAGGTGTGTAATATGGCCTATCAGGGTGCAAAGGTCATTCATCCGCGAGCAGTGGAAATTGCCATGCAGGCAAAAGTGCCGATTCGTATCCGTTCCACTTATTCCGACAATCTGGGAACATTGGTTACAACCTTAAATAAAGATAAGCGTGGAAGTGACATTAAAGAGCGAACTGTTACTGGGATTGCCCACGTATCAAATGTCACGCAAATAAAGGTTTTTGCTAAAAAGGATCAATATAATTTGCAGGCAGAAGTTTTTAAAGCGATGGCTAATGAAAAAATTAGTGTTGACTTTATTAATATTTCGCTGAATGGCGTAGTTTATACTGTAACAGAAGAAATGACGGATCGGGCGATTCATGTCTTAAACGAATTAGGTCATGAGCCAGTAGTCGAACGTTATTGTGCTAAGGTTTCAGTCGTTGGGGCAGGAATAGCTGGTGTGCCGGGGGTTACTTCCAAAATCGTTACAGCCTTATCAGATCATGGAATTCGTATTTTACAATCAGCAGACAGTCATACAACCATTTGGGTATTAGTAATGCAAGATGATCTGGTTAAATCTGTAAATGCCTTACATGATGCTTTCCAATTAGATGAAGAATCAATGGAATTAAATCTTTCAGAATTGTAAAGTGTTAAAAAGAATAAAAGCTGTTTTATTAAATTGGAATTGAAGCGGTACAAAACGGTGTTTTGGGCAATCTGTTTGTATTGAAAGGAGTAGGAAAATGGTTCAATTCGGGCGAGTTTCCACGGCAATGGTAACCCCCTTTGATAAAAAGGGACATATAGACTTTGCTAAGACCACTCAATTAGTTAATTACTTATTAGAAAATGGAACAGACTCCCTTGTGATTGCAGGAACTACTGGTGAATCACCAACATTATCGAAAGAAGAAAAGCTGGCCTTATTTGATCATGTTGTAAAAGTTGTAAAAAAACGAGTTCCAGTTATTGCGGGTACTGGAAGTAATAATACTTATGCATCGATCGAATTGACTAAAAAAGCTGAGCAGCTTGGTGTGGATGCAATTTTGGTCGTAGCACCATATTATAATAAACCAAATCAAGAAGGCTTGTATCAGCATTTCAAAGCAGTCGCTGAAGCAACATCCCTTCCGGTCATGGTGTACAATATTCCGGGCAGGTCAGTGGTTAATATTCTTCCAGAGACGATTATTCGCCTGTCTAAGATCCCTAATATTGTAGCTGTAAAGGAAGCAAGTGGGGATTTAAACGCTATGACACAAATCATTGCCAATACGGATGAGGATTTTGTTTTATATAGCGGGGATGATAGCTTAACAATTCCGGTGCTTTCCATCGGCGGAGCTGGTGTTGTCTCAGTTGCTTCTCATGTGATTGGAAATGAAATGCAGGAGATGATTAAAGCGTTTTTTGATGGAGAAAATGCCAGGGCTGCAACATACCATCAGCAATTGCTTCCAATTATGCAGGGGCTATTTGCAGCTCCAAGCCCAGCTCCAGTAAAAACGGCATTGCAGGTATCGGGGCTGGATGTTGGTTCTGTCAGGCTGCCACTTGTGGGTTTAACGGAACAAGAACGTGCTACCTTGATTTCTTTATTAAATAATAACTAATGATGACTAAGAGCTAACCGAAACGAAGATCGGTTGGCTCTTTTTACATCAAATTGATGTGTGTTTGCGAAAAAAGCTAATATTGGTTGTAAAGGTTTTCTGCTATCAAGTATAATAATCATAACTGATCTCGATCGGGCTAAACATCAGGTAGGAGGAAACGGAAATTGATTAAGAAAAAAAATACCTCCATCAAGTTTATAGCACTTGGTGGTATAGGAGAAATCGGAAAGAATATGTATCTTGTTGAGGTGGACAAGGACATATTCATCATTGATGCCGGCTTAATGTTCCCCGAGGAAGAAATGCTCGGTATCGATATGGTCATTCCTGATCTAACATATTTGAAAGACAATAAGGAACGGGTAAAAGCGATTTTTTTAACACATGGACATGAAGACCATATTGGTGCACTTTCCTATGTGCTTCGTCAAGTTGATGTACCGGTTTATGGAACGAAATTGACCCTTGCTCTTGCGAATGCAAAGCTAAAGGAGCAGGTTTATAACGCTAGAGCAAACTTTATTGAAGTAACTTCGGACACTGTCGTTGAACTGGATGCTGTAAATGTCAGTTTTTTTAGAACAAATCATAGTATCCCGGATTCAGTTGGTGTATGTATCCATACGTCGGAAGGAATTATTGTCTATACCGGTGACTTTAAATTTGACCAGGCAGCAACTAAATTTTATAAACCTGAAATTGGAAAAATGGCAGCGATTGGGGAACGTGGGGTTTTATGTTTACTGTCAGACAGTACCGAGGCTGAAAAACCAGGATACACAACATCTGAAGCCATTGTTGAACGTGAAATGTCTAATGCTTTTTATAATGCACCGGGACGAATTATTGCCGCATGCTTTGCATCGGATATAAGCCGGATCCAGCATATTTTTGATGCTGCAAGAGAAAACGGCCGCAAAGTTGCAGTCGTAGGGAAAAGTCTTGAAAGAATTTATCATATTGCCCTTGATTTAGGGTATTTAGAAGTAGCTGATGATGTCATTATCCCGGTTAGTGAAATTAAAGAATATCAAGACCGCGAAATAGTTGTATTAATGACGGGCAGCCAGGGTGAACCAATTGAGGCTTTGCAGAAAATGGCAAAGCAGTCACATAAGCTTTTGAACATCCAACATGGAGATACCGTATTAATTGCTGCTTCACCATTAAAGGGCAGTGAAGTGTTTTTATCCAAAACTGTCGATATGTTATTCCGAGCAGGAGCAAATGTTATTTATGGAAAACGGACCATTCATGTTTCAAGCCATGGCAGTCAAGAAGAATTGAAATTTATGATTAATTTAATGAATCCAAAATTTTTGATACCTGTTCATGGCGAATATCGGATGCTGAAAGCGCATAGAAAAGTGGCTATTGACTGCGGACTTGCCGATGACCAAATAATCATTCCTGACCGTGGTGATGTAGTGGAATGTAAGGAAGGAACATTATCGATTACCGGGAAGGTTCCATCTGGCAATGTCCTTATTGATGGTATTGGTGTAGGTGATGTTGGAAATATCGTATTACGGGATAGAAAGCTTTTATCACAAGATGGTATTCTTATAGTGGTTGTCACGTTAACGAAACAAGAAAAGAAAATTGCTGCTGGCCCTGAAATTATTTCAAGAGGGTTTGTCTATGTTCGGGAATCAGAAAAATTGATGGAAGAATCTACGAAATTAGTGCGTGAAATAGTGGATAGAAATACAGCGAAAGGTTCATTTGAGTGGTCAAGCCTAAAGCAGGAAATAAGAGATGAATTAAATCGATCCTTATTTGAAAAAACAAAAAGAAGACCAATGATACTACCAATTATTATGGAAATATAATGTTAAAAAAAGGTGCTGGGGAAAACCAGTGCCTTTTATAATTTCAAGCATGAAATTATACCATAGGTAAATACTAAATTATATCATGCTTGAAGGGAGTATTAGGATGGATAACGATTTTCAAAACAATAACGATAACCAAGAAGAGCAAGAACCTCAAAAAGAGGAAAAGCCTTCTTCAGCATTAATAGAGAAAATTCAACAGCTTGGTCAAACGAATGTGCCTCAGCTATCAGTAGATTCGAGAATTCATTGTTTAACCATAATTGGCCAGATTGAAGGGCATTTAGCTTTGCCGCCGCAAAATAAAACGACAAAATACGAGCACATACTGCCACAACTTGTTGCAATTGAACAAAATCCAAAAATAGAAGGCGTGTTAATAATATTAAATACGGTTGGCGGGGATGTCGAAGCAGGGCTTGCCATATCCGAAATGATCGCATCTATATCAAAACCAACTGTCTCCATTGTTTTGGGCGGTGGTCATTCAATTGGTGTACCGATTGCTGTGTCTTGCGACTATTCATTCATTGCTGAAACTGCAACGATGACCATTCATCCTATTCGCTTGACTGGGCTTGTTATTGGAGTTCCAGCTACCTTCGAATATTTGGATAAAATGCAGGAAAGGGTTGTCAATTTCGTTACAAAGCATTCCAAAATTACGGAAGAAACATTTAAAGAATTAATGTTTGCAAAGGGAAATTTAACAAGAGATATCGGAACGAATGTAATTGGTGTTGATGCAGTAAACTATGGATTAATCGACGAAGTAGGCGGACTAGGTCCTGCGATGAAAAAGTTAAATGAAATGATCGATCAGAATAAAGAAAAAAATGAGGGGCTGATTCAATGATTTTATATACGATGATGCCAAATGAACTTGTTTTTCCATATGAAGCAGAAGCTGCTAGTAAACAACAAATGATAACCTATCAAGGGATTCCCCTATTAGTAGAGATTGCTGATCAGCAAGATGTTCAAGTTATTCGAATCTTAAGCAGTGACCCACAGCATTTTATGAATGAGCGGATTTACCCTGGTGCAAAAATTTCTTCTGGTACCCTTGAAGGATTGTCCGCATTGCAATAGTAGATTATGGTATAATTATGTTATCAATTATAGAGCAGCCAAACAGGCTGCTTTCCTTTTTCCCCAATTTTATATCAACAAATAGGTATAGATAATATGCCAAACTGAATTATACAAGGTGATTAGATGGCAAAAAAAAAGAGAAGAAAACCAAAAAAAAGAGATAACCATTTAAAACGAACCGTTCAATACGAATTATCCGCTTTAGCTATTTTGGCTCTAGCGGTAATTTCGATAGCAAAGCTTGGGGCAGTTGGAAAAGCAATTGTTCTATTCTTCCGTTTTTGGATGGGGGAATGGTATATGCTTGGTTTAATTGGGCTGGTAATATTAAGCGTTTATTTAATGTGGAAACGTTGTATTCCTTTTTTCTTCCATATTAAGTTAGTTGGAAGCTATTTTATTGTTTCTGCTATCCTTCTATTAAGTCATGTTACACTTTTTCATTTGTTAACCAACGAGGGGAAATTTAGAGATCCTAGTGTAATCGGAAACACTTGGGAATTATTTATGATGGAACTTAAAGGGGAAACAAGCACTACCGATCTTGGAGGAGGAATTCTCGGAGCAATCCTGTTTGCTTTATTTCACTACCTTTTCGCAGAAACTGGTACAAAAATTATCGCTTTTATTTTCATTATTATTGGCATTATTTTACTTACTGGAAAATCCTTTGGAGATTTCATTGGGAAAATCATGATTACCCTTATTGATTTCATAAAAAATCAATGGGATGCCTTTAAAACAGATATGTTTGAATGGAAACAAAAACAAGAAGAGCGAAAAAATGAGAGAAAATCTCAGAGACAAAAAGAACAAGAAAATCGCCAAAGAGAAAGTGTGCCCGTTATAAACAATCAGCAGCAGCCTAATCAGCAAGAAACGATCATTCCTGAACCTATCATTTCAAGTTTTGCAGACAGGGCTTATGTAGAAGAGGCACCTAAGGAAAAAAATCAAAAAGAACAATCGAAGGAAAGAAAAAGTAAACCGGAAGAAGACGAGGTAGATACTACTCCGCCAATAACATTTACTGAAGTAGAAAATGTGGCTTACGAATTACCGCCACTCAGACTATTAAAGCTTCCAAAGAAAACAGATCAAAGTGGTGAATATGAGCTAATCCATGCAAACGCAGCAAAACTTGAAAGAACATTTCAAAGCTTTGGAGTAAAAGCTCGTGTCACCCAAGTTCATTTAGGACCTGCTGTAACAAAATATGAGG
Organism: Neobacillus drentensis; assembly: GCF_036965245.1. Lineage (GTDB taxonomy): Bacteria > Bacillota > Bacilli > Bacillales > Cytobacillaceae > Neobacillus > Neobacillus drentensis_G. Next base: position 139,327 of record NZ_JBALPG010000021.1, read on the forward strand.
TACACCCAGATGTCGGTGTAAAAGTAAGTAAAATTGTCAGCTTAAGTGATGACCTAGCATTAGCACTTGCAGCCAAAGATATACGAATAGAAGCTCCCATCCCCGGAAAATCAGCAATTGGAATTGAAGTTCCAAATTCAGAGGTCGCCATGGTTTCCCTAAGGGAGGTACTAGAAGCTACCCAAAATGATAAACCAGATGCTAAATTGTTAATCGGACTTGGCAGGGATATTACCGGTGAAGCTGTACTGGCAGAATTAAACAAAATGCCGCATTTACTTGTAGCTGGAGCAACCGGAAGTGGAAAAAGTGTTTGTATTAATGGTATTATCACAAGTATATTAATGAGAGCAAAGCCTCATGAAGTTAAATTAATGATGATTGATCCAAAGATGGTCGAACTCAATGTTTATAACGGTATTCCCCATTTGCTTGCACCTGTGGTCACCGATGCCAAAAAAGCTTCACAAGCATTAAAGAAAGTAGTAAGTGAAATGGAAAGACGGTATGAATTGTTTTCCTACACAGGTACACGTAATATAGAAGGGTATAATGAACACGTAAGAAAACATAATAGTGAAGAAAATGACAAACAGCCACTATTACCATATATTGTCGTCATTGTAGATGAGTTAGCTGATTTAATGATGGTTGCTTCATCCGATGTGGAAGACTCGATTACACGGCTTGCTCAAATGGCTCGTGCTGCGGGTATTCATTTAATCATAGCTACCCAACGGCCGTCTGTGGACGTTATAACAGGTGTCATAAAAGCAAATATTCCATCGCGAATTGCCTTTGCAGTATCCAGTGCAACCGATTCAAGAACAATCTTGGATATGGGAGGGGCGGAAAAGCTGCTTGGTCGAGGTGATATGTTATTCCTGCCAGTAGGAGCATCAAAACCTGTACGTGTTCAGGGAGCTTTTCTTTCCGATCATGAGGTTGAAGATACGGTTGAATTCGTTATTTCACAACAAAAGGCGCAATATCAAGAGGAAATGATTCCGGATGATATTCCAGAAGTAACAGGTGCTGTCGATGATGATTTATATGATGAAGCAGTAGATTTAATCATTGAAATGCAAACAGCATCCGTTTCCATGCTGCAGCGCCGCTTCCGAATCGGCTATACAAGAGCTGCCCGTCTAATAGATGAAATGGAAGCACGGGGAGTAGTAGGCCCATACGAGGGAAGTAAACCACGTGCTGTATTACTGACGAAGCCAAATGAAGAACAAAGTTCATAACTAAATGAAAAAAGAGCCATTTGGCTCTTT
>NZ_JBALPG010000022.1:0-42161 GCF_036965245.1 Neobacillus drentensis
GAGCAGAACATAGCCACACTAATCCAAAATGGTAAATATATTTTTTACATTATACAGGATTAACTGATTCATTAATGCGACGCTCCGCCCTTTTCCACAAAAAAACACTTTGATGATACCTTATTGTAATGAGTATATTGGGATATTACAAGCAGGCACGAATGAATATTTAATGATTAAGGGCAGCTAAAAATATCCCTTCTGCACATTTAAGAATTTTGGGAAATTGGGAAAGCGGAAGCGGATTGATTCCTTTGCCCAGCTCTAGTGTAAACCCCGGACGCTTAAATTCTTGAATAAACCAATCTTTATATCCGGCATGGCTGTTTACATAGCGAATTGCACGGTAGCCGCTTACTCTTTCAAATTCCTTTGCAAGATTCTCTGATTCTAAAGGTTCAAAGCCTTCATACCCCCAATAAAATTCCTCCCCTTGGGTGTGAAAGGCTATTACGCAGTCAAATAAATTATTTTTCGCTAAATCAACCATGGCGACTGCTTCAGGTTCCGTTAGCGGTGCAGCCCCGGGGAAGTCTCGCGGTGCAGGTGCCTTTTTCTGTTTGTTTTTCTTGCAAATGTCCCAGTTTGCCGGAAATTGGTTATTCAAATCAATTCCATTAATATTGGCTTTCCAATGAATGAAATCATCGCTTCCCTCGTTGATTTCCATGACATGATCTCGTAAATTGGAACGTGGACCGTTTAAAACGAGATCTACCCCGTCAGGATTGACCATCGGTACAATCGATAACTCGACTTCATTGTACAGTTGAATGGCCTGAATACCTTTCATTAAAGCTCCATTCGTTAAAGAGAGTAAGTACTTATTGACCAGGCTCATCAAAACTATAGTTGTAATCCATTCATTTGCATGGAATGAGGCATTCATATGTATTTTTTTTGCTCCCTTTCCAATCTTGATTTCTTGAATTGGATTACCTAGAACACTGCTGCCAATCGTATTGACGGCGATAAAAGGATATACCCTTATGAAGTTATTGATCAATTTAACCAGACTTTTATAATCACAAGGAGATTTTGAAGTAATAAAAGGTGTCACCATTTTTTCAGGAACAAAAATGGTCTCACCCACTTTTAACTGATCTTCTTCCTTTTTTTGATTAAGTAATAGAAGTGTATCAACAGTTAGTTTTTTGGCATCAGCTATTATCCAAAAGTTATCTCCCTCTTTTATCGTATATGGAACTGTAACATACCCTGGCAATTGAATTTTATCTGCTGCATTCAATTTATCTGGATTAATATTTGGGTTGGAATCTACAATGAGATTTAATGGCAGCCTAAACAAACTGCTGAAATAGGACAATGTATCCCCAGGACGTATAATAACTTCCATTTCCTTCTCCTCCCATCATAAAGAATCATATGAGAGATCATAGAAAAAATGATAAAAAGAAAAGCCCGAATCTTAAAACGGACTTTTGCAAGTAAACCTATTGATTTAATTTATTTTTAATAAGCCAGGCAGCCCCAAGCACACCTGCATCATTTCCTAATGTGGCCAAGGCTATATCGGTGGAATTCCTTACTGCTGAAAAAGCAAATTTTGCAAAGTTTTTATTTACTGCATCTAATAAAATATTTCCAGCTTTTGAAACGCCGCCGCCCAAAACAATTTTTTCAGGATTTAACGTGTTGGCAATATTAGCTAACACGAACCCTAAATGGAAGGAAACTTCATCCAAGACTTTCTTGGCCAACTGATCCCCACTTCTGGCACAGTCAAATACATCTTTAGCGGTGATTTTCCCATTTTCCACAAACAGTTTTCTTAATTCACCTGATGAATCATTTTTATTTAGTTCTATCATCGCTAAACGAACAATTCCAGTGGCTGAAGCAACCGTTTCAAGGCACCCTGTCTTTCCACAATTACAAGGAGAACCACCAGACGGAATCGCTGTAATATGCCCTATTTCACCTGCTGCACCATTTATACCTTGGACAATATTCCCATTAGCAATAACACCACCGCCAACACCAGTGCCTAATGTGACACAAACAAGATCCTTTGCACCGTTACCGGCGCCCTTCCACATCTCGCCCAATGCCGCACAGTTTGCATCATTTTCAATCGCAGCCGGGAGGGAAGATGCCGCTTCAAGACTTTCTTTAAGCGGATAGTTATCCTTCCAGCCTAAATTTACCACGTTTAAAATAATTCCAGTTTCATAGTCTACAGGCCCCGGTGCACCCATTCCAATTCCTACGAGTTTGTCTTTGGTTTCGCCAAGCTGGGCAAGTTTTTCATCGATTGCAGACGCAATATTTGTGGTAATATTCTGTCCTTCATTGGAATTATCCGTAGGAATTTCCCATTTATGAACGATTTCTCCACCCATCGTAATAAAAGCTATTTTAGTAGTTGTGCCACCAAGATCGACACCGGTTATCCATTGTTCTGCCACAAATTCTCACCTATCTTTGTTTACTTTTTTCTTTTTGTATTTGTATTTCATGTCTTAAAATTAAAAGTGCAGTTTGAAATTCCCTCGTTTCAATCAACTGCGCCTGATATAACTCTTTTAATTCTGACTCCATCAGTTCAAGGTCTCCAACACGATCACCAACATAAATAAACGTTCCAAACTGCTTTAAAAATTGCTGAATCTCATAAATCGTTTTCATTTCTGCTATTCATTCCCTCCTACTCCGCCGGAAGATTGAAGATGTTGATTAATTTCACGTACCAAATCAGAATATTGCTGTTGCTTTGGTTCTAGTTTATCCGCCTTCTCTGCATTTACTTTAGCACTTTCTACATCATTTTGCTTCAAGTTGATCAGTGCAAGATTAAAATAGGCTTCATCTAATTTAGGATCAAGCTTGATTGCATTTTGTAAATTTACTTTAGCACTTTCTACATCATTTTGTTCCAAGTTGATCAGTGCAAGATTAAAATAGGCTTCAACAAATTTAGGATTAAGCTTGATTGCTTTTTGTAAATGTTCCTTAGCATCGTTTAGCATTTCCTTCTTGATTTCCACAAATGATAAAAGGAAGTATGTTTTTTCGGATAGGTTGTCTACCCTCTCTTCGGATTCTTTTAAAACCTTGTAGGCATGATCATAATTACCTTGATTAATATATTCTTGCGCCATCAGTAAGTTAGCATTTTCATCATTCGATTCAGCTGATGAGCTAAATCCATAAGTTATTGCTCCCCATACAATCACAGCTGAGACAATAAAAAACAGCATTTGCCATAACAGTTTTTTCTTTTTAGGAAAATGGACAACACCTGCTGCCAGAAATCCACCAGCTAACCCGCCTAGATGAGCGTAAACATCGATTCCTGATGCTGTGAAACTAAAGACAAGGTTTATTCCAAGAACAACGATCAAATTTATACCCATTGTCCGGGAAAATAATTTTGGAAAGATTACACCAAAATACAATAACGCACCGAAACAGCCGTAAATTGCACCACTTGCCCCAGCTGAGATGGTAGAACCAAAGATAAAGCTGGCAATACAACCCGAAACACCCGCAAACATATAAATAAATAGAAAACGAACATTACCAAATATTCTTTCAACCGTCGTGCCAAGAAAATACAATGCAAGGGAATTCATTGCCAAATGCACAAATCCAATATGCAAGAAAATGGGTGTGATAAATCGCCACCAATCACCCTCGTAAATTAATGGGCTTACCATTGCCCCATATTTTATAAGTGTAGAAGTATTGGTGCTGCCGCCATGTAGTTCAAGCCAGAAAAAAACAGCTAACTGAATAATGATAAATAAATAGGTAAAGAAGGGTTTTCCATTAGAAAAAATGGCCCTTTCCGTATTTTCTTTTTTAATAGCATAATCTAATGCTGCTTTCTTTAAGGACTCAACATCCTGTTCAGGATATTCTTCTTCAAAGGAAAAGTAAATCTCTTCCCCCAATCTTTCGGAAATTCTCCCAAAACCATTATCATATTCCCCTTTTGCTAACAAAATTGAGCTAACTGACGTTTTATTTCCTTCCGGATAAACAAATGGTTTTGATAATCGATTTTCATATTCATCAACAGGATGAAATTGACTGATGTAAATATTCATCACGTTTACCTCAGGTCGGCCAAGTTGTTTGCGGACTCTTTCCCCGTTGGAAGCCGTAAACTCAATATCTCTTTGCATGGCATTGCTCCAATCTAAATCATGGAGAAGCATGCGAATAATGGGAGTCTTCTTATTTTCTAACTTTTCAAGCCATAATTCTTTTTGATTATCAAACAATTGAATAATTCGATAACCATGATCAGAGATGAAAGAATAGGCAAGTCTCCAAAAGATGTAACTCTCTCTTTTATTCATATCTCCCCCGCTTTCTATCATAAAGTGCCATTCCGAAGTCATCCATAATGACAATTTGATTATTATTATGTACTCATTTTTACCGCATTACTTTCATTATAAACGAAGTGAGTGGTTTACATTGCTGAAACTACCTGAAATGAAGATATTTAATAATTTCGACAAAGAAAACTCATCGATTAACGGGCCCTTAAGTACGGTTCATGAGGTGTAGTCCGTCAATAAACACAGCTTTTCGACTACGAAGTTATGCTCATGAAGCTTTCCTTAGTGCACTTATACCTGAGGAGGGTATACTACCCTATCGGCCAAAAAGTAAAAAACCATCTGTGGTTTTCACCATTCAGATGGTCTTCCTAATACAGATTGCATTATTTTATTTTTCACGCCAGGAACTCTCATAATGGATCCAACAGCAAGCCGGCGCATCCAGCTGGTGCCAAGCAGCACATTGATAATACGATATCGGTATCGGAATGCTAAATAACCTATGGATCCAATCATAAAAATCGATGTTAACATTCGAGACATCATACATCCCTCCTGCTATTATTCTGTGATGGCGGCAGCTATTTTATCCAAAGTAATTGAAAAAAAAGAGCGGATTTCATTCTAATTAGATATTTTTAAACACAGGCTCCATTGTCTTCTTTAATACTTGTACAGAATTCGTGAATTTTGCCATTTCCTCTTCATTTAAATCAAGTTCAACTACTTCTCTGACTCCTTTTCGGTTTACAACTGCTGGTACACCAATGTAAATATCGTTTTGTCCATATTCGCCTTCAAGATATGCAGAAACAGTAAGAACAGAGTTTTCATTTCGTAAAATTGCCTTTGTAAGTCGAACTAGGCCCATGGCAATTCCATAATAAGTGGCACCTTTCCGCTCAATTATCTGGTAGGCAGCATCACGGACATTTAAAAAAATCTGATTAAGATCTTCTTGATTAAATCCATCTTTATTTTTTGTCCACTCAGAAATGGATGTACCTGCGATATCGGCATGGCTCCAAACAGGAAGCTCTGTGTCACCATGTTCACCTATTATATAAGCATGAACATTCCGAGTATCAACATCAAAATAATCTCCTAGTAAAAAGCGGAACCGTGCGGTATCTAAAATCGTTCCGGAGCCAATTACCCGTTCTTTTGGGAGGCCGGAAAACTTCCAAACTGCATAAGTTAAAATGTCTACTGGGTTGGTGGCAACTAGGATAATTCCATCAAATCCACTTGCCATAATTTCTTCGACAATACCTTTAAAAATCCTCGTATTTTTTTCAACTAAATCAAGCCGTGTCTCACCAGGCTTTTGGTTTGCGCCCGCTGTGATTACAACTAAATCTGCCTCACCGCAATCCTTATAATCTCCATACCAGATTTTTGTACGTGATGGAGCGAATGGAAGTCCATGATTTAAATCCATCGCGTCTCCTTCTGCCTTTTCTTTATTTAAGTCAATTAACACTAGCTCTTCGGTAATGCCTTGATTTAAAAGGGCAAACGCATAGCTTGAACCAACAAATCCTGTTCCAATAAGTGCAACTCTATTAACACGTTTTAACAAGTCTATTCCTCCAGTAATATGTTTTTTAGGTGTAATTAATCGTTTTTTAATTCCTATTTACAATCCTTTATTGCTTCAACAATTAAATAAAACCTAATATATCAATATTATAACAATTAAAGTTAGATTAATTTGTAACTAGAACGATCACAATTGCTACCATTGCGGCAAAGAAGCCGGAAAGAAAATTCACCAAATCATTATCCACTAGAGGAAGTCCTTTTATTCTTGTTGTTGGCAAATGACAATGATTCTTTTTCTCAGTCTCCAGGCCACAATTCTCACAAACATACACTTGTTGGTAAAAAGCACCGATTACGGTATCGATGATATTACCAATAAAACCAAATAGAAAAACAAGTAACGTTAAAAAGATATCTATATCAAATATCCAATAACTGATTATTGAAATAAGAAATGATCCTGCAAGTGCAGCAGCACTTCCTAATAAACTGATCGCACCTGATGTCCCTCTTTCAATTCGCTTCAATGTACGGATGTAAATCGGATTCTTTCGGCTTAAGCTGCCGATTTCTGATGCCCATGTATCTGAATTAGCACTTGAGAGACAAACGATAAACCCAATTAGCCAAATAAGATCATGTTGAAGATAATGAATGATGCTAAAAAGTCCAGCTCCTCCCCCGTTGGCCATCACTTGGCGCCAATCTCTTGTAGAGCCTTTAGCCAATTTTTCTTCGATGCTCACTTTAGCAGAACTTTTATATTTTGACCAAAGACTGGAAGTGGCAAAGAAGACACCTAGTAATAGAAGCCCTCTTACACCAAAACCAGCATAAACAGCCAGACCAACCAAAATTGCTGCTGTTGCACCAGATTTAGTCAAGGATTTAAGGAGGTAACCACTAATTCCAGTTACGAAGATCCCAATAAAAATTAATAATTCGTTTATCATTTTATGTTAATGGTCGTATCGTTTGTAATAATTTTAAGAACCGGAATATCGTGCTCTTCCACAGGAAATTGCGGGATGATTTGTTCTTTAAAGGCGAGTGATAGGGTTTTACCGAAGTAATTTGGTAAGTATCGGTCATAATATCCACCACCAAAACCGAGGCGATGTCCTTCCATTGTAAAAGCTAAACCCGGAACAATTAAGAGATCAATCTTATCCGCCGAAACTTCGGTGGTTAATGCTTCAATTGGCTCGAGTAATCCATAGTAAACAGATTCAAGCTGAGAAAATTCCATTAATGTTCTAAAGGTCAATCTTTTTTCTTTCGGATGACATTTTGGTACCACAACTTGTTTTCCCAGTTCCCATGCTTTACGGATAATTTGATATGTATCAACTTCTGGCTGTTTCGAAATTGTAATCCCGATTACTTTTGCTTTTTTAAAGTCTTCATCTTCAAAAAGCCTTCCTGCAATTTTGAAGGAAAAATCTTCGTAGAGGGGTTTAGAAAGCTGTGAGAGAGAATCCTTTACCTGATTACGGACCAAATTTTTATCATTCATAAATGGAACCTCCTAACTTTTAAATAAAGAAAACTCGCCGATTGACGAGCCGTTAGGCGAAGACAGAGGCGTAGTTGCCCTTATGCCTGATAGGAAAGTTTATACTTTCCTATCGGCCAACAAAAAAAGCAGCAGGAAGCCCCACTGCTTATTTTGTTTCACGATGTGTTGTTGATTTCTTGTCTCTTGGGCAATATTTCTTAAGCTCAAGACGATCTGGGTTGTTACGTTTATTTTTTGTTGAAATATAGTTACGATCTCCACACTCAGTGCAAGCTAACGTAATATTTACACGCATGTCAATTTCCCTCCAAACGATTAAGCTAGTTCGTGCATACGACTTTTCTATAATATCATTTTTCAAAAGGAAATGCTAGTGTTTTTAAAGAAAAGCGTACGCACCCGTAAAGCGGCGTATGGACTGGAATACTATGAGTTATCGTAGAGAAAAGGGCAAAGTACGCTAGACGCTGGAACTGGGCAGTAATTAATGTTAAGTGCTTCCCAAACTTTTTATTAGAGCTTTTTCTATTGAAATCAATTCGTTTTTGCTTGAACCAGTAATAGTCCAAGTGTTCATTTTACTTGTTTCGTGGGGTGAAATGGACATCTTTACGGCAAAAATACTAGCAGCAGGCCCTTTTGCCATTGGCTGATACTTTAAGTTTCCCTTTTGAATTGAACCCCAAATTTGATCGGTGTAGGCATTCCATTGTGGAATGGCTGTGTATTCTATCTTGTCTGTTTTATTGTATTGTGCGTTAACGAGAAAAACCTTTTGATTTGCGTGATGAAAGATGTGACGATCTATTGGAGAAACAAATACAAGATGGTCTTGTCCCACATATAAAAAATAGTGCATAACTAAAACTTTTATCTCTTTCGTCTGATTGCCGTGATTACTTACATAAACGCTTGAAAAACGAATGTTAGAGTAAAGTTGTTCTTGCTTCACTTTTATAATTAATTCTTCGTCGTAAATGACCTTTTCCGTACAGTTTTGCAGCCAAAAATACTGGCCATTTACCCAGATGCCAGGAACAAATTGGAGTATATCTAACGGTAATATTGGTTTAGGGGTCTGTTGATTTATTTGTAGATCAGTTAGGTTCATCATCTTCTACACCTTTTTACATATTATTTGTTGTTACCTTTTGCTCATTCTCATTTACTCGTTTGTTTAATACTGTATCTGCCATTACTCTGTTTGTTTCTGAAGCAATCCGTTTCCATCCATACAAGCTTTTAACAAATTCCCTTCCCTTTCTACCAATTCCTTCTGCTTTCTCTGGATTATTCATTAGGAAATCAATTTGTTCCAACAGACTTTTGGCATCTCCAGGTACCATCAGCAACCCTGTCTGGAAGTGTTTCACAATCCCTTTCATACCACCCGTATTGGAGACAATCGTGGGTTTCCCAAGGATCATTGTTTCAAGTGCAACAATGCCAAATGGTTCATATAGGCTTGGTATGACTGCCATCTCACTTCCTTGGATAAGCGCATTTCTTTGTTCATCGGTAATATAACCAACAAAAGCAACGTATTTGTCTAGCTTTCTCGCAGTAATTTGTTCCTGATAGGTTTCGAGCATCGGACCTTTCCCTGCAACAACAAAAAAACAATCTAGTTCCTTCTCTTTGGCAAATGCTGCTGCCTCTAGAATTGTTTCAAAACCCTTCTCCTTTACAATTCTACCAATAGAAAAAATGTATTTTCTTTGTAACAGGTTAGGAAAAATATCTTCAATATTTCGTTCTACTTTCAAAGGTTCAATACCATTTGGAATGACGGTAATCTTTTCATCTTGGGCATTAAAAATGGATATAAGACTCTCCCTCATGTACTCACTACAAACAATAATCTGATCAGACTCTAGGATTAACTGTTGTTCCTTATCATGGATAAACTGCTGCATGTCAGTATGAATACCATTATTCCTTCCATGCTCTGTGGCATGAATAGTCGTTAATAATGGGACACTGAGCGACTCCTTTAATGCAATAGAAACTGCACCAACCAGCCAATCGTGTGCATGGAGAAAATCAAATTTAATCTCTTCAGTTAGTTGTTCTGCCTTGAATGCCATTGCTAAATTTAGGCCGGCAATCCACGAAAGGAAATGATCATCCAGGTCATTTAGTGGTTTTACACGATGTACATTCACTCCATTCATTTTTTCAAATGATAGAAGCCCGTTATTTTCCGCCGTTAACACATGGACCTCATGACCCATCGCTGCCAAATGAGTGGATAATCCGAATACATGTCTTGAGAGACCGCCAACAATATTAGGTGGAAATTCCCAGCAAAGAATTAATATGTTTAATGGCCAATTTATTAGCTTATTACAATCTGAGTCATCTTCCTCGGAAAAAATATTATTCATTGTTCTCCTCCAAGCTGTTTGATTTCAGGTAATAGCTGTAAGTACTTACGTGTTTCATCCATTTTGGGGGCTGGTCTTCGTATCGCTGGAATTGTAACAAATCCTTCTTGTATACATTACCGTTTGGAATTTCTGGTGACGGTGTACGGATGCAATTAGAGCGATAAAGTGGAAAAAATTCTGTGTCTGAAAAGTAAACGCCTAATTCAGCAACATAGCAGCGATTTTCCGCCAATCCTTTAATAAACCAATGTCCACTGTCGTAAGGAACAGATATTCCATGAAAGTGATGAGCATTTTTCCCATTAAAGAATATATCTGTTACATCATATATTCTTACAACATGTACAAGCTCTTCAAACTTTCGATTAAAAAAGAGCTCAATAATCTTCTTAGGTAATTCGGAAACATCCCAGAAAAGGATCATCTTTCGAGGGGTAACAAGCTTTGCCTTCAACTCACCCTTTAATGGCATTACATCTGATAAAGTAACGTTTTCCGAGGAATTTAAATCCTTGGAAGTTTGGTTATTACTCTTTATCATTAGTTCACTTTCAGTAAGATCCATCCATTTATTCCAACGATATTGAACTTTACCAACAGTTGTATTGAGTTCTGAGGCAATCTTGCTAAATGATAATCCATCCCCTCTTAATTTAATAATTTCATTTATCATTTCTTTCCTCCATTCTGTAAACGATCAACATATGTGCAATAAATTCAAATAATTCGAAAATAATTAATAATTTTATCGTATCATCAGAATTGGATGCATACAATATACACAATTTGTCGTATCTTGCTAGTCCCTACAGCATACATGTTCAAGGACTGGAAATTTTTTAAGGTTTTAGGACAAAGGCATCTTTCTACAAAAGTCAACAAGCCTCATTTTGGCGTATCCAACTTTTTCGACACTATTTCGCATGAAATAAAAAAAGATGAAGCTAATGATTAGCCTCATCTTTTACAAACTATTTTCAACTCTTTAAGCATTTAAATTCATGCGTTTTCCAGTTACCAGATAAATAACATTCTCAGCAATATTCGTTGAATGATCCGCGATCCTTTCAATATACCTACAAACAAATGCTAACTGGATAATCTGGTTTGTTGCATTCGGATTATGTGGGATACAGCTCAATAGCTCGTGTACCAAGTCCCCAAACATTTTGTCCACTTCATCATCTTTTTCCGCGCATTTCTTAGCTATCTCAATATCTTCAGAATAATAGGCAGTTATAGATTCAGAGACCATTTCTAAGGCCTTCTCCATCATTTTAGGTATATCAATGATTTCTTTAAAATGCTCTTCATTACCGATATGCAATGCAGATTTTGCAATATTTACTGCGATATCTGCCAACCGCTCCACTTCGGATGAAACTTTTAATGCTACACTAATTTTTCTTAGATCGGTTGCTACAGGTGATTCCCTTGCAATTAATAATAATGCCTTATTGTTAATTTCATAATCCAAATCATCGATTTCATTATCTCCATTAATTACCTTCTTTGCCTTGTCCATGTCTTGATTTAACAGAGCCAACATCGCTTCTTTAATTGCTAGTTCCGATTTATGGGCCATTTTTAAAAGCATTTCTTTTAACTCTTTTAAATTATTATCAAAATTTGCTCTTGTACTCATTTATGCCACCTCTTCATCCGAATCTTCCAGTAATATAACCTTCAGTACGTGAGTCTTTTGGATTTGAAAATATAGTAGAAGTTGAATCTAGTTCAATTAATTCACCCATTAAAAAGAAGGCAGTCTTATCTGACACGCGTGATGCTTGCTGCATGTTATGGGTTACAATAACAATTGTATATTTATCTTTTAATTCTAAAATCAATTCTTCTATTTTTAAGGTAGAAATAGGGTCCAACGCAGAAGTTGGTTCATCCATTAATAAAACATCCGGTTTTGTCGCTAATGCTCTAGCGATACATAACCTTTGCTGTTGTCCTCCTGATAATCCAAGTGCAGGTGCAGTCAAACGATCCTTTACTTCCTCCCATAAAGCCACATCCATTAATGATTTGATCACAACCTCATCAAGGTGCTTCTTTTTTTTGATTCCATGAACCCTAGGGCCATAAGCGACATTATCATAAATAGATTGTGGAAAAGGATTTCCCTTCTGAAAAACCATGCCAACATGTTTGCGAAGTTCGACAAGATCGATTTTCTCGTCTAATATATTTTTCCCGTTGAAATTAATTTCTCCAGTCATTTTAACATTTGGAACCATATTGATCATCAAATTTAGCGTTTTAATAAAAGTGGATTTGCCGCACCCGGACGGTCCAATAATCGCCGTAACCTCTTTATTGTTAATTGGAAAGTTGACGTCCTTTAATGCATGATGATCCCCATACCATAAATTTAACTTATTTATATCAAATACTTGTCTGGTCAATATTGAAGTTGTCATACTATTTCCCCCTTATCCAAACCTTCCAGAGATATATTCTTCCGTTTTCTTGACGGAAGGATTGGTGAAGATTTTTTCAGTCGCATCGTATTCAATTAAATCACCGCTTAAAAAGAAGGCTGTTTTATCAGATATACGGGAAGCCTGTTGCATATTATGAGTTACAATTATGATTGAATAATCGTTTTTCAATTCAACAATCAGCTCTTCAACCTTTGCATTGGAAATAGGGTCCAATGCTGAAGATGGTTCATCAAGGAGCATCACAGTCGGTTTCATCGCAATCGTTCTAGCAATGCAAAGACGCTGTTGCTGTCCTCCTGAAAGTGAGAGTGCAGATTTATGAAGCCTGTCTTTTACTTCATCCCACAATGCTGCTTTTTGCAGGCTCTCTTCCACCATTTGATCAAGTTTACTTTTATTTTTTATACCTGCAAATTTTAGTGCATGGGTAATATTTTCATATATTGATTTTGGAAAAGGATTTGGCTTTTGAAATACCATGCCAATTTCTTTTCGTAATGCCACCACATTTATTTGTTCAGACAAGATATTAAGGTCCTCATAAATAATTTCTCCTTGGGCCCTTGCACCGGGAATCAGGTCATTCATCCGGTTAATACTTCTTAAAAACGTAGACTTTCCACAACCTGAAGGTCCAATCAGAGCTGTTACTGAATTCTTTCCTATATCCATAGAAATCCCATTAACTGCTCGTTTTTCCCCATAGAATATTTCTAAATTATTTACTTTTAATATATTTTCCATTTGCAACTGGACGGTTGATTGTATAGTTTGCTCTATAGTTTCCTTTTCCAAATATGTTGTAACCATCCGTTCTCACCTGCCCTTTATTTAGTTGCAGTAATTTTTTTATGAATCATGCTGCCAATCCATCTAGCTAATAAGTTAAATAGTAAAACCGATATTACTAACACGGCTGCCGAACCACTTGATATTTCCTCAACATCAGGAACTAGCCCTTGTGTATTAACTGACCAAATGTGTACTGCAAGGGTTTCAGCAGGACGAAAAATATTCAATGGTGATTGATCAGAAAATGGGTTCCAATTTGTATAATCGAGTCTCGGTGTTGAAAGACCTGCTGTAAATAATAGTGCAGCGGCTTCACCGAATACCCTTCCCGCAGCCAGGATTACACCTGTTAAGATCGATGGGAATGCAGTTGGTAAGATAACGGTTTTAATTGTATGCCACTTGGTAATCCCTAAGGCAAGACTTGCCTCCTTTAAATCACGAGGCACTGAACGAATTGCGTCTTCACCCACCCGTACAATGGAAGGAAGGTTTATAATAGTTAGCGCTAAGGCACCACCCAGAATGGAGTACCCCCACCCTGTTATGTTAACGAACATCAATAATCCGAACATACCAATAACAATCGATGGTAGAGAGGCAAGAACCTCAATACAGGAACGAATAATATCGGTAACCTTACCTGGCTTAGCATATTCGGCCATATAAATGGCACCGCCTAAACCAAGGGGAATAGCAATCAACATTGTAATAAAAAGAACATAGAAAGAATTAAATAGTTGATCACGAATCCCCCCGCCAGCTCTTACGTTGCTAGAAGGAGTGGTTAAAAAATCAAAAGATACATGTTTAAGTCCATTCACTAAGATAAACGAGAATAACCCAACAAGAATAGAAATGATTATTATAGCAATGGCAATAAACACACCAGTGGCTATTCTGTCAGCTGTTTTGCTTTTCATTACATCTTCCTCCTTGATGAGAGATAACGAATCAGGAGAATAAACACAAAAGACATCACTAATAAAATAAAGCCCATGGACCAGAGTGTATTATTTTCTACACTTCCATATGTTGTATGACCCATGTTTAACGTGATAATTGTCGTTAAAGTTGCTGACGCATCTAAAAGATTTGAAGGTAAATCCCTCACGTTTCCGATTACCATCTGTACGGCTAAAGCCTCTCCAAATGCACGTGCCATACCGAGAACGACCGCCGTAAGTAATGAAGGAAGTGCTGCAGGGATAAGCACCTTTCGAATGGTTTGCCAGCGTGTTGCACCAAGAGCGTAAGAGCCTTCCCTTAAATTCTTTGGTAAAGAGCTCATCGCATCAGTTGCTATAGTGGTGATAGTTGGTAATATCATAATAGATAGGACAATGACACCTGAAAGTAAACTAAAACCAAGTCCACCAACATGTTCCCTTATAAATGGCACTAATACTGTAAGCCCGATGAATCCATAAACAACAGAAGGAATTCCAACTAATAGCTCAATGACTGGTTGTAATATTTTTCTTCCCCAGGAAGGCGCAATCTCTGTCATGAATATCGCGCCGCCAATACCTAATGGAGCTGCTACAATTGCTGAAAGAAATGTTACAGCAAATGAGCCGAAAATAAACGGGAAAGCACCATATTCCGGATTGGCCTTATTTGTAGGATTCCATTGTGTACTGGTTAAGAACTCAATAAGACTGACACCATTTTTAATAAATGATTGTAAACCCTTAGTGCCTAGAAATATGGTAATGGATATGGTTGCGGATATCATGATCACGGCACATATCGTCACGAGAATCTTTCCACGTAATTCCCCGTCCATCCATTTTTTTTCGGATTTTAACAATCTTTCCTTAGCCGGAATTATCTTTTCCATAATTCACCAAACACTCCTAAAAATACGTCATAATGGGGTAAATGCCTAACGCATTTACCCCGGTTTATTCATTTAAAACATTTTATAAATTCTTTTGATTTCCTTTTGCATCACGTTCTACTTTCATTTTTGTAACAGGAAGATATCCTTGTTCTTTTAATAAAGTATTTTGGATATCATCTGACATTAAATAGTCTAGGAAAGCTTTTGCTAAACCATCAGCTTCACCTTTAGTATAAGAATGTTGGTATGCCCAAACAGGGAATTTACCGGATTGTACATTTTCTGCAGTTGGTTCGATACCATCAATTGAAAGTGGTGTTACAGAATCATCAGTGAAGTATGAGAAGGCAAGGTAACCAATTGCACCTTCTGTTTCGTTAATAATTTTCTTAACTGTGTTAGAGGAATCTTCAGTAATTCCTTCGGCTGGTGTTGCACCATCTAGAGCGAATTTATTGAAAATAGCTCGTGTTCCAGAAGAATCAGGACGGTTTACAAGAACGATCTTTTGGTCTTTTCCGCCAAGTTCTTTCCAGTTAGTAATTTTTCCAGTGAATACTTTAATTAAATCTTCTTTTTTAATATCTTTAATACCAACTTTAGGGTTAACAGCGGCAGTCATACCTACAACAGCTACTTTATGGTCAACTAACTGATCAGCTGGGATACCTTCTTTTTCTTCAGCAAATACATCTGAGTTACCAATTTGAACAGATCCTTCAGCAACTTGTGATAAGCCTGTACCAGATCCGCCAGCATTTACTTGTATATCAACATTTGGATTTTCATTCATAAATTCTTCAGCTGCAGCTGCGACTAATGGCTGCATTGCGGATGAACCAGAAACGCTTAATGAACCGGAAAGTTCTTTCTTTTCTTCAGTTTTTGGTGTTTTGTCTGTTCCTTCTGTCTTATCTGTAGAAGCTCCGCCTCCACAAGCAGCTGCGAATACCATTAACGCTGCGAATAATGTAAGTAGGCTTAATTTTTTCAAACTCTTCATTTCCTATATTCCCCCTAAGGTTTTTGTTGGTGATGATGTTTGTCTGCCTTACATGTTTAAGAATAAGGCATGACTGTAAACTGCGTTTTAATGAATTGTAAAGGTTTTGTAAATTTATTTTGTTCTTTTGTAAAATCAACAAAAACCTTCGATTGACTAGATTTTCTAACATCAGTTTACAAATTCCCAGTATTATGTTGCTCATAAAGAATGTACTGTATGTAAAAAAACCCGCCTCAAACGAGACGGGTTTTTCAAAATTTTATTGCCCAGATTGCTGGCTGTTTTGAGTTGTGTCAATATTATCTGCTTGTTGGGTGCTTGTTGCAGTTCCATCGTTTACCGGACGTGACTTCTTCAAGTCAAAATAGGCATCCAATACTCTCTTGCCGATTGTCATATTAATACTTGGTCCCGTATTTCCTTGATATGCCCATGGTACAAGTACGGCCATTGCCACTTCCGGATTTTCATATGGAGCAAAGCTGACAAGACTTAGGTTCATGACATCTGCGTTCTTTTGCGATTTAACTGGACCGTCATAAAACGCTTGTGCTGTTCCTGTTTTACCAGCTGGGCTATATGAAGCACCTTTAAATGTACTAACCCCAGTACCGTCACCAACCTGCATAACCATTCGGAAGCCCTCTTGAACACGCTTAATCCATTCATCTTTCATATCTAAATGATTTAGCACTTTCGGTTGGATTTCTTCGACTATTGGACCTAATTCATTATTTTCCATGATCGGTTCGCGAATTTCCTTAACAATATGCGGCTGTACACGATTACCACCGTTCGCAATCGTAGACACATACTGTGCGAGTTGGATTGGTGTATACGTATCATACTGGCCAATCGCAAGGTCAAGAAGTAACCCGGGCTTATTCTCTGATCCTGGAAAGCCACTCATTTCATTTGGCAGGTCAATCCCTGTCCGGGTACCCAGACCAAATTGACTAAATGATTGCCGCATGGTATTAAATGTCTTTTCAGTGTCTAATACGAGCGGTCCGTTTGGAACATATTTGCCATTTCCCATAGCAATAACAGTTTTCCACATATAAACGTTGGATGATACTTGTAATGCTCTAAGATCATTAATGTTTCCAAATGTCTTCCAGGATTTTTTAGGTTTTGTTCCTTTGATTAGTAATGGCTCATCAACTAAGTATTCCCCTGGACTAATAGCGCCGGTTTTATAACCAGTTAAAATGGTCGCTCCTTTGACAGCTGAACCAACGTTATAGGAGGTGGTAATATTTCCACCAGCAAAATCCTTCATTACCGTTTTGCCGTCCTTATCCTTACCAATTTGCTTTCCAGCAAGTGATAACACTTCACCAGTATGTGGGTCCATTAATACCACAAAAGCACGATCCAAGAGGCCCGTACCTGGTTTTTGCTTGGCACTCCACAATTCCTCTTCAATAATTTTTTCTACTTGCTGCTGCAGGTCCATGTCGATTGTTAAGACAAGGTCTTTTCCACGCTTTCCCTCCGAAACGACTTCAGTAGATAGGATTTTTCCTGACTTATCCGTTACATTCTTTACTTTTGCCTTTTGACCATGGAGGACATCTTCGTACTGAAGCTCGAGATAACTTTTTCCTACGCGGTCATTTCGGCTGTAGCCACGTGCGAGATATTCATCGAGTTGTTCCTTAGGTATACCTGCCTCAGATGTAGTTACATCACCTAAAATTGATTTTAAGGTATCTCCAAATACATACATTCGTTCCCAGTCCGTAGTGGTATCAACTCCTGGGAGATTCTCTAAATTTTCACTGACCACTGCAAATTCTTCCGAAGTTACATCTTTGTTTTTGACTATTTGTGGTGTTAATGCATAGCCGCTATTAAATTCCCTATAGATAGCAAGCGTTTCAAGTTCTTCTCCTTGAATACTTGCTACTTCTTCATCTGTAACTCGGTCAACCTGCAGTTTATAAATTTGCGCATCATCTAATTTTTTTTGCTCATAAAGATCCCATTCTTTTTTAGTAATTTTTGCTTTTGCTTCTTTAGGGTGTTTAATGATCCAAAAATCCTTTTTATCTCGAACAGGAACTTTTGATGTATCTTTGTATATAAATTTTGCTAAATGTTCTGCTGTTTCGAGCATTTCCTTTTGATTGGTATTTTGGTTTTTAGTGTAAGTAATTGCATTTAACGGGGTATTATCCACAATGATTTTTCCATTTCGATCAAACATTTTTCCCCTTGGCACGGGATTATTAACGGTAATATCCTCCGTTCGTTCAATTTCACGTTTAAAATCATCACCAAAGACAATTTGTAATTCGCCAAGGCGAAGAATCAGAATGGAAAAAAGCACAAATACAACAAAGAATACCATGTTCAAACGAAACGTAACATGTGTCTTCTTCTTTTTCTTTTTATTTTTCAAGTTCAAAATACACTTCCTTTTTTCAAAACATAAAATAACTTTCTTTATTTTATAAGATAATGTCCCATTTATCTATGAATAACCCTTACCAATTTTAAAAATGCGATGAGTAACTAGCAAACTCATCGCATTTTCACTTCTGGTATTTGTACCCGTTTTATAAAAAAATAAATTAAGGAATGACCAGCACCTAAAAACAATAGTAAGATTGGAATACTTTGCGCCTCATTAAACCAAGTTACCGCAGCGAGGAAGGCAAGGATGGATACGATGCGCCCGATATTTAAAAATATTTCACGGACCACTATATACTCAATTCTCATTTCTGCCGCTTTCCATCCGCTTCCAATAACATCATATGTAGTTGACATATATGGGACGAGTAAAAGTGGATAGCCTATTGCAATCATCCCTGCATAAATTAACAATTTAACATAATTGACATCCCATACAACCAACAGGACAGCAGCATAAAGTATGATTCCGCCAATAAGGATGGCTTTTTTTCGAAAGCTTTTTTTAATCATCCGTGAAGCAAAGTAATAAGCAATAAAGGATATTCCCGAATTAATGAGTCCAAATGTTCCAAGAGCCATTTCACTACCCGTTGATATATACACAAAGACAGAGATAATAAATAAAAACGTCCCTTCTCTAAGTCCCTGGAAAAAGTGGGCATTTGTTATGAGACGCCAATTTTCATTTAGTTTTCTTTCCTCTAATATTCGTTTAAAGCAGTAGTTTCCAGATGCAGGTCTTGGTTTTAATGAAAAACTCATGAAGACAGCTAGCGCGAATAAAGCTAATGACAAACCAAAAACAAACGTGTAGCCGGTGAATTTTTCAAATCGAGTGATGATGATGCCAGCAGCTATCGGTCCAATCATTCCAGCAGCCGAGGTTAAAATCCCCAAAAATCCATTAAAAAAATCTCTCGTCTCAGGTTCAGTGATTTCAAAGGTTAGTACATTATAGGCGAGCCAATAAAAACCATAACCTATTCCAAGCAGGCTCCCCAATAATAGTAAATAGGTGGAAGCCTTTGTACCTGAAATTAATACTGATAAGTAAAAAATCGCTAAAAAGATGACACCAATTCGAAGTACAATCACCCTGTCGATTTTCTTTGCCCACCGCCCTGCTAAAATGAAAGTTAATGGCTGTAAAACAACAATCGAAAGGTTATAAAGGGCAATATCTGAAAACTTTCCTGTTTGTTTCCAAAGATAAATATTTACAAATGTATTAGATAAGGAAACGCTCAATGAATATAAGCCGCCAATAACCAGCAAGAGCAACAAGTCTTTTGTTAATTCTACTTCACCTAAAATCTTTAATTTTTTTCCCATAAAAAAAACTCCCCTTTGTCTTAAGGGTAGTCTTTATCATGGGCGTGGTTCTTATTCAAATTTAAAGCAAGTGAAAAAGACAGCTGTAAGCTGCCTTTTTCCCATTCAATTATTTTGCTTCATTGTACCGTTTTGTAACTTCATCCCAGTTTACTACATTCCAGAATGCACCGATGTAATCTGGGCGTTTGTTTTGATATTTTAGGTAGTATGCATGCTCCCAAACATCAAGACCAAGGATTGGAGTTTTTCCTTCCATTAATGGAGAATCTTGGTTTGCAGTGCTGGATACTTCTAATTCACCATTGTTTACAGACAACCATGCCCAGCCAGATCCGAAACGAGTAGTTGCAGCTTTAGCGAACTCTTCTTTAAAACCTTCGAAGCTGCCAAATTTGCTGTTGATCGCGTCAGCTAATTCACCAGCAGGTACTCCGCCGCCATTTGGAGAAAGAATTTGCCAGAATAAAGAGTGATTAGCATGTCCGCCGCCATTGTTACGTACTGCAGTGCGAGCAGCCTCTGGAACTGCATCCAAATTAGAAATTACTTCTTCCACTGATTTAGAAAGTAATTCTTCATTACCTGCTAATGCGTTGTTTAAGTTTGTAACGTATGTGTTGTGATGTCTTGTGTGGTGAATATTCATTGTTTCTTTATCAAAGTGTGGTTCAAGCGCATCTTCTGCATAAGGTAATTTTGGTAATTCAAATGCCATGATAAGCTCCTCCTATGTACAAATGTTTTTTTAGGGCTCTAGGAATACTTAAAAACAAGATAATTTATAAGAATATTTCTAAAGCTTTGTTCTTAACATACCAAAGTTGGTTCATGGTTTCAAATAAAATGCTTAGATTCCAACATAGATACAATGCCCGTTGAATAGCTTTTTATTCCCGTTTTTAATAGAAATTACATAACAAACATGTATGAATGAATTAATTCGAAAAATTGTCATGTTTCACCAAAACAGCATTCTGTCAACGATTTTTGTCATAACCTCTTTATCCCACTTCCAAATCATGTAAATTTCATATTGACATGATGTTAATAATACATTTAAATCAAGACTGTAGAGGTATAAAGGAGTGACAGATATGCAAAAAAATAGCATTTCATTATATAGCTTAATGCTCCAATTTTTCCAAAAAAGTGAGCCAATCCAAAAGTTTAAATCTGGTTCTGTTCTTTTTCAAGAAAAGGATTCTGTCGAATTTGTTTACTTATTGCTTAAAGGCAGTATTGCCCTTGGGAGAGTTCACTTAAGAGGAAAGGATTTTATTTTAAAAATCTTAGATGACCGAGAAGTAATTGTCGAATACCAGCTTTTCAAAGCAAATCCTCATTATCAATTTTATGCTAAAACATTAACAGACTGTGAATTGCTGCTAATTAAAAAGGAGCAATTTGAAGAATTTATTTTAACAGATCCCGAAGCCATGAATGAACTTGTTACGTGGTTAAGCACTGGGTATTTAAAAGCACAAATGAAATGCCAGGACTTAATTATGAATGGAAAAAAAGGCGGCCTATACTCCATCCTCATACGCCTATGTAATTCCTATGGGGTGAAAACAGAGGATGGCATTCTTATTGATCTGCCTTTAACACATCAGGAATTAGCTAATTTAACCTATGGAACTAGAGAGGTCATTCAACGTGCTTTAAAGGATCTGCGCGAAAAGGATATTATTTTATATGAAAACCAAAAGTTCACCGTAAAAAATTTAAGCTTTTTAAAAGAAGAAGTAGATTGCCAAAACTGCTCATTTGAAATTTGCGGTCTTAATTAGTAAATGAAGCCACCACTTTTTCAGGTGGCTTTTTACTATTTTTGAAAACATTTGTCATCCTTGTATATAACGAAAACACAAGCTACAATAGAAATTGAATCTTTATAAAGGTGGTCCAGTATGAATATTTTCAAACAATTTTATAAAAGCATCTACTCTCCAAAAGATATTGCCTTATTTCGTTTTCAAGGAATTGGGAAAACCATTTTATATGTTTTTTTCCTAACTTTCATCTCTATTCTTCCGTTTATCCTTTTTTTAAGTACCGATCTTTCTACCGGCATAGATTCTGCAAAATCCATTATCAAGGATGAAGCACCTGAATTTTCGATAAAGAATGGTCTGTTGTCAGCTAAAACAGAGGTACCCGTTACAATTAATAAAGATAATTTTACTATTATTATTGATCCAACTGGAGCCATTTCTGATTCGGATGTAGAGAATGAAGGGAATGCATTTGCTATGCTGAAGGATGAGTTTGTCTTCTCATCAGGCGGAAGGATTGATACCTATCCATATTCAATGCTACAAGGCTTAAACATTACAAAGAGCTCGCTGCTAGATTTTATTGACAAAATTGGTGGAATGAAGAGTATTATCATCCCTGTGATGTCAGTGTTTATTTATTTGTTTTCAAGTGCTGCAAGCTTTATTGAAGTATCCATATTAGCCATGTTCGGTCTGGCTTTAGCAAATCTTTTAGGCAGAAATCTGAATTACCGTCAATTATGGAGAATGGCTGCATACAGTGAAACCTTGCCTACCCTATTTTTCACCATTATGGCAGCTATTAAAACATCAGTACCATACAGCTTTGCCATTAATTGGGTAGTCGCGATTATTGTCTTATTCTTAGCAATTAACGAGATTCCAAAACCGAAAAAAGCGAACTAGAATTACGCCCAAACATTTGGGCGTGTTTTTTTATTAGGGGTTCTTTTTACGGTAAGACAAGCATAGGAATGTACAAACATTCCATTATGGAGGCTTGTCCGATGAAAAAGTTATTTGGTTTTCTTTTTGCTATTTTAATCATTTATGTCATTTATTTCGATCTTACCATCGGCACCCTTCCTGCCTCCAATTCCAAACAGGTTGGTGCAAAAGTCGAGACAGTTTCAAAGAAACCTAAAACGGACATTCATTCTTTTGAGGCAGAAGTACAACCTGGTGAAACCGTAATCTCGATTGTCGAGCACAAGCTAAAAAAACCACTGCCTGTTTCAATAACTGATTTGATCGAAGACTTTCGAAAACTAAATCCAGGACAAACCCCTGAAAAAATCCAAATTGGGGCTACATATCATTTCCCTGATTACTCAAAATAAACAGGATAGAGCTTATTCTTGTCAAAAATAGCACGAGACTGATACAATTAAGGCGGATTATTTTAAAGAACCTATTATTCGAATCCATTTTGAAGGAGAGCGAATTACACGTGAGTGAAATTATACATCGTACAAAAACCCGTCCAATTAAAGTGGGGAATTTAACAATTGGCGGGGGCAATGAAATTATTATTCAAAGCATGACAACAACAAAAACGCATGATGTTGAGGCAACAGTTGCTGAAATTAAACGTCTTGAGGAAGCAGGGTGCCAAATCGTACGTGTGGCCTGTCCTGACGAGCGAGCCGCTAATGCCATTCCAGAAATCAAAAAGAGAATCAACATTCCACTTGTAGTCGATATTCACTTTGATTATAAATTAGCATTAAAAGCCATTGAAGGCGGAGCAGATAAGATCAGGATCAATCCAGGAAACATCGGAAAACGCGAAAAGGTCGAAGCGGTCGTAAAAGCCGCTAAAGAACGTGGTATTTCAATTCGGATTGGCGTTAATGCAGGATCCCTTGAAAAGAAAATTCTTGATAAATATGGTTATCCAACTGCAGATGGAATGGTAGAAAGTGCCCTCCATCACATCAAAATTCTAGAGGATTTAGATTTCCATGACATTATTGTTTCTATGAAGGCATCTGATGTTAATCTTGCCATCGAAGCATATGAAAAAGCTGCCCGTGCTTTCGATTATCCATTACATCTGGGCATTACGGAATCAGGAACGCTTTTCTCAGGAACAGTAAAAAGTGCCGCAGGATTAGGCGCCATTATTAGTATGGGGATCGGAAACACACTTCGTATATCCCTAAGTGCAGATCCTGTTGAAGAAGTAAAAGTTGCTCGTGAACTCTTAAAAGTATTTGGTCTTTCTTCTAATGCAGCAACACTAATTTCCTGCCCAACCTGCGGAAGAATTGAAATTGATCTTATTAGTATTGCAAATGAAGTCGAGGAATATATTTCAAAAATAAAGGCACCGATTAAGGTTTCCGTGCTAGGCTGCGCCGTCAATGGCCCTGGCGAAGCTCGTGAAGCAGATATCGGTATAGCCGGTGCACGCGGTGAAGGTCTATTATTTAGAAAAGGAGAAATTGTCCGGAAAGTTCCTGAAGCAGATATGGTTGAGGAATTGAAAAAGGAAATTGATCAAGTTGCTGAGGAGTACTTCCGAAAAAAAGCGGAAGAAGAAAATAAAGTAACAGAATAAAGTGAAACTTCAAATAGTGGGGGTTCATTCCATCCTCCACTGTTTGGTAGGTGAACAAATCGGGCTTTTACGGGCAGTTGACCCCTACTTATTCTTTATTGGTTCCCAAAAGTCTTAAATTAGGGGTCTTACTGCCCGTTAATGCGGATAAACATCAAGAAACCCGGTATTTTACCGGGTTTCTTTTTTGGCCGATAGGAAATTATACATTCCAATCAGGCTAAGTGCAACTACGCCTCTGTCTTCGCCTAAGGGCTAGCCAATTGGCGAGTTTTCTTTACTCCTATGCAAGACATGTTAAAAGAACGGAAGAATGAAGATACCAATAACAATTGATACTACACCAATACCAATTGCCCAAGCACCAAGGCCTGTGGCACCTCTATTTCTTGCAACGAATCCTAACACTATACCTGCGGCACCAAAAAGAATAGGCAAAACAAACAGTGATATAATCGATAGCGCTAATGCAAGGGTACCCATGCCGGTTCCACCTGCTGTTCGTTCCCGAAATTCATCCTGTTCTCCACTTCGTGTATCAGTAAAAGGTGCAGCTATTTCTGCAGCTGTTTCTTCCCTATATTCAGAAGTTCTTATCGGAACAGATGCACCAATTTCAGGAACAGACTCTTCTTTTTTCAATGAATAGGATGTCTTAACAGGTTCATCGACTTCCGACGCTGTTTCCTCCCTGAATTCTGCAGGAGAATTGGGGATATCCTCACCAATTATTGAACTTCGAAGAGCTTCTTGCACTTTCGTGTCTCTTTCATCTGCCATCCTAATCCCTCACTTTCAGTTATAGGAGCATTAATTATTGTTTGCGTCTCGCTACTTTTTTAATTATGTTAATGTTTGTCTTAAATAGTTTTTTATTTCAATTATCGAAAATTTTTTCTTGAAAAATAAGTACTTCATTGTTCACACTACTTTGGTAAAATATAATGAGATACCCTAAAGCCAGATGAAGGTGAAGACAAAATGAGAAAAAGATTTGGAATCGATATTGATGGTACCGTTACATGCCCAAAATCCATAATACCGTTTATTAATAAAGCATTTCGTATGAATATTTTATATGAGGATGTAAACCAGTATGAATTAACACCATTTGTGAATGTTTCTGAAGAAGTGTTTGCAAAATGGTTTACTGAAAATGAACCGATATTATACAAAGAGTCACTGCCTGCACAAGGGGCTGTGAACGTACTTAAAAAATGGAAACAAGACCATGAGTTGTTTTTTATCAGTGCACGCGGTCCTCACTTACTTGCTGTCACGGAAGAGTGGTTCTTTCATCACGGTTTGACCTTTCATCATATGGAATTAATCGGCTCGCACGATAAAGTGGAAACTGTAAAAAAACATAAGGTGGATATCTTTTTTGAGGATAAACATGATAACGCCGTCATGATTCATGAGGAGTGCCAGATACCTGTTATATTATTTGATACACCATATAATCAGGAGCCGATTCCTAAAGGTGTCATTCGCGTTAAGAATTGGGAAGAAGCCAATATCTGGGTTGAAAACTGGTTAAAGCAGGAAGAGACAAAACGTGAAGCAGCTGCCACATTCAACTAACATTTAAACAGCTTGTGCGGGACGCGCACAAGCTGTTTTTTAATGGCATTCCGGACAGCGACCGTAAATCTCGAATTTATGCCCGGATATATCATATCCTTTTAAATTTTCACTTAATCCATCCATTGGACATGTATCTATTTCTTTTGTTTTTCCACAATCTAGACAGATAAAATGGTGGTGATGATGGTGTCTTGAACAAGTAAAGCGGAAATGTTTTTCACCAGAGAGCTCTGTCATTTCCAATATCCCCATATTTACAAACAAAGTTAGGTTTCGATAAATGGTGTCAAAGCTCAAACCTGGATAATCATCCTTTAATTGATCAAGAACCTCCTTTGCCGTTAAATACTTATCGCTATCTGCAAATAATTGGAGCATATCCTCCCTTTTCCCTGTCTGTTTAAATCCATTTTCCTTTAAGTATTGAATTGCTTCATGTACGTTCACCTTTCTTCACCACCTATAGCACTTGTAAATTTTTTATAAAGAATTGTTAATACTAAAATGAGAACAGCAAGTATGACAATCGTTCCACCAGGAGCCAAGTCAAGGTAATAGGCTGAAAAAAGCCCTCCGAGCACAGAAATTTCACCAAAAAGGATAGAGAAAAAAATGGTCTGTTTAAAACCATTGGCAATTCGAATACTTGCGGCAACCGGTAATGTCATTAATGAAGAAACTAACAGAATCCCGACAATTCTCATTGAAGCAGCAATGACAAGGGCAACCATGACGATAAAAATGAAATGAATGCTTTTGGCTGCAATGCCAGAAGCCTTTGCATGCTCTTCATCAAAAGATAGTAAAAATAACTCTTTATACAACATAATAATGACTGAAATAACCACGATACTTATGAAAAAAATAACCCATAAATCCGTACGGCTAACGGCGGACACACTGCCAAACAAATAACTAAACAAGTCAGTGTTAAATCCGTTAGCAAGTGAAATAAATATGACCCCCAGCCCAATTCCGCTTGAAAGAATAATGGGTATGGCTAATTCCTGATAGTGCTTATAAACCCCTCTTAGTTTTTCAATGAACAACGCTCCCCCTACTGAAAACACCATTCCCAGGTAAAGGGGATTTAAGCCTGACATAATCGAAAACTTCGTTTCAATAAGGAGGCTCGCTGAAATTCCAGCTAATGTCACATGGCTAAGGGCATCAGCAATTAGCGATAGTCTTCTAACAACAATAAAAACCCCTAGCAGCGGGGCAATAATCCCGATCATTATCCCTGTTAAGAAGGCATTTTGTAAAAATTCATAATGAAAAATTCCTTCAATCATTTTACATCGCCTCCATGTTCGTGTTGATGGGTCAGCAAATGGACATCATGACCATAAACTTTAGATAAGCCATCTCTGTTAAGCTGCTCAAATTCTGCTGTTTCTCCATGAAAGTGCAAATGTTTATTTAAACAAGCAACATGAGAGACCTTATCAGAGATCGTACCAATATCATGTGTAACCAATAACAGCGTAATTTCTCGCTTTTTATTTAACTCTTCTAGCATTTGATAAAAGGAATAAACATTTTCCGCATCAACACCAACGGTTGGTTCATCTAGAATTAGGAGACTTGGTTCACTAACAAGGGCACGGGCAATAAAAACTCTCTGCTGCTGTCCCCCAGAGAGCTCACCAATATTTCTGCTTCTAAATCCCTTCATTCCCACTGCATCTAAGGCTTCGTTTACCTTTGTTGAATGTTCTTTTTTAAAAAACTTAAACAGGCCTAACTTTTTGGTTAATCCACTTGCGACCACCTCAAATACGGTTGCCGGAAAACCAGTGTTAAAGGAATTAGCCTTTTGTGATACATAACCAATTTTTTGCCAATCTTTAAATTTATTTATTTCCTGGCCAAATAAAAAGATATCCCCTTTTTGTGGTTTTAATAAACCTAAAATTAATTTTAATAGTGTTGATTTTCCAGACCCATTAGGACCGACAATCGCCAAAAAGGAGCCATCTGGTATAGTCATGTTAATATTCTCAAGGACTGTGTCCTTTTCATAACGATAGAAAAGATGTTTTATTTCAATAATTGATCGCATAATTTGTACTCTCTCACCCTTAATTATAAGAATCATTCCGATTTAACATCAAGTAGTATACAATAGGAGTTTCTGAATGTAAAGGCTGAAAAACTGAACATTAACTACTCGCCCACTCTAAATCTATTGTCACACTCCTGTTCCCTCTTCATACATTAGCATGGAGGAGTGGTGAGGGTGAAAATATTTGAAAACATCATTAATCATAAAATTAACACAATAACTGCTGAAGAGCTGATGAAGTATGCGAATCAGTTTGATATTGCAGTTAATCGGCACCAGGCTAGGAAAATCGCCGAATACTTACGTGGTAAAAATGTTAATATTTTTGACGACAAAGAGCGTGCCCAATTAGTAAAGCAAATCGCTAAGGCGGCTGGGCCGGAAACTGCACGTGAAGTAAATAAATTATTTATGCAATTTACAAAGCAGTAAGAAAAACAAAAGCGCCTTGTTTATGGGCTGGAGCTAGGCAGAAAAAAAGCTGTGCAGAGGCACAGCTTTTTCTTATGATTGCATAATTTGATCTAGCAGATTATCATTGAACTTCTGTTCGCGAAGCATATTAATTTCAAATTGATATGGAGCTTTTTTGTTGTTCTTATCTTCACCAACAAAAGGGGTTTCTAGGATTTTAGGCACTTCCATTAGTTGTGGATGATGAACAATATAGTTAATGGCCGTAAAGCCGATATGGCCAAACCCGATATTCTCATGCCTGTCCTTTCGCATTCCTACAGCATTTTTACTATCATTAATATGAAGTACTTTTAATTTTTCAAGGCCGATAATTTTATCAAACTCATTTAAAACACCGTCAAAGTCTTCGACAATATTATAGCCTGCATCATGTGTATGGCATGTATCAAAGCAAACAGATAGCTTATCACTATAGTTTACGCCATCCATAATCATCGCCAATTCCTCAAACGATTTTCCACATTCCGAGCCTTTACCGGCCATTGTTTCCAATGCAATTTGTACCTGTTCCTTACCGGTTAATACTTCATTCAAACCCTCGATGATTTTCTTAATTCCCGCTTCCGTACCAGCACCTACATGAGCACCAGGATGAAGAACGATTTGTTTTGCTCCAATGGCCTCTGTTCTCTCAATTTCACTGCGGAGGAACCTGACACCTAATTCAAAGGTGTCAGGATTAGTGGTATTACCAATATTAATGATATAGGGAGCATGGACAACAATCTCTGAAATCCCGTTTGCTTCCATATGTCTTCTTCCTGCTTCAATGTTCAGGTCTTCAATTTTCTTTCTTCTTGTATTTTGCGGTGCCCCCGTATAGATCATAAACGTATTGGCACCATAAGACACGGCCTCCTCACTTGCAGCAAGGAGCATATTCTTTCCGCTCATGGAAACATGTGAACCTATTTTCAACATTCCGTTTCTCTCCCTTCACCAATTACTTTTTTCTTTGGTCTATTTTTCTCTGCCGTTTTTTAATTTTATCCATTTCCCATTGCATTTTCTTTTTATAGCCTGGTTTTACTTTTTGAGGCTTCTTTACCATAGATTTAGCTTTTTTATCAGCCTCGTCCTCTTTCCTTACCCTCGTCTTTCTCTTATTCCGTTCATCTGCTTCAACAAATTCGTTATTTTTCAGATCGACATACTTAAACTGAATCCCCATTTTTTCTAAACGATTTAAGGCGTCTTCATCAGAAATATCATAAACCGTAAGCGCAATCCCCGAATTTCCTGCTCGCGCAGTTCTCCCCACCCGATGGATATAAAAATCCAGATCAGATGGAAGTTCATAGTTAATAATATGGCTGACCCCTTCAATATCAATCCCTCGTGAAGCAAGATCGGTGGCAACGATATATTGGTATTCCAAATCCTGAATCTGCTTCATCATTTTTTTCCGCTCACGCGGGTTTAAATCGCCATGGACACGGCCAACCTTTAAACCTTTCTCATTTAAAAAGTAGGCAACCTCTTCAGCCATCTTTTTTGTATTGGTAAATACAATTGCTAGATAGGGATTGTAGGCAAGCAAGGCATCATGAACAAGTTGTTTTTTATTGCGATGCCTTGATGGCAGCAGATAATGCTCTAAATTTTCCGCTGCTTTCCTTTTGGATTCAATTTGAATTGTCTTTGGATTTTCCATATATTTTTTAAGAAAAGGTTTTAATTTCTCAGGAATGGTGGCTGAAAAGACCAGCATCTGCAGTTTTTCCGGCATTTTAGCAGCAATCTGATCCACATCTTCAATAAATCCCATATCCAGCATCATATCGGCTTCATCAACAACAAGAATATCCGAGGTATGAATGAACAGTGCTTGGTCAATCATAAGATCTTTAATTCTTCCTGGAGTTCCAACAACAACATGTGGTTGTATTTTCAATTTTTCGATGGTCCGCTGCTTGTCTGTTCCGCCAATATAGCATCTGGTCATGATTGGGCTATCAGGGTTACATTGCTCAGTTACTTTCAGGATTTGTTGATAGATCTGCGATGCTAACTCCCTTGTCGGTGCAGTAATGACAGCCTGCACCTCTTGACGATTCGGATTAATTTTTTCAAGGATCGGTAACACATAAGCAAATGTTTTCCCTGTTCCCGTTTGTGATTGACCAATCGCACTTTCTCCTTTTAATACTAACGGGATCATCCGTTCCTGAATTTCAGTCGGCTCATTATATCCAAACTGATTCAGTGATTCTATAATAAAAGGTTGAAACTTAAAACGTTTAAATCGATTCTCTTTCATATAATAGCTCCTTATTTTAAAAATAATCTAAAGATTATGGTGTAGTTTTCTTCCCATAGCAAGAGCTTCCACTTTACTCCCGCATCATGTAATTATAGTAAAAATTCGCCTAAATAACCAGCTAACTTTCCTTTTATCCTCATCTTTTACTTTTTTTCCTCTTTTTAAAAACTAAATTTAGTTTCTTCCTTGAGTATAATACCTAAACATAATTAGGGTAAATGCATATTTTAATGTATCAAGGATTGATGAAAGGAGGTGGTGAGGATGCAGCCAAGACCAAGAATGCCCATGCAAGGTAGGATGGGTCCAGGTCAGTTTGGTGGCAGAGGCCCAATGATGGGAGCTGGAGGGAATCCATTTGGCAGAATGGGTCCGATGATGAGGCAGCAAGCTGGTCAAGTTGGCGGAGGGAACCCTTTGATGCGGTCTATGATGGGACCCGCACAAACGAACCGGGGCGGCGGTGGTTTACTTTCGAGACTTCTCGGAAGAGGAACTCAAGCTGGCGGCCAGGGAGGAATTATGGGAATGCAAGGAGCGGGAAGAGCAGCAGGAGGCGGCGGCGGCGGCTTACTCCAATCCTTAAGTAATCCAGGTGGACTATCGGGAATTTTAAATAACACCCAGAATGTATTAAAAACTGCACAATCAATTGGTCCCATGGTTCAGCAGTTTGGCCCAATGGTCAAGAATCTTCCTGCGATTTGGAAGCTGTATCGGGGCTTCAAAAATGCATCAAATAGCTCGGATTCGACTTCAGAAAAAACAACCAAAAAGAAAGTATCAGTTGCGGAAGAATCTTCAAGCAATGAATCAACTGATATTAGAACTTCAAAGAAAAATACAAGCCGGAAAAAAACTCAAAATACAAGTACCGAAAAAAAGAAACAACCGCAAAGTTCTAAGCGTAGTAGTTCATACCAAAAAGGAAGCTCGATACCTAAAATGTATATATGAGCAGGAGAATGCTGGGGCCACCGGCATTCTTTTATTTTCAGAAAACTTCACAAAAAAATGTATCTTTGTAATATAACTATTAGTCTTATATAATAAATACATAGGCTTTAAGAAAAGCCCAAGCAGTCCATTTTAGAAGTGTAGGGACTAGAGCGCCCTGACTGCCAGAAAAGCTGTAGCGCCTTGCACAGGCCTAGACAACATGGTGAACGATAGCGAACCGATGTTGACTCATCGCAGAGAAGAAAGCGAATTCCACTAGCCGCTGGGCTAGATAGTTATCAAAGTTCAATATAGGGGGACTTAATATATGCAAATTATTAAAATTTCACCACGTGGATACTGTTATGGTGTTGTGGATGCTATGGTCATCGCAAGAAATGCCGCATTAGATAAAACACTGCCTCGTCCTATCTACATCTTAGGGATGATTGTTCATAATAAACATGTTACGGATGCCTTCGAGGAAGAGGGGATCATTACCCTTGACGGAAAAAATCGAAAAGATATTCTCGATAAAGTAGACTCTGGTACGGTTATTTTTACGGCCCATGGTATTTCTCCAGAGGTAAGAGAACTTGCGAAGAAGAAAGGTCTTGTAACAATTGATGCCACATGCCCTGATGTTACAAGAACACATGACTTGATTGAAGAGAAAACAAAGCAAGGATATCAAGTCATCTATATCGGTAAAAAAGGCCATCCAGAGCCAGAGGGCGCTGTTGGTGTAGCTCCAGGTATGGTTCATCTTGTTGAGACTCCGAGTGATGTAGAAGCATTAACGATTGACAATCACAAACTCATTGTCACAAACCAAACCACCATGAGCCAATGGGATGTTGCTGATACAATGAAAAAGGTACAGGAAAAATATCCTCATGTCGAGGTTTATAATGAAATTTGTCATGCCACACAAATACGTCAAGAAGCAGTAGCAGAACAAGCAACGTCATCAGATGTGACTATAGTTGTCGGTGACCCAAAAAGTAATAATTCCAATCGTTTAGCGCAAGTTTCAGAAGAAATTGCCGGAACAACGGCCTATCGCATTGCCGATATTACTGAATTAGAAATTGATTGGATTAAGGATGCCAAAACTGTTGCAGTTACATCAGGTGCATCAACCCCAACCCCAATCACAAAAGAAGTCATTACGTTTCTTGAACAATTTGACCCAAATAACGAAGCAACATGGGAACGTAGGAAAAAGGTACAACTTAGCAGAATATTACCTAGAGTAAAAAAGACTGAAGAATAAAAAGCAAAGAACCGCGTCAACTTTGACCGGTTCTTTTCATTTAGGATCGATTTAAACCATTTCAGAACAAACTGAGGGTTTCTGGCCTTTTCCTATTTTAAGAGCTCTTTTTGCGATACGGAGCTTTGGTTTATCGCTTTTTCGGTCGCTTAGAACCATATAGAAAAATTTTTTCTCGGTTTCACAAAACTCTATATAAATTGAAATGGGTCAGTGTTTACTTCGGACGGAAAAATGTCGACTTCATAACCTGATTCCTGGCACATCTTATGTAACGCTGCTGCTAGCCCTTTTTTCATTACTTTTTCGACGTTATGACCTGGATCTATCATATTCAAGCCTTGCATCATGGCATCATGGGCGGTGTGATAATAAATATCCCCTGTTACATACACATCTGCCCCTTTAAACTTGGCATTCATGAAGTATTTGTTGCCATCCCCGCCTAAAACAGCTACTTTTTTTACTTTTGAGGTTAAATCACCCACTACACGTACTTTTTCCACTTCAAGTGCTGTTTTCACCTTTTCTGCAAATTCTGCAAGAGTCATTTCACTGACTTTACCAATTCTGCCAAGTCCGAGTACTTCTCCTTTGTTATCCAATGGATATACATCATAAGCTACTTCTTCATATGGATGCGCCTTAATCATAGCGGTAATTGCTTTTTTTAAAATCGGTTCCGGAATAATTGTTTCAATCCGAACTTCATCGACTTCTTCTAGCTTGCCAGCTTTACCAAAGTATGGGTTAGTATTGTCACCCGGCAAAAACCTGCCAGTTCCATTGGCAGAAAAAGAACAATGACTATAATTGCCAATAAATCCTGCCCCTGCATTGCCAAGGACTTGTCTAATCTCTTCTGCATGGCTTGCAGGGACGAAAACGACTAATTTCTTAAGCTTTGTATCGAAAGTGGGCACAAGCACCTCTGCATCTTCTAATCCTAATGCAGATGCCAGCAGGTCATTAACCCCGCCCTTTGCTACATCAAGATTGGTGTGTGCGGCATAAACAGCAATATCATGTTTAATTAATTTTTCAATCATTTTACCCTGTACCGTATCTGTCAGCAAATTTTTAAGCGGCCGATAAATAATCGGATGGTGGGCGATAATGAGCTGGACATTTTTTTCGATTGCCTCATCGATCACATTTTCCAGTACATCAAGAGCGATCATAATCCGTTCTATCTTTTTGTTTAATCGACCGATCTGCAAGCCAATCTTGTCACCTTCCATTGCCAGCCCTTTAGGCGAAAACTGTTCAAATAGGTGGATAATTTCATGACCATTTGGATTCTTCATCTTGGATTACCTCCTTCACTAGCTTTATTTTATGTAATAGTTCCTGCTTTTTTTCGATTGTGTCAGGGGTTTGTACTGCGTTTTCAAGCTGTTGATAAATTCGCTGCCAATTTTTCTTTTCATTGATCCATTTTTTCTTAAAAACTGTATTCCGTTCTTTCACAAGATAAGGTCCTAATAATAAGCCTTCTTCTAAGCTTTGACCATATGGTATCAATGGGTCTATGGCATCCTTTCCTTTTTCTGCAACTAACACCTCATAAATTTTTCCGTCTTCTTCGAGTATTTCTTCAGCCACAAGCTTCCAGCTATTGTCTAATAGCCATTGCCGGATGGAAATAGCACTGATATTAGGCTGTAAAATCAGCCTTTTTACAGACCCTAGCTTGTCTTTGCCCTTTTCTAAAATACTTGTAATTAAGGTACCGCCCATCCCAGCAATCGTTACATATTCTACTTCTCCATGCTTAACCACATCAAGCCCGTCACCTAATCTGACAGAAATAATTTCAGATAATCCTTCCGATAAAACATTCCCTTTAGCAGATTGATATGGTCCAACAGCTACTTCTCCTGCTACTGCATATGTAATACCGATATTCTTCGCTAAAAAACAAGGTAAATAAGCATGATCAGAACCTATATCGACTAATATTGCACCCTTAGGAACATAATTTGCAACGGTTGCTAACCGTTTTGACAATCTATCTGAATTCATCAAAAAACACCACACTTTTTTCCGATTTATATATGTATAGTATAAAAAAGGCCCTTTACAGATGCAAAGGGCCTTAGATAGAATAGTATAACTTTAACATTGAAACCTGTCAAACCAACGAGTACGCATGGCAATCTCAGATTTCTTAAACTTACTTTAATTTAGAAACCCACTCTGCCATTGCGTCTAATTGTTCTGCTTTAACAAGACCTGGCGGCATACCTGTACCTTTACCATTAGTAAGAATATCCTTGACTTCATCTTTTGATAAACCAGTACCTTTTAATGAAGGCCCCACTCCTCCTTGGTATTGATCACCATGACAGCCGATACAAGTAGATTTATAAATATCTTCTGGATTTGATGCGGCAACTTCTGTTTTTCCCCCACCTTTACCTTCTCCCTTATCTTTAGCTACTTCCTCCATATCCCCAAGACCTTTGAAAGATAAGAAAAACACTAGGACAATTCCAAAAACAAAGACGAGAATGTAAGGAATTACCGGATTTCGATTCATGATATAACCTCCCTTATGTACGTACCCCGTTAATTAAATAAAACTATACCTGCAAACAACTACTATTTTACTTGAAAAAGAACAGAAGGAAAAGCCCTAAACTTGTTTTATCACTATAATCTTTATAAAAATGATAAAAGAGGTGAAACAAAGTGAAAATTACACTTATAGTTCCTCCTCTTGGTATCTTCCCCTATTTACTTATTAACAACCAATTAATCGTGAAATAACCATTCTTTGAACTTCCGATGTACCCTCACCAATTTCAAGCAGCTTTGCATCACGCATCATTCTCTCAACATGATATTCCTTCATATAGCCGTATCCGCCATGGATTTGCACAGCTTGATCTGTTACTTCCATACAAATTTCTGAAGCATACAGTTTACACATAGCTGCTTCCTTTGAAAAAGGCCTGCCTTTGTCTTTTAACCATGCTGCTTTATACACCATATTTCGTGCTAATTCAATTTTCATTGCCATATCCGCGAGCTTAAATTGAATTGCTTGAAAGGAGGAAATCGATTTGCCGAATTGCTTCCGTTCCTTTGCGTAGGCAAGGGCCTTTTCATACGCTCCTTGAGCAATGCCTACAGCCATTGCACCAATCCCGATACGTCCACCATCAAGCGTAATTAAAAACTGTCTAAAGCCCTCTCCACGCTCCCCTAAAAGATTTTGGGCAGGCACTCGTACATCTTCCAATACAAGCTCCGTCGTATTCGATGAATTCAAGCCCATTTTTTCATAATTATCAATGACATTAAAACCATCTGCATTCGTTGGGACAATAATCGCACTAATTTCCTTTTTACCGTCTTTCTCACCAGTCACGGCTGTTAAAGCTAAATGCTTAGCAAAACTTGCATTGGTAATAAAACACTTATTACCATTTATAACATATTCACCGCTTATTTCTTTGGCAGTTGTTCTTGTGCCCCCTGCATCTGAGCCGGCATTTGGTTCCGTTAATCCAAATGCACCAAAAGATTCTCCTGTACAAATAGGAGTTAAATATTTTTGTTTTTGCTCCTCCGTTCCGAACAAATAAAGAGGTGCTCCGCCTAAAGAAATATGGGCAGAATAAGTTATTCCAGTCGAGCCGCATACTCTGCTTAATTCTTCCACAACAATGGCAAAGCTAACCGTATCTGCTCCTCCACCCCCGTATTCTTCCGGAAAAGGCAACCCCATAATCCCCATCTCTGCCAGTTTCTTAAATACCTCTACAGGAAATTGCTTTGTTCTATCACGTTCTAAAGCACCAGGTGCAACTTCTTCATCCGCAAACTGGCGTATTGTTCGTTTGATCATTTCTTGTTCAGAAGTTAAATCAAAATTCATTTTCATCCCCCTAGAGTAACTTTGTATACGCTTTCTTTTTTATTATAAAAGAAATTGTCTAAATTTCTCAACATTTAAAAATTTTTAAAAGATTATATTTTATGAATATAATCTAAGCATCTTTTGCTCAGGGAATAAAAAAATGAAAGACGCTTTAATCTTATTGGCAAAGCAGAAATTAGGTTCAATTAAAAACAAAATATCGAAACTTACCTAAAAAAATCTGATGGATGTTTGCAAAATGAGAGACAATTCAGTAAAATAAAGAAAAAATGCAGAAAGTGCTTTCATTCCATTTAAATGGAATAGCCAAAAAAAATAGTCTACTCCTGTTAAGAAGTAAACTATTTTGTAACAGTATTTTATTCTAAGAAATCTTTTAAGCGTTTGCTGCGGCTTGGGTGACGTAATTTACGCAATGCCTTGGCTTCAATTTGACGAATACGCTCACGGGTTACGCCAAAAACTTTACCAACTTCTTCAAGGGTACGAGTCCGGCCATCATCCAAACCAAAACGCAGGCGAAGGACATTTTCTTCGCGATCCGTTAAAGTATCAAGAACATCTTCGAGCTGCTCTTTTAATAATTCGTAGGCAGCATGCTCAGATGGAGATGTTGCATCTTGATCTTCAATAAAATCCCCAAGGTGCGAATCGTCTTCTTCACCAATTGGTGTTTCGAGTGAGACAGGCTCCTGGGCAATTTTTAATATTTCCCTTACCTTATCAGGTGTTAAATCCATGTCCTCACCAATTTCTTCAGGAGTTGGTTCGCGGCCAAGATCCTGTAGTAATTGACGCTGAACACGAATAAGTTTATTAATGGTTTCAACCATATGCACAGGAATTCGAATCGTTCTTGCTTGGTCAGCAATCGCCCGTGTTATCGCTTGACGAATCCACCATGTTGCGTAGGTACTGAATTTAAAGCCTTTACGGTAATCAAATTTCTCAACGGCTTTGATTAGACCCATATTACCTTCTTGAATGAGATCAAGAAACAGCATTCCACGGCCAACATAGCGTTTTGCTATACTTACAACAAGGCGGAGGTTTGCTTCGGCAAGACGTCGTTTTGCTTCTTCGTCGCCTTCCTCAATCCGATTGGCCAGTTTAATTTCTTCTTCAGCGGAAAGTAAGTCAACACGGCCAATTTCTTTTAAGTACATACGCACTGGATCATTAATCTTAACTCCTGGTGGAACGCTAAGATCATTTAGGTCAAATTCTTCGTCATTTTCTTTTGCCAATTTTTTAATATCTGGGTCTTCATCCTCATTATCACCGACTAATTCGATTCCTTGATCACCTAGAAATTCTAAGAATTCATCCATTTGCTCAGATTCTAATTCAAAATTAGCCAGCTTTTCAGCAATATCATCATAGGCAAGGACACCGATTTTTTTACCCAGTTCAGTTAACTGGTCTTTTACTTGTTCAAGGGTTAATTCATTTTCAACCTCTTTTGAACGGGCTGATTTTTCAGCAGCCATATGTCCCCCTCCTTCCAGAATCAAAGACACTAAAATGGAATTTAAAGTAATTTACGTAATTGATTGATTTCAATACCAATTGCCGCAGCCTTACCAAAGTCACTTTGTCGCTCCGCTTCTTTTAGTTCCACTTCTTTTTCTTTTATTTTTAACAATTTTTGATAATTCAACACCTGTTTGATATAATCAGTTAATTCTTGAGTGCTTACCTCATCATTTATCGACATCATTTCAATGTTGGCAACCATTCTTCTAAGATTATCATCTTGAATATAGGTTAAAAAAGCACTACTATCTGGTTCCAAATGATCTTCATAAAATCCTAACAGATATGTTATTATTGCCTGATGTTCATCAATATTAAACGTGTTCCCTGCGAGTAATTCCTGAACCTTATAAGCCACATCACGATTTTTAAGCATATGGGCAATTAGACATCTTTCTGCCATATTATGTGCGGGCTTTAATTCCTCCACCGGCTTTGTGGTTAACAAAGGTTTGTGAAAAGACTCATTTTTTCCATTTGACTTTCTTTTTTCAGCAAAGAAAAGCTGCTTTTGCTGCTGCTTTAAAGCATCTAACGAAAGCGAAAATTCTGTTGCAAGCTGCCGTAAATAATGATCCCTTTCAACAGCTTTATTCAATTGGCTGATTTCTTTAATTATCACTTCGATATATGCAAGCCGATCTCCTTCATTCTGAAGATTTTTTCCCCTTCGAAAATAAAGAAATTTAAACGCCATCCAGGTTAAACTTCCACCAATCACTTCATTGCGGAATTTATCAGCGCCATTCTTTTTGATATATTCATCTGGATCCTGTCCATCAGGCATCATGGCTACCTTAATTTGAAAACCCGCTTCGTGAAGATGGTTACCTGCACGGTAAGCAGCTTCTACACCTGCTTTATCTGAATCATAACAGATAGTAACGGATTGAACGCTTTGACGCAAAAGGGCTATATGTTCATCTGTCAATGATGTCCCCATTGTGGCAATACCATTCTGCACTCCTGATCGATCTGCTGCAATACAATCAGCAAAACCCTCAAATAAAACAGCATGCTGCATTTTTTTGATACTTGGCTTAGCCAACTGATAATTATATAAAATTTTACTTTTATTAAAGATTGCTGTTTCGGGACTATTTAAATATTTTGGCTCTTCAGCCCCTAGTGATCTCCCTGAAAAAGCAATCGTATTACCATGCCGGTCAAAAATGGGAAACATAATTCGATCTCTGAATCGATCGAAAAACGTCCCGTCCCTTTCTCGTTTAATAATTAATCCGGCTTTTTCCATAAATTCAGGTGAAAAATCCCTTTTAGAAAGGAATTTACAAACAAAATCCCATGAATTTAATGAGTAACCAATTTGAAACTTATCAATCGATTCTCGGGTAAAACCTCTTCCCAGTAAATACTCTAATGCATGCTGACCTTCTTTTGTATTTACTAGTAAATGATGGTAAAATTTCCGTAATAGCTCGTGAGCATCAAGCATGGATTGAAGCTCATTGGAAACTTTTTTTCCACCATGTGCTGAAGATAATTTAATTTCAAGGTCGATATTTACCTTCGCTGCTAATTTAATGGCTGCTTCTTGGAATGATATTCCTTCTAGCTCCATTAAAAAGGAAAATACATTTCCCCCAGCTCCGCAGCCAAAACAATGGAAAATTTGTTTGTCAGGTGACACTGAAAATGATGGGGTGCTTTCACCATGGAATGGACATAATCCGAAGTAATTTCGCCCCTGTTTTTTCAGTTGAACATAATCGCTGATTACCTCGACAATATCAACATCCTGACGAATTTGGTCAATCTTTTCTTCGGCAATACGGTCTGCCATGAAAACAACTCCATTTATACTACAGGTATTCGGCAGGCAATCATTAAATTCCTGCAAATTTCGACAAAATTTTCGTTAATTCTGTCGTAAATCTTGCTCGATCCTCGGATTGAAAAGGCTTTGATCCTTTTCCGTAGACTCCCCTTCTCCTTGCCATAGCATTTAAGAACCGTAAATCAAGGGCAGTCTGAATTCCACTTTCCTCAAATACAACTCCCTTTGGGGATATAACATGAACGCCCTTTAGCAGTAATGTGGATGCAAGTCCGATATCCTGCGTTATGACAATATCTCCATTACCCGCATGGTTCATAATGTATAAGTCCGCGGCTTCCTTTCATGAATCAACATATTTCCAAGTAGCATATGTACTTATGTCTTTCACATGATGATCATAGGAAGCAATAAAAAAAACTTCAACGGAAAATTTGGAAGCTATTTCGACAATCTCCTTTTTGAAGGGCCAGAATCTGCATCGACAAAAATAGCCGGTTTGCTTTTTACATAAGTATTAATTCTACATCACTCCACATATTCCTTCTTAAAGAGCTAACTTTTATTAAAGGAATTATGTCGAATTTTTTTAGGGTCCCTGACTTGACATCTAACAATAAATAGTTTATTCGTTCCCATGCAACTCTAAACCTAAAAAGATATATTTTTATCACAATTTTTTATTATAGTATATTCGTTATCATTTTGCCATAACTTTTTCTCATTTTTTTCACATAGTAAAACACATAATCAAATGATTATGTGTTAGAATCTGCCCTTTTGAATATAATTTAAGATGACATTTGCTGTTTCTTCGACCGCCTTGTTAGTCACATCGATAACCGGACAATTTATTTTCTTTACGATATTTTCAAAAAAAGATAATTCTTCTTTTATCCTTTCAATATTGGCATAACTTGCTTGATCATTTAATCCTAAAGAAATCAATCGCTCCCGTCTAATATTGTTTAACTTTTCAGGACTTATTTTCAATCCAAAGCATTTCTCGATGGGAACCTGATAAAGTTCTTCTGGCGGATCCACTTCAGGGACAAGAGGAACATTTGCCACTTTTAAACGTTTATGTGCCAAGTACTGTGATAAAGGCGTCTTGGAGGTTCTGGACACCCCGATTAATACTATATCTGCCTTTAAAAGCCCTCTTGGATCACGCCCATCATCATATTTTACCGCAAATTCGATGGCTTCTACCTTTTTAAAATAATCCTCATCAAGCTTCCTCACAAGGCCTGGTTCACATAAAGGTGTTTTCCCGCTATAAATCTGAAGTTGGTCCATTATTGGGCCAATTAAATCAACAGCAATGATTCTTTCCTCTTCTGCTCTTACCTTTAAATATGTACGCATTTCTGGCTTGACTAATGTGAAGGCCACCATACCTTTATCATGCGAAACAAGTGATAACACTTCATCGATATGTTCCTTATCCTCTACATAGGGAAATCTTTTTAATATCATACCAGAACCATTAAATTGGCTAATCGCCGCTTTTGTAACTAATTCTGCTGTCTCCCCAACTGAATCAGATACAACATAAATGATAGGCAAACTCATTCTCCCTCAACAGCTCCTCATAAAAAATCTATTGCTTACTCATCACCTAATGATACAAAGGCTTTTGTGATGTTTGTTTTCGTGACTCTGCCAATTACCTCATAACCTTTTTCTGATTTTTTAACAACCGGCAAGGCATCAATTTGTTTTTCTATTAATTTCTTTGCAATATCGATTAATAAATCTTCCCGTTCACACATGGTTATGTTTGGCATTCTTGTCATTATTATATTGACAGGTATACTTGAAAGCTCCTGCTTTCCAATACTTGCTCTCAGCAAATCCTTTCTTGAAAGAACCCCAACGAGGCTGGAGTTTTGATCAACGACAAATAACGTTCCTACATCCTCAAGGAACATCGTGCAAATAGCATCGTAAACAGAAACATTTTCACTTACGACCACAGGAATGGACTGATAATCTTTCACAAAGATTTTCTGCAGATTTTCCGTCAATAACTGTGCTCCCGATTTCCCCGTATAAAAATACCCGACACGAGGTCTTGCATCTAGAAAACCAGCCATCGTTAATATTGCAAGATCGGGCCTTAACGTCGCCCTGGTCAAGCTTAATTGATCCGCAATTTGTTCTCCCGTTATTGGACCATTTTCTTTCACTATTTGCAAAATATGTTCTTGGCGTTTAGTCAGTTCGATTGTCCTCACCACCTTAAAATACCCATTAACTATTTTAATTACTTTATAAAAATATTATATACTACTTAGTTTTTATTTGAAATGATTCAATTCCATCTATAAAGAAAACTCGCCGATTGGCGAGCCC
>NZ_JBALPG010000022.1:42226-92990 GCF_036965245.1 Neobacillus drentensis
TTTATACTTTCCTAATAGCTAAAAAAGGTACGGAAATCCGTACCTTTTCAAACGTTTAGCTTTCAGCGTCTAGGGGCTTCCGCTTTTCTTTTTAAAATACTATTTTTTCTTGTAAAAAACTCACCAGTTCTGTAATTGAAATTCGTTTCTGTTCCATTGTATCCCGGTCTCTAACGGTAACCATGTTGTCTTCTTTTGAATCAAAATCATAAGTAATACAGAATGGTGTTCCAATTTCATCATGGCGGCGATAACGTTTACCGATAGAACCAGCTTCATCATAATCAACTGTGAAATATTTTGATAAAGTAGCAAAAACCTCTTTTGCCTCATCAGACAACTTTTTCGATAAAGGAAGTATAGCTGCTTTAAATGGTGCCAGGGCTGGGTGGAAATGCATCACTGTTCTTGTCGTACCATCTTCAAGCTCCTCCTCATCATAGGCATCAATTAAAAAGGCGAGGGTTACTCGGTCAGCACCAAGTGATGGTTCAATACAGAATGGTACATACTTCTCATTCGTTTCAGGATCAAGGTAATGGAAGTCCTCACCTGAAAACTCCATATGCTGCTTCAAATCATAATCCGTTCTCGAAGCAACACCCCATAATTCCCCCCAGCCAAATGGGAACTTAAATTCAAAATCAGTAGTCGCATTACTATAGTGCGAAAGTTCATCTTCGGAGTGATCGCGCAGCCTTAGATTTTCTTTTGTAAGGCCCAATGATAATAACCATTCTTCGGCAAAATGCTTCCAATAGTCAAACCATTTTAGTTCTTCACCTGGCTTACAGAAAAATTCAAGTTCCATTTGTTCGAACTCTCTTGTACGGAAGGTAAAGTTACCAGGTGTAATTTCATTACGGAAGCTTTTTCCGATTTGAGCGATACCAAAAGGCAATTTCTTTCTCATCGTACGCTGCACATTTTTAAAGTTAACGAAAATACCCTGAGCTGTTTCCGGTCGAAGAAAAATTTCATTGGTGCTAGATTCTGTTACGCCTTGGAAAGTTTTAAACATCAAATTGAACTGACGGATTCCAGTAAAGTCATGGCTGCCACAGTCAGGGCAGGCTATATGATGTTCTTCGATCAACTCTTCCATTTTTTCGAATGGCAATCCATCAACAACCATTTCCATCCCTTTTTCATCAAGCGCATTTTCAATTAATTTGTCAGCGCGATGACGTGCTTTACAATTTTTACAGTCAATCATTGGGTCATTAAAGTTACCGATATGCCCGGATGCTTCCCATGTACGGGGGTTCATCAGGATGCTTGCATCCAACCCAACATTGTAAGGGGACTCTTGAACGAATTTCCTCCACCAAGCTGCCTTAATATTGTTTTTAAATT
Source organism: Neobacillus drentensis (assembly GCF_036965245.1). Taxonomy (GTDB): domain Bacteria; phylum Bacillota; class Bacilli; order Bacillales; family Cytobacillaceae; genus Neobacillus; species Neobacillus drentensis_G. Next base: position 43,583 of record NZ_JBALPG010000022.1, read on the forward strand.
CCACGCCTAACGGACCGTAATCCCAAGTGTTTGCAAGCCCTCCATAAATCTCAGAACCTGGAAAAATAAATCCTCTGTGCTTTGCATGAGAAACAATTTGATCCATAGTTACATTCATCTTTTTTTCTCCTTTTCTAATGAAAATAAAAAACTCTCGTCCCTATGCTTTATAAGCATAGGGACGAGAGTTACCCGCGGTTCCACCCTATTTGCTGCTAGTATTGCAGCCTCCTTAAATCGTGTTCATCAACACGCGATTGCTCAGGAACGCCTTCGTTAGTGCCCTATACCCTAGCTCACACCACCCTAGGTTCGCTTTTATAGAGATGACCAAGTACTACTTTCCGTCACAGCAATTATTATTTTAAACAGAATTTTAACTAAAACTCCAAACATTGTCAACAAGGCAATTATAAGAGGTTGCGAAAATGATCCATGGAATTAAGAAATTTCTTAGTTTTGAGATGAAGCCCTGAATACTCTTCATAGTAGGCAGTAATTACTTTTTTTAATTCTTCCTTCGTTTCGTCTTTAACGGAAATAGTTCCTAACCTTGAAAGATCAAAATAATAAAATAGCCGCAATAAATTAACCGAGGCTGGTGATATTTTAAAATGGTACGGATCCTTATCCAAGCATCGGTGACAAATAAACCCGCCTTCACGAATTGAAAAAGAAAAATGTCCGTCTGTACTGCCGCAAACGGAACATTGATTTAGGATTGGATATAAGCCCATTACATTTAACATTTTCATTTCATAAATATTCATAAGAATATTTGGATCATAGCCCTCATTCATGTAATTCAATGTTTGATAAAGCAATTCAAAATGAAACGGGTTTGGTTTTTTTTCTTCTGTACATTTATCGGTTAATTCAACAATATAACTGGCATAGGCAGTTAAAAAGATGTCTTCACCAATTGAGCGCATGGAGGTATTGATTTCTCCTTGCTGCAGGCTTCCTAAGCCGGAACCTCTTTGTACGAGAAAATATCCATGTGTAAAAAGCTGTGTAATGGAGGAAAGACGGCTGTTAGGCTTTTTAGCTCCCCGTGCCATAATGCCAACCTTTCCCCATTCCCTTGTATATAAGGTTACAATTTTATTAGTTTCACCATAATCTGTTGTTCTAATGACGATGCCTTCGCACTTCTGAAGCATTAAAAGTCACCTTCTTAAATCGCACGCAAGACTTGCTTATGAAACGGGAAAATCGATTTGTGCTAGACCTTCATTCTGATTTCCGGGTATTTCTTGGTTTTCCTTCTCAAGCTCTTTGAAGAGAAGATATGTGTCAATATTACCTGTTTGGAGGAATACTTTCCACGTAAAATCCATCATTGAAAACCCCACCTTTCATTATTTAGACTAGCCTAAAGTTGCATCCCAAGCCTTACAATTATCATAGCCTGCCTTCGCCAAAATCATAAGACGAAATATTTGTTAATGTTGTCCATGCATAATCTTGTCAATAGGGTAATATTTTAATTAGGGTTACTATGTTAGTATTCATCTTCATTGAAGCCATAATCACGAAGCTGGGACATCTTATTACGCCAATCCTTCTGGACTTTAACCCAAAGCTCTAAAAATACTTTTGATCCAAGGAGATTTTCAATATCTACACGAGCTCGTTTTCCAATTTCTTTCAGCATACTTCCTTGTTTCCCAATAATAATCCCCTTTTGTGAATCTCGCTCTACTATCACAGTTGCCATAACATGAATAATATCTTTACCCTCTCGTCGTTCCATTTTGTCCAGCACAACAGCCAATGAATGTGGAATTTCTTCTCTTGTTAAGTGCAGGGCTTTTTCTCTAATCAGCTCAGTAATGATAAACCTTTCTGGATGATCGGTCACCTGGTCAGCAGGATAATATTGCGGCCCCTCTGGTAAGAAGGATTTAATTTGTTCTAATAAACGTTCGACATTATTCCCTTCAAGTGCAGAAATTGGCACAATTTCTTTAAAGGAATATTTTTCTTTATATGATTCAATAATCGGCAACAGATCATCTGGATGGATTTGATCAATTTTATTAATCACGAGAAAGATAGGGGTATCTACTGTTTGAAATTTTTCAAGAATAAATTCTTCCCCACGTCCAAATCCTTCCTCGGCATTTACCATAAATAAAATTAAATCAACTTCTTTTAGCGTATTTTGAGCTACCTTCATCATAAAGTCGCCCAGTTTATGTTTTGGTTTATGGATACCTGGTGTATCAATAAAAATCATTTGAGCGTCCGAAAGTGATAGCACACCTTGAATTTTGTTTCGAGTTGTTTGCGGTTTATCACTCATAATGGCAATTTTCTGACCTATTACTCGATTAAGGAAAGTAGATTTCCCCACATTTGGCCGGCCAATAATGGAGATAAACCCTGATTTATATCCGTTTTCAACCCCATTATTTAACATGTAAATCCTCCGGCGAAAAAGCATTTGGCAATAAATCTTTTACTGTAATTTCTTGAATATCTCCTTGCAGGTTTGTTAAAACCACCTTCATATCGCTCGGACATAATTCTGAAATTACTTGTCGGCATGCGCCACAAGGAGAACACGGACGTTCTGTATCGGCAACAACGGCTAGCATCTGAAAATCCCGATCACCCTCTGAGTAGGCCTTAAAAAGAGCTGTACGTTCTGCACAGTTGCACATACTGTAGGCGGCATTTTCAATATTACAGCCATGATATATTTTTCCATCTGTTGTTAACAATGCTGCTCCTACTCCAAACTTGGAATAAGGAACATAGGCTTTTTCTCTTGCCTTTTTTGCTTCTTCAATTAATTGTTCGATGTTCACAAAACTTCTTCCCTTCCAGCAAGTATCTGCTGTTTCTTTATTTTACCTCAAAAATCAGAGAAAATCATTACTTGTAATAGAAAAATTTAAAAAAGTTAGAATTTTCCCATAAATCAACTTGTCCTCAAATTGAAAGCTGATTAAATCATTTTACCGAATTAACAAATCCTTTTCAAATCAGTGTGAACAATTTCATACCAAATACTAAAACAGATTTAAAACATACGGTAAAAAGATGACAATTCCAATTACAACTGAAAGAGCAGCATAAATTAAGACAGCTCCAGCCGCCAAATCCTTTGCTTGTTTTGCGAGCGGATGATACTCTGCCGTAACAAGATCCACCACTCGTTCGATTGCAGTATTCAATAATTCTAAGGCAAACATCCCCCCAATAGCGAAAAGGATGAATACCCACTCTATTTTTGTAATCGAAAAGTAAAAGGAAACAAGTAACACAATAATCGAGCTTATAAAATGGATCCGCATGTTTCTTTCCTTCCTAAGTGCCAGTAGGATCCCTGAGAAGGCAAACGAAAATGAGCTCATTAATGGGAAAGACTTATCTTGTGAGTCCATACTCATTTAATATTTCCTTTTGAAGTGTGAACATTTCATTTTCCTCATCCTCAGTCATGTGGTCATAACCTAACAAATGCAGAAACCCATGAACTGCCAGAAAACCCAGCTCACGTATAAAGGAATGACCATATTCCATAGCTTGTTCTTTTGTTTTCGGAACAGAAATAATAATATCACCCAGAACACGAGGCATTTGAACTTCAGTTAATTCCATTTCCCCTTCACCAAGCTCTTCCATTGCAAAAGAGATAACATCTGTTGGCATGTCCTTATGTCGATATTCTCGGTTAATCTCCTGAATTCTTTCATTCGAAACAAACGTTATAGAAACTTCACTGCGCTCTTCAATCTCTTGTTTTTTTGCAGCAAAATTGATTAACCTTTCGATTTCAAGTATTTGCTGCTCTGATATTTCATTTGTTTCATCAATACAATCAATAAGTAACGTCATGCTTGATTCACCTTCTTTGTCTTATTCATTTCAGGGTACTCTATTCTCGAGTGAAAGATTCCCTTTAATGTCTCACATAGCGTGTGAGAAACGGTTTCAATTTCCTTGATTGTAATATCACATTCATTTAATTGACCATCCTGTAGTCGGTCAGCCACAATTTTCTTAACCAGAGATTCAATTAATTCTGGTGTTGGCTGAGATAAAGAGCGAACTGCTGCCTCGACACTATCGGAAATCCCAACCACGGCAGACTCCTTTGTCTGTGCCTTCGGGCCGGGATATCGAAACTCCTCGTCCCTTATTTCAGCATCATTTTGAAGTGCTTTATGGTAAAAGAATTTTAGCAATGTTGTCCCATGATGCTGCTCGGCAATATCAATAATTTCTTTAGGCATATGATATTTCTTTAAAATAGCAGACCCGTCTGTGACATGTGCAATAATAATATTCGCACTTTTGTCGGGCGGCAAGCGATCATGGGGATTATCATGATGCATTTGGTTTTCAATAAAAAAGTTTGGTCTTTTAGTTTTCCCAATATCATGATAATAGCTTCCAACTCGAGCCAAAAGCCCATTAGCTCCAATGGCCTCACAGGCAGATTCCGCTAAATTGGCTACCATAACACTATGATGATAGGTTCCTGGAGCTTCCATTAATATTTTTCTAAGAAGCGGATGGTTAGGATTCGAAAGCTCTATAAGCCTCATCGTCGAAAGAATTCCAAAACTAGCCTCAAAGAAAGGAAGTAATCCAATGGTTAAAACAGCAGAACCAATTCCGGAAACAAGGGCGGTAATAAGGTAATACCCATATTCTATCCCTGAAAACTGCCCGTTTGGTAAAAACATTAACGCACATATTGTCAAAACATTGACAATTGCAGCAAATGTTCCAGCTTGTAAAATCTTTGTACGATGATTCTGTGTGTTCAAAAATAGGATAGCTGCTAAGGCACTGAAGAGGATATAAATTCCTTCAGAAAAATTAAGTGTCCCAGTAACCCCTTCGTTAAATAAAATGCTCCCAGAAACCGCCATAATGATCGACATAAGAATTGCAAGCTTTTCATCAACTAAAATCTTAATTAACATTCCTCCCATTGCAGCAGGAAAAATATAACCGATGCCAGCAAAACTAAAAATTTGAAGCACACTAATAATTTTCATAATGGAAATGGTGAGAATGAAAATAATCCCAAACAATAACATGAACGTTTGCCTTTTCTCAGGATGAGATTTCATTTGATAAAAATAATAATAAATCGCTGTAACAATGATGGTGATCAGCACAACCAATCCAATAAATGGTTTAAAAGATTTATCATTATTTAATAGACCGACCAATTTTAATTGCCGATAAATATCTTGATTAATTAACTTACCTTCCTCGACAATAATTTGCCCTTGCAGGATTTTCACTGGTTCTACGCTTTCTGCCGCCTGCTGCCTGAGTTCTTCTGTTGCACTAGGATCATAAAATTCATTTTGAATGACAGCGTATCTGCCTAGGTCAATTGCAGCCAATTTTAAATTATCATTTAAAGTTGTATATTTTAATTCTTCCTCGACCCTTTTTTTAGCATTTTCTACTTCATCAGATGAAATTCTTTTTGTCATAACATTGTTAATCGCTGTAACTGTTAAATCCTTTGCAATCGACAATTCATCATTATTGGCTTGGACTAAAGCAGAAAAAACTTGATTTGAAAGATCCTTCGAAACATTTGCCGTCAATTTAGATTTTAATCTTGTCACTTTATCAGCGACACTCGGTTCCTCTTTAGCAGTTTTACCCTCGATAGATACTTCTTCCTGCTTCTTCATTTCTTCTTTTATTTCATTATTTACCTCTACAGCTGCTTGAAAAATAGATGTGATTAAATCAACGCGATTTTGGGTGTACTCATTTTTCAAGACGTAGACAGGCTGAACCTGGTTAATGGCTTCTTTACGCTTATTTTCAGTACTTTTCTTATCCTCTACTGTCCCAGGGGATCGAATCGTTTTTTCAGCAACCGAAAACAAACTTAAATCCAATTTTTCAGGTTTTACATTACTATACATGGCTCCAAAGAGGACAATTCCTAGTACAAGAAAAAATAATATCTGAAAAAAAGTAATATCGAGTAACTTTCGTATCCGTATGAAATGATGCTGTAGTTTATCCAACTAAATCCCCCCGACCACGGCCCATGAATCATTGTTATTGCGAAAGAATATACAAAATATGCTATATGTAAAATGATAACAGTTTTTTTAAGAAGTTTCACCTTATAATGTGAAACTTCAATCAGGAGAAAGAGTTTTTTCATCCCTCACCGATTGATTGTTGAACCAATCAGGCTTTTACGGGAAGTTGTCCCAACTTTTTCTCATTAGTTCTTTCAAAGTTTTAACTCAGGGGTCTTACTGCCCGTTAATACGGGATAAAAATCAGAAGAACCACGGTAAATGAAAAAGGGATAAACCCTCCGAGGTTTATCCTAGACTTTATTGCTGTATGGCCTTTTTCTCATAGGCTTCGATAATTCTGCCGACAAGTGGGTGACGGACAACATCACTTTGTTCTAAAAAGATAAACGAAATGCCGTTTACATTTTGCAAAATTCCTTCTGCCGCAATAAGACCTGATTTAGCACCCCTTGGCAAATCAATTTGGGTTTGATCGCCTGTTATCACCATTTTCGAGCCAAAGCCGAGTCTTGTCAAAAACATTTTCATTTGCTTATCGGTAGTGTTCTGCGCCTCATCTAAAATAACAAACGCATCTTCCAACGTGCGGCCTCTCATATAGGCAAGAGGAGCAATTTCAATTGTCCCGCGTTCAATTAACCTTTGGGTATGCTCTGCCCCGAGAACATCATGTAATGCATCGTACAAGGGTCTTAAATATGGATCTACCTTTTCTTTTAAATCTCCCGGGAGGAATCCAAGACTCTCGCCTGCCTCGACAGCAGGCCTGGTTAAAATAATTTTATTTACCTGTCCGTTTTTAAGGGCATTCACGGCCATAACTACAGCGAGATAGGTTTTCCCTGTTCCTGCAGGCCCAATTCCAAAAACGAGGTCATTTTTTTTAATGGCCGACACATATTGCCTTTGTCCGAGAGTTTTAATCCGAATTGTTTTTCCTTTTACATTTTTGCCGATTTCTTCGTCGTACAAATTCACAAAATAATCAAGTGTTCCTTTTTGCGCCATTTGGATGGCATATAGGACATCTCTTTGGCCTATGTTTATTCCCTTACGAATCACAAATATTAATCGGTCTAATATTTGTCCAGCGATACTGACCTTATCTTCATCACCTGACAAGCTGAGAGATTCACCTCTTGTGATAATGGAAACACCAAGCTCTTGCTCAATCATTTTTAAATTTTGATCAGAATTTCCCAGCAAGTTAACGGCCTCTGCGGGATTTTCAAGCTGTACATTAATCGTTGTTAATTTCTCTGTCATTCAGGAGTCTCCTTGGAAATCGGTTGTCCGACTGCAATATTTTCAATAATCTTAAAATGAATATCTAATATAACCTTACCATTTTTATACTGTTTGTGTAAAATTTTTTCGTCTATGATCATAGCATCTTCATCTAACTCGCTTTTTATATCTTTTTTCGCCAGCTCAAGCGCATTTTGTTCTGCCTCTTTTTCCGAATAGGTACGCTGGAACTCTTCTCGTTCACGAATTGTTTTATTGATATAGGAAATTGGCAGCTCCCATTTCAGAAAATGAATTTTATGAATATTTTTTTCGGTTTCATATTTCTTGAATGTTGGTTTTCCAAAACCCCAAATAGGTATTTCTACATTCCACAGTGATAGTGAATGCTTTTCCTCTTCTTTGCCAGTAAATACTTTAAAGTTGGTTACTAAAGGGAGCTTAACATGGCTTTTATACCAGGTTTCCCCCCATATCTCACCTTTAGCAGCTATCAATTCGGAAGGCCCTCCTTCTTGCCCGTATACTCCTGAAACAAGTAATTGGCCTTTTTCCACATGGTCATTAATATCAACGACCGGTTGTCCTTTTTCCACGAACCTTTTAAAAATAATAGCTTTCTTTTTGGCAATGAGATTTTGTGGCGCTAATTTCTCCGTTTTTTTCGGCTCATTCTTTTCGACAACCTGCAAATGATAGGTTGTCCCCTTTAATTCCACACCAACCCACGTCAAGGCACCAATATTATCGGTTAATCGTCTCTGAATACCTTCTACATTGTCGACAAAAAATTGTACCTTGCCAATTTTAACGCCCATCTTGTCCAATTCTTTGCGAATTTGATATTCGGTTGCCGGCTTTGCCCCTTTTATTTCAATGCCCCAAATTACATTCGATAAGAAAAAGATGATGAATAAAAAGGCGGCAGCTCCCAACATAACGCCGCTATTTTTCAACAATCTTCGTAGCAAAAATGGCGCCCCGCTTCGTCTTAAAAAGGAAATCTTACAGTTACTTTTTCGTGCATACGGTCTAATTTTCAAGGCATCCTGAACTCTCATTTTAAATGTGATTGTCTCTGTGCCATGCCTTTTTACGTTCCATATATGAAGGCCATTTTTTGTTAACACATTTAAAAAACGCTCAATCCCCTTTCCTAATACTTTCACGGTAACTCTGCCATATAGAAATTCGATCCACTGGTTCTTCATTTTGTTCCTCCCGGATTATCAGTTATATAAATGACCTGATCAATTTTTCCTTCGAGTAATATTTCTTCAGGTAAAATCGTTTTAATAACAAATGTCTTGCCTTTAATTAATAATTGACCTTGCTTTAAAAGTAAACGGAGTTCTTTATCGGTAAATGCCAGCAAGCCGCGGTGATTTTCTATATATACATGGATTTGTCCTATCATGGTAATTCGGGGCAAATCCATCATGACATCTTGAGGAAGATCCATTTTATTAGCCATCCAGTTTCGAACTCGTTGGCCCCATTTTTTTGCCATAAAAAAAGAACCCCCTTTCATCTCATATTTATGAAATGAAAGAGGGTTCTAGCACATCTTTTTCGTTTGATTTCTTAAGACCAAATTAGCCCCTTTTTGCAAAATAAGGTTTTTTAGAGCGTGGCTCTCCAAGAATTTCTGACCAAATAATCCCATTAATTAAAGTTTTTGGATCTGGATCTTTTGAAATAATGATTTCACTTTCGTCCTGTATAGCTTTCATTGTCTGTTCTTTCACCTTTTCACTTTGCAGACGCGATGCGGTCATCACCATACGACTGGATTCAGACTCTTGTCTGACTTGTAGATATTCTTTTTCAAGATTACTATTATTATTTTGCGCCAATACTGCTTTTTGCTCGGTTTTAATGGGGGTGGTTTCAGCTGGTTCATTATTGGTAAGCTCTTTAAATAGTGTTCGAATTTCCTCCATCCCATTTGCTGAAAATGGCTTTTTTTCGGACTGTCCTTGACTGCGTTTTGCTTTTCCAAATATAGTTGAAATGATAGCGACAATAATCATGAATAAAATTGTTTCCAAAATTACACCCTCCTTCTCTACCAAAGTGGGCTTTACTGGTCTTCCTTCTTCTCACCTGTCATTTTCCCAATAGAACCTCTCATATCAGTATCAGCGGAAATGTTTTTAAAGTTCATATAGTCCATCACACCGATATTACCTGATTTAAGCGCTTCAGCCATCGCAAGTGGTACTTCTGCTTCTGCTTCCACTACCTTGGCCCTCATTTCCACTACTTTCGCCTTCATTTCTTGTTCGGAAGCGACTGCCATTGCCCGGCGCTCTTCTGCTTTTGCCTGAGCAATTTTCTTATCGGCTTCTGCTTGTTCTGTTTGCAATTCTGCACCAATGTTCTTACCGATATCCACATCAGCAATATCAATCGATAGGATTTCAAAGGCTGTACCTGCATCAAGTCCTTTTGACAAAACCGTTTGCGAAATTAAATCAGGATTTTCAAGAACTTTACTATGGCTATCCGATGAACCAATTGTTGATACAACCCCCTCACCAACACGGGCGACAACGGTTTCTTCACCGGCACCACCGACGAGGCGTTCAATATTAGCACGAACGGTGATTCTAGCTTTTGCTTTTACTTCAATACCGTTCATCGCGACACCAGCGATAAATGGTGTTTCAATCACTTTTGGATTAACACTCATTTGCACTGCTTCTAAAACATCCCGTCCTGCGAGATCAATAGCGGCACAGCGTTCAAATGATAGTTCAATATTGGCACGGTGGGCGGCAATAAGTGCATTAACGACTCTATCCACATTCCCTCCGGCAAGGTAATGGCTTTCAAGCTGATTGGTAGTGACATTTAAACCAGCCTTATGTGCTTTAATTAACGGATTAACCACCCTGCTTGGTGTTACCCTTCTAAGCCTCATTCCAATTAATGTAAAAATACTAATACGGACTCCTGCAGCAAGTGCCGAAATCCAGAGCATGACCGGTACAAACGTTAATAAGATACCTAAAAAGATTAAGGCAACAACAACTATAGCAATGATAAAAATAGTTCCCCCGGATACAGCATCCATTCACGACAACCCCCTAATGAATTATTTAACTTCTCTAACAACAATTCGGGCACCTTCAACCTTTATTACTTTCACTTTGGTGTTCTGCTCAATAAAGTCCCCTTCACTCACGACATCGATTCGTTCATTATGAATAATTATTGTTCCAGCCGGCCGTAAAATGGTTAATGCGGTTCCTACCTTGCCCAAAAGATCTGTGCGGTTAATATTTGAAACATAGCCATCTTCTTTTCTGGCTGTATCAAATAAAACCATTTTATTAAAAAGAACAAGCTTTCTACCGAAGATCTTAATCATCATAAAGAAAACAAAAATAGAAATCATGATGGCAATAAAGATTGAAACCCCTATTTGCATTGCATCCTCGCCTGCTATAAAAAGGCTTAAAATTAAAGCAGCAACACCAAGCGTTCCAGCAACTGCCCCCGGCAGAAAGAACTCCAGGAAGATAAGCAGGATTCCTACGACAAATAATGTTAATGTCCCATATCCTGCAAGCCCGGCTTGAAAATGCCCATAAAAAAACACAATAAGCGCAAATACACCAATGAATCCTGCTATCCCAAATTTCGTTGAAAAAAGCTCCAACACAATTCCAACTCCCGCAATTGTCAAGAGAACGGTTACAACAATTGGATTAGTAATAAATTCAATCATTCAAGGTCCCCCTTTCTTTCTCTTTCAACTGACCCTATGTATTACGTGAAAAGGGATAAAAAGTTTCATATTTACTAAAAAATAATTTAAAAGACCGCCGGCACTAGGAGCCTGCGGTCTTTATGTCAGAATACTATGAAAGGTGTTGTTGTACAAGTTTATTTACGAGTGACCCATCTGCTTTGCCCTTTACTTTAGGCATAATTGCAGCCATCACTTTTCCCATTTCCGCTTTTGATTTTGCACCGACTTCAGCAATCGTTTCTTTAACGATTTCTGACAGCTCTTCTTCTGAAAGCTGTTTCGGTAAATACAACTCAACAATGGAGAGCTCGGTATGCAATTTATCAACTAGATCTTGACGACCAGCCTTATCAAATTCATGGAGGGAGTCTTTGCGTTGCTTTACTTCGCGAGAAAGGATTGTTAACTCTTCATCCTCGGAAAGCTCTTTTGTTCCAAGCTTGATGGCTTCATTCTGCAATGAAGCTTTTACCATCCGAATGACCGAGAGTTTGTCTTTTTCCTTGTTTTTCATCGCTTGTTTCATATCATTATTTAAACGCTCGAGAAGACTCATGTATTACACCCTCTCTTAAAACTTACGTTTTCTTGCTGCTTCAGACTTTTTCTTACGTTTTACACTTGGCTTTTCATAAAATTCGCGCTTTCTTGCCTCTTGCAAAGTACCAGTTTTTGATACTGTACGTTTGAAGCGACGAAGAGCATCTTCAAGCGATTCGTTTTTACGAACGACGGTTTTAGACATTCTCTTTCCCTCCCTCCGAAACACAACACACTTACATTCAATCCATGTACCTTGCAATTATAATATAACCTTGATACAAGGTCAACTGAATTTCACAATGAGTATCATCCATCCTAAAAAAATTACAGCCAGTCTTAGAAAGTGGCATGTCCCTTCCCTCAATGCCATAGAATGAAGTGAGGGGGGCCTAGACATGCTGTACATATTATTATTTGTACTTTGTATATTATTATTTATTTTTGGAATGACCATTATTAGGTTTGGATTATTTAATTTATCTGCAAATAAATTAAAAACATGGTTGATTAAACTAACAAGCACGCCATTAAAAGGAATGATTACAGGGACGTTCATTACTGCCCTGCTACAAAGCAGCTCAGCTGTTATGGTCATTACAATTGGATTAATTTCAGCTAGAATTATGACCTTTCCACAGTCTATTGGTATTATTCTCGGCACCAATATCGGAACAACGTTTAAAACTGAACTCATTACGTTTGATCTGGATGCTATCCTTGTTCCCCTTGCCATAAGTGGGGCATTTCTCATTTTATTTAATAATAAAAAAACAAGAAGTATCGGAATGCTCCTGTTCGGGATTGCCTCCGTTTTTACAGCTATGAAGGGTTTCGAATTATTAGCACACCCATTAACAACAATGGGTTTTATTAATAAATTTATTTTATCTATTAATGACAATCTTATCTTAAGTCTATTAGCTGGTACTGTTATCACAGCTGTTATCCAATCTAGTACTGCAATGACAGGAATTGCGATGGGATTTTTAACAGCCGGGCTTTTGCAGCTCGATGCCGGCATCGCGATTGTACTTGGAGCTAATATTGGTACATGCATTACAGCAATTATCGCATCAATCGGTGGAGGAAAAGAATCTAAACTAGCCGCATTTGCTCATGTCTGGCTCAATGTAATGGGTGTTTTGCTGTTTATCCCGCTAATTCCGATGCTTACGGAAAACGCACCATTACTTGCCAGTAAAAAGGACGTTCAATTAGCACATATAAGTGTAATATTTAACGTGGCAACCTCATTACTTGTCTTACCATTTGCAACAAAGTTTGGTGAATTGATTTTATATTTACATGATCGCCGGCCTAAACGGCCAGTATCGTGATAAAGACGGCATAATTTGCCGTCTTATTTATAGTATTAGCCTAAGTGGACATTGAGTGACCATTCTACGCTTTTTCCTTCTTCCACGGGCACTGTGATCCTCTCTGAGTGACTGTCCTACGCTTTTTCCTTCTTCCACGGGCGCTGTGACCACTCCATCTATTTAATAATCTGTGGTTACCGTAAGCCCTTTTATGATCGCAACACTTGAACTAGCTCCAATTCTTGTTGCACCGGCTTCAATCATTTTTTGGGCATCCGCTGTACTGCGGACTCCCCCAGAGGCTTTGACCCCAATCTCCGGCCCTACTGTTTGTCTCATGAGGGTAATATCTTCAACAGTCGCTCCGCCTGTTGAAAAACCTGTTGATGTTTTAACATAATCTGCACCAGCTTTTACTGAAAGCTCACAGGCACGGATTTTCTCTTCCTTCGTTAACAGACTTGTTTCAATAATTACTTTCGTAAGTGCCCTGCCTTTCGCCACTTCAACAACGGCACGTATATCTTTTTCAACTAAGTCATCATTTTTATCCTTCAATGCACCTATATTGATGACCATATCCACTTCATCGGCACCATGTTCAATCGCATTATTTGTTTCAAATGCTTTTGTTTCTGAAGTTGTTGCCCCTAACGGAAAACCTATAACCGTACAAATCTTCACACCGCTGCCCTCTAAAAACTCTTTAGCAGAACTTACCCAAGTTGGGTTCACGCATACGGAAAAGAATTTATTCTCATTAGCTTCTTGGCACAAAGTTTTAATTTGTTCCTTCGTTGCCTCTGGCTTAAGTAATGTATGATCAATCATTGCAGCAACATTAGAAGTAGTAGCCATAATTAGCCCCCTTACTTTCCTATTTAATTATCAAAAAAATTTACTGCTGATTTTAGTATGTCCAAAAATAAAAAGGACCTGTGATAGGTCCTTTTTCCTTATATAGCAGCTTCTTCTTTAGTAAAAACTTCTTCCTTAACTAACTCCGTTTCGTCAACAACTCTTACAAATTGGCCTTCATTATACGGGTAGCCTGCTTTTGTTATTTTCACTTTAACAATTTTGCCAACCATATCTTCTGTTGCAGGGAATACAACTTTCAAGTAATTATCTGTATAGCCAACATATTTTCCAGAATTGGCATCTTCCTTGTATTCCTCTTCAGGAATCACTTCTAATACTTCACCTTCAAACAGTGATGCGTATTCTTTTGCAAGCTGATCAGAAAGGGAAATTAAGCGATGAACACGTTCATTTTTCACTTCTTCGTCCACTTGATCTTCCATCCTTGCCGCAGGTGTACCAGTACGCTTAGAATATGGGAAGACATGAAGCTCAGAGAATTTATGGTCTTTAATAAAATTATACGTTTCCATAAACTCTTCTTCTGTTTCCCCTGGGAATCCAACAATTACATCAGAAGTAACAGCAAGACCTGAAAGTACTTCTTTTAGGCGATCAAGTCTTTCTCCAAAGAATTCCATCGTATATTTGCGGCGCATTCTTTTAAGAACCGAATTAGAACCGGATTGGATTGGAATATGCAGATGACGGACAACGATATTGGAGCGGTTAATAACCTCAATTACTTCATCAGTTATTTGGCTGGCTTCAATGGAGGAAATGCGCAATCGCTCCAAACCTTTTACATTTGCTTCTAAATCTCGGAGGAGCATCGCTAAATTATAATCCTTCATGTCTTCTCCATAACCGCCAGTATGAATACCAGTTAACACGATTTCCTTGTATCCCGCATCTACTAGCTGCTGTGCTTGATGGATAACTTCTTTTGGATCACGGGATCTCATAAGTCCGCGGGCCCATGGAATAATACAGAAGGTACAGAAATTATTACACCCCTCTTGGATTTTTAAAGAGGCACGTGTTCTATCCGTAAAGGAAGGGACATCAAGCTCTTCATAAACGCGATTTTTCATGATATTCCCCACACCATTTATCGGCTGGCGTTCCGCTTTATATTGTTCAATGTAGTCAAGCATTTTTACACGATCCTGCGTTCCAACTACAATATCAACACCAGGAATGGCCATTATTTCTGCAGGTGATGTTTGCGCATAACATCCAGTGACACAAATAACGGCATCAGGATTTTTCCTGACAGCCCGTCGGATCACCTGACGGCTTTTTTTATCCCCAGTATTCGTAACCGTACATGTATTGATAATATATACATCGGAATTCGATTCAAAATCAACCCGTTCGTAGCCTTCCTGTTTAAACAACTGCCAGATGGCTTCTGTTTCATAATGGTTCACCTTACATCCAAGTGTATGAAACGCTACTGTTGCCATTTGTAAACTCACCTCAATAGTTCAAAATGATAAGAAATGGCCGCAAGTGCATACAATGGGGCCGTTTCCGTTCTTAATATTCGCGGGCCTAACCCGCATAAGCCAAACCCATGTTCCTTTAAAAGCTGAACCTCTTCATTCGCTAATCCGCCTTCTGGCCCAAAAACCAAAAGTAATGATTCACCTTTGTTTATTTTTTTGAGAGTCGATGAAAAAACAGATGTTTCACCATTTCTGCTCTCGTCTTCAAAGGCTGCTAATTTATAATTAAAATCCTTGCTTTTGGTAAGCAATTCTTTAAAGCTCATCGGACTTACAATTTCAGGCATAAATGCACGATGGGATTGTTCTGCAGCTTCTTTCGCAATCTTTTGCCATCTTTCTATTTTCTTTGCTGCTTTTTTTTCATCCCATTTAACGACTGAGCGTTTTGCTGCAAATGGTAGAAACTGATGTGCACCTAGTTCCGTACCCTTTTGGATAATCCATTCCAGCTTGTCCCCTTTTGGCAGCCCGCTTGCTATCGTAATTGAAATCGGAAGTTCTGTAACCTCATCTTTCCATTGTACAACGTCTGCAACGACACTTTCATCGGTAATTTCTGCAAGCCTGCATACTGCTTGTTTTCCTTCTGGATCAACACAAATGATTTGATCGCCGATTTGCATGCGCATAACCTTCACAATATGATGGCGGTCTTCTTCAACAATAAAAAAACGATCATCATTTGCTTGTTTGTTCACAAAGTAGCGTTGCACACTTTTGCACCCTCTCTAAAACAATTTACTCCTTATTTTACATAAGATAAAACAAGAATAAAAGAAAGAAATAATAAAAAGGGGTCCGCTTTACACCCCTTTTTCATCATTATATCCTTTTAGCAATAATGGCAACCCAATCTTCCATCAGCATCGTTTCGGAAATTTCAAATCCTGCTGCCACAATGGCATCTTTCACCTGATCCTTTTTCTGCTGAATAATTCCAGATGCAATAAACACCCCACCCGGTTTAACTACACCGGCAACATCATCAGTGAATCGTAAAATAACTTCCGCTAAAATATTCGCTACAACCACATCGGCCGAATCTTCTTCTACCCCATCCAGGAGGTTATTTTGGGAAATGGATACTATTTTACTTACCTTATTTAACTTGATATTCAATTTTGCTGATGTTACAGCCACTTCATCAAGATCATAGGCTCTAACATCCTCTGCACCAAGCATAGCTGCAGCAATGGTGAGTACCCCAGAGCCAGTTCCAACATCAATCACTCGGTCACCCGGAAGAACAGTTCTTTCAAGGGCTTGGATACACATAACTGTTGTTGGATGTGTCCCAGTTCCAAAGGCCATACCAGGGTCTAATTCAATGATCAACTCATCACTGCTGACAGGTTCATAAATTTCCCATGTAGGGACAATGGTGAATTTCTCAGAAATTTTAACAGGGTTATAGTATTTCTTCCATGCGGTTGCCCATTCTTCTTCGTGCACTTCACTAATCGTTACATCATTTTTACCTAAATCAATATCATAAATAATGAGGTTATTGATTGATTCCTTAATAGCTTCAACGGTTTCTCCTAAGAAACTGTTAACAGGCAGATAGGCTTTAACAATAACGCCTTCCTCCGGATAATCATCTGGATTAAGTTGGTAGATTTCTCCAAATTGATCTTCCCTTTTCTTTGTCAATTCAAATGGATCTTCAATTACTACACCGCTCGCCCCAGCTTCATGCAATATATGTGAAATAGGTTCGATCGCCTCATTTGTTGTGTGGATACTAATTTCTGACCACTTCATTCTACCAACTCCAATCCTTACTCGCTCTTAAAAGCACGTTTTACTTTTGAGAAGAAACTTTCTTCATGTTCACCAATAGGAGATGAGCCGCTAAGCTCTGCAAATTCCTTGAGAAGCTGCTTTTGTTTATCTGAAAGTTTTGTTGGTGTGATAATCCGGACGATAATGTACTGATCGCCTACGCCATACCCACGTACATTTGGAATCCCTTTTCCTTTCAAACGGAACTTTTTACCCGTTTGTGTACCTGCCGGGATTTTAAGCTTTACTTTTCCGCTTAAAGATGGTACCTCAATTTCATCACCCAATGATGCTTGAACAAACGTGATTGGCATTTCACAATAAATATCATCGCCATCTCTTTCAAAGAACTCATGCGGGCGCACTTGGAAAACAACATAAAGGTCTCCAGCCGGTCCGCCATTAAATCCTGGTTCCCCTTGGCCAGCCATGCGAAGCTGTTGCCCATCATCAATGCCTGCAGGAATTTTAACATGAATTTTCTTTCGCTTTTGCACTTTTCCTTTACCGCCGCAGGTAGAACATTTATGTTTAATTTCTTTCCCTGTGCCATTACAGTGATGGCATGTACGACGATTAACAATTCTTCCAAATGGGGTATTTTGTTCCACATTTAACTGCCCTGTTCCTTGACAATGCTGACACGTCTCCGGTTTCGTTCCAGGCTTTGCACCGGAGCCGCTGCATGTACTGCATGTTTCTTCACGTGGAATTTCAATATCTGTTTCTTTTCCAAATGCTGCTTCTTCAAAAGAAACAGTCATTGTATACTGTAAGTCGGCACCTTGTCTTGGCGCATTTGGATCACGTCTTCGAGACCCGCCACCGCCAAAGAAAGTATTAAAGATATCTTCGAAGCCGCCAAAGCCGCCGCCAAAATCAGCTCCACCACCAAAGCCTTGGTTCGGATCGGTATGGCCGAATTGGTCATAATGAGCCTTCTTTTGATCATCGCTTAACACTTCATAAGCTTCAGCAATTTCCTTAAATTTATCAGCCGCATCCGGCTCTTTATTAATATCTGGATGATATTGTTTAGAGAGCTTACGATATGCTTTTTTTATTTCATCCTTTGAAGCGCCCTTACTTACACCAAGCACTTCATAGTAATCTCGTTTACTCATGATTACCACTCCCGAATCTGTCACATAAAAATTATTCTAACACCGATATTGGTGCTATTGCAATAAAAAAGCCAAAGCAGCTAAACTGACTTTGGCTTTTTCTTTATTTTTCACAGCCTATTATTTATCATCTTTAACTTCTTCAAATTCTGCATCAACAACATTGTCATCATTAGGAGCAGTATTACCGCCCTCTTGACCGCCTTCTTGGGCTTGCTGAGCTTGTGCAGCCTGTTCATAAAGCTTCATAGTTAAAGCTTGAACGATTTCTTGCAAAGCATCCTTTTTAGCACGAATTTCGTTAAGGTCATTTTTCTCAATCGCTTGTTTTAATGCATCTTTCGCATCATTTGCTTTTGTAACCTCAGCAGCATCAACCTTACCTTCTAGGTCTTTTAACGTTTTTTCTGTTGTAAAGACAAGTTGGTCTGCTTCATTGCGAAGCTCCACATCTTCCTTACGCTGCTTATCGGCTTCAGCGTTTTCTTCCGCTTCTCTTACCATTTTTTGAATTTCTTCGTCAGAAAGACCTGTTGATGACTTAATTGTAATTTGTTGTTCCTTATTAGTACCAAGGTCTTTAGCACGGACATTTACGATACCGTTTTTATCAATATCAAAGTTTACTTCAATTTGTGGAATTCCACGTGGTGCCGGTGGAATATCCGTTAATTGGAAGCGTCCTAATGTTTTATTATTTGCTGCCATTGGACGTTCCCCTTGAAGGACATGGATATCAACTGCAGTTTGACTATCTGCAGCAGTTGAGAATACCTGCGACTTAGAAGTTGGGATAGTTGTATTTCGGTCAATTAACTTTGTAAATACACCGCCCATTGTTTCAATACCAAGTGATAATGGAGTTACGTCAAGTAATACGACATCCTTAACATCACCAGTAATAACTCCGCCTTGAATAGCAGCACCCATTGCTACAACCTCATCTGGGTTAACGCCGCGATGCGGCTCTTGGCCTGTTGCCTTTTTAATCGCTTCTTGAACGGCAGGAATACGTGTTGAGCCACCAACAAGGATAACTTTATCGATTTGTGATGGTGATAACCCGGCATCACTTAGCGCTTGACGAGTTGGACCCATTGTCCGTTCCACAAGCTGTGCGGATAGTTCATCAAACTTTGCTCTAGACATAGTTATTTCAAGATGAAGCGGACCAGCAGCACCTGCAGTGATGAATGGCAATGAAATTTGTGTTGAAGTCACACCCGACAAATCTTTTTTCGCTTTTTCAGCAGCATCCTTTAAGCGCTGTAAAGCCATTTTATCTTGTGAAAGGTCAATACCATTTTCTTTTTTGAATTGGTCAACTAAATAATCAATAATCACTTGATCAAAATCGTCTCCGCCTAGGCGATTATCACCGGCAGTTGATTTTACTTCGAATACGCCGTCACCAAGTTCAAGAATAGAGACGTCAAATGTACCGCCGCCAAGGTCATAAACGAGAATCGTTTGATCTTGGTCCGTTTTATCTAAACCGTATGCAAGAGCGGCCGCAGTCGGCTCATTGATGATACGTTCAACTTCAAGACCGGCAATTCTTCCGGCATCCTTTGTTGCTTGACGTTCCGCATCATTAAAGTAAGCAGGTACAGTAATAACTGCTTTTGTTACTGGCTCGCCAAGATAATCCTCAGCATAGGATTTTAAATATTGAAGAATAATGGCAGACAGCTCTTGTGGAGTATAGTCCTTGCCTTCAATATTTTCTTTATAATTTGTACCCATATGGCGTTTAATCGACATAATGGTATTTGGATTTGTAATTGCTTGGCGTTTTGCCACTTCCCCCACTTGACGTTCTCCATTTTTAAATGCAATAACGGATGGAGTTGTACGATTTCCTTCTGGATTAGGAATTACTTTTGGTTCTCCACCTTCTAGTACAGACACACAAGAGTTTGTTGTTCCAAGGTCAATACCAATTATTTTACTCATTGCCTTTTCCTCCTAAAAAAATATGTAGACTTATTGATTTACTTTTACCATCGCCGGGCGAATAACGCGGTCTATTAATAGATAACCCTTTTGAAATTCATCGGTAACAATATTGGATCCATAATTCTCATCCTCACCCTGCATCACGGCATGATGCTGGTGTGGATCAAACTCTTTCCCTACAGATTCAATTTGTTCAACACCTTCTCTTTTCAAGGTATCTAAAATACTGCGGTACACCATATCCATACCATGTAATAACGATTTTGTTTGTTCATTATCAGCTTCTACATTTATGGCTCTTTCAAAATTATCTAATGAAGGAAGTAAATCTGTAATTAATTTTTGTGCTTTATATTTTTCGCTCGCCTCTTGATCTAATCTAGCACGGCGGCGGAAATTATCAAAATCTGCTTGAAGTCGTAGATATCGATTATCTGCTTCTTCCAACTTATCCTTAAGCAGTTGCATTTCTTGCAGCTGTTGATTAGAATCCTGTTGTTCTGTTGATTCCCCCTCATCAAAAACAGGCTCAACCGGTTTTTCTTCAGTAAGTTCAACTTGATCAGTACCTTCGATTTCTACTTCTTCATTTATCGTATTATTTTTCTCATTCGTCAACTTACTCACCTCCCTTAAAGGATTTGTTTACTTTTATATTCATGTCATATCCATGGAAAAAGGGGTGAAACTTTAAAGGCATTTCACCCTTACTCAATATTACCAGTGCTAATTATTTTGATACAGCTTAGTTAATACCGCAGTCAAATCCCTGCTTAAAAATTCGAGCAGGCTAATTACACGTGAATATTCCATTCTCGTTGGACCCAGGATTGCGATAGTACCTAGTTTTTCAGCACCAACTGAATAAGATGCTGTAATTAAGCTGCAATTGTCCATTGCAGTAATATTATTCTCCGTTCCAATTTTGACATGAATGCCTGCTGAATCTTTCCGAATTAAATTATAGATCCATTCTTCTTGGTCAATCATCATCAGCAGGGTACGGATTTTTGAAATATCATGAAATTCTGGCTGACTTAATATATTTGTTTTTCCGCCAAAGAAGAGCTTTTCATGTACTGGCATTTTCAAGGAATCTGCAATCGTATGCAGCATAAGATCATAATTATGAATATGCTGCTTTAAGAGCATTGCCACTTCCTTATAAATCTTATCATTTAGATATTCTAAAGGAACGCCTGCTAACCGGTCGTTTAAAATATTTACTGTCTTTTCTAGATCACTTGGATCCACAGAGGCAGGTAATGAAAACATCCGGTTTTCGACATGGCCAGTATCAGTAACAAATATAGCGACCGCTGTCTCATTGTTTAACGGTATGATTTGGATTTTTTTCAGCTTATTAATACTTACTGCAGGTCCAAGAACAATTGATGTGTAATTGGTTAGTTCCGATAATATTTGTGCAGACCTTTGAATAATCTTTTCAAACTCAAAAATTTTCTCAGCAAAAACCGAGCGAATAATCGATATATCCTGCTTGTTTAAATCCTGAGGCGACAGTAAGTGGTCCACGTAATACCGATAACCTTTTTCTGACGGCACACGCCCTGAAGAGGTATGTGTCTTTTCAATAAACCCCAACTCTTCAAGGTCGGCCATTTCATTGCGAATTGTGGCAGAGCTTAAGGAAATTTCCTCTTTTTTCGACAAACTTCTCGAGCCAACTGGTTGGGCAGATCGAATAAAGTCATCAACAATAACTTGAAGAATTAATAATTGGCGATCTGTTAACAACATTCATCACCTCTGTTAGCACTCATAGTTACCGAGTGCTAATTATACTAATAAATTATCAAAAAAAGGGGGATGGTGTCAATCATTATGTACTAAGAAAAGCGGAAGCGCCTTGAACAGGCGCTACAGCTAGACAACTCCTAAAAATGATTGAAAAACTTCATTACCTAAAAAACAGCCATTTTTAGTTAAATATATGTGATTATTCTTCACTTCTATCCATTGTTTACTGATTAAATCCGTTAGCTCCTGCTCAAATATCTTTTGCGGATCAAAATTAAATTTCTCAATAAAATGAGTAATAGAGACCCCCTCTGTTTTCCGTAATCCGAGGAACATCTCTTCTTCCATTTGTTCTGCTTTCGATACTAAGTGTTCTTCAAAAACAGGCAGGTTTCCGCTGCTTATTTGTTCGATATACTTTTTCAACGGCCCTAAATTTGATCGTCTAATTCCATTCACAAAGCTATGTGCACCCGCTCCAAACCCATAATAATATTCATTATTCCAATAGGTTAGGTTATGCTTGCTTTCATAGCCATGCCTCGAGAAATTGCTGATTTCATATTGATTAAATCCGTGTTTTCCCATTTCTTCCATCAAGATTTCATACATAGTCGCTTCGATATCTTCACCAGGGGTTGGAAGCTTGCCCTTTTTCAATAAGTTATAAAAAACCGTTTTTGGTTCAATGATTAACGAGTATGCCGAGTAATGAGGTATATCGAGAGAAAATGCCTCTGTCAACGATTCTTTAAAGTCATTAACTGTTTGTGTTGGCAAACTGAAAATAAGATCGATACTGATATTTTCAAATCCTACTGTTTTGGCGTTTTCAATTGATTGATATACATCTCTTGCTTGATGAACGCGGCCAATTTTTTTTAGTAAATCCTCATTAAATGTTTGAACACCAAGACTAATTCGATTTACCCCTGCATCTTTTAATATTTGTAATTTTTCTTTTGTTAAATCACCAGGATTGGCTTCAAAGGTAAATTCGCACGTGTTGCTCTTAGGCAAATTTCTATTTATACTTTCACAAAACGACAAGAGCTGTTTTTCATTTAATGAAGTGGGAGTGCCTCCCCCGACAAAAATGGTTTGCAATGAATCTGTCGGAAATTGCTCAAGTGTCACCTTCATCTCTTGATCAAGTGCCTGTAAATAATCATCAACCGGCTGACCCTTTAGAAAAACTTTATTAAAATCACAATAATGACAAATATGCTCACAGAAGGGGATATGAAGGTACGCTGCTTTTATCATGTTTTTCACTTCCTAATAAAAAGAGGCAGGAACTACCTAATATCAGGTAATCCCAAACCCCAGCTAGTTATTATTTTTTTGAATTATTGTCATCCATTTTTAAAACTGCCATAAACGCTTCTTGCGGCACTTCAACGGAACCAACTTGTTTCATCCGTTTCTTACCTTCTTTTTGTTTTTCTAACAATTTACGTTTACGGGAGATATCCCCGCCATAACATTTCGCTAATACATTTTTACGCATCGCTTTAATCGTGGAACGAGCGACAATTTTCTGTCCGATTGCGGCCTGGATTGGTACCTCGAACTGCTGTCTAGGAATAAGCTCCTTCAGCTTCTCAACAATTACTTTTCCGCGATCATAGGCAAAATCCTTATGGACAATGAAGCTTAAGGCATCGACTTTTTCAGCGTTTAATAATATATCCATTTTAACAAGGCTGGATGGTTTATAACCAATGAGCTCATAATCAAAGGAAGCGTAGCCTCTAGTGCTTGATTTCAACTGATCAAAGAAATCATAAACAATTTCAGCCAATGGAATTTCATAGACAATGCTGACTCGATTTTCACCTTGGTATTGCATATCAATAAAGATGCCGCGCTTAAATTGGCACAGCTCCATTATTGCACCAACATAATCATTCGGTGCCATCATCGTAGCTTTTACATATGGCTCTTCAACTCGGTCAATCTTTTGTGGATCAGGCAAATTAGATGGATTATCTACTTTCAACTCTGAGCCGTCTGTCATATGAACATGATAGATAACACTTGGTGCAGTTGTGATTAAATCAATCTTGAATTCCCGTTCAATCCGCTCTTGGATGATTTCCATGTGAAGAAGCCCTAAGAAACCACAGCGGAAACCAAATCCAAGTGCTTGAGAGGTTTCTGGTTCAAATTGAAGAGCAGAATCATTTAATTGAAGCTTTTCAAGTGCTTCACGCAGGTCATTAAATTTTGCCGTATCGATAGGATATAGTCCGCAATAGACCATTGGATTCAGCTTTCGGTACCCCGGAAGCGGCTCTTGTGCCCCATTTTTCGCATTTGTAATTGTATCCCCGACACGCGTATCGCCAACGTTTTTAATAGACGCTGTCAAAAAGCCAACGTCACCGACGTTTAACTCGTCAAGCAGTGTCGCTTTCGGTGAAAAAACACCAACTTCATTTACTTCAAACTCTTTTCCTGTTGCCATCATTTTGATTTTGTCGCCGACTTTAACAGATCCTTCAACAACACGAACATAGGCAACAACCCCTCGGTAAGCATCATATAAGGAGTCAAAAATAAGCGCTTTTAACGGTGCATCCGGATCTCCTGTAGGTGCCGGCACATTTTTTACCACTTGCTCAAGGATTTCTTCAATGCCGATCCCGGCTTTAGCAGAGGCTAAAACCGCTTCAGAGGCATCTAAGCCAATCACTTCTTCAATTTCATTGCGAACCCTTTCAGGCTCAGCACTTGGCAGGTCAATTTTATTGATAACAGGTAAAATTTCAAGGTCGTTATCTAATGCAAGGTAAACGTTCGCTAGTGTCTGTGCTTCAATTCCCTGCGCAGCGTCCACGACTAAAATAGCCCCTTCGCAGGCAGCAAGGCTCCTTGATACCTCATACGTAAAATCGACGTGCCCTGGTGTATCAATCAAATGGAAAATATAATCTTCTCCATCTTTTGCTTTATATTTTAACTGTACAGCATTTAACTTGATGGTAATCCCGCGCTCTCTTTCAAGATCCATTGAATCTAAAAGCTGATCTTTCATTTCACGAGAGGTTAGTGCATTCGTTTTTTCCAAAATACGGTCAGCCAATGTTGATTTTCCATGATCAATATGGGCAATAATCGAAAAATTCCTTATTTTTGCTTGGCGTTTCAGTCTATCTTCTCTATTCATGGTAGTTCACTCCTACTATTCTCGCACATGTACACTATTTTTGATTATATCAG
Organism: Neobacillus drentensis; assembly: GCF_036965245.1. GTDB lineage: Bacteria > Bacillota > Bacilli > Bacillales > Cytobacillaceae > Neobacillus > Neobacillus drentensis_G. Next base: position 68,729 of record NZ_JBALPG010000022.1, read on the forward strand.
CAGGAAAATCAAGATTCAATATGAAAAAGCGGAAGCACCTGTTTAGTAATGTACACCAGTCACCAGTGCGCTGAAGCTAAACTTTGATATAATTTCAAAGAACGTAAAAATGAGCGGTACCACTACGGTACCGCTAAACTATTTACTCTGTTATCAGTTTAATCAATTTTTTGGAGGCTCCGGAAATTCCATCTGACATTTTCTTTCCCATCGATGAGAAGAAATTAAATGCGCCTATTTCCTCAAGCTTCTTCTTTTTCGCCTCGATATCATGACTGGAAATATCATTACCAAGAAAGGTAGAGCTTATATTATTTCCCGATTCTTGGATGGAGACAGCATTTTGAAAATTTGGGTCGTCATAGCCCTTCATTTTATGAATCCCATTATTGGCCAGTTGCATTCCAGTTAATACAGAGATAAGCATGAGAGCCGCAACGCATATGCTTTTTACCATAAACATTTTCATAGAAATGCTCCCTTACTGCTATTGTTTATCAGTGGATTGATCCACATCCTGATTCACTTTTTCTGCCTGCCAGTAATATTCACTAAACACATCGGCAAGGGCGTCCGCAGAATTATTTAATTCTTCAAACGTATTATCAACGCCGCCAAATTCAATTAAAATCGCTTTATCAGATAAATTCTGATTGTAAACACCATTAAAGCCACTTTTATTTTGGATAGAAACTCCCCAGCTTATTCCTTTATATTTGGTTTCTAAAAGATTATGGAGGTCAGAAGCTAATTTTGCATTTTTTTCATAATCTGGATTTTTACCACCGATGACAAATGAAAGTTTTGCATATTGTTTTCCATTAATAGTAACTGTTGTTTGATCCTTCCGTTTTGCGTCTCTATGAATATCAATAAGATAGGTTAAATCACGATTAGATGCCATTGCAGCTTGAATGACACTTCCAGATTCCTTGTAAGCACTTGGCATTTTTAATCCTTTTTTTGTTAAATTCCCCATTACATCAGTTTTATCGATAACTGTTCCTATTCCCCTGTCTTCCAAGCTTGTTTTTAGCTGATCACCAATTTTAGTGACGTTAATTTGAGAATGGTAAGATAGATTCGGGTTCGTCACACCTTTCAGATATGGTAAATAGGATTCCCGATTATGAGTGAAATAAACATAAACAACCTTTCGATCACCTGTTGTTTGTCCCGGAGATGGGGACGGTTTTTCATTTGACGGTTTATCTAAACCTTCTAAATTCTGCAATGCTGCCTCGCGCTCAGCCTTCATGATTTCTATCGGCGGTGATGACTCAATCGGCATGTTCGTATAATTCGTACCCTCACCAGCAACAAGAATTTTTCCATCAAATTGAAAGAAACCAGGGAGTTCCCTGCCAAGAAGGCTTCTGGGATCATTCAAATTAATATTGCTTGATAGTTTAAACACTAAACCGGTAAGTTTTGGGGTCGATGCCCAATTATTCTCCGCCTTTAAAAAATGATGATTTTCCCAGCCCATTAATTGATAAAGCAATTCTCCATTGACATTCGTAGCAGCTTGATTCACAGAAGATGACATAATTCTATATTGTGGCTTCAACGAGGTTAAGAGCCCGCTAATAGAAAAGACCAGGATCAAAAATAATGATAGAGCCGCGAAAATTTTAAGTAAGCTTGTCCCTTGGACAATCAAAAACATACCAGATGTTCTAGCATTTTTCATTGTTCCACCTCGCATTAACGATTCTAGTAAATCTTATGACATTACTAGAATTGGTAGAACTAATTAATTGGAGGAAATAAGAAAAGCGCAAGAGCCCGTTTTGCGGCGTATAGACTGGAGCGCTTCGACTGAGATAAAGGAAACACGGAGAGCGATAGCGATTCGATGTTAACTTATCGTAGGAGAAGAGCGAAGTCTACTAGCCGCTGGGCGCAGGAGCTGGACAATTCTCAATGTTGATATTTATACTATCTTATCTTTTTAAAAAGGAGCCTTTGCTTAAAAAAGCTGGCTCCTTTTAAATATTATTTTGTATAGTATCCGGCATTCCCTTGGTCGACTGCATGGTGGAGTGAGGCATTCAACCCGTTCGCTATTAGGTTTGCCATATCTTCGATGAAGACATCCACTTCCTTTGGCGTGACCATTAAATTATGTCCAAGTGGAGACAACACCTCATAAATTAGCCTTCTTTTCTCCTCATCTGATAAATTGCCAATCATACCAAGAAATGTCTTCCGGTGCTCTTCTTCTGGTAAATCCTCGTCGGTTAGCTTTCTCTTTTCACCAAAGCTCATACCTGCTGGTGCAAGCGCTCTGGAAGGACGATTTCCTTCCTTCAGTTCCTTTCCAAAATGCTTTAGGATAAAATCAATCGTATCACTTGTAATCGAGACAGCGTCTACAACTGTTGGGACTCCAATCGCAATAACAGGTATCCCTAATGTTTCCTTACTAAGTTCCTTTCTTTTATTCCCAACCCCTGAGCCAGGGTGAATACCTGTATCGGAAATTTGTATAGTGGAATTGACCCTTTCTATCGACCGTGATGCTAATGCATCGATGGCAATCACAAAATCAGGTTTTGTTTTTTCGACAATCCCAAAAATGATATCGCTTGTTTCAATCCCAGTCAGCCCCATAACCCCTGGTGACAGTGCACTAACTGAACGATAACCTTCTTCAACATTTTCCGGCTGAAGCTGAAAAAGATGGCGGGTAATTAAAAGATTTTCACAAACCATTGGTCCTAATGCATCTGGGGTAACATTCCAATTTCCCAGTCCTACAACAAGACACGAATCTGTTTTTTTTATGCCTGAGCCTTCTAAAAAATATGCAAATTCCCTGGCAAAAATCTCTTCTACCTTTTGCTGTACCTCGGTGTTTTGCTGCCTAATCCCTTGAACCTCTATCGTTAAATACCGGCCGGCTTTCTTACCAAGCTGCTGTTCACCTTGTTTTGTTACTTCAACCAATGAGATTTTTGTATCGTTAACATCTTTTTCCTTAATAATGACGCCTTCAATTTGTGAAAGGTTTTCTTCTTGTCCAACAGACCTTCCTGCAAGCACCATTTCCCTTGCTTCAATGGCCAAATCTGTTCGAACAGAGTACTTACTTAAGTCAATCGACTCACCCATTTTCATTCACTCCTAACCCTGTAAATATTAACTACTTCCTATTTTTGCCCCTTTGCACTTAAAACATGCAAATTAGAAACAAGTATTGCAATATAGGCTCCTGTTTGATAAAATACTTCTTGTTCTGAATTATTATGGATGAATGTATGTCGAGTTCATATAGTCTCGATTCTTTGTAGGAGGTGAATGGAATGCCTAACATTAAATCTGCTATTAAGCGTGTTAAAACAACTGAAGCTAAAAATGCTCAAAATACAACTGCTAAATCTGCAATGCGTACAGCTGTTAAGAAAGTAGAAGCTGCTGTTACAGTTAATGACGCTGCTGCTGCAAAAGAAGCATTAGTTGCTGCTGCTAGTAAATTAGACAAGGCTGCTGCAAAAGGTCTTATCCACAAAAATGCTGCTGCTCGTAAAAAATCCCGTCTAATGAAGAAATCAAACGCTCTATAATAAATAAAAGCGTAAAATAAAAAAACGATTCCCTTAAAGGGGAATCGTTTTTTTATTTTTTCAACTGGAACAATAACATCTCAATCAGTAATGATTTATTCATTCCGCCAGTTTTCATCTGATAGTCTGCTTCAGCTAGGAGCACCATTAGGTGTGATAATTCTTCATCGGAAAATTTATTGGCCTGTCCGAGTGCAAGCTTGACCCGGAACGGGTGCGTTTTCAAGTAACCTGCAATTTGCTGTTGTCCATAGCCTCTTCTTGAAAGCTCCTTCACTTGATAGATAAGTCTAAACTGCCCTGCCAGCAAGGCCAAAATTTTAATTGGTTCTTCATTTTGCTTTAATAAATCATAATAAATACGTAACGCTTCATCGAGCCTTCGCTGCACTACTTTTTCAATCAGGGTAAAAATATTTTGTTCAAGCGACCTGGCCACCAGCTTTTCTACTAAGTGAACATCAACCTGCTTTTGCTCGGCAGCATATAATGCCAATTTATCGACTTCACTGGCGATCATAAACATATTTGTGCCCACGAGTGCAAGCAGTTGGTCAATCGCATTTGATTCAAATTCAATCCCAATGCTTTTTGCTCGTTCCTTTACCCAATTTTTTAATTCATGTTCATTTAATTTTTTTGCCTCAACCAATTCAGCGTTTCTTTTCAATTCCTTGGTTATTTTTTTTCGTTCGTCTAATTTTTCATACGGTGCTGATAAAACCATCACTGTATATGGAGCGGGTTCCTTCAGATATGCTTCAAATTTTACTAAATTATGGTCAACCTTCTCTTTTGATTTTTCTGCAGTTAAAAAAATCGGATTATGTAAAAACACAACTTTTCGCTCCCCTAAAAATGGGAAGGTTTCGGCATCCTCTAATGCCACATCGATGGGTGTTTCCTCTAAATCATACGCGGAAAAATTAAAATCCTTCTCTTCTTCGTCTAATATATGGTTTAGCAGTAATTGTTTCGTTTCATTGATTAAAAATGCTTCTGTTCCATATAATAAATAAATAGGAGCAAATTCTTTTTGTTTAATTTTCCGCCAAATTTCTACTACCATTTTGTCCAGCGCTCCCCTTCATCTCACTCACATCTTATCGTAATGAAGCTTGGACGATTTGACAAGTACTTAATGAGAATTGGCACTTGCCTAATAAGTGCCAATTCCCGATCTATAATGAACGCCTGCAATAAGAAAGCCCTAGGAACCTTTATTGCCTGGCGGAGTTCCTTTTGTAATCATAGTGTAGCCCTTAGCGAGTCTAACTATTTTGACAACTCTTGTCATTACAGGAAGCAGTTAAAGGGGTGCTGGATTTTTTTAGACAAATAGCTTATACTATAATTTGAAAATAGGAGGGGTGGACTGTGAACGAATTTGAAAAAAATCCGCAATGTACTCGTAACGATGCGATTGATTCTGGAATAGGATTTGGGGTTTCCTTCGGTTTCTTTGCTTCAATGTTTATTATCGCAACAGTCATTAAGCTAATCGGCTCTTAATGACCGGCTACATACGTTTTATAAAAGAGGCTGCTTAAGAATGCAGTCTCTTTTTTTAGAATTGCTATATCCTATGGTAAATAGGTTGAAAAGGTTCCTGTTCCACGATAAAAACGGAAGGTAATGGCCCCTTGTAAATCAGTTCGATAAATGATGGTATTTGTTGCATTTAACCTATTTAGTACTTCTTGATGCGGATGTCCGAAGCGATTTTTTTCACCCACCGAAATTAAAGCAACTTGGGGTTTTATTTGTTGGATGAAACCCTCGGCACTTGATGTTTTGCTGCCATGATGACCTGCCTTAAGAACATCAATCTTCAAATTAGGAAATTTATTCCTTATTTTCTCCTCCCCTTCTTGATCAAGATCCCCGCCAAAAAACCAACTGACTCCCCCTATATAGGCAATAAAAGCTATCGACCCGCTATTACGTTCACCGGTATAATTCTTTTCAGGCGAGAGGATAAAAAATTCATTTTCATTCATTTTCCATTGATCCCCCGCTGACACTTTAATGACAGGAATTCCTTGTTTCTTTGCCACCTGTATGATAGCTAGTTCTGTTTCAGATGGTTCTGTAACGGAAGGCAATAAAATTTGCTTTACCTCAATCTCAGTTAATATCGATAAAGCCCCGCCAATATGATCCATATCCCCATGTGTAAGGATGAGTTTGTCAATCCGGGTAATTCCTTTTCCTTTTAAGTAAGGAACAACTACGTCCCGCCCCACTTCAAACGGTTTCGTACGCTCTTTCCACTTTTCTTCAGTAAAGCCAATCCTCCCTCCTGTATCGATGAGATAGTTACCTTTTCCATGAGGAAGATGGATCAATATACTATCACCTTGTCCAACATCAATCATTGTCACTTCACCGTACGGGTTTAACCAATTCCAACAAGATTGAAAGGTAAATATCGTGACAGCCAAAACAAGCAGATGAAATCTTTTCTTCGAATAATCCCCAACCTCCCATATGATAAAAATTGCAACAATAAGAAAAAGGTAGACGATCAACATTATCATGTTAGGTTTTCCAGGAATAAAACGTGTAAATGAAAAATCAGCTAAATACTCGATAAGGTGATTGGAAAATTTAATGATCTTTAATAAAAGGTCAATAAGCATTTGAGGAGTTTTTCCAAACAAAAGTTGAATGAAAAACAATACATATAATCCTGGAAGATAGACAAACGAAAAAAGGGGAATATAAAACAAATTGGCTAGAATACCAACCATCGATACTTCAAAAAAATGATAAAGCAATAATGGCAGTGCTGCAAGCTGTGCCGTCACGGATGTAATCAACATCCGTATCCCATTATTCTGATATCCTTTTAGTATATATGGGGCAGACAGAATTATAGCAAAGCTGACGGAGAAGGAGAGCTGAAAGCCAACATCAAAAAGCACCAAAGGAGAAAAAAATAAAAAGAGGATAAACGCCAAGCTAATGGTATCAAGCAGTAAAAGCTTTACATGACTGTTCCATTTTACTGTGATTAAGACAAGGAAAATCATTAGTGCTGCCCGGATCACAGAAGGTGAACCTCCCGTAAGGATGACATAAATAGGCAGCAGAAACAGAAGAAAATTTGTCATGAACTGTCTCGTAAGCCCGAATCGAATCCCAATATAAAAAACCATTCCAATTAACAAGGAAACATGCAGACCGGAAATGGCTAATAAATGGACAATCCCGGTTTTTTGATAATCCCCAAGTAATTCGGGATCAAGCATACTTCTGTCACCAAAAATTAAAGCAGCAGATAGTGAAGCCAATTCAGGAGGGAAATTTTTTTCAAGGTAGCGAATACCAGAAAAACGAAGTTGTTTAATTAACACTAGTGGTGAGGGTTTCAATGTTGAACAATGTTGAAGTGGATTATCCTGAATTTCAACAATCCAATATATTTCCTTTGAAGCTAGATAATTACGATAATCAAAACTATTTGGATTTTTAGCAGCCGATGGTTTTTTCATGGTGCCTGACACCGTGCACAAACAACGATAAAAGCTTTTATTCTTTAATCTATCTTTTTCTATTTCGGATTTGATTTTGTAACGGATGAGGAGTTTTTCTTTGAATTGTTTATCGATTGCCTGCACCTGGAGTATATCACCGTCAATTTTCGGATCTTGGCTATATTCGATCATAAATTTTGTATTTGATTCAGGAATGACAGATTTATTTTTTGTTTTTGACTGTCCTCCTACAAGGAAAAAGCCCGCAAATATTACCATAACCAAGTATATTTGAGCATTCCGGAATCGTTTATATTCAGATAAAACATAAAGATAAATAAAAGTTAAAAGAAAAAAGGGGAGAAACGTAACAATAGAACATAGAACACCCAATAATGCAGCAAAAGCAAAAAAAACATATTTTCCATTCATTTTTTTCTCCATTTTGTGGTTATAGTTTATAAGAGGCTAATTCGAAGTTAGGCAAACGCCGGAGTAAACCGGCGTCTTTCAGTGGAATATTTATTGATTAATTTTGCGGAAATCAATAACTGATTCCGTCAATTCAACCTTTTCAACTTTTATATTTGCCTGCTCAAAAAGTTCGAGCGCGTATGGATGATTTTTATAATCCTCCGCGTAATAGACAGTTTTTATGCCAGCCTGGATAATTGCTTTACAGCATTGAAGGCAAGGAAAATGAGTAACATAAATTTCAGCTTCGGCTGTTGGCACCCCAAACTTTGCACATTGCAGCAGTGCATTCATTTCAGCGTGGATGGTCCTTACACAATGATGATCGATCACATAGCATCCCTTATCAATACAATGGTCGCCACCGGCAATGGAGCCATTGTAACCTCCAGCAATGATACGCTTATCTCTAACAATGGTAGCCCCCACTGTCAAACGTGTACAGGTGCTTCTTAGTGCGAGCAAATGGCTTTGTGCCATAAAATATTGATTCCAAGAAATTCGCTCCATTTATCCCACTCCCTTGAAAATACTTTTCTTTTAAGTTTACTGGTGTTTGTCCATTTCGGTCAATGAAAGATTCAATTCACTACAATCAAATCTTTTAATTTCTCAAACGTCTTTTCTCCGATGCCGCTAATGCTTTTTAAATCTTCAACCACTTTAAGTGGGCCGCTTGCATTCCGATATTCAATAATAGCCGCAGCCTTGGCCGGACCAATACCGGGAAGGTTTTGTAACTCCTGCTCATTCGCTTTATTTATATTTATTTTTCCTTGATTCTGACTAGTCCCGCCAGATGCCGTCATGCTTCCTCCCGATTGGCCTTGTGTAGTGACACCTACCTCCCCCTTCGCAGGTATGTATATCACCATTTCATCCTGTACATGTTCGGCAAAATTTACTTGAGTTTGGTCCGCTTGATCCGTTAGGCCTCCCGCTCGGCCAATGACATCAATTACACGTTCACCTGTATTTGATTGATATACTCCGGGCAGTTTTACCTGCCCCTTCACATCGACCATAATTTTTTCTGGCTGGACATCAGCTTTATTCGGTTGTTTGTTATTTTCTGTTTCCACGCCTTCAGCTTGAAGCTTATTTTCACCAATAATTGAATTCATTGGAGCAGGCTCTTCTTTATCATTGACATAAAAATAATAAGAGCCGCCAAAAACAATAAAAACAACAGCAATAACGGTAAACTTATGTTCAATCAACCAGTCTTTCAAGAGAATCCATCCTTTCTAAAGGTATATTTCAATTCCGATTTTCATATGGTTATAAAAGAATATTGCATGCGAAGGAGGGTCGGAAAAATGAATATAGGTATCATCGGTACCGGTAATATGGGGACAATGTTGGTTGAGGCTTTGATTGATGGAAAAGCCATTTCCCCTTCTTCAATGATGATTACTAACAGAACAAAATCAAAAGCCATTCTGCTTAAAGATAAATATAATGAAATTAGGGTTGGGGCAAATGCGGAAGAAGTAGCGGCTCAATCCGATTTGTTATTTCTTTGTGTGAAACCATTAGACATATATAAAATGTTAGAAATGATCTGTCCATATTTAAGCCCTGAAAAATGTCTCATTTCGATAACGAGTCCTGTCAGTACAAGCCAAATTGAAAAAAAGGTATCTTGTTCAATAGTCCGGGTAATCCCAAGCATCACCAATCGTGCGTTAGCCGGTGTGTCATTGATTACCTATGGAGAAAACTGCAGTGACCTTTGGAAGACAAAAGTAGCGAAATTAATTTCGAAGATTTCGGTGCCAGTTTGTATCGATGAAAAAATAACGAGGGTTGCCTCTGATATCGTAAGCTGCGGACCAGCGTTCTTCAGCTATCTTCTTCAGAGTTTCATACAAGCAGCAGTAAAAGAGACTGAAATTGATAATAAGACAGCAACTATCTTTGCTAGTGAAATGATAGTCGGTCTTGGCGCATTATTAAAGCAAGGGCATTACACCCTTCCGTCATTACAAGAAAAAGTTAGTGTAAAGGGCGGCATAACTGGTGAAGGAATTAAAGTGCTTGATAATGAACTTGGGGATGTATTTGAACACATATTTCAAGCGACGCATGCAAAGTTCAAAGAGGATCTGGATAAGGTAGAGATTCAATTCTCTAATCAATAATTCGAGTTTCTTTTACAAATTCCTGCAACTTTTTTAAAAAAAGCCATCTTTTTAAATTTTATTAAAAGTCAAGATATTTTATAAATAACATGATTATTAAAAGCCCAATTTCTCAGTGTTTACAAACGAGAAATTGGGCTTTCTTCTTCACAAGTGTTCCCGTTTACGTAATAAAGTCGAGTGTTAAGAGCTGGTCTGACCGACTTAACGTTGATTGAGGCTATCTGTCTGTTTATTTTGGACAACACCTAGCAATCTTTTTCCCAATAGGAATATCGCCAAACCAGTACCCCACAAGATCAGGGCAGAGCCAAAACCTACTACAGACATAAATGCATTTATTTGATATTCCCCCAGCGTGACCTTCTCAGGTACAAACAGCAATGTAATAATAGCGAGTAAACAAAGCAGTGTGCCTGTAAAATAATAGAGTCTAACCTGGAAAAGATGGGCCAATGGGAGAAAATGAACACCGACAATAATAGCGATTATGAGAGGTATAAGTTCAGAATGACGAGTAGCGTTACATACAGTGATAGTGATTACTATAGCCAAACCCTCTGCTGCGAAAATAATGTTAAACCAGAATCTCCTACTCTTCCCGCGCTTTAAATCTGCTTTTGAAACCTGATTCTTTAATTCTCGCGATGCACGTATTAATAAAACACCGCCGAAGAACAGTGCTATACCTATGATAACAACAGCAACTAACAACAATGGAACACCCCAGCCATGCAATCCCATAACTCCCGTGTACGCCCAAAGAGTACCGAAAAACGCCATGAAAAATACGCCAGATGCCGTGTCGCGTACTGCGGCTCCAGGAATAGTGCTTGATGTTTGCGCCATATATTTCCTCCTTCAACTATTATATTTATGTAATTATATACGAATTCTCATAAACTATGTTACATTTTCCCTGCCCGTTATCTCAATAAGCCTTATTCCAATTATTGAAGGCTAATTCTCATATAAATGGTTCTTTAGTGACAGGGGTCTTATTATAGAACGTAAAGTAAATTGGGGCTAAAATCACTTAACAATAATTTCCAAATGATGTAATATGACAGAGGATTTCAAATTTTTTGAAAGAGGTGTTTTTGGGTGAAAGCATTGAAAAGAAGAGTGTCGTATATTTCATTGACTTTTGTTGCTTTTTTTGTTCTTTTTGGTACCTTTAGTTTCTCTAACACCAAGGTCTCTGCAGAAACACACAACTATGATGGCAAAAGTCCTTATTATGATGATTGTGCTGCTAGCGGTGTGACGAAAAAAAGTTTGAGAATTAATAATTCTGACGGTTCTTATGCCAATTTAGAGTTAAAATTTAGTACGAAATGCAAAACTGCGTGGGCAAAGATCACTTTAAGTAGACCAGCCAAAACGAATGGAGAGGCTACCGCATTAGTTGTGCGGAACACCGATAATAAGCAATATCATTGTGGGTCCACTGGAGGTAATGGAGAGATTAATATAGGGCAAACCTCATGTTATACACCCATGGTATATGATTTAGATCCTCGTAAATCGAAGGCTGTTGGATTCTGGCCATTTACAAGAGGCGAGACAGACTGGTATTAAAGGAAATATATTTTAATTGACTTATGAGTAAAGAAAGGAAGGATTTCTTGAAAATAAAACTTAATCGGATGACTCAGTCAATGCTACTTATTTTGTCGGCTATAATCGTTACTTTTGGACTTTGGAATAATCAGGTATATGCGGAATCTCTTTCGTATGATGGCAAAAGTCCTTATTACAATGGTTGTGCAAACTCAGCTGTAACGAAGGACAAAAAATGGATTGATTCTGTTTCATATGTAGAATTGAAATTCAGTACTACATGTAAAACTGCATGGGCTAAAGTTACAATCACCCAACCCGCAATATATAATCACGAAGCAGACGCTAGAATCGTTCGAGAGACAGACGGCAAAAGCCTATACGTGTGATAGTTCTGAAGGAAATGGAGTCGTTAACAAGGGGCAAACCTCATGTTATACGCCAATGATTTATGACTTAGACCCGCGTAGAGCACAAGCTCAGGGCATACATGCTATCCCCAATAGTGACGCCTATAAGAAAGCAGTAACTTTTTGGTATTAGTGGAAAGTGACAATAAAGTTAATTAATATTAAAACATCGAACACTCATAACCCCGTTCTGATTTTAGGACGGGGTTACGAGTGTTTAATTTTTGATTTATAATACTTCACAGCATATAAAAATATGAAGTCTTTTATTTTCTCTTAGCAACAAAAAAAATTCGTTCTGAATGTGTTTGCGGTTTGGTATGTTCGAAATCTGCGGCAACTTCCAGCACCTCAAAGCCGGCAGCCTCCAGCCAGTTTATATATTGCTGTATAGGATATGTCCGCTGGAAATGAAGTTCATCAAACCGGTCATACTTTCCTGTCCGTTCATCCAAAACAAAAAAGCTTAGCTCATGTTCGACACTATTAGGATGTTCACCAGGAAAGCTATTCCAAATATAAGAGACATCTTCCTCATTTAAAGAAAAAGTTTGGTTGATGAAAACCTGAGTGATTTTATAGATAGAATGAACATCAAAAATGAAAATCCCATTATCGTCCAAATGTTCAATAACATTTGCAAAAGTAGCGATAACTTCTTCATCGGTTCGCAGGTAGTTTAATGAATCACAAAAAATACCGATGACATCAAATTGTCCCTGTCCTTCCAAATCAACCATATTTTGCAGAAAAAAAGGAATTCTGATCCCTTCATCCTCAGCCTTTGCTTGTGCTACAGCCAGCATATCTTCTGACAAATCAACCCCGGATACTTGGAATCCTTCTTTCGCAAAACGGACGGAGAGTTCACCAGTGCCGCAGGCTAAATCTAGCAGGCGCGGGGCTCCTTTGATGTCATATTTCACAAGTATTTCTTTGACAAACTGTACCCACTCATCATATGGAGCATCCTTCATCAGCTCATCATACAAATAGGCAAACTGTTCATAACTCATGAATTCAGTTCACTGCGGATATCTTCAATAGGTGCATCGCCCCATAACCGTTCTAAATTGTAATAGCTTCTTTCTTCACGATGGAAAACATGGGCAACTACATCACCTAAATCAATTAAAACCCATCTTGCTTCATCCAAACCCTCGATTCTTTTAATATCATAGCCCTTTTCCTGCGCTTTTTCTTTCATTTCTCTTGCAATTGCCTGTACCTGTTTATCTGAATTTCCATGGCAAATGATAAAGTAATCCGCAATTAAGGAAATACCTTTCATATTAAGGGCAAGAATGTCTTCAGCCCGTTTATCGTCTGCAGCTTTAACGGCAATTTTTAAAAGTTCTTGATTATCCATTCATCAATCCTCCAATTTGTTAATAAGGTCATTGTAAGTAAAAAACGTTTCAGGATATACAGTTTGATTCTTTTTCATTAAAAATAGAATGGTGTTTTGAACCGCTTTAATTAAGGCTCGATCTAAGTTTTCCTTGGCCATTTCTCTTACTTCATCGACTCCAGGAAAATGTCTTCCAGGTTCAATATAATCAGCTAAATAGATTACTTTTTCCAGCAAGGTCATGTTGGCCCTGCCCGAGGTGTGGTAGCGAATGGCATTCAATACTTCACGATCGGTAATGCCGGCTTCTTTCTCCACCAGGTAAGCTCCAACAGGGGCATGCCACAATTCTGTATTAAATTCGAGCAAATCCTCCGGGAATCCCTGGGCGACAATAATTTCTTTCATTTCATCCTTTGGTCGAAATTTCGCATAATCATGAAAAATAGCGGCCACTTCCGCTTTCTTTTCATCCGCCCCATATTGTCCGGCTAGGGTAATGGCCGTTTCCATTACCCCTAACGTATGCTGATAACGGTGCTCTGTTAATTGTTTTTTGACCAATTCTAACGCCTTTTCACGTTCCATATAAATGTTTCTCCTCAATATAATCGATTACCGGATCGGGTAATAAATAACGAACTGTCCTTCCTCTTTTCATTCTATCCCTAATCATACTAGATGACACATCAATTGCTGGAACATTAACATAAAGCACAGGAAAGTCTGTTTGATGGCTATAAGACGTCCTTTCAACTCCAACAAATTGGACCAGGTTTATGAGCTCATCAATTTTATGCCATTTCGGTAAATATTCAATCATATCCGCCCCGATTATAAAGAAAAATTGATGGTCAGAGTACTCCATATTGAGCATTTTCATCGTATCAACTGTATAGGAAGGTCCTTCGCGTTTAAGCTCAATCAGTTGAATCATAAAAGCGGGATTTCCTGCGATTGCCAGCTTTAGCATTTGCAAACGATCCACATCTTTGACTGATTCCGATTTTTTCTTATGCGGCGGCTCATGATTTGGCATAAACCAAATCTCATCAAGCTGAAGTGCAAAATGAACTTCATTGGCAATCAAAAGATGTCCATAATGCGGCGGATCAAACGTTCCACCTAATATTCCAACCTTTTTCATGCGTTCGCCATCCTTTGCTCCGTTAATTAAGGAAGAGTAATTGTTTTCTTTTCAACAGACTCTTTATAAAGAACAATAGTGCTGCCAATGATTTGCACGATTTCTGCACCGGTTCCTTCTGCCAAATGCTCGGCAATTACTGTTTTATCTTCTTCACAGTTTTGCAAAACACTAACTTTAAAAAGTTCTCTTGCTTCCAGTGCATCTGAAATTTGTTTAATCATATTTTCATTTACGCCGCCCTTACCTACTTGAAAAATAGGATCTAAGTGGTGTGCCTTTGAACGTAAAAATCTTTTTTGTTTACCTGTTAACATGGATTTCCTCCTAGTTGAACTAACACATTATTTCTCATTCTTTGCACATCAGGGAAAATTCCTGTCCATTTTTCAAAGGCAAGGGCCCCCTGATACACAAACATGTCGACACCATTTTGAATTCTTGCACCATCTAAAGCTGCAGCATGTAAAAATTGCGTTTCTAACGGATTATAAATTATATCACAAACGATTGACTGTTTACGTAAATTACCCAAATTAATGGGCTGTTCAGCCATTTTCGGAGACATACCGATCATCGTGGTTTGAATAATTAAATCATATTCCCCAATATTTTCGCTCGCCTCATTTAAGGATAATGCCCTTGATAAACTATCATAAGGACAATCCTCGATGAGTTTCGCGGCTGTCTCTAAAGTACGGTTCGCAATGTCTAGTACAATCGGTTTTTCCTTGGCCATGGTAAAATAAATTGCTCTAGCCGCTCCCCCTGCACCAATCAGCAATATCCTTTGTTCCGAAACCCTAGGTACGATGGTATTTATCCCTTTTAAAAAACCAGGGCCATCTGTGTTATAGCCAATCAGACTGCCATCTTCATTGACAACCGTATTTACAGCACCAATACTTGCGGCTAATTCATCTACCCCATCGAGAAAGGGAATGATATTACTTTTATGTGGTATGGTTACATTAAACCCGCCGGCACCAATTGCTTTTAATCCTTTAACCGCCGAGCCAAGATCTTCTGCCTTTACTTGAAAAGGGAGATAGTGGGCATCTATCTGATAAAATGAAAATAAATCATTCAACATAACAGGTGACATGGAATGTCCAATCGGATCCCCCAAAACAGCATATAACTTTTTCACTTGCTTCTCCCCACCCATTTTACGACTTCTAAATTATATTAAAGATTTCCTGATCAGCGTTTGCACACCCTTTGGAACGTAAGCAGCCACTTTTGCCCCTGGCTCGTTTACTGTGATCCAGCCGAGTCCGGAAAAAACAATATCCGTTTTCGCTTCTTTTATGATAAAGTCTTGTTTCACAAGCTCTGGAAACGTCTCTATTTGCTCTGGCCCTGGTGGTGTCAGCATTTCCCCGACATGCTTTTCATAAAGCTCGGAAGCATTTTCTGTTTTGGTTCGGTGAATATTCAATTCATTGGAAACGTAACAAACAAATGATCTTCTGCCGCCGCTAATATAATCGAACCGTGCTAAACCACCAAAGAATAATGTTTGCCCTTCGTTCAATTGAAACACCTTTGGCTTGATTTCTTTTTTAGGGGTAATAATTTTTAAGTCCTTCTTATCTACAAAATGCGCCATTTGATGATGGTTGATAATCCCCGGTGAATCAATTAATGATTTCTCATCATCGAGCGGGATTTTGATAATATCGAGCGTCGTCCCTGGAAAGTGGGAGGTGGTAATAACGTCCGCTTCTCCTGATACTTCTTTAATGATTCTATTAATAAAAGTAGATTTTCCAACATTTGTACAGCCCACGACATAAACGTCTTTCCCGTTTCGCAATTCGTCAATGGCCACTGCTGTTTCCTTCACATTTAAACCTTTTGCGGCACTGACAAGGAACACCTCTTCAGGTCTTAGCCCCAGGTCCTTTGCTTCCTGCTTCATCCAGTTAATCATTTTAGTATGCTTCACAGACTTCGGCAGCAAATCAACCTTATTTCCAACAAGTACGACCTTGTTTTGTCCGACAAACCGGTGTAATCCTGGAAGCCAGCTGCCGTTAAAGTCAAAAATGTCGACAATCATGACAATCAGAGCATCAGTCCTGCCCATTTCATTTAAGATTTTTAAAAAGTCATCGTCAGTTAAATTTACATCCTGAACCTCGTTGTAATGTTTAAGACGGAAACATCTTTGGCAAATAATCATCTCCTTTTCCAAGGCAGATGCTGGCGCATATCCTAGTATTTCTGGGTTATCCGTTTGTACTTTAACACCGCAGCCCATGCAAATATATTGTTGTTCACTCACAAGTTAATCCTCCCACTGTAACATGCCTTTTTTTCGGAACCAATTTAGAATTCTTCGTTCCACAAAGCGATTAAATTTTGTCCAGAATCCGTCCGTTTGGGCAACAGGAACAACGAGGATGGTATGAAAACCACTTCGGTTTCCGCCTAGAACATCCGTTAATAATTGATCCCCGATGACAACGGCTTCTTCCTTTTTAATGCCCATTTGTGAGATGGCTTTATAAAACGCCGGTCCCATCGGCTTTCTCGCCCGAAAAATAAATGGGATATTAAGTGGGTCAGAAAAAGCCTTTACTCTCTCTTCATTGTTGTTGGAAACAATCGTTACGAGGATATTATGTTTTTTTATTTCATCAAACCATTTAATCAATTGCGGAGTGGCAAGTGGTCGATCCCATTCCACTAACGTATTATCCAAATCCGTAATAATCCCTTTAACCCCTCTTGATTTTAACTCTTCAGGAGATATATCCAAAATGCTTTTCACATGTTCATCTGGTAAAAATTGTTTTAACACTAAGCTTACACCTCATTAAATTCTAAATAAAATTACTTTTTAAAGATATTGTGCTTCTGCATTCATCTTTTCTTGTACCATCATAACCAATTTTAACCTTTGTTTCAAAAGAAAAGCGAAAGCGCCGCTGACTGAAAATGGAGTAGAACAAATTATTATTTTATCTTATTTTTCTTCAAATCTCGACAATACATGATATTAAATTACGAAACCTTTACATATAAAACGAATTTACTTCAGAAATATGACATTTTAAAGAAAATAAATAAATATTTTTCGACAAACACTAGCTTTTCCAAGACCTGTGGATAACCTTATTAACATTATACCCATTGAATCATTTACATTTCGCTGATTTATAAACAAATTAATCACAAGTTATCCACTAGAACCTGTGGAAAAACAGGACGATTGTTGTATAAGAATAAATTTGGTAGATTTAGGGTACAACAATTGAACATACCATTATATGATTACAGTTCTACGATATAGAACAAAAATTTTTTCCGGAGGTGGATTCTGACGTGCGGAGACTGTCAGATGAATTGTTAATTGAGTCATATTTTAAAGCAAGAGAATTAAACTTAAGTCCAGATTTTATCGGGCTCATTGAGTCCGAAATTAACCGGCGTTCTTTATTCAAAAAAATTAAAAGATCTTCGTAATTTTCCAACCTGCCCTTTAGGGCTTTTCTTTTTTGTCTGAAAAAGGGTCGGAGCGCTGCAAAAATGAATCATTGTATCCAATCGAAGTGATACATATTCATTTCTTTTTTTAATTGTGAAGCCAAGCTCTGCTTACTGCCTTTATTATGTTAGGCTGGATATTTCAATGGGTTCCATCGTAAATGGTGGCGTGGTACGCTCAATTCTTTTTTAGGAAAAAGAATAACGGCGCCCTAAACGCCGTCAAACTGCATCCTATACAGATTTGGTCAAAATCCCGATTTTCTCCCCAACCTTTATATCTTTTGGAGACTGTAGCGTGGGATCAATTTGAAAGATATTCTTTTCAAATAACAGGACAACGGTTGAGCCGAAACTAAAATAGGCCATTTCTTCTCCCTTTACTAACTCGGACCCCTTATGGGTGGTTTCAATCGAATTAACAAACATGGCTCCAACCTTTACAACTGCAACATGCCCAAATTCCGTTTTAACTTCCGTGAGTACCCTGAAATTTTTGGCAAGTGTTCGAACACCATACTTTAATCCTAATTTATTTACGGGATATGATTTCGCCCCCAGTGTCCATTGCTTCGTTACGATTCCATCCACCGGACTATGAATGCGATGGTAATGACTAGGGCTTAAATACAGAATCATGTATGTACCATTTAAATATTTTGCTAAGAGCTCACGATCTCCCAGCATTTCTTCGATTGAATATGTCTTTCCTTTCACGATAATGTCACTTGTCTCATTAATCAGCCCAACATCCTCAATAACGGCGTCAACAGGACTGACAACAGCATCATTACTTTTATCAATTCTCCTTGCATCTTGTTTCAATGTCCTCACAAATAAATCGTGAAGAGTGGGATATTCAGATAAGCCTTTCTCCATTTCTTCCAGATTCAATTGATAAACCTTGGCGAAGGATGGTACAACATAACGACTAATTCTTGAACGGGAAAACCGTTTCAAAATGCCGGAAGTCAACCTCCCATTCGTTAACTCAATCATAAAACGATATAACCCTTGTAACATGAAACTACCCCCAAATAGTGTAAAAATACTCTTTACGAAAAGACATAAAACGCTTAGAATTAAATAATATAGAATAAAATAAAGAAATTGATTCCCTTCTGGCTTGAGGAAAGGAGTGCTGTGAAGAATGTTTTTATTGGACGTACTGGATCAGACTTTAAAAAAGCTAAAATCCCAAACAGCAAATGTCATCACTTTAACAAATTTATCACTGGGCGGATTTGCGATCATATTCGGGCTACATGGAAATTTAAGATTAAGCCTGCTTCTCATTTTCATCGCAGCATTAGCAGATCGGTTTGACGGCATGATTGCCCGGAAATTTAATATTGAATCAGAGCTTGGGAAACAATTGGATTCCATGAGTGATATTATATCATTTGGAGTGGCACCTGCACTATTACTATTCCAAGGAATTTTACATGAATTTGGTGGACCTGGTTCATTTTTCACTGTATTCTACATCGGATGCGGTGCATTCAGATTGGCACGTTTCAATATTACGGAAAGCAATGGATATTTTACCGGATTACCTATTACGGCAGCAGGCTGCTTGGTAACCTTAAGTTTCTTGGCCATTCCCTACCTTCCATCCCAAACGTTTTTATTTATTATCATCATTCTATCATTCCTAATGGTAAGTTCATTTAAACTGAAAAAAGTATAATTACTAACAAATTTGACCTCCTTTAGCGGCTGGCTAAGAGAGGTCATTTTTTATTTTTCAGTAAAAAAAATTTCAGGACAGACACATTTTCCCGTTTTTTTCATAGGAATTATTAATAGGCTTTAGTCTAAATAAAACTGATAGGAAAGTTTACTTCCTTATTATTGGTAAAAAAGCATGGGGGTGGATGTGGATGTCTGGAATCTTAACAGCTCTCGGTTATTTAATGAAGGAATTTTTATTTCTTGTTTCCTATGTAAAAAATAATGCCTTTCCGCAGCCCCTATCTGCTGCAGATGAACGAAAGTACCTGCGATTAATGGCAGAAGGGGACCCGTATGCACGGAATATGCTAATTGAACATAATTTACGGCTTGTCGCGCATATCGTAAAAAAATTCGAAAATACCGGCGAGGATTCGGAAGATTTAATCTCAATCGGAACAATTGGTTTAATTAAAGCGATCGAGAGCTACTCTGAAGGGAAAGGAACAAAGCTTGCTACGTATGCCGCAAGATGTATTGAAAATGAAATTCTGATGCATTTACGTGCACTCAAGAAGACGAAAAAGGATGTTTCCCTGCATGACCCGATTGGCCAGGATAAAGAGGGAAATGAAATTTCATTAATTGATGTCCTGAAATCAGAATCTGAAGATGTTATTGATACGATTCAGTTAAACATGGAGCTTGAGAAAATCAAAAAATATATCGAAGTGCTCGATAAACGAGAAAAGGAAGTTATCATTGGCCGATTTGGTCTTGATTTGCAGAAGGAAAAAACACAGCGGGAGATTGCTAAGGAATTAGGTATCTCAAGAAGTTATGTCTCACGAATTGAAAAGCGTGCACTGATGAAAATGTTCCATGAATTTTATCGGGCTGAGAAGGAAAGAAAGAAAAAGAATTAGCAATGGAAAATAAAAACTCGCCAATAAGCGAGTTTTTATTTTTCATCCAAAAGTTTTTTCCAATTTTGACCACCATCGATTGATTCATATAAATCATTCTTATAGGTGGTAAAGGCGATTTGGTTATTATTTTTTGGATTAACTGCCAAATATGTAATCGGATTATCATAATCAAGGAAAGGAGAGGCTATGACGGTTTGTTCACCAGATACAGGATTTAGTGACTTTAAGAGAATTTTCTCGTTTTCGACACTAGAAAATAAAATGGATTCCCCGCTAAATGTAAGGGCAGTAACCATAAATGGATCTGTTAGCAGCTTCATCGTATTTCCATAATCATTGGAAAAATAAATCCCTGATCTTGTGGCCATTGCCATTGTTTCACCATTATTCGGGTGAACTGCGATCATTCCATACGAATCAGCGTTAAAATCCTTTAAGGTACTTTCTTTCCAAGTGTTACCGTTATCAGTTGAATAGTTCACACCTAAACTTAAATCATCGTTTTGTTTCTCATTTATTACATAAATACTATTCCCTGAAAAGCTCGCTGCTGTGAAATGAAAATTAGCTTTATCATAAAAGGCTAATTTTTGCAGTGTTTCCCCTTTATCAACACTTTTTACTAATCCAAGAGGATCCCTTAAGTCCGTTCCTTTTTCTGGATGACCACTCGCGATAAAGCCTGTTTCTACCGCTTGAAAGCCGATATAGTCATGTTGATTAGCTGTTGTTTCATACCAAGTTGCATCTCTGTACATCTTTAAGCCATCATTTGCAGCTACATATAGGGCATTGTCATTCCCCGGATAGCCAATCCCGCGTATATTTTTCAAGGTAACCTTTTTTGACTCGGCAATTTCAAACTTCTTTATTGTTTGAGCCCTATTTTCCTGCTCATTCTTCTTTGGTTCCTGACTCTTGTTAGTGCAGCCAGCAGCAACAAGTAATACTCCCATAAGTAGGGCAAAAATCACTTTTATTTGAATCTTCATTTTTTCCCTCCTGAAAATCTTCATATTAAACTATGAGTTATTCGTTTATGAATCCTTATCCATCCACTTATACTCCAGTCCCCATACAGTTGTCAAATAATTGGCCATATTAAAACAGAATATATAACTCTCACTCTATTCACCTTTTTCAGTTATTTTTTTTAGGTATTTCATGGACATACACTTTTGCCTATACAGTTAATAATGAGGGCTCATACGCTAATTTAAAAGACTAAAGGGGGGAATGTTGATGCCTTATGGATATCCTTCATCTTATAGTTACCCAGCGCCCTATCCTGCTAGCTGCGCTCCTTATGGCCTTAGCGCTGGTATATGGATTGCAGTCATTATCGTTCTCTTTATTCTATTGTTTATTTTTGGGGCTTGGTGGTGGTATACCTGTTTTTGTTAAGAGGTGATAAAGGCTTATGCACATTTGCATAAGTCATTTTTCTTGCGACAGGTGTAAAATATAGAATTTTTTGAAAAGTAGACATATAATGGTTAGGAACATATATAAAGGGGGTACTTAGTATGACAGCCACTACATATTCAGAAGTTTGGAATCTTGACGTCTTTTTTAAAGGAGGCAGCGATTCCTCTGAATTACAAGAACACTTAACTCAAACCGAAAATCAAATCAAACATTTCGAAACAAAAGTAAACAACTGGACACCGATTAATTCACTTGAGGATTCCAATTACTTGCAAGAATTACTTGCCGATTTAGAAGGAGCCGCAAAAAATCTAATTCAGGCTGGAGCCTTTGTTGGATGTTTACTCGCGCAAAATACTGAAGATAAAAAAGCATATTCGCTTGATGCGAAAATAACAAGCCTAAACGCAACTTTCCAAACAGCACTCAGTTCATTAGATAACCTGCTGACATCAATTGATGATGTGGTATGGAAGCAGCTTGTGAGCGCTGAACCTTTAAGGGAGCTCGCCTTTGTGTTAACGGAAAGCCGTGAAAAAGCGAAGGAGAAGCTGTCAAAAGAAGAGGAAGCCTTAATTAGCACTCTTGAAGTAGACGGCTATCACAGCTGGGGACAGCTATATGACTTAATTGTTAGTAAAATCAAAGTCTCTTTTAACGAGCAGGGTGAGGATAAACAGCTTTCTGTGGGTCAAGCCTTCAACAAATTCTCCAGCCCTGATCGCGAAGTCCGCTCAGCAGTCTTTAAAAATTGGGAAAGGTCATGGGGGGAACAGGCAGATTTCCTCGCGAAAACGTTAAACCATCTCTCAGGGTTCCGGTTAAATGTGTATAAAAAGAGAGGCTGGGAAGATGTCTTGAAGGAATCGCTCAGCATTAACCGGATGAAAAAAGAAACTCTGGAAACGATGTGGGCAGTCATTTCGGAAAATAAACAGAAGCTTGTTCAATATTTAGAGCGTAAAGCAAAGCTCTTAGGTCTTGAAAAGTTGAGCTGGTTTGATTTAGATGCACCATATGGCAAAACAGGATCAAAGGTTTCTTATCAAGAAGGGGCTGAATTTATTGAACGGAATTTTGCCATTTTTGGTGAAAAAATGGCTGCTTTTACGGAGAATGCGTTCGAGGAGCAATGGATTGAGGCTGAGGATCGTCCTGTAAAAGCACCTGGCGGTTTCTGCACCGATTTACCTAAGAGTGAACAATCCCGAATCTTTATGACCTACTCTGGGACACCATCAAATGTATCTACACTGGCACATGAACTTGGTCATGCGTTTCATACTTTTGCAATGAGAGATATCCCGTTTCTTAACTGTAATTATGCGATGAACGTGGCTGAAACCGCTTCGACCTTTGCTGAAATGATTGTTGCTGATGCATCAGTGAAAAACGCAAAGGATGAAGAAGAAAAACTCGTTCTTTTAGATGACAAAATCCAAAGAACAGTCGCCCTTCTAATGAATATTCATGCTCGTTTCTTGTTTGAAACACGTTTTTATGAAGAAAGAAAACTAGGAATAGTATCGGTAGAAAAATTGAATGAGTTAATGCTTGAAGCACAGAAGGAAGCATATTGTGGTGCCTTAGAGGAGTATCATCCATTATTCTGGGCATCGAAGCTGCATTTCTTCATTACCGGGGTTCCATTCTATAACTTCCCATACACTTTCGGCTACTTGTTCTCTCTCGGCATTTATGCTGAGGCACTTGAGGAAGGGAAAGGGTATGAAGAAAAATATATTGCCCTCTTAAGAGACACTGCATCCATGACAGTAGAGGAACTTGCACGGAAACATCTACAAGTAGACCTTACTCAGAAAGACTTCTGGGAAAAAGCTGTTCGCATCTGTCTTGATGATATTGACGAGTTTCTAGAGCTTACAAAATAAATAATAAAAAAAAGCATCAGACTATTAATTAGCCGATGCTTTTTTATCCCCATTAACGGGTAATAAAACTCACACTGATTGAAGTTTCACTTTATTCTACACTTATTTCAGCTGAGATTACGCAGCCAATCGCCCCAGTAATAATTAATGCCATCACAACCATGAACATATACTCCACCCCTTAGATAGATCATGCTTTTCTTTTCTTAAATTTATCATGTTTTCACAGTAATTATCTTAGGGAAAAGTGAACATTTTGTTAACAAAGGATCGATAATTTGAGATAACTGATTATCATTTAGATTCTTTTTTCTTTGGTTTAAATATAAGCGACAAAAATAATATATGCAGCGGCATTTTTGTTACCTCCTATTTAATATTCGGCTAGGTGGTATCCTTCATATCCCATAAGCTAGCCCCACGTCCTTGCATTAGAAAAAACAACATTATAAAAACCACCTTTCTTCACATTGAATTTTTTTACTGCTTACATAACCCGGTACATGGATGCTTGACGATCCTTATTTTTTTCATAAAGCCTTTCAACCATTTCTTGATGAGCAGCTTCATTAAGGCTAATTTTACGTTTATTAATGGAAATCGTTAAAAAGAAAATATTAAGAGTCATTTTGATTCACTTCCTTTTTAAAGGATTTTTAAACGAAATGATGCATGGATATTTGGCGGTCCTTGTTTTGATTGTAAAG
>NZ_JBALPG010000022.1:93140-93282 GCF_036965245.1 Neobacillus drentensis
TAAAGCTTTTCAACCATTTCCTGGTTTACCGCTTCTTCAAGACTTACTTCACGTTTTTTAAAGGTAATTGAGAAAAATAAGATATTTAAGGTCATTCTGATTCACTTCCTTTTTTAATAACTGTTTACATGAATTGGTGCAT
>NZ_JBALPG010000023.1:0-19438 GCF_036965245.1 Neobacillus drentensis
GTTATTATTTGTCTCATCTGGGAAATAAGGATTTAAATGAATTAATACTTCATGGATATTATCATATTTATCCATTAGTTTTCGTTTGATGGATTTTGCCAGATCATGCCCCTCTTTAATCGTTTTAAAATGGTCGATGGAAACGCGTAAGTCAACCAATATATAATGACCATGCTCTCTTGCCCTTATCCGGTCAATCCGTTTTACATCTTGAAACTCGTTGACAACGGCAATGTATTCCTGAAGTGTCTCTGTATTAATATTACGCTCAAGTAAGATGTCAAAAGCCTCTGTAAGCATTTCCTTTGCAATTTTAAAAATTAAATACGCGACAAAAATACTCGCAGCCTTATCCCCGTATAGCAAGAGATGGATATCAAAGCGTTCCCCGGCAATTGAAATGAGTACCCCAATGGCAGCGGCGATGGATGCGACAATATCAGCTTTATGATCGTAAGCAATCGCTTCAATCGCCTTACTTTGATTCTCTTTAGCCACCCGGAGGGAACTTCGGTATAAAATTATCTTGGTAATAAACGAAATGAGTGCGACCCACATTGCTAAGAAACTGGGCGGTTCCACCTCATGAAAGAAACCACTAAACCCTTCGTACGCAACATAGATAGCAACAAGTAAAAGCAGAATACCAATAATTTCAGAAACGATTACCTCAGCCTTTCCATGTCCATATGGATGTTCTTTATCAGCCGGCTTGTTTGCAATTTTAATTACCAACAAAACGATGACAGAGGCAAAAACATCGGCAGCAGAATGGATCCCGTCAGCAAATACTGCATCACTCCTCCCATACCAGCCAATGATAATTTTTCCTAATGTAAGGACTATGTTACTGATTACACTAATCCAGGCCACTTTTTTAGCCAGGGTTTCTCTCATTTCCATTGTAAACCACCTTTGAATCCCTTTAGAAATCATTGCAAACTAGAACTAGATGAGTCTAGAGAAAAAGTCTTGCACCATCTAAGCAAATTTAACAACACACAAAAAGTTCATCATTCTTTATGCCCTTCATTGTCCCTTTTCCTCAATTCTACTTCTTCTATAACAGAAATCCTGTTAATTTGGTCATGAAGATAATGGAATGCTTCATCTAAATCTTCTCGTGTAGGAAATTCATTTTTTCGATTCATAAACATATCACCTTTCAATTTATAGGAGTAATTATTTAAAAATAAGAAAAAATACCGTTGTAGTATTCATATGAAAAAGGAGGATTACATGATGACCAATAAGAAAGCAAATCCAAAAAAAGAAATCGCCGGAAGTTTTTATCATCCAAGCTATTATCAAGAAAAGGACACCCTATCCTCTGGACTTGCGACCACACATGAGCAGGTTAGCGATACGTTTGCAGAAGGGGAGATAGGCGCAGTCATTGATGATGTAAACGGAAAAGATATTCCGATTCCACAAAAAGGCTACGAATAAGGTAAACTCATTAGAAAACAGCTCTCAACCGAAAGCTGTTTTCATTTTTTTAATATCATTTATCATCATGATCAACGTAAGCGTCATGTTCAAAGGCGGGCAAATCCCCAAAGCTTGTCATAATTCCTTCATCATCCAGGGCATCCTCATAGTGTTCATGCTGTGGATTCGGATAAACCTTGATATTATTTCCATACATATCATTGCCAACAAAATTTTCAAAATCCTCAACATAACCGATATTTTCATCTGCTTCAGTATACATATCTTGATAATCATCCTGTGAAAAAGCTAGATCTGATGGTGTTTCAGATGTTCCCCATGCAGCCACTGTCTGCCAGGAATCTTCGGAATCAAAAGCAACGTTCTCATCCTTTTCGTCCATATCAAATTTTCCAAATGGAGGCATTAATACTCCTTCTTCAACTGGACGATTGTGTGATGTAATTTGATCCGGGCTATGTTCAATGCAATAGGTAGTGTTTGGCAGAGCCTCTAAACGTTCGAACGGAATTTCCTTGCCACACACCTCACACTTTCCATAAGTTCCATTTTCCATCGCCTCTAACGCCCTGTTTATGTTACTAAGCTGTAATTCATAATGTTCATTTAAAGCTATATCCTTTTCACGTTCGTATAATTCGGTGGCGTCATCAGCCGGATGGTTATCATAGCTTGATAATTCACCCATCGATTCATGTGCATGTCCTCGTTGTAACCCAAAATGGTCATTTTGTTCGAAGCGTTCCTCCACTTCACTTTTTTCTTGCAACAATTGTAACCTTAACTCAGCTAACTGCTGTGTCGATAACATGGTTTAAACCCCTTTCCAATAAAAAGCGCAATTGTAATCTATATCACCGTTTATGTTTTCTATTTTTATCATTACATATATATTTTCATTTGTTTCGCGCTTGATTATGTAATAAAATTTTAATTCCATCAAAATCCTATCCTACACGGTCTATAGAAACTGAATAAGAATTGGTTAGGCGTGTATCTTAAGAATAATAATGATGAATAGAAATGAGGCGATGATATGGTTAATGAAAATTTTGAAAAGTTTAGAAAAGAACAGCGCGAACATCCGGCTGAATATTTAAGTAGCGGCAAGAAACAAAAGCCTGGGCTGAATGATCCTGAATATAACAACCAGGATAATACCGATAAAGCTCCCGGGGCAACTGGACGTGAATTATAACTTGGTGAAATAAAAGGGTTGGGGCCACTTTTTACACCTTACCCTTTTTAAATGAGACAAGAAAAAGGAGAATATCTATGAGCAAAGCAAAGTCCGGTGCTGAGGAAAATAACATGAAATGGTGGCAGCTTTCTTTATTTGGCGTAGGCTGCACAATTGGCACAGGTTTTTTCCTTGGCTCAAGTTTAGCGATAAAAATGACTGGCCCAGCCATTTTAATTGCGTTTTTAATCGCAGCCGTTGGGACCTATTTTGTATTCGATGCCCTTTCCAAAATGACCTCCAAGGAGCCGCTGAAAGGCGGTTTTCGATCGTATGCAAAAAAAGCTTATGGGCGTTGGGCAGGCTTCAGCAGCGGCTGGGTCTATTGGTGCTCAGAGGTTCTCATTATGGGCAGTCAAATGACGGCGCTCTCGATTTTTTCACGTTTCTGGTTCCCCAAAGTCCCTTTATGGATCTTTGCCACAATCTATAGTGTTCTGGGATTAGCCGTTATTCTCATCGGAGTAAATCTTCTAAACAAGATGGAAAATATTCTCGCCATATTAAAGATCTCTGCGATATTAATGTTTATTATTATTGCTGCTTTAGCCATTTTTGGTGTCATTGATGGCAACCGGCCGATTCAATACCCTAACAGCAAAAAGGAATTAATTCCAGGTGGAATAAAAGGGTTATGGTCCGCAGTTATTTTTGCCTTCTACGCCTTTGGGGGAATTGAAATATTAGGATTGATGGCAACGAAATTAAAGGATCCAAAAGAAGCACCAAAAGCAGGAAAGGTCATGCTGTTTTTGCTGACATTCATTTACGTTCTTTCGATTGGTTTGGCAGTCATGATGGTGTCTTGGCATACTTTCAATGCAAAAGAAAGCCCGTTTGTGATTGCATTAGATGCCTACAATCTTTCCTTCGTGCCCCATTTTTTTAATGCTGCTTTAATCATTGCCGGTTTTTCAACTATGACCGCTTCCCTATATGGTGTAACAAGTGTCCTTGTGACATTAGGAGAGGAAGGGGACGCTCCAGTCAGTTTTTCTAAGAAAGGGAAATTAAAGGTTCCATTGCCGACATTAATAATTACCATTCTCGGTATTACAGCTTCAATCGTGGCAGCATTGGTAATGCCTAACCGAATCTATGAGTATATCACAACTGCAGCAGGATTAATGCTGCTGTATAATTGGATATTTATCCTAGCCTCTTCTAGAAAAATTTTAAAGTTGAAGCTGAAGGAGAAAATGATGTATTCCATCGGCGCCATTTTTATTTTAATTGCCGTCTCTGGAACACTTTTTCATGATACAAGCAGGCCGGGATTCTTTATCAGCTTAGCCTTTCTTGGCATTATAGGGATTATAACCTTCATTATGAATTTTCAATGGAAAAAGAAAAAGCCTAAAGTGCTCAAGCCTTGGCCAACGGCATAAAAAAATCCGACGAATTTTTCGCCGGATTTTTTTACCCAAATAGATTTTGAAATGCCTGCATCCCAAAGTAAATTCCAAAACCAATCAAGGAAAGTCCAGATAAAAGTGAAATCCCTACAAGCCAATGGGAGTTTAAATATTTTCGAGAACTGCTTGCTACTCCTGCCATGGCAATATCCCATACCAAAAGCCCGATAAAAATTGCACTGCTATAAAGCACCAATTGACTGCTATCATAGGTCGCAGCCGTTTTAGCAAGAACTGATCCATAAATGCCTAACCAAAAAAGGATGGTAAGTGGATTAGAGATGGACATCAAAAAACCTGAAAAAAACGATTTAATTAGGGGGTCCTTGCCTCGGGTATGTTCTAAATTTATTTTTCCTGCCTTCATGAAGGTTTCAATTCCTGTATACATCAGGACAAAACAGCCAAAAAACCAGAGAAAGGTTTGCATAAATGCCGTTTCGAGAAACTGCACAACCCCTATGTAAACTATAAGCATATATATCCCGTCAGCGACAACTGCTCCTACCCCAATAAGCCAAGAGTGCATAAAGCCATTTCTTATTCCCCTATCAATTTGTGCCGCATTAATCGGCCCAATCGGAGCAGCCAGCGACAATCCTAAAAGTATATAACTTAGAAATACATTCATCACAATCTCTCCTCAAACGAAATAGGTGCCTGTCTATCCATTTTTATTCAGGAAGGGGAGGTTGTACCACTAAAACTTATATTTCGTTCCAAACTACAATTAACCGTGGAACCTATTAAAAGACCGAGCCCAATATAATAAAGTCTGTGTGAGCAGAGCTAGGCTTCATCTAAACAAAATAAAAGAATTGGATATTTTCGATTGAATTGGATATACAGATTCATTTTTACCACGCTCCGCCCCTTTTCCATAAAAAAGAGCTTTCCGATTAGGAAAACTCAAGAAAATTATTTGTTTGTTTCCGATACTTTTCTAAAACCAGGGCTGAATCCCTCATCCTCAAACGTTTGTTTAAGTAAATGGTGCCTTGATATCGGCAGGTTAAATGAATCAATATCGACTATATACTTGGGACGCTGTTTTGCTTCTTTGTAAATTTTCCCAACATACTCACCAATTAATCCGATCGCAATTAATTGCAGACCTCCGATTAACCAAATAGAAGTAATCAAGGACGTCCAACCCGTCTCAGTGTTACCAAAAAATTTAAGTGCTAAAAAGTACCCGCCAAAAACGAGACTCATGAAGAAGGAAACAAATCCAGTGATCAATACAAACCGAATAGGTGAGATGGAAAAGGAGGTAATGCCATCAAAGGCAAAGGCGAGCATTTTTTTTAAAGGGTACTTTGTGACCCCCGCATGCCTTTCTAAACGGTCATAATAGACCACATCTGAGCGAAAGCCAAGGAGAGGTACGATTCCCCTTAAAAAAAGATTGACCTCTGTAAATCTTTCCAGCTCTTCCACTGCTCTTTTGCTCATTAGCCGAAAATCAGCATGATTATAGACGAGGTCTACCCCCATTTTTTTCATTACTTTGTAAAACGCCTGGGCAGTGCCTCTTTTAAACACCGTATCCGTGTCACGTCCTTTACGGACACCATAAACAATTTCATAGCCTGCATGAAATTTTATGATAAACTCACGGATGACCATAATATCATCCTGCAGGTCGGCATCAATCGAAACCACACAATCTGAACGTTCTTTTACTGTAAATAAACCGGCAAGTAATGCATTTTGATGCCCGACATTCCGCGATAATTTTAAGCCGCGGACAAATTCGCTTCGTAACCCTTCCTTGTAAATCAACTCCCATGTATGATCCTTACTTCCGTCATCAACAAACAAGATTTTGCTTTGCTTTGAAACAAGTGCTTCCTGAATCAGCTCTTTTAACAGCTCCTGAAGCTGGTTGATAGTCTCCGGCAAAACTTCTTCCTCGTTATAGCACGGCACAACAATCGTAAGGACTGGTTCCATCATTGTTAAAACCTCCGATGTCTACAATGTCTTATATAAATAAATTTTCCATGCCGCTGTTTTTGATACGAACACTTTATCAAGCATTAATTGATTTTGCTCGGCATTGTCAATTGGGATGGCCGAAAAAATATAACGGCCGCCCATATCCTTAAAAACATCCGTATTTAGTTCCAAATTTTTCAAGTGGCGTTTGGAATCTTTCTTGAGCATATATTTTTTTCCAAGCTGTGCTGTAAAAATGTAACAGCGCCCGCCCCATTTATCAAAATATTTACGAATGGTTTTATTTTTGGCTAATTCCTTTTCAATTATTTTCCTAAATTGATGTTTATAGCTTAATGGATAAAAATTATTATAGGTATCAATGGTGTAGAAGCCATTATATTGCGCGACAGCTGGATGGATTCCGATACTTGCAATCCGGTAATCCTCCTGCTTTTGGCCGATATGCTCCTTAATATCGTGGAATATATCCTCAGCGAAAAATTCTTTAACAGTTGGCTTATCTTTATAAACGATTTCGTCATTCCAAAACCCCAAAAATACGATTTGTAAAACAATAAGCCATTTCGCCATTTTTGCCCAGTTTATTCCTTGGAGTGATATAATTTTTAAAGCAAGGGCAAAGCTCGCATAAATCACAAGCGGCCTCAAAAAATGGTAGCGGGCAAAATTAAAGGTATCCATAAAATGAAACTTCTTTGTTAATGGTAGCCAGCCTTCATAGAACCAAAAGGCATACCATAACGACAATAGAATATTAAGGCCAAATAAAAGAATAAATAATTTTTCCTGCTGCCATAGTTTTTTCGAATAAACAAAGTAGATGGCAATGAAGGTTGCGGGTACGATTAATAAAGTATGTAAAGTCATCACATGGGTGTGGCCAAGCAGATAGTTTTTAATAAAAAGGCGAGCCGCGCGCCAAAATGGCAAATTCGCATGAAAGTATTCATCACGGCTATTTGGTTCTTTAGAAAACAAAAAAGAATAAACGAGCCGGTACTCAACCAACACAAAAATAATAGTCATATAACCAATTGACAACAAAAAGCGAAGGTTCCAGCCCTTTCCCCTCAAAACATCCCATAGCCAAACGATCCCCATGGCACTTAGAAAAAAGAAAAATCCTAAGACGATGCTCGCATAAAACGGGATAAACGTGAGCACTAAATACTCCTTCCAAGTTCCCGCTCCATTGCGAATGTTGAGAAAGGCCCAAAGTGCAAGGGGCATTCCTAACGTGCTCAACATCCCTGACGGCCAAAACGGGGTTAACGCAAAGGCAAGGGAAGCCCCTATTTGCAAAAGCAGCCACCTCTCACCGGGAAGCAGATGTTTTTTTAGAAGTAAATACATTCCGAAAAAAGCCACTATTCTTGTCAATGCTTGACTAAGGGCATAGGCTGTCATCGTTGGAAAAAGAGTATATAACCAGACAATGAAACTGTATTCTGTTCCAAACGCATTTCTTGACAGCTGTCCATTGATGATTTGCGGAATAGCTCCATTTACGGCTCCAAACATTGCCCCGCTTTTTGCCAATACCTTATACCATGCCAAGTTGGAGTCCAAATTATCATGAACCCGGATGTGGGCATTTTCCTGCAGAATAAACAGCGGAGAAAGATAGATCGCTAGAACAATTAAGGCGAAGAGGATCAATCTTCGCTCTTTTTTAGTTTCAATAACCACTCTTCTACACCTCAAAATCGTTTTCTCTATAGAGCACTTTTGTTTTACATTTTGCTTTTGAACTGAAAATTATTCCTATTTATTTGGAAAAAAAAAAGAGTATCGACAAAACTAGACAGTTTCCACTATTTACATTTTTATTGGCTTTGTCCAAAAAAATGATTTAAAAATAATGAGAGAATGCACTTTTGTCAATAATAGGTAGTAACAGAAAAGAGGTGATGATCTTGCCGAACAGAGTTTATATAAGCTTTTTGCGATTGCCGCTTCTAGTTCGAATCCTATTAATCGCATTGCTTGTGTTTCTGTCATTTGGAATCTCTATTCACTTTCTAGAGCCTGAAACTTTTCCAACGATTTTTGACGGGATTTGGTGGGCGATTATTACCGCCTCCACAGTGGGATATGGTGATTATGTACCACATTCTTTTTTGGGCAGAATTACTGCTTTAATATTAATATTACTTGGAGTTGGCTTTGTCTCCTCTTATTTTGGAACGCTAGCAGCAGCTGCTGTTACAAAACAGGATGCCTATTCCGAAGGAAGAATCCCTTTTAAAGGCAATGATCATATCATCATCATCGGCTGGAATGAGAGGTCAAAGGAGCTAATTAATAAGCTTACAAAAGTTAATGATCCACAAATGATTGTCTTAATTGATGAAACACTTGAAGCAAATCCGGTAAAGTCGAGATTTGTTCATTTTATTCAAGGAAAAGGCCATGTTGATGAAACGATTATCAAAAGTGATATAGAAAAAGCAGAGAAAGTATTAATTACCGCAGATCGAGGAAATGATGAGCTTCAAGCCGATATGAATAGTATCCTTACCTTACTGACAATCAAAGGATTATGCGCGAAGGTTAAATGCATCGTTGAAATATTAACGGCTGAACAAGTAGTAAATGCCCTAAGAGCTGGTGCTGACGAAGTCATTCAATCCAACAAATTAACCAGTGTGTTTATGATTAATAGCCTGCATTCCAATGGGGATGGACTATTATCGAATGTTATCCATCAATTACAGGAAAACAGATTGTCGTCTTCTATTGTTAATAGAGATGATATTGGTAAAACCTTCAATGAAGTATGCCAGGAACTGATAATAAAGGGGGTCCTATTGATTGGCATCAAAAGAGGGGAAGAAACCATTCTTAACCCAACCCACACATTTAAAATTGAAGAAAATGATCAACTACTTACCTTTAAATAACCCTCACTAATGAATTTTGTCATTTAGAAGGACTATTGAATACATTTTTTAGGATTTTCTAATGAATTTTGTCCTTTAGACAGAAGTCCAATTAAAGACATTTTTGCAGATTTTCCAGTGAGTTTTGTCCTTAAGACAGCTTCTTAAAGACATTTTTACCTATTCGACTTCGGGTTTTGTCCTTAAGAAGGCTTATTAAAGACATTCTTATCTATTCGACTTCGGGTTTTGTCCTTTAGAGGGAATTTTTCTTAAGATAGTCTTCAAAAAAAAGAGTACTGACACCTTCAATCGCGTCAGCACTCTTTTTTATATTATTTCAACCGTTTTTCAAGCTCAGCTTTCTTTTCTTCAAATCCAGGCTTGCCTAGTAAAGCAAACATATTCACCTTATAAGCCTCAACCCCTGGCTGATCAAATGGATTAACTCCAAGAAGATAGCCGCTCATCGCACAGGCCTTTTCAAAGAAATAAACAAGGTAACCAAATGTATACTCATCCATTGCAGGAATAGAAACAATTAAGTTTGGCACGCCGCCGTCTGTATGAGCAAGCATCGTACCTTCAAATGCTTTGTTATTAACAAAGTCAATCGTTTGTCCAGCTAAATAGTTTAGGCCATCTAAGTCATTTTCAAAGGCTTCAATTTTCAACTCATGTCGAGGTTTTTCCACCTTAATGATGGTTTCAAATAAATCACGGCGTCCTTCTTGAACATATTGTCCAAGTGAGTGAAGGTCTGTCGAAAAGTTTGCAGAAGATGGATAAATCCCTTTTTGGTCTTTTCCTTCACTTTCACCAAACAGCTGCTTCCACCATTCAGAAAAATATTGCAGACCTGGCTCATAATTGATCAGCATTTCAATCGTTTTTCCTTTATTGTAAAGCGCATTTCTAACAGCCGCATATTGATAGGCAGTATTCTCTTCAAGCTCAGATGAACTATAGTCACCTTGTGCCTGCCTTGCACCTTCCATCATTTTTTCAATGTCAGCTCCGCAAACGGCAATTGGCAGCAAGCCGACTGCTGTTAAAACAGAATAACGACCGCCAACATCATCCGGAATTACGAAGGATTCATAGCCTTCTTCTGTTGCTAACGTTTTTAGCGCACCTCTTGCTTTGTCTGTTGTCGCATAAATTCTTTTGCGCGCTTCTTCTACACCGTATTTTTCCTCAAGAATCTTGCGGAAAATACGGAAGGCAATCGCTGGCTCAGTTGTTGTTCCAGATTTAGAGATGACGTTAATCGAGAAATCCTTTCCATCAAGGAGATCGATTACATCTTGCACATAACTGGAACTAATATTGTTTCCGACAAAAATGATTTGCGGGGTGCTGCGTTTTTCTTTCGGCAGGACGTTATAGAAACTGTGCGACAGCATTTCTATCGCAGCCTTTGCCCCAAGGTAGGAACCGCCGATGCCAATCACAAGCAAGACATCGGAATCAGCCTTAATTTTTTCAGTTGATTTTTGAATGCGAGAAAATTCTTCTTTGTCATAATTGGTTGGGAGCTCAATCCATCCCAAAAAGTCACTGCCAGCCCCTGTTTTCTCGTGTAGAGAATGGTGGGCAACTTTCACAGCATCGCGTAGATATGTAAGTTCATGTTCTCCAAAAAAAGTAAGAGCTTTTGAGTAATCAAAACGAACATGTGTCATGTATGATCCTCCATTTTTTTTATTTTCAATAATCACTTTAACGAATGACGAGCAGATAATCAAGGAAGGGCACCTTATGTAAGCGTGCCCATTTTCGATAAATTTTTTACATTTATAATGATCCCCGATAAATGGCTAAAACATCGTCACGATTTAACTTCTTAAAGGTGCCAAACTCACCGTTTGCCATCGCACGGTCGGCCATTACATCAAGCTTAGTATCATCAATATCATAATCAGCTAATCGTGAAGGTGCTTCAATGCTATTCCAAAATTCACGCAGCTTCCGAATTCCTTCTCGTCCTGCTTCCTCCGCACTCTTACCCTCAG
Organism: Neobacillus drentensis; assembly: GCF_036965245.1. Taxonomy (GTDB): domain Bacteria; phylum Bacillota; class Bacilli; order Bacillales; family Cytobacillaceae; genus Neobacillus; species Neobacillus drentensis_G. Next base: position 10,970 of record NZ_JBALPG010000023.1, read on the forward strand.
CATTTACGCCGAACACTCGAACAGCAAGCTGTCTAAAGCGCTCAGGTTTCACGTTAAGGGTATGCTCCATCCAATGCGGGAAAAGGATCGCAAGCCCGCCGCCATGTGGGATGTCATAGACAGCAGATACCGCATGCTCAAGATTGTGGGTTGCCCAATCGCCTCGATAACCCATATTTAAAATACCGTTCAATGCCATTGTGCCGCTGTAAAGAATCGTTGCCCGGTGTTCATAGTTTTCCAGATTTGCCAGCAATTTCGGTGCTGTTTCCATCACCGTTATAAGTAAGGATTCGCACATGCGATCCTGAAAATCTGTATTCTCTTCAAGGTGAAAATAATGTTCAAGCACATGTGACATCATATCAACAATTCCATAAATCGTTTGGTTTCTTGGAACAGTGAACGTATTAACAGGATCTAAAATTGAAAATTTCGGGAATGTCACAGCACTGCCCCAGCCATATTTTTCATTTGTTTCCCAATTAGTGATTACCGAGCCGGCGTTCATTTCTGAACCAGTTGCCGCAAGTGTCAATACCGTACCAATTGGAAGAGCTTCCTTGGTAAAGGCCTTTTTAACAACTAAATCCCAAGCATCGCCATCATATTTAGCCCCTGCCGCAATTAACTTGGTACAGTCAATTACACTGCCGCCGCCAACTGCTAATAGGAATTCAATTCCTTCCTTTTTGCAGATTTCTACCCCTTTTCGGGCAGTAGAAATGCGGGGATTTGGCTCTACCCCAGAAAGTTCAAATACTTCAGCACCGATTTCATGTAAAAAAGAGAAAACCTTTTTATATAGACCGCTACGTTTAATACTGCCGCCGCCATAGACGAGCAGCACTTTTTTCCCGTATCGGGGAATTTCTGTTTTTAATTGTTCGAGCTGACCTTTTCCAAAAATTAATTTTGTTGGATTCAAAAAAGTAAAGTTCTCCACAATTAACACCGTCCTTTTCATTCTCAATTATTATTTAAAATCATTTTTTTTGCAAAAAAAGAAACCCTGCATCAAGATGATGCAAGGATTTCTTTATACCCATCCCCTGAACAACACTGCTTCTGCTATTTTTCTTACACCAACCATATAAGCGGCCATGCGCATATTTACCTTGCTAGTTTGCGCTAATTCGTAAATATCATTGAAGGATTTGACAAGCTTCTCTCGTAATTTTCCGCCTATTTCCTCTTCAGTCCAATAATACCCTTGATTATTTTGAACCCATTCAAAATAAGAAGCAGTGACATCGCCTGCACCTGCCAACACATCAGGAACAAGCAATATTCCACGCTCTGTGAGTATGTTTGTCGCCTCAAGTGTCGTAGGCCCATTCGCTGCTTCTACCACAATACTTGCTTTGATACTGTGGGCATTTTCAACTGTAATTTGATTAGAAATCGCCGCCGGCACCAAAATATCACAGTCGAACTCTAGTAGTTCTTGATTCGTAAAGACGCCTTCAAATAGGGTGGTTACAGTACCAAAGCTGTCACGCCGATCCAATAGATAATTAATATTTAATCCATCTGGATCATATAATGCACCATAAACATCTGAAATTCCAACAATAATCGCTCCTGCATCATGCAAAAACTTTGCGATGTAGCTTCCGGCGTTTCCAAAACCTTGGATAATCACACGAGCTCCTTTGATCGATATTCCACGCTTCTTTGCCGCTTCTTCGATACATATGGTTACTCCTTTTGCTCCTGCTTTTTCCCTTCCCTCAGAGCCTCCCAACACAAGTGGTTTACCTGTGATAAAGCCAGGGGAGTCGTTTTGACGGAGACGGCTGTATTCATCTAACATCCAGGCCATAATTTGCGAATTGGTATACATATCCGGTGCTGGTATATCTTTAGTTGGACCGACAATTTGGCTAATAGCACGTACGTAACCGCGGCTTAAACGTTCCAGCTCACCAAATGACATCGCTCGCGGGTTACAAATAATTCCGCCCTCCCCTCCACCGAAAGGTAAATCAGCAATCCCGCACTTCATGCTCATCCACATCGAAAATGCCTTGACTTCCTCTTCACTTACCCGAGGATGAAAGCGGACACCCCCCATTGTGGGTCCAATTGCATCATTATGCTGTGCACGGAAACCAGTAAAAATTTTAGTCGACCTATCATCCATTCGAACAGGAATCCTGACACTGACTGTTTTCAATGGTTCTTCTAATAAATGATACATATCTTGGTTATACCCTAGTTTTTTTAATGCATCATGAATAACAATTTGCGTTGATGTAAGAAGGTTTAATATTTCTTTTTCCTTTCCATCCCCATCAGTAGTCCCCATTTTGGCACCCCTAGTTATTTTTACTATCTACCCTAATACTATGTTAATTCGTTCAATTGCCCAATCTAATTCCTCTTTGCTGATGACAAGCGGAGGAGCAAAACGAATTACCGTATCATGTGTTTCTTTACACAATAACCCATGGTCTTTTAATTGTTCACAATAATAACGAGCAGGTTCAGTTAGTTCAACACCGATAAACAAGCCTCGCCCGCGAACTTCCTTGATTTTAGGGTTCTTGATCTCTTTTAATTTGCCGATAAAATACTTCCCAAGCTCTAAGGACCTTTCAACAAGCTTTTCTTCTACAAGTACATCAAGGGCAGCAATGGAAACAGCACAGGCCATCGGATTTCCTCCAAAGGTAGAACCGTGTGATCCCGGATTAAACACGCATAAAATGTCCTTGTTGGCTACTACGCAAGAGATTGGAAACACGCCTCCGCCAAGAGCTTTTCCGAGGATATACATATCCGGCTCAATGCCTTCCCATTCACAAGCAAACATTTTTCCTGTACGTGCCAAACCTGCTTGAATTTCATCAGCAATAAAGAGAATATTATTATCCTTACATAGATCAAATGCTGCCTTGATAAATCCTTCAGGTGGAATCACAATCCCTGCTTCACCTTGAATTGGCTCGATTAAAAAGGCTGCTGTGTTTGACGTAATCGCTGCTTTCAGTGCCGCTAAATCTCCATACGGAATCAGCTTTATCCCCGGCAGCATCGGGCCAAATCCCCGTTTGTATTCAGTATCAGATGATAAGGAAACTGCTGTCATTGTTCTTCCATGGAAATTTCCAACGCAAGCGATAATTTCTGCCTGGTTTTCCGCTACTCCTTTCACATCATAGCTCCAGCGACGTGCTGCTTTGACAGCCGTCTCAACAGCCTCCGCACCAGTGTTCATCGGTAAAACCATTTCTTTCTTTGTTAATTGACAAACCTTTTCATACCAGGGACCAAGCTGGTCGTTATGGAAAGCACGTGAGGTTAACGTAACCTTATCTGCTTGATCCTTCAATGCATGAATTATTTTAGGATGACGGTGTCCTTGGTTGACAGCGGAGTAGGCACTAAGCATATCCATGTATTTATTGCCTTCAGGGTCTTCTACCCAAACACCTTCAGCACGAGAGATTACAATTGGAAGTGGATGATAATTATTAGCGCCGTATTTCTCCGTTTTTTCAATTAATTCGTTTGTATTATTATTTGTTGGCATGAATCATATCCTCCATTTAATTCTTTAGATTTATGTATAGATAAATCTATTGTAGCCGAGCCAAAAAAAAGAATGAACAGTTTTCTATTTTTATTTCTAGCATATAAATTCAATAAGGTGATGTGAGCAAAGCATAGCATCACCCAGTTCGTTGTATAATATGTATATTCTATACTACTGTGGGATAAACTGATTCATTTTTGCAACGTTCTTTTCCTTATAAAAAAAGCCTGGACCAATCTGCAATCACAGCAGGTCTCAGGCTTCTAATGTTTTATTTTTTAATTAAATCTTCTCGTTGTGATTGATCAATCCACTCTTGAAGCTTGTCTTTTAATGTGTTAAATCCTTGTTGGCCTTCTGCTTCAGGAATAATCGCTGCAGCAAGACGTTTACGCGGCTTCTTTGGTTTTACAGTTTGTTGAACAGGAGCCTCTTCAGTCGCACGAATCGAAAGGCCAATTTTTCCAGCCCCTTCATCGACAGATAAAACCTTAACCTTAATTTCATCGCCAACCTTTAAATGGTCATTAATATCTTTTACATATCCGTGCGTTATTTCTGAAATATGGACAAGACCCTGGATATTTTCGTCGAGTGCAACAAATGCTCCATATGGTTGAATACCAGTTACCTTACCTGTTAATATACTTCCTGTTTCAATTTTTTCTGTCATGAAAACACTCCTAAGTAAAAAAATTATTTTATCCCTTATATACGCATTAAAAGATTATAGCATAATAAACGGCTTTAATCAAAAAAGCTTTTGGTATTAATAAAGAACGACATACGATTATTTCAGAAATTCTTAACATAATGTTCAAAAAGGGAATAAGAAACGGAAAATTTACCATGATATACTATTAGTGAGAAAATATCTTTTCAAGAAGAGGTGAACAGTATGAATTCAATCGGCCAGATCATTAAAAATAGCCGTGAAAAGCTCAATATGACTCAAGAGGAGTTGGCTCAGAGGGTAAGAATAGGAACTCATACGATTGAGAAATACGAATCTGGGGAACAAATGCCAAGTACTCAGACAATCTTAAAGTTGTCTACTGTTCTAGATATTCCTGCTTCTGAGTTATTACAACATAACCAAGTTCATACAGACTCATCCCCTACGAATCCTTAATATGATCCCTACAAGGTAAAGCTGTAAAATGTACCGCTTTTTTATTTTTTATCTTTTTCCGTATAGAAAAAGGAAATACTGGTAAACCTTAAAATATAAGGCTTTCTAGTATTCCCCCCTTTTTGAAGAGGACAACCAATTCGGTATGTCCTCTATTTTTATTTTATAGAGAGCAAGATTCATTCTCTTTGATTGTTAATAATGTCTCTGCTATTTTTAGGCAGCTTTCCATGGGAATAGCTTTTTCAAAAGAAAATTCGTAAATCGCTTGAATTCTTTTTGCCAGCTTACTCGGATTATTAAGTTCATGGACTGCTTGAATCGTGTCAGCTATTTCAGTCTCATAGCCCCCGTTTTTCAAGTGAAAAGGGTCCCATTCATTTAAAACATCCACATACTGCAAATTAGTTTGAAGCTCTTTTCTCATTTTTTTATCTCCTATAACCTATAATTTTTACATTTGATGAAAATATTTTATCATAAGAATAAGTAAGTATAAAAATTGAAACTGGCGGTGAGAGAATGACAATTTTTAATGAAAAGATTGATCGATTAAAGACATCATCAGTCAAATGGGAGCAAACAAAAGAAATATTTGGAGAAGCTAATTTATGGCCTATGTGGGTAGCCGATATGGATTTCAAGCCGCCTCAAGCCGTTTTAAACGCGATAAAGTCTCGAGTGGAACATGGGGTGTTCGGTTATACCTTTGTCCCTCCATCCACAGCAGGAGCGATTGTGGACTGGCTGTTAAAAAGACATCAATGGGAGGTAAACCCATCATGGCTGTCATATTGCAGTGGAGTGGTTCAAGCGATTAGTGCTGCAATCCAGTCGTTTACAGAAGAGGGTGATCGGGTGTTGCTTCAATCTCCCGTTTATACTCCTTTTTTCGAAATGATTAAAAAAAATAACAGAATAGTGGTAAATTCGCCGTTAACACTTGTAAATGAAAAATACGAGATTGATTTTGCCAGCTTTGAAGAGTCATTACAACAAGGCTGTAAGATGTTCTTGTTATGCAGCCCGCACAATCCCGGAGGCAGGGTTTGGACAAAAAATGAGCTATTAAAAATTTGCGATCTTTGCCTAAAATACAATTGTCTTATTCTTTCAGATGAAATTCACTCAGATATCATTTACAAAGACTATCATCATATCCCAATTGCTTCTTTAAGTGATGTGTTTTCTGAGAGGGTCATCACACTTATTGCCCCGAGTAAAACCTTTAATCTTGCGGGGCTGCAGGCTTCTGCCGTCATTATTAAAAACGAAGGATTACGAAAGCAATTTCATGAAACCTTATCCCGCCAAGGGGTTTTCTCATTAAATACTTTTGGGATGATCGGGATGGAAGCGGCTTACAGGGAGGGGGAGGCATGGCTTGAGGAACTGATCGATTACCTGCAAGAAAACAAAAAATTTGCCATTAATTTTCTTCACGAGCATCTTCCAGAGATTACCTGCATCAAATCTGAAGGAACCTATCTCCTATGGCTTGATTGCCGGAAACTCAATGTCTCAGATGATGAGTTGCGCCACTTATTAATAGAAAAGGGGAAATTGGCACTAGAGCCAGGTACGAAATACGGCCCCGGTGGAGAAGGATTTGTCCGAATGAATATTGCCTGTCCGAAAGAGGATGTAAATGAAGGGCTTATCCGATTAAAAAAAGCTCTTAAATAGGAAAGCACAGCCTTTATGAGAACAGTTTTCTTAAATTCTTCACTCTTTTTGTCCTCATGAGTCCATCATGAGGACAATTCTTTTGGTTTCTTAGTTCTTATTATTCTTACGAGCCCTTTATGAGATCGCTTTTTTAAATTATTTTAATACATATTCCGCAAGAACGCTTTGCAGCTCATATATGTTTAAGTTTTTATTAAATTGCTTCTGGAGTGGAACAGCATTTCCTGAGATCCAGATCTTTAGTTCAGCGTCTAAGTCAAAATTTCCAGCTGTTTCAATGCTGAAATGAGTGATGTTTTTATACGGTATGGAATGATACTCTACCTTTTTCCCTGTTATTCCTTGCTTATCGACAAGAATTAAACGTTTATTTGTAAAAATAAACATGTCACGAATAAGCTTATATGCTTTATCAATTTGTTCATTTGGTGCTAGAACTCTTGCAAATTCCTTTTGTACTTCCGCAGTATTTACCTCAGATGCATTACCCATTAAGCCATCTAAAAATCCCACATGCCTCACCCTTTCATTCTAATAATCCCATTATACAAAATTAGCCAAATTCTATAAAGCTGTGCTGGAATTTTATCTAATAATTGTTAACAGCTGTTGAAGGATTTGCTCTGCAGTCATGAGGTCATCCCCACCGCCTTGTGCAAAAGAATCATTTCCTCCGCCCTTTCCGTTTATTAGAGGCAAGATCTCTCCAATCAATGTTTTCATATTTTCTGTTCTAGAGGCTCCTCGGGCACAAACAAGCTGCAAACGAGTTTCATTCTTTGATACAAAGAATACTAGCGCCGCATCATCTTCAGCGATGACGAGCCGGGCCAGCTTTTGAAGCTCTTGAATGGTCCGATTTTGAAACACCTCAGCCACAATATCATTATTTTTATCCAGTAAATCCTTCGCCTCATATTGAAGCAAACTTTCTTTTGATTGTTCAAGAGCCTTCTCCAAACGCTTTCCATTTTCCAGCAGTCTTATTACGGCCTGCTCCATTTCCTTTTCTGGGGCATTGAGGTGCTTTGTTAATCCGAGCAGCACTCTTTGCTTGTCTCCGAGGAGTTTAATCACTCGATTACCACATGCAAATTGAACACGGACTTTTTTCCTTTGTCTTTCCCATTCTAATATTTTAATCGCCCGAACTTCACCTGTTGCCTTTGGATGTGTCCCGCCGCAGCCGTTATAATCAAAGTCCGGAATAATTATGAGCCGGATGTCCTCTTTTACCTTCGTCTCTTTTCTTAAAGCATAGTCGGATAATTCTTCCTCTGTTACCCATTTGCTTTCAATTGGCCTATTCTCTATAATAATTCTATTTGCAAGCTCTTCAACTCTCTTTATGTCATCCTCTGCTAGGATTTCAGTTTCTAAATCAATTGTCAGGTTGTCTGATCCTAAATGAAAACCAACTGTTTTGTAATCGAATAACTGCTCAAAAGCAGCTGATAAAATATGCTGTCCTGTGTGTTGCTGCATATGATCAAATCGTCGGTCCCAATCAATGATGCCAGATACCTCAACAGTGCTATCCTGTAAGGGACTTTCAAGGTAATGGCGAATCTGGCCATCAATTTCTTCAACATTCACGACCTTTTTACCCGCAATTGTGCCTATATCATGCGGCTGCCCCCCGCCCGTTGGATAAAAGGCGGTCTGGTCTAAAACGATATACCAATTGCCAGCCTCGTCTTCTTCTTGCTTCAAAACTCGGGCAGTAAAAGTTTGTATGTAAGCGTCCAGATAATATAATTTGTTTTTCATTACAAATACACCCCGATTGCTTTTTTATGTGATACACATATTGTCTATAAATAAAGTAATTTAATCAAGCGAGAATATAAAGAAAACTCGCCGCTAGGCGAAGACAGAGGCGTGTTGCTCTTATGCCTGATGGGAAAGTTATACTTTCCCATCGGCTGAAAAAACCTGTCCCTTTTTGCTAAAGGAACAGGTTCGCCATGTTTATTTTATTTTGAATATCTCAACCACTTAAATTACTTTTTGTCTTTCTTCCGCTGACCGTATGTCATTGGTTGTTGACCTGGTTGAAATCCGCCCATTGTTTGAGGCTTCTGCCCCCCCATCATTTGCGGGTAGC
>NZ_JBALPG010000023.1:19578-30122 GCF_036965245.1 Neobacillus drentensis
TCCCATTTGTGGATATCCTGGCTGCTGGAATCCGCCCATCATTTGTGGAAAGCCCATTTGTTGTCCAGGAGCACCTCCAAATTGTCTTTTTTCCATTTTAATCTCCTCCTTACATTCTCTCTGTTAGTGTATGTACCATTTTTAGGAAAAGCTTAGATTCCTACCTATAAAAATAATAAAAATATTTTTTATAAGAAAAGCGCAAGCGTCCGTTTAGCGGCGTATGGACTGGAGCGCTTCGACTGAGATAAAGGATACACGGAGAGCGTTAGCGATCCGATGTTGACTTATCGTAGGGAGAAGAGCGAAGTCTACTAGCCGCTGGGCGCTGGAGCTGGACATTTCTCAAAGTCGAAATTTCTTTCTAATCTCATCAAAAAAACTATCCCGCAATTGAGATAGCTTTGGCATTTTATTTTTTTTCGTCTTGAGCCTTTTTTTGGCCTGCTTTTTTATGTTTAGAAATTTCCCCACAAGCGATTCTCTTCCCTGAATCTCCTGCCGGCTGGCTCATTCCGTCATCTTTCCCTTCATGAACCACGATTGATGTACCTTCTTTTGTAAACAGTGATTTTTTCCCATCCTTTAAGGTGACATTGGGCGCCATTAGGTCTACATTAACCGACCCATCATCCTCAACAATTAAATTCGGCAGGTCTCCAGCATGGGCACCTTTAGGATGAAGCAGACCATGTTCTTTTTTATCAGGGTTAAAATGGTTCCCCGCGGATTTAAAGTCAGGTGCCATACATTTTCCAGTTTCGTGAATATGGATAGCATGTTCCCCAGCTGGGAGTCCTTTCAAACCTACTGTCATTTTAACACCGCTTGATTGCTCGGCTAATGTTACAGTTCCAAGCGAATCGCCTACAGCATTGAACATTTCTACATTTATCTTTTTGATTTCCTTTTCCATACACCCTGTAAGGATGAGAAACGGAATAAACAGCCAGCTTTTCTTCATATGTATTCCCCCGCTATAGACAATTTGCCTATAGTATGGACAAACGTACAATGAGCTATTCAAATTCTATGTGACCTATATGAAGGACAAGAAAAAAAAGGAACAGTAATTGTTATCTGTCCCTTTGAGTAAATTGGTTATTTTTAATTTGTTCCTCTAATTCTTTTGCCTTTTGGGCTTCGCGCTTAGAAATTTTTATGATGAAACGCATTGTAAAAAATGCGGCAATCATAAAAATCGTCAGGCTAATGACAGCCGGTATATATTCTGATTTATCCTCTGGAAAGTACAAAAACAGTGTGAGTACTGACGGTTGAAACATTTTTCTTCTTCCCTTCTTTTTAAAGGAACTGCTCTAATTATTATAGCAACAAAAAACATTTCACACCAATGAATTATCCTGAGGAGATCAGCTTATTTTAACACTTTAATTTTTTTAATGATAACATCTGTTTCCGGTTTGTCCTTTTCCCCTACTGGCGTGTCAGCAATCTTATCAACAATATCCATACCTTCGATTATCTGGCCAAAAACTGTATGACGGTGATCGAGCCATGGTGTACCGCCGTTTTGATCATAGGCATCAATGATTTCTTTTGGATAGCCGGCCTTTTCCATTTCCGACTTCATCGATGGATCAAGAGATGTTTTTTGAACAATAAAAAATTGGCTGCCGTTCGTATTCGCTCCCGAATTTGCCATTGACAAGGCGCCGCGAAGATTGAAAAGATTCTTGGAGAATTCATCTTCAAACGGCTTTCCCCAAATACTTTCGCCGCCGGTTCCGTTGCCTTTGGGATCACCGCCCTGAATCATGAAATCTTTTATGACGCGATGAAAAATAAGACCATCATAATATCCATCTTCGCTATGCTTTACAAAGTTTTCAACAGCTTTTGGAGCATATTCAGGGAATAATTTGATCTTAATAGTTCCCATAGATGTTTCCATTTCCACTAGTTTTTCATTTTCTGAAACCTCTGTTGAAAGCTGTGGATAGACAGCATTTGCCACTTCTTTATCTCCTTTCTTCTGCTCTGTTTTTGGCGCTTCAGTTTTTGTTTTCGATTGAGTGTCTTCTTTCTTCGAGCTTGTCCCACAAGCTGTCAATACTAAAACAATCGTCATAACTGTAAATAGTATTTTCAAATTCTTTCTCATATATAATCCCTCCATTTTTACACTTTAACCGAAATTTCATTTTTTTGCACTTTGTTTTTAATTTAGACTATTTCATTATAAAATGAAAGATAGAAAAAATTGCAGTAAGGAGTGGTTTTGGTGGCAGAATTACAGGTTGGTGAAGTTGTAACGGCGATTTATAAAACAGGGAAATATATTGGAGAAATAACTGAGATCCGCCCGCAGCATTATCTAGTCAGAGTTTTAGCGGTCATGAAACATCCTATGCAGGGGGATCTGCACAATCCAAAAGAAGCTGATGTGCTTATTTTTCATGAAAGACGAGCGCTCAGCTTGAGGGAGCAGGCCAATATACCTAAGCAAATGGTCAAACCATTTGAAAACGAAGTCCCAGATTATATGGAATCTCTAAAAGAAGCCGTTACCAAAATGAAAAAAGAACTAGCTGAGATACCCTCACAATGGGCTGAGATGAGCATTAGATCGTTAGATTCATTGGAGAAGGATTATAAATTTTAAGCAGATATAAGGCCAAATCAGTTTGAACGATTTGGCCTTTTATGCAAATTCATTTAGCAGCTTTGAAAAATCAACTCGATCGCCAATCGTCGTTGGTTTTGGTTTTTCCAAATAGCGTTTATCCTTTTCAACGAGTTTGAATATATTATAGGTAGTCATTGCGTCATCAAGTGCCCGGTGGTGCCGCCCTGTCCCTTCTTTACCATATTCCTTTACAGCTTTCCATAAACCTGTTTGATTTTGATCACCAAAGAACCGTTTATATTCCATTGATAAATCTAATTCAGCACCATTAAAAGGAAAATCAGCCCCCGCCATTAAACAATTATGCCGCAGTACCTTCATATCCATGTTTCCCCAAGTAACAATTGTGGTTTCAACATTCTCTTTATTGAACTCCGCCAATTTTTTAATAAGTTCATAAATCGATAACCCATTGTCAACCTGCTGCTGTGAAATATGTAAAAATGATTTACAGCGGTCTGATAATTTAGGGAATTTTAATGGAGTAACATAGGATGAGAATTGCTCCGTAACCTGATCATCAACGACAGCTACAATTCCGACCTCAATAATTTCTGCGAAAAAGTCTTTCATACGAACATTTCGTTCAGGCATTGTGAACTCAAAATCAATGAATAAATATTGTCGCTTTAATCTCATCTTTTTCACCACCTTTTCTTTTCCTGCTTACTACCATTATATAAAGAAACCTGTACAAAAAATTGTGTTTTTTTTCTATTTTTTCGCCAAAAAGAAAGTAATACTTTCCCTTCAGACAAGTGCACTTAGGAAAGTGTCGTGAGCAAAAGCCTCGAGGCAGAAAAGCTGTGATTATCGACGAGCTCCCCCTCTGTCTTCGCCCTTAGGGGCTCGCCAATCAGCGAGTTTTTATATATCTAACATTATAACACGATTTCCATGATAATTTTTTAAATTTTTGTGCAATTAGTTTTAAAAGGGGGTGGAAAAATAGCCCACCCCCTTACAAAACCAATTTAATTCTTTAGTTTAAAAACTGCCATTGTACATCTTGAAACACAGATGAGCCGGTCTTGCTCATCGGTAATTTTGATATCCCAAACCATTGTTGATTTTCCTTGATGCAGGACGGTTCCTACTGCCGTGACAACCCCTTCTGTTTTTGGACGAACATGGTTGGCGTTAATTTCTAATCCCGCAACACCCTCTGTTTCTTTATCAACCATTTCATAGGCGCCTATACTTGCAACCGTCTCTGCTAAGGCAACGGATGCGCCTCCATGCAATAGACCAAACGGCTGTTTTGTCCTTTTATCTACTGGCATTGTAGCAATGATTTTCCCTTTTTCTAATTGGGTAATTTCAATCCCCAGTGCCTCAATTAATGTATCTTTAATCATTTCCATTCCTCCGTTATGTATACTGTTCTTATCCTATTCTCCATTTTTGGTGAATTCCCCTTTATTAATCATATCTCTCACTGTCGGTTTCATGAAAAAAACAGCCGCTAGAGCTGTTTTTTACTTTGTTGTTAGTAGTAACCTGGGTAGCCCATTGGTGGGTAACCCATTGGCGGGTAGCCCATTGGGGGATAGCCAAAACCTGGGTAACCGTAAAATGGCCGAGCCGCAAAAGAAGCACCTAATCCCCCTCCAAGTAAACCGCCCAGAAAGCTAAGTCCACCTATCGCCAACGGCAAACCGAGAAAACCAAATCTTTGATCCTGTACCGGGTACTGATTTCGATATGCATAAGGGTGTTGATATGGGTACATGCCGCATTTCCTCCTTTTTTCTACGATACTTGCCTACACTATTTCATATGCGAAAAGAATGGGTTTGGAGTGGGCTTTATTATAAAGGAGGAATCCGCTCTACGTGACCTCTGACCTGCTTTTTCTCTTTTTTGGTCACGTATAACCGCTCTACGTGCCTAGATATTCAAGTTTTCCTATTTATTTTATAAGTAAAAAAATGAATAAAACCACCGGAAAATTCCGGTGGCCGTGATCTATTTGCTTATTGGCTCAAACCGTTCAACAAACAATGCTAAAGTACGAGTCATGACCCCTGTAGCACCCGCTGGTCCAAGATCGTAGGCCCTTGAAGATGTGGCTGTCCCCGCAATATCTAAATGGACCCATGGCGTACCTTCAGCAAACTCACCGATAAAGGCACCTGCAACAAGGGCGTGTCCTTCACTGCCTGGGGAATTATTCAAATCAGCGACTTTACTGTTTCTTACCCGTTCTTTTTCGGTTTCAAACAATGGCAAGAGCCACATCTGCTCCCCTGCTTCCACCGCTGCTTCAAGGACTTGTTCATATAATGTTTCATGGTTTGTCATTGCACCTGTCGTATGGAGACCGAGTGCTGTGATTACCCCGCCAGTTAAGGTAGCAACATCGACTAAATAATCAGCGCCATGATGTTTCGCATAGGTAACGGCATCAGCTAAAACCAGACGTCCTTCTGCATCCGTATTTAACACCTCTATGGTTTTCCCGCTCATCGACGTAATCACGTCATCCGGCTTAAACGCTCCCCCGCTAATCATATTATCTGTTGACGGGATCACTGCGATCACGTTTTGCTCCGGCTTGGTTTCGCCAATGATTTCCATGGCTCCGAGAACAGCGGCTGCCCCGCCCATATCCGTCTTCATGCCGACGATGCCGGCTTTTGTTTTAATGGAATAACCGCCGGTATCAAAGGTAATGCCTTTTCCTACTAGACCGATGACATCCTTCCATTCATCTTTTCCTTGATATTTCAGTACAATCATCTTTGGCGGCTCTACAGACCCTTGATTAACAGCAAGGAATGCTCCCATCCCCAGCTTTTCAATTTCCGTTTTATCGAGGATTTCTACTTCAAAATTATACTTTGCCGCCAACTCGGTAGCATATTTAGCGATTTCTGTAGCAGTAAGCAAGTTTCCTGGAATATTCACTAGTGTACGAGCAGAATTTGTCCCTTTTCCAAAAGCATAGCCAACTGATAGCGATGCATGAACATCCTCTCTATCGAAAGCCTCACTATAAACTGTAACATCGTCAAGTCTTTTTTCTGGCTCATTAGATTTTTGCCGATAGCCATCGAATTGGTAGGTTGAAAGCGCAAACGCTTCACTCAAGTCATGTGCTACATCTAAACCATCCAATTCATCTGTAATAAAAGAATCTAAATAAATTGCTGTTTCTTCAAGCTTACTTGCCTTCACTTCTTTAAAAAGCTTGCCTAGTGCCTCTCTTAGTTTATCAAAGGATAATTCCTTTTCCTTGCCAAGACCAACAAACCAAATTCGTTTTGCCCCAATTTTTCCAAAGCTATGTACTTTACTGATACTTTTTAACTTAGCCGATAGATCACCCGATTTTACCAGCTCTGTTAGCTGTCCATCAAACTTTTCATCCAACGCGGCCAATGTTCCTGAGAATTTTTCCGGTTTATCAAACAATCCGATAATTAAGCCCTCATGTTTAGTGGATAGCTCCCATCCTTTTTTTACATTAAACATATTAACCCCACCTTCATGTTATTCATCTACATTATATCTAAAAAGTTTATTTATTTCGACTATCTAATCATCTTCTAAGTACAGCAATAAATGGGGCAGCTTTGGCAAATCCTTAACTTGCTTAAATGGGAGCCGGTCGATGTTTTTTGGAAAAATTGCTAAGCATTCTTCAATAAAGGGATAGACTTTTTCTAAATCCATCCCCCAGAACTTAGGACGGTATGCTTGCAGATAATCATGAGCCGTTTGCATCATGACACGTGCACCCTTGACATTGCCGTACTCATAATGGTAGATTGCAACACTCATTTGCAATAAACCTTTTAAAAATAGATTATCCTTTTCCGTCATCCACATTTCTTCAAGTAAATCATGACAAGTATAATAATCCCCTTCATTGAAGCTGACAAAGAATTCATAGTATTCGATTGGGTAGTCATTCAGCAAAAATGTGCCCCCCTCAAGCTAAATTTTGCTTCCTCCCTAATCCTATCATAATAAAAGCAAGGCGAGCAGAACTATGATTCACCTAATGCAAAGTGGAAATATATATTTGTCACTCATAACTGGTTAAACATCGTTCCACCACTTTTCATTCGCAAAAAAAAACAGGCACACTGCCTGCTTTTCTACCTTTTTTCTGAGCTAGTATACTGCTGACGAAATACCTGCAGTGATTTATCTTCATTCAATGCCTGCAATTGCTCCTCTGTGAGCTTCCCATTCCCATTTTGAATAACATAGACATCAACCTGCTTTTTCCCCCAGTGCTTATACACATCTTCAACACTATTATAATAAAGGTCTAATTTATTGCCCTTTATGGCTCCTCCCTTGTCAGCAACCACCCCATATCCGTAACCAGGGATAAAGAGAATTGTTCCAATCGGAAAAACGGTTAAATCTGCTGCAACTGTAGAAAATAAATCTCGTTTTACTTTTACTCCTGAGTAGGTAATCCCGTATTCAGGATGGCCTTGCTTTTTTCCTGTCGACTCAAAACCTGCTGTATAACCTGTAGCTGTAACTGTATGTTTAGGGTATTTAGACCAATCAAAAGCCTCCTCTAATGGTGGGGTCGTACCAGAAACAGTTTTACTTGATGAGATTTTTGACGTAAATTGAATAATAAAAGATTTTGCATTTACGCCGGATATGGATTGGAATGTCGCTCCTAATGCCAAAAAGAAAAGGCAGGTCATAGCAAAGCGCTTAGTCCAATTTTTCATTTTATTCATTGAATTTTTCACTCCTCCAAAAATATTCATTCCCAAAGTCCAAGGAAATATACAATGGAGGTAAAAAAAGACCTTTACCTTCAGGTAAAAGTCTTAAAACATTTGGTATCCGTTTTTCCGTAACAACTTAATTGTAAAACCAGCAGCAATTGCTCCAGCCAGTCCACTTATTAAAATGAGAATATCTGCTGTTGCTAATGAGCTGAACCTTTGCCCCAGGTCTATAAATGCCGCTTTACTATTTGTAAAATATTCACTAAAACTCACTTTATCTACGATAAAAATTGCCACAATAGGGTAAACTATCGCCATAACCCATGACATTCTTAGGAGCATATTCAGGATAAATCCAATTCCAAAAAACAATACAAAAAATAGCACGATCGATATGATTAAAACAACGATGCTCATTTGCACCCGAAATTCCCCCTTTATACATCAACATTTAGTGTACTGAATGTCGAAAAAGGAGTCAATAAAAACAAATTAAAATAGAAAAGTTTGCCTTATTGGAGACAGTTTTCCTATAAATAGAGCTAGTTTTGTCTCCAATCGGCCTTATTAAAGACAGTTTTCCAATAATTAGACCTAGTTTTGTCTCCAATCGACCTTATCGGAGACAGTTTTCCTATAATTAGAGCCAGTTTTGTCTTCAATAATGCTTCTTATTAAATGACAAAAAAATAGCTCCTCGAAATCATTTCGAAGAAGCAGTGTGTAAAAATATCCTATTCCTTTTTCTTGCCCGTTCCACCGCAGCAGGAACAAGTTTCCGAGCCTCCAAGCACCAATTGAAAATATCCGTATCCAGAACAGTAATCACAGTTTTTTGTATCCACGCTCTTTATTGTCATTTCTATCATCCTCTCGAATTATCGACTTAATTTTCTGATAATATACCAATGATTATAGAAAAAGAAAAGAGCTAAATTCCAGCAAATTCTGAAAAGAAAACGGATACATCTGAAGTTTTCTTTTATTTTCGAAGTGTTGCTCTTATTTTCTAAAAATTACAAAAATAATTTATAAGCTGTATATCCAAACCGATCCCCAGGGTTTATGCCATCAGTCCCTGGTTTAATAAATGAAACATTTTGAGTAATCAAATAGTGTAAAAGAATGGACGTATCCCTTTCAACGAGCAGCTCCTCCGGCGCCATAAAGCGAGCATCGTAAAGCTCTTGTTCCTGATGAATGACATTCCCTTCCTCAATTGGCTCTAGTAAAAACAGGATCATATTATCGCTTATTTCTTCTTTAATGACACCCGTTCTTAACCCAATCAGCCCTTTAACTTTACAATCAATCCCGGTTTCTTCCTTTACTTCTCGAATAACAGCTTCATCGGCTGTCTCTCCCTCATCTACAAAGCCCGCAGGCAATGACCATTGACCCTTTAAGCCGCCATATCTTTTCTTCACGACAAGCCAATGACCCTCACTCGACTTTACTAAGCCAGAAACAGCTAACCAAACATTCCCTCGTTTTTCACGATTGCTCATCCAAACACCCCTATATCATCATAACAAAAAAAGACAGAGAAACTCTGTCTTTTTGTGAATCGTATATCTTAGAATACCTTAAATTTACCTTTTTTCATAACTAGACCTGCGCCGCCAATCATATAAAGGGCACGATTGTCGATAACCTTTTTCATAAATGCTGCCTTAGTACCTGTAATCTTTTTCCCAAATACAACACCAATAGCATCATCTTCACCAAGTGAGCAAACCGTTCCTTTATTATCAAATGTAAAGGATTCAAGCTCTGTCTTGTTACGTACTAATGCAGCGATGTTACGAGCGGCAAGCTCACCTTGCTGCATGGAAATTTGCGCTGTTGGAGGATATGGACGATTGATTTCTTCATTAATAACCAATGAACTGTCGCCGATGATGAAGACATCATCAAATCCAGGAACACGGAGGTCAGGCTGTACCTTTACACGGCCGCGCATTGCTTCAAATCCGGATTTTTCAATAATCGCATTTCCACGAACACCCGCTGCCCAAACAACCGTTTCAGCCTTAATTTCATATGGTTCTTCGTCGCCTTTTCCGACAAAGATTCCGTCAGAATTAGCTTCCTTAATAGCAGTACCAATTAAAAACTCTACGCCTTTACGCTCAAGCTGTGAAACCGCATAGTTGACTAATTCAGGGTCAAAACCAGGTAGTACAGTTGGAGCTGCTTCGACACAAGTAATTTTTACTTTATGGAAATCAACATCATATTCATGGCATAATTCCGGAATTCGGTTCGTTAATTCTCCAAGGAATTCAATACCGGTAAATCCTGCTCCACCGACAACAATGGATAAACGATTATCGTTCTTTTCTTCTTCCATATTATAAGTAGCAAATTGGTATTCAATATGCTCACGCAATTGACGGGAAGAATTAACATTAGTAATACCAAATGCGTATTCTTTTAACCCTTTAATGCCGAACGTTTCTGGTTCACCGCCAAGAGCGATCACAAGGTAGTCATAATCGACTTCCCCTTTTTCTAAAATAACTTTCTTATCGTCTTTATTAATCTCAACTACAGTATCTTGAACAAAATCAACCTTGCTGCGATCGATTACATTACTAATATCATAGCGAACTTTATCATGATGTAGTGTACCAGCTGATGCCTCATGTAGCCATGTTGTTTCGTAATGGTAGTCATTTTTATTCACTAATACAATATCCGCTTCATTTACACCAATTAACTTTTGCAAGCGAACTGTTGTTAGAAGTCCGCCATAACCTGCACCGAGAATAACAATTTTAGGCTTTCTCAAAGTGATCACTTCCACCTTTTTAGTATTTTTGAATAAATCTTCTTTTTCTTATCTTCCACTGCTTTATTCATTTTTATTTTTCATCGCCAAAAAATGTATGTGATATAATTCACGAATCAAGATAAAGAAAAAGAACTGAATCGTAAGCACAAAGGAATGACAGAGATTTAGTAGATTTAGTGAACTTATCAGCGAAAGATGTTAGAACTTCCCAGTCATTCATAAAAATGTGCTTTTTTTGTCACAAAATCTTAACAATATATCCACAATACATACTATGCTACTTTCACTCTATTTTCAAGCGATTTTTAGAATTTATTTAACTTAAGAATATTAAAAATTTTACATTTTTATTACAATTAGCAAATTGGTCAGTCAGAATGTTTGACAT
>NZ_JBALPG010000024.1:0-21358 GCF_036965245.1 Neobacillus drentensis
AAGGAAAACTATTTCTATTTATTCTCCTCATACAAACTTTTCCCTTCTCAGCATTGCTTTTATTAATAGTATTAGAAATAATGCAAAAAAAATTAATAAAATTTGATTGACAATATAGTGGCAAACATCATATAATTTATCTTGAAATTAGTTATTTTTAATTCAAGATAAATTAATTCAAAACAAAATGGAGGTAATAAAATGGTTAAAACTAAATGGGCTCTAGATCCAGTACACAGCAGTGTAGATTTTTCTGTTCGTCACATGATGATTGCAAACGTGAAAGGTACATTTAATAGCTTTAACGCAACGATTGAAGCAGATCCAACTGATTTAACAACTGCAAACATAGAATTTTCAGTTGAAACGGCAAGTGTAGACACTCGCAATAAAGATCGTGATGCACACCTAGTATCTGCAGATTTCTTTGATGTCGAAAATCATCCCAATATGACATTCAAATCAACTAGTATCGAAAAAACTGATGAAGGAGAATACAATGTAACGGGTGATTTAACACTTCGCGGTGTAACAAAACAAGAAACTTTCGCAGTAACTTTCGAAGGTCAAGGAAAAGATCCATGGGGAAATGAAAAGGCAGGTTTCAGTGCTTCAGGTGCTGTTAACCGTTCAGATTATGGCTTAGTTTGGAATGCTGCACTCGAAACAGGCGGCGTTCTAGTTGGTGACAAAGTGAAAATCAACCTGCAAATCCAAGCAGCTAAAGCTGAATAATTTTAATAAAAAATAGGCTGTTTCCAATGAACAGCCTATTTTACGTCTTTAATAATTATTAAATAGTCATCTTTTTCAAAATAATTCTCCCCTCATATTGCCTCATAAAGTGTATTGCACTTATTTCTTTTATATATTATCTTAATATCTAATTTTATTTTGGGTGTCAATTTGTGAAGAAGTTTTAATGAGTCCCTCTGACAATTTTTTAGAATATTTTTTAAAAAATCACTTTCCTTTTCTTTCAATTTTCATTATCATCTAATTAGATAACATTCTAATTAGATGATAATCTTATTTGGAGGACGGAAAAATGTTTCAAATTTTAAAAAAAGAAAATTCCTACCGAAAATTATTTATTGCAGGGATTATTAATGGTGTTGGAGATCGTTTTAGTCAAGTTGCTATGCTAGCATTGATTTTAAATATTACAGGCTCAGGTTTGTCTGTTGGAATCACGATGGCATTAAGAATGCTCCCCTTCCTGTTGTTTGGCCCCTTTAGCAGCAGCATGGCAGAAAGATGGACCCGAAAAAAGCTGTTACAATTTACTGATTTTTCAAGGGCGCTGATCGCTGTTTCCTTTTTATTTATCCAATCTGCTGATGATATGTGGATTATTTATATAGGCTCTTTCCTATTATCTTGTGGTGAGGCCTTATATGGTCCTACAAGAAAAACGAGTATCCCAGCCATTATTCAGTCTGTCCACATGAAAGAGGTAAATTCATGGGAACAAGTTTCAGTGGGGTTTGTTTTAATTGTTGGAGCCCTAAGCGGTGGAATTGTTTCCTTTTTTTTTGGTGCTAAAGCAGCCTTTTCAGTAAACATTTTATCTTTTTTATTTGCCGGTTTGATCATTCGGACGATTCCAAGTCTTGAATCGAATGAACCTATTAATAATAAGGAAAAGGATAAAAAGCATACTGGCAGAATGTTTTCTCTTGTAATGGCTTCCTCTTTCTTATTAATGCTGATTACTTTTGATGTTCTTGTTCCATTAGTAAATGGCATCGAAAATATTTTGCTAAGCGTCTATGCCGTTCAGACATTCCATGCAGGTGACCTTGGGGTTGGTATACTTTATAGTGTATTAGGAACTGGTTTCATTATCAGCCCTCTCTTAACCAAATGGATTACTGGAAGATTTCTCTCTGTAGCATTCATGTGCCTTTTTATGGAAGGCGTGATCTTATCTGGTATCAGCCAATCAAACTCATTTGGTCTTGTAGTTATCTTGTTTGGGATTTTAACGATATTTAGCGGGGTGGGTAACACCCTTCTAGATACGGCAGTAATGCAAACCCTTCCGCCAAAATTCCATGGTCTGTACTTTGGCCTGTCTGCTACCATTGCCAATACTTTTATTGGAATATCTATGTTTATGACGGGAGTATTGTTAGAATTCATCTCACCCCGGATGATGGGGCTAATTGGAGGCATTTTTTATTTAAGTCTTGGTATCATTTACTATTTATGGACACTACACATGAATCTTTCTGTTGAAAAAAATAAGCTGGCAACAGTTGCAGAAAATTAAAATAGAACGGGGCAACTAGTATTTGCATATTAATAAAGGATAATTCTCTTCTCCCTTGCTGAGTTTTGTCCTTCATAGCCCTTATGAAGGACATTTTCTTTTGCTTTCTTACCGAGTTTTGTCCTTTTGTACCAATAATTTAAGGACGAATACTAACCCTTGTTCCATTTGGCACCATTTCTGCAAGCTGCAAGACATCCCGATTATACATTCTCACGCAGCCATGGGAAACTGCTTTTCCAATCGAACTCGGATCATTCGTCCCATGAATCCCGTAGCCTTTTTTTGAAAGGGAAAGCCACAAAACTCCAAATGGACCTCCGGGATTATATTGACGATTAACTATGATAAAATCCCCTGCAGGGGTATGTGTCAGCATCTTTCCAACAGCTATCGGATAAATTTTTACAAGCCTGCCATTATGATAGAGAGAAAGTTTTCTCTTTGCCACCGATATTTGAATCATGTAAGGAATTGAACTAGGTTCTGGCAACCCTGGAATTTGAATCTTTTGTCCTACATACAATTGTCCAATTCCGGGATTGGCAGCATAAAGGCTCTGAAGACTAACTCGGTAATCTCCCGAAATTGAACTCATAGTATCACCAGACTTAACTGTATGAATCATACCATCCCACCTCTCTTGTGCTAGCATATGCCTCTGCAAGTGAGCCGTTGCCTAAATAATGCGGGATAAAGTGAAACTTCAATCAGTGGGGGTCATCCCGCACTGATTGTTAGTTGAACCAATCGGGCATTTACGGGCAGTTGATCCTTATTTTTCTTTTTTAGTTATCCCAAAATCTTGAAGTAGGGATCTATCTGACCGTTAATGCGGGATAAAAAGGGGAAATAAAATGCAGCTACCAGAAAACAACACAACAAATGAATTAAAAAGAACCATGAAAGCTCGACATTTATTTATGATCTCACTTGGAGGAGTCATTGGATCAGGTCTCTTCTTGGGGTCAGGTTATACCATAAGTCAGGCAGGTCCAACTGGGGCTATCCTATCTTATCTCGTAGGCGGCTTCATCATGTTTTTGACCATGCTGTGTCTAGGAGAATTGTCTGTCGCCATGCCCGTTTCTGGATCGTTCCAGACCTATACCACCAAATTTATTGGACCCGGAACAGGTTTTGCGCTTGGCTGGCTCTATTGGTTCGGCTGGGCTGTAACGGTTGCATTAGAATTACTATCAAGTGGGCAGCTTATGCAAAGATGGTTTCCCAATTCCCCGGTTTGGATTTGGTGTGCATTGTTTGCCATAGTCTTATTTTTATTAAATGCCTTATCTGCACGTGCGTTTGGAGAAACTGAATTTTGGTTTTCAAGTATTAAAATTGCAGCTATTATCATGTTCATTGTTTTAGGCGGAGCAGCTATGTTTGGCTTAATCGAAATGAAAGGCGGTCAAAATGCACCTTATTTATCAAATTTTACGGCTAATGGACTTCTGCCGAATGGGTTAAGGGCATTGATTATTACAATGATTGCGGTTAACTTTTCGTTTCAAGGTACCGAATTAATTGGGATTGCTGCCGGTGAAAGTGAGGAACCTGAAAAAACAATCCCTAAATCGATTAGACAAACTGTTTGGCGCACCCTATTTTTCTTCGTGTTAGCGATTTTTGTTTTAGCAGGTTTAATTCCAATGAAAAAAGCAGGAGTGATTGAAAGTCCATTTGTGGTTGTTTTTGATAGTATAGGAATTCCATATTCAGCGGATTTGATGAATTTTGTCATCTTGACGGCTTTGCTTTCTGTTGCAAATTCCGGCCTCTATGCAGCAACCCGGATGTTGTACGCGATGTCAAGAGAAAAAATGGCCAGCCCGGGTCTTACAAAAGTAAATAAACAAGGTGTTCCGATCAATGCACTTCTTTTAACTATGGGGATAGCTTTACTGTCATTATTGTCAGGATTTTTCGCAGAAAAAACCGTCTTTGTTTGGCTGCTTTCAGTAGCGGGATTAGGTGCTCAAGTAGGCTGGATTTCGATAACCGCTTCGCAAATTGCCTTCCGTAGAGAATTCATTCGTGATGGCGGAAACGTGGATAATCTTAAATTTAAAACACCACTTTATCCAATACTGCCAAGCATTGCATTAACGTTAAACATCATCGTGTTAGCAAGTTTAGCATTTGACGCTGAACAAAGATTAGCATTGTATCTGGGCGTCCCATTTGTAGCTGCCTGTTATTTAATTTATCATTTCAGAATAAAAAAAAATCGAGAAAAAGACAGTGCAGGTGAGTAAGAGTTGCATTTTCAAAAAAAATTATTGTCTAGTTTTTAGCGATACGCCATTCAAGCGTTTTTTGGATAAACAAAGATAAACAACTAGATACTAATAAAAAAAGAGGTGATGTTAATGGATAAATGGAATGAACAGGCTGCACCAAATAATAATTTGCCACCGAAAACGATCAAATCTGGAGAATTAGTAGGTCATACTGCAAAACTTGAATTTTCAGAGGAACTATCTGATGGAGGTGAAAGGGACCAATTCATAGAGAGACAAAAAAATAATCTAAAAATGAAATAATGAGGGTAGGAAGTGGCGATTATGTTAGTCGTCACTATTTTTTTATAAAAAAATTTCCACTTTTGCTTTACAAAGAAATTAAATCGATGTAGAATTTCTTTGTACCTAATATATCTAGGTAGGTGAGAAAATGTTTAACCGGGAATTGGTCAAAGGAAGTACATCGTTAATTTTACTCCAACTATTAAACGAGCGAGAAATGTATGGCTATGAATTAGTAAAAGAACTAGAACAGCGCAGCGATAATGGTTTGAGTGTAAAAGAGGGAACCTTGTATCCTGCACTTCATAAACTTGAGAAGCAAGAGTATATTGAATGTTATTGGCAGGAGCAGGAGAAGGGTCCTGCACGTAAATATTACCGGATTACAAATGCCGGGAAAGAGCTATTAGGTGAAAAAACTCGTGAATGGCAGGACTTCGTTCAAGTAATGAACAAGGTGATTGGGAGATCGAAGCATGGAACGGCAGAAGAATAAATTTCTTGAAGATCTGGCAAAGGGACTAGGTAATCATCAAGATAAAGAGGATATTCTCCTTGAATACGAATCGCATATTGATGAAATTCTGATTGAATCCTCTGATTGTTCTACTGAGGATGAAATGATGGAACGAATTGTCTCAAGGCTTGGGAGTCCAGAAGAGATAGCGGAATTGTGGAAAGAAGAACTTTCCGTTACACCAAGTAACATGAAATGGTTGTTTATTTTATTGAATATTCTATTTTTTGGCGGAGGAAGTTTATTAACGCTGGCCCATAATCTTTTTCAATGGGAATGGTTAGCAGCTATTTGGGGTTATTTAACGGCAATCCCAACCTTAATTGCCTTTTTGTATATGTTCTTTTGGGCATTGCTAGGTTATGAAATAGGTAGGGGATTTGGACATAAGGGGAGGACACTTCTCATAAATACGTTCCTGCTATCACTCATCCCAAACTTAATCTTAATGTTCTTAACGGTTTTTCACATAATACCGCATTCATGGTTCGCACCATTGCTTACAAAAACATTTATTATTGCTTGTATCATTTTTACTCTTTTCCTTTACCCGGTGAGTTGGATTGGCTATCGCTGGGGGCGGAAAGCGTCGATATGAGCAGTTTTTTTTGTCAATATACCTAGTATAACTATATATATAGAAAAACTATATGAAAGAAGGATGAAAGATGGAAACGAAAATTGGTAAAAGTGATTGGCTTTTTTTATGTTTATGTTTGCTGCTTGGGATTCTCGCAGAAGAATCATTTTTCCGTGGACAAATTGGAATCTCCTATATAGTATTTGTCATGGTATTTTATTCGGTATTTTATTGGCGATTCCGCCGCTTCTCCTTTTCCCATCAACGCTTTGGGTATCTTGTACTTTGCTGTATTTGGCTCTTGACAGTAAGTTATTTTTTAAATGATAACATCCTGTTTTATGCTCTAAATATAATCGTAATTCCTTCCTTGGTAATTTTCCACATTGTGTTAATTACGAGTCCAAAAAGTTTTCGATGGAGTCAACTAGCGTTTGTGAGCTACTTATTTTCAAGGATATTAAACGCATTTAAATATAATGCCTTTTTTGCAACCTATTTTGGAAAAGGCTTAAGACGAGGTGTGGACGAAGATCGATTACTCATTTGGAAAAAGGTTTTGATTGGGGTGGTCATCTCTATTCCCGTACTTGCCGTTGTCTTAAGGCTTTTAGTCTCGGCTGATTCGCAGTTTGAAAGAATAATTGGAGGCATTCCTGATTGGTTTCGAGTGGTCGACGCAGAAAATGTTATTAGATTATTCGCGATCATTATCTTTACTGCAGCTTTTTTTGGTCTTATGCAGGTCCTTTTTCAAAAACATATTAAAGTCATCAAGCAGGAGGCGACTGTTACACAATTCCAGAAGCTTGACTCCATAATTATGATTACAGTACTGATCTTAATCAATGCAGTCTATGTCTTATTTACAATTGTACAATTCAAGTATTTCTTTAGCGGAACATTACAAGGAAATATGACGTACGCAGAGTATGCAAGGAAAGGATTCTTTGAACTCTTGTTTGTCACAATGATTAATTTGTCGATTACAATCGTAGTGTTAACTTTCGGAGAGCGTGGGAAAAATGGTGTTCAGCGCTTGACACAATTAATGCTTACCATTCTCGTCTTATCTAGTGGAGTGATGCTAAGTTCTGCATTTTTAAGGTTGAGTATGTATGAGGATGCCTATGGATTTACCTTTACGAGGGTGCTTGCGCATTCATTCATGATATTCCTTGTGGTTATCTTTACCTATACGTTGGTGAAAATTTGGGTTGAAAAACTGTCGCTATTCCATTTTTATTTTATTACATCATTAATTTACTATACAGCTATTGCAGTTATTGATTTAGATAATATAGTCGTTAAGGAAAATATGAATCGTTATGAGCACAGCGGGAAAATCGATGTCCATTATCTTAATAGTTTATCTGCAACAGGTGTACTTGGATTAATTGACCTTTATGAAAAGGATCAAAATATACCGGAATTACAAACCATTTTACTGGAAAGGCAAAAGGAAGCAAGGACAACGAGCCTGTCATGGCAATCGTATAATCTAAAACGAGAGCAAGTAACAAAAAAATTACAAAATCTCCAAATAAATTAGATTAAAAAGATTGCATATGAAAACATATGGTCTTACTTAAAAGAGGGTGTCCTAAAAGTTATACTTTTGGGAAACCCTCTCTTCTAATATTAATAGTAATTAGTCACCGCTAAACATATCAAAGATACCTTTAGCTAAACTGCCTTCATCTTTTGCTCCACCGCGAGAAGGCGCAGCAGCAAATACGCGGCTGGCTAGTCGGCTAAATGGCAGTGATTGAATCCAAACGGAACCAGGTCCGCGCAAAGTTGCGAAGAACAAGCCCTCTCCTCCGAATAACGCTGTTTTAACCCCTTTTACAAATTCAATATCATATTGAACATTGCTCGTCATCGCAACTAAACATCCCGTATCCACCCGTAAGGTCTGTCCTGGAAGGAGTTCTTTTCTCGTAATCGTTCCGCCAGCGTGGACAAAGCACATTCCGTCTCCTTCAAGTTTTTGCATGATAAAGCCTTCGCCACCGAAGAAGCCTGCCCCAATTTTTCGTTGGAACTCAATGCCCACCTGTACTCCTTTTGCAGCAGCAAGAAATGCATCCTTTTGACAGATGATTTTTCCGCCAAGCACACTTAAATCCATCGGAATGATTTTTCCAGGGTAGGGTGAGGCAAACGAGACATGTTTCTTACCCATTCCAGTATTCGTAAAGGTCGTCATAAATAAGCTTTCACCGGTAATGACCCGCTTGCCGGCACTGAACAATTTGCCCATCAAACCGCCGCCATCGCTGCCAGATGCGTCACCAAAGATGGTCTCCATATGTATATCATCTTCCATCATCATAAAGCTTCCTGCCTCGGCAATAACTGTCTCTTGCGGATCAAGTTCCACCTCAACAAACTGCATATCATCGCCATAAATCTTGTAATCGATTTCGTGATTATTCACTTTAATCCCTCCACTATTTTCAAAAAAATATATCACCTAAATATTATAAGAAATTTAGGGGAAAAGTGCTAATTTTAATAAAAAAGACGCCTGATTAATCAGACGTCCTTTGCGTATTGAGGCGAAGAACCACACTCCACATTGTGTGTTCCATAAAGGAATGTTCCTCGGCTTACACAATTCAGCTCATCGCTCGATTATCATAACACTATGATAGAAAAAGTACAAGTGTATTTTTTTAAAAAAACACTTGATTATTCTTCAGTATTATCCTATATTCAAATAATCAGATATATAAAGAAAACTCGTCGATTGGCAAGCCGTTAGGCGAAGACAGAGGCGTAGTTGCACTTATGCCTGATAGGAAAGTTCTACTTTCCTATCGGCCAAAAATCATAAGATAAGAAGGGTTAATATGTTTACTGATAAAAGATTCCATCATTATTCCATAAGTAGCTTGCCAAAGGATCTCCTTTCAGGGGTGATTGTTGGGGTCATTGCGATTCCGCTTGGCATGGCTTTCGCCATTGCTTCAGGGGTGAAGCCAGAATATGGAATCTATACGACCATTGTTGCCGGGATTCTCATCTCCTTATGCGGCGGTTCGAAGTATCAAATTGGAGGGCCGACTGGGGCATTCATCCCAATTTTGTTCGGGATTGTGATGACGTACGGCTATGAAAATTTACTCATTGCTGGAATGATGGCTGGAGCTATACTTCTGTTAATGGGAATATTTAAACTGGGGTCATTGATTAAATATATTCCTAGACCGGTTACAATTGGGTTCACAACCGGTATAGCTGTCACGATTTTTACAGGCCAATTAGATAGTTTCCTAGGTTTAGAGGGTATTCAGAAGCATGAGGAATTTATTAGAAACATCGCTGAGATTTTTATTCACATTAACACAACTAACATTTTTAGTGTATTAACGGCAGTACTTTGTTTAGTAACCGTAATCCTGACACCGAAAATTGCTCCAAAGGTTCCAGGACCACTTATTGGTATAATTGTATCTACCCTGGCTGCGACATTGTTTTTCCCGAGTCAGGTGGCAACAATCGGGAGTGCATACGGTGAAATCCCAAGTACAATACCGCAAATTCATATCCCGGATATAAATATGGAGATAATTATAAAACTATTAAAGCCGGCCTTTGTTATTGCCATGCTTGGCGGAATTGAATCTCTTCTTTCTGCAGTCGTGGCAGATGGGATGACCAATAGTAAGCATAACAGTAACAAAGAGTTAGTCGGTCAGGGGATAGCAAATTTGATTACGCCATTATTTGGCGGAATTCCAGCGACCGGTGCCATTGCCCGAACGGCAACAAATATTAAGAATGGCGCAGTTTCGCCTTTATCAGGAATTATTCATGGGGTAATGGTATTACTTGTTCTTCTGTTTTTTGCGCCTTATGCCTCCTATATTCCATTAGCAAGTATGGCACCAATTCTGATGGTGGTTGCATGGAACATGAGTGAAAGAAAGGTATTCGCCCATATATTAAAAACAAGAACAACCGATTCAATTGTGCTTGTCGTTACATTTTTATTAACTGTTTTTGTCAATTTGACGATGGCAGTCGAGGTGGGTTTGATCATGTCAGCCATTCTTTTTGCCAAGAGGATGAGTGATGTGATGGTGACACAAAAGGCATTGCCAAACCCTGATACCAAACAAGAAAAGTTGGAGACAGGAATGGTTACAGACACACATGACTGTCCGCAAATCAGTATTTTTAATGTAGAAGGCCCATTGTTTTTTGGAGCCGCCCTTACATTTGAAGAAACCATTATAAAGACAATTAATTATCGTCCGAAAATACTTTTACTAAGAATGGGTAAAGTTCCATTTATCGATACAACCGGTGAAGCGAATCTATCACGGATTGTACACCATTTTTCGAAAAATGGTATAGTATTGATATCGGGTTTAAATCCGCAGCCGGATAATGTTTTGAAAAAAACAGGCCTATATCAAGTGATTGGAGAGGAACATTTCTTTGAACACACCGGAGAGGCCATCCAATATGCACTATCTCAAATTAATAAAAATAAGTGTTTCGGTTGTAAACATTTTGCCTTTAGAGAGTGCAAACAACTCTCGCCGTCAGAGGCAGTGGAGGCGAGCAGAAAGAAGCTGACCGCTACCTTCTAGGCCGATAGGAAAGATGAAGTTTCCTATCGGATAAGGACAATTACGCCTCTGTCTTCGCCCTAAGGGGCATGCCAATCGGCGAGTTTTCTTTATTGTAGAAAGGTGATGATGAATTGAATTTGGAAATGCAGCGATTTAAAGCAGAATTTTTTAAAGCATTAGCCCATCCATTACGAATCCGGATATTAGAGCTGCTGGCAGAAGGGGATAAGAATGTTAACGAAATTCAAACCCTTGTAGGCAGCGAAGGGTCAGCTGTTTCACAGCAGCTTACCATTCTAAGAGCGAAGAATATAGTTTCTGGTACGAAGGAAGGAAATAAAGTTATTTACACATTGAAGGACCAGATGATTATTGAATTGTTGGCCGTGGCAAAACAAATTTTTAACAATCATCTAGTTGATACGATAACGATATTAGATAAATTTAAAGAGGATGAAGAGTTGACTGAAACGTCGAAGAATTAACTTCTTTGGCGTTTTTGGTTATTTAGGATTATTTCTTTATAGAAACAAGATAGTTCTGCTGCAACTAAGGTCTTACCCGATAGTTTGTGTCATTTATTCTGGGATTGTAGTTGCTTTACATTTCATATTAATACTGGGTTCCAGGTGATATAGGAGTAAGGAACTATAAATAGTCTTAATAGTGGATATTTTTGGTCCTATTGTTGTATAGACAACTATACAACAATTTGTTATTTTTGTCTTGTCTATACTATGTTGATGGAAGGAGGATGTTATTGGGATATTTATAATCTTAGTTTTCTTAAACCACTGTTTCATATGACCATCTCCTTAGAATATGCTTTACATACTACAATTGTTATGTTCCATTTCTTTAATCCAATCTCTCACTTCAGAAGTGCTTTATTAACCTCATTTGTTGCATTTAAATCAGTGTCATTCATTGTAATAGACTTCAAAATTTAATAGAAAAATGTAAATTCCATATTCATAGAAGGTGGGGATTTTATTTATGGGGATCGGTAAAAAACTATGGTTTTCCTTACTGCTTTTAATATCATTTACATTTTTAATTGGATCAAATAGTTACGCGATGGGTGAATTTACACAGGGGCGACAGGTTAATGTCAAAATTATGACCTATAATATCCAAGCTGGCGCCGGTTCAGACGGAAAGTATGACATTAAAAGAACTGCCGAAACGATTCGCCAGTCCGGAGCAGATATTATTGCACTCCAGGAGGTTGATGTACATTGGGGAGCTCGAAGCCTATTCGAAAACGATATTGAAATACTTGCTAATGAGCTTGATATGTATTATTTCTTTACTCCAATCTACAGTTTAGATCCTTTAACACCTGGTGATCCAAGAAGAGAATTCGGGGTAGCAATACTAAGCAAGTACCCAATCCTTGAAGCAAACAATAGGGAGATTACAAGACTTTCAACACAGGAGGCCAATCCGGTTCCAAAACCTGCTCCTGGTTTTCTTGAAGCCCTTATCAATGTTAAAGGAGCTAAAGTTTGGTTTTATGTAACACATTTAGATTACCGCGCAGACCCAACTGTCCGTAAAATGCAAGTCGCTGATATGCTGAACATCACTGGACAACACGAATACAGCATATTAGCAGGCGATATGAACGCTGGTCCTAATGCTCCGGAATTACAACCGCTATTTGAAAAATACAACGACGCTTGGGCATTAACAAACGTTGGACCTGGACTAACTTACCCAGCTAACAATCCTTCTAAAAGGATAGATTATATTTTGCTATCGCCGCAAATGGAGGCTAGAACTTCTGAAGTTATTGAAACTCTTGCTTCTGACCATCGTCCAGTTATAGCAGAGATAACGTTAAAACGAGGAAATAAGCAATAAATAAGGAGGGATAAGCATGAAAATTAAACGATTGTTTTCAATTGTAGTAATTATGTCACTTCTATTCCTTAGCTTACCTTTATACACTCTTGCTGGGTGGGAGGATCCTACAAGACCCGGCTGGAAAGATGGTGAAGCGAAAAGAGGCTGGATTCAAAGTAAGCTCCAGCACATGACGCTCGAAGAGAAAATTGGTCAGCTTTTCATTGTCCATGTTTATGGAAAAACACCAACTGATCCAAATTACGAAACTATTAATCTCAATTCGAATCGCGGCGGCAAAAACTTTAAAGAGGTTATTGAGAAGTACCATGTCGGGGGTGTCATTTATTTTAACTGGACGGATAACGTTCTTACTCCGCTTGATGCTGCCCAAACAAATGCTTTATCTAATGGAATACAAAAAATTGCAATGGATCAGCGAATGCCTATTCCACTTTTTGTTTCAACTGATCAAGAGGGTGGAATTGTGCAAAGATTAGTAAGTCCGGGAACAGTTTTTCCAGGCAATATGGCTCTTGGAGCGACCCGTTCAACTGATTATGCAGCAAAAACGGCCGCTATTTTAGGAACAGAATTAAAAAGTATTGGAGTCAATATGAATTTTGCACCAGTTGCTGATGTAAACGTAAATCCCGCAAATCCAGTTATTGGTGTTCGTTCCTTTAGTGAGGACCCAGCTCTTGTTTCTGATATGACTGTTGCACAAGTTGGGGCTTATCAGAATGAAAATTTGATTGCAACGGCAAAGCATTTTCCTGGTCATGGTGACACTGCTACCGATTCTCATTATGGCCTTCCTATTATTACCCATGATTTAGAGACCTTGCATAAAATTGACTTAAAACCATTTAAAGCAGCAATAGATTCGGGAATTGATGCGATTATGACCGCTCATATTGTTGTTCCGGCTTTGGATGATTCAGGTCTGCCGGCAACACTTTCAAAACCGATTCTTACTGGCTTACTTCGTGAAGAACTAGGGTTTAATGGACTAATTATTACAGACAGCCTGGGCATGTCGGGTGCAAATGTCGTTCCTCCAGAGCGAGTGGCTGTAGAAGCTTTTAAAGCAGGAGCCGATATTCTGCTTAACCCGCCAAACGTTGAGGTGGCTTATAATGGCATGCTCGAAGCTGCTAAGAGGGGAGAGATTAGTAAAAAACGGATTGATGAATCTGTTTATCGTATTCTGGAAGCAAAACTAAAACGAGGATTGTTTGAAAATCCTTATACAGATGAGACTGCCATTTCAAATATTGGAACTGCTGATCATTTAGCAGCAGCAGATGAAATTGCCAATAAAAGTATTACACTAGTAAAAAATGAGAACAGTCTTCTCCCAATCAAACAAACAGAAAAGATTTTTGTAACCGGACCATCAACTGGAAAGCCTGAGATGCTGTCTAATCTAATTAAAACGAAAGGCTTTAACAGTTATTTCTATTCTACAGGGACGTCTCCAACTACGGCACAAATCAATTCTGCAGTATCACAAGCACAACAGGCGGATAAAATAATCGTTACGACCTATACTGCTAACACCAATACAGCGCAGCAAAACCTTGTAAACGCTCTGCTTAAAACTGGAAAGCCAGTGATTGTTACAGCAATTCGTAATCCATATGATTTAATGGCTTTTCCTAATGTTAATGCCTATTTGGCAACATACGGAGATCGTGACGTTTCAGTAAAAGCATTGGCGAGAGTACTGACCGGTGAAATCAATCCATCCGGTAAGCTTCCGGTAACCATTCCAGGTTTATATGGATTTGGCTCAGGTTTAAGCTACTAAACTTAAAGCAGGAAGAGGTCTTTAATCGGATCTTTCGAATCGCCTCAGGAAAACCGAAGAATAACCTTCTTCGGTTTTCTCTATATCTATAGTGAAAAAGAGGTTATTCCTATATTTTGGAAATTATCGGTTTTTTGTAATATTTATACGAGATTATTACAAAAAAATAGATTACTATAAGGTAGTAGAAATAGATATTTAGGAAGGTGATTGAATATGTATGATTTGGTATTGCTGCACCCACCTACTGTTTATGATTTCCGTAAAGAGATGTTGTTTACTGGTCCAATCAGTGATGTGGTTCCTTCTTCCCCTGTGTTTGAAATGTACCCGATTGGCTTAACCAGCATTGGGGATTATTTAGAACGTTTTGGATTAAAAGTGAAGATAATTAATATCGCCAATCGGATGCTTTTAAATCCCAATTTTGATGTAGAAAAGAAAATCAGAAAAATAAAGACTAAAGCGTTTGGAATTGATCTTCATTGGCTGCCGCACGCTCATGGCAGTGTAGAACTTGCAAAGATTATAAAGAAGTATCATCCAGATACCCCAGTTATGTTCGGGGGACTTTCCAGCACTTATTTTCACAAGGAGCTTATTGAATATCCTTGTATTGATTTCGTGATGCGGGGTGATACAACTGAAAAGCTAATTCTCATGCTTCTTAATAAATTGGAGAAAAACGAGGAGAGTTTTTTTGATATACCCAATCTTACATGGAAAAAAGACGGTTTACATCATTTCAATGAAATGTCCTATGTCCCAGATAGTCTAGATGATTATAATTTACCTGGCTACCGTTATATCATCAGATCTGTTTTTAAGTATTTTAATCTATTAGACCCACTGCCATACAAGGGGTGGCTGCATTATCCGAATACAGCAATTTTAACTTCTAAAGGTTGTACATATAATTGTTTAATATGCGGCGGTTCAAAAGATGCTTACGCTCTTAACTGTAATAGGAAAAAGCTTGTGATGCGCTCCCCTAAGAAAATGCTTGAAGATATTGCGTTAATTCAACGATTTACCCGGGCACCCATTTTCCTGTTAAATGATATCAGGCAAGGCGGAAAAGAGTACGTTGATGAATTCTTAACTGGTTTAGAAAAAATGGACTTGAAGAATGAAATCGTTTTTGAATTATTCAATTATGCAGATGAGGAATTTTTCAAACGGTTAAACAAGGCTATGCCTAAATATAGTATTGAACTTACGCTTGAATCAGCCGATGAAGATATTCGAAAATATAATGGAAAGCTGCCTTGTACAAATGATAAGGTTATCGAAATGCTGCAATATGCCCTAAAACATGACTGTGCTAAGATTGATTTATTCTTTATGACGGGAATACCTAATCAAGATTATGAAAGTGCTATGAGGAATGTGGATTTTTGTGAAATTATTCACAAAGAGTGTGGTGGAAATGCAGGTATTTCTTACTTTGTCGCACCGCTTTCACCATTTCTTGATCCAGGAAGTCCAGCTTTTGAAAATCCGGAAAAATATGGCTATAAAAAATTCTGCCATAAACTTGAGGACTTCCGTGCGGCAATGAAGCAGCCTTCATGGAAGAATATGCTGAGCTATGAAACGAACAAAATGACA
This sequence comes from Neobacillus drentensis, assembly GCF_036965245.1. Lineage (GTDB taxonomy): Bacteria > Bacillota > Bacilli > Bacillales > Cytobacillaceae > Neobacillus > Neobacillus drentensis_G. The sequence goes on from NZ_JBALPG010000024.1 coordinate 15,765, forward strand.
AGGGAAGACATTGTCCGAGCAACATATGATTCTGCCTTAAAATTAAATGAATTTAAATACAAAAATAACATTATTACAAAAGATGTTTATGATGAAGTGGCTGTTAAAATCAAAAAATCGGTCGAATTCCTCAAACGATTGGACGAACTGGCACTTTTACCAGTAGATGAGCAAAAGATTGAAATGGCAAAGATTAAGGAAGAAGTAGACAAAATCAATCGTCATAGCATCTGTGGAAAGAATGAACTTAAGTGGGAGGTTAAAAAGCTATTTGCCGATTTTCCATCGTTAACGTTGATTGGCTTGGAATTACTAGTGAAGGACATTATTAAAGGAGTAAGGTGCCGGTTTGGAAAAATCGACAGAAATATTGTTGTAATGCCAAACACACAGAGTGGGAATATTGAGAAGTAATTAATTTAAATACCCTTTATAACAATGTTGGAAGATTTTTTATAATATATTTTTCTGCAAAATCTGACAATTAGACAGGGGGAGTATACGTAAGAAGATGTAATAATGAATATATTCTCCCTGTTTATTGTATAGAATGTAGAATTGTGTAGGTCTTTGTCGTTCGTTCATTCATTGACTTTTAGGCCTAATAATGTTAAATTTTATTCAGCCGTTGCACGAGATTAAATTTATATTTCAAGCTTGTTCAAAGTTTAACCGATGTTTGGATGAGAAAATGAAGGTAAAGCTATCACGTTGTAATTTGGTGAATTTTACACATGGCTTAGCTTTAAGCCAATAGGAGGATTTTTTTACATGAAAAACGGTAAAGTAAAATGGTTTAACTCAGAAAAAGGTTTCGGATTTATCGAAGCTGAAGATGGTAACGACGTATTCGTTCATTATTCTGCAATCCAAACAGAAGGTTTCAAAACTTTAGAAGAAGGTCAAGAAGTTTCTTTCGAAGTTGTTGAAGGAGCTCGTGGACCACAAGCTGCTAACGTAACTAAGAAATAATTTTAACAATACTAATTATAACAGCCCGGACAATGTGCCGAGCTGTTTTTTGTTGTTTATTGTGCTAGAATAATATGCCCAATCGTAAGGATTTCCATCCTCAAGGAAAATCATATTTTGCTATAATAGTAAGTATTGAATGACGCAGATAAAAAAGTTGGGGTGATACAGATGAAATTTATCCATACAGCCGACTGGCATTTAGGCAAGCTGGTTCATGGTGTCTATATGACGGAAATTCAACGGGAAGTTCTCGAGCAATTCGTAGCAATTGTTGCTGAAGAGAAGCCGGATACGGTGGTTATTGCAGGTGATCTATATGATCGTTCCGTACCGCCGACAGATGCTGTTGAGTTACTTGATGAAATCCTTTTTAAAATTAACGTTGAGCTAAAAACGCCTGTTGTGGCGATTGCCGGAAATCATGATAGTGCCGAGCGGCTCTCGTTTGGCAGTTCGTGGTACAAATATAACCATTTTTATCTTTCGGGTAAATTATCGAATAGCTTTAAGCCCATACAAATAGCTGGAGTAAATTTCTTTCTTGTACCATATGCTGAACCCGGAGTCGTCCGCCAGCTCTTCGAGGATGATTCTATCCATTCCCATCAAGATGCGATGAAGGCCATTATCGGTAAAATGGAAGATTCCATTAATCCGAATGAACCTAACATATTGGTCGGTCATGCATTTGTATTAGGCGGTCAAACCTCTGATTCTGAACGGGTATTATCTGTCGGGGGCTCAGGGTGCGTAGGCACCGAATTATTCGAACCTTTCTCCTACACGGCACTTGGCCATTTACACAGTCCTGATGCTATCAGGCATAACAAAGTAAAATATTCAGGCTCTCTCTTAAAATATTCTTTTTCCGAAGCAAAACAAAATAAGTCGATCTCGATTATTGAAATGGATGAAAAAGGAAATTTCACCCATCGATACCGGTCGCTTACACCAAAACATGACATGCGGGAGCTAGAAGGACATTTGGAGGAGCTGCTTGATCCCTATTTTTATGAAAAAGAACGAATCGATGACTATTTAAAAATTACTTTACTCGATGAAGGTGCGTTAATCGATCCAATTAATAAATTGCGGCAGATTTACCCGAACGTTCTCCATCTAGAGCGGAAAATTGATATCACTGATCTGAAGAAAAAACAGTCTTTTAATGCTCTCCGAAGTGAGAAAAAGTCGGATATTGAGTTGTTTGAACAATTTTATTCAGAAATGACAACTTCTGAATTTACGAGTGAAAAAAGAGAAGTAATGACTGATATTATTGAAAAAGTGCTGAAGGAGAGGAACGCACTATGAAACCGTTAAAACTGATGATGCAAGCGTTTGGACCTTATGCAGGCAGGGAGGAGATTGACTTTACCCAGCTTGGAAGTAGAACGATGTTTGTAATTTCAGGAAAAACTGGTGCAGGTAAGACGACGATTTTTGATGCCATTAGTTATGCAATTTACGGAAAAGCAAGCGGTGAGGATCGCAATGGCCCTGAACTTCGAAGTCAATTTGCAGCCGATAATTTATTAACGGAGGTTTCTCTTGATTTTTCTCTTCGTAACAAGGTTTATTCCATTACTAGGTCACCACAACAATTGAAGAAAAAAGAAAAGGGTGACGGTCATACCTCAATAGGTGCTAAAGCAGAGTTGTTTATATGGGATGAACATGGCGAGAAAAAGCTGTTGGCTTCGAAAATCAGTGATGTCGAGGAAAAAATAAAGGAGATCATGTTGATCGATGCCAACCAGTTCCGCCAAATCTTAATGATTCCCCAAGGAGAATTCCGAAAGCTGTTAACGTCTGATAGCAAGGATAAGGAAGTTATCCTTCAGCGGCTTTTCCATACACAGCTTTATAAAATGGTAGAAGAAAAGCTGAAGCTAGAGGCGACTGAGCTGAAGAAATCTGTTGAAGATCAGGTACAGGCTCGTAATGAGGCGATACACCGTATTCATGCAGTGACAAATGAAGGGCTCCTCGAATATATGAATGCGGACAGTGTAAATGACACTATTATCATGCCGCTCTTACAAGCAGAAATTGCCGGAATGGGTGAAATGTTAGAACAGTTAATCAATCAAATAAATGAAAAGGGTCAAACACATGACAAACTTAGGGTGAAGCTTTTTGAAGCTGAATCGATTTTGAAACAGCTGCAAACAAAAGAGGACTTGAAGGAGCAGAAAACTCGGCTTGTGGCTCAGGAGGAAATGTTTACTGAAAAAGAAAAACAGGTTCAACGAGCACAAAAGGCTGCACTTTTAGCAAAACAAGAGGAGCTTTGCCACCGTTTAAAGCGCGAAGTTGACCAATTTCAGGAAAATGTGAATTCAATAAAAATAGAAATTGAAAAATTAGGCGGACTATCCAAACAGTATGAACAACAGCTGCAAAATGAAATGGAGCGTGAGGGCGAGCGGCAGGCTGCCATTGATGAAATAAATCGATTAGTAAATATGAAAGAGGATGTTTATTCATTTGCATCATTACAGAAAGAAACTGCGATTAAGGATGCTGAACTTAAATCTGTAAAAGAAAAACAGTTTCAATATGAAAAAAATCTTAAACAATTGGAAGAAAGATTAACAATTCTTAAACAGCAAAAAGAAGAAATTGAAAAAGGAAAGATAATCTTTTTTGAAAATGAAAATAAGATTGAAAAGCTAAAGGTTGAGCTAGAGCGCTTTGAAAAATATGAATTCTTGCTTGTGCGTCATCAAAAGGAGGAGGAAAAGCTTAAAGCAATAACCGGCCGTTATGAAAATACGGCTGCTAGATTTCGGGATGCTAGAGCCCTAGTTGAAGATTTAGAGAAGAATTGGATGCATGGGCAAGCCGCCATTTTAGCGGCAAAACTACAAACGGGAGAAGCTTGTCCTGTCTGCGGCTCGGAGCATCATCCGTCACCAGCCATTCAACATTCAGGTCATATACCGACTGAAGAGGAGTTGAAGTCTGCTAAGGAGCAAGCCGCAAAATGGGAACAAGAAAAGTCTATTGATGAAGCGAAATTTTACCAATGTCAATCAGATGAGAGAGCACAAAAAGGAGCAGCTCTTGAATTACTTCAAGAAATCCGAGCTTACCGAGCAGATTTTATTGAAGATGATTTATCAATAGTAAAAAATGAGACAGTTTTAGCTAAGGACCATCTAGTTCAAATTCAAAGAAAGCTTTCAGAACAGATTAAAAAGCTTGAGAATGTAACGGTTGAATTAGAAAAAAGTGAGTCTGAAAAGGTAAACTTACAAAATGCTATTCAACAACTAGCGGCTAAGGTGAACGATTTAACGGTTCAATTTACCGAAAAGAAAACGAATCTTACCAGAATGATGAACATCATTCCCGAAAATCTCCGGTCAGAAGCAGAATATGAAAAAACACTTGCAGCTTCTCGAAACCGCCATGAAATACTGGTGAAACAGTTAGAGGATGCACAGCAGCGACTTCAAGTAGTTAAAGAAAAGCTTTCAAATGAAACAGCTAGATTACAAGATGCAAAAGCGCATCATGCTGGGAAGCAACAGGAACTGGACATAGAACGTGAAGTCTTTTTAAATAAACTGTCAGAGCACGGATTTGAAAAATATGGTATGTATGCAGCTGCTAAACGAACAGAGGGAGAAATTCGCAGTCTTGAGGCTGAAATCCGCAGCTTTAGGGAAGAGTTGCGTTCTGTTTCAGACCGATTGAAAGAACTAACGGATTTATTGGCAGATGTGAAAATACCAGATGTTGAGGGATTAAAGCTTTCGCTTGGTGAACTTACAAATGAAATTGAAGTACTGAATCATCAGCGTACGGATCTATTCGTTAAAAAGCGGGATAACGAAGAAATTTATAGCAGGGTTGGAAGCTTGAATGAACAGATGAAGGTGTTGGAGGAAAGGTACAAGCTAATTGGTCATCTATATGAGATTACTAAGGGGCAAAATAACTTCCGTATTACCTTTGAACGGTACGTGCTTGCCGCCTTCCTAGATGATATTTTGCGAGAAGCCAATATCCGATTGAGAAAAATGACATCTGGACGTTTTCAATTATTAAGAAAAACAGACCGATCAAAAGGGAATGCACAAAGCGGCCTGGAATTACTTGTCTTTGATCAATACACAGCACAGGAACGCCATGTAAAAACTTTATCGGGCGGGGAAAGCTTCAAAGCCTCATTATCTTTAGCGTTAGGTCTTGCGGATGTGGTGCAAAATTATGCCGGAGGAGTATCGCTGGAGACGATGTTTATCGATGAAGGATTTGGTACGCTTGACCCTGAATCGCTTGATCAAGCAATTGAAGCATTAATGGATATCCAGAGCAGCGGGCGTTTGGTCGGCATTATTTCACACGTACCTGAACTTAAAGAACGGATCGATATCCGACTAGAGGTAATTGCAGGCCAGACTGGAAGTAGGAAGGAATTTATGTTTATGAATTAAATTCTACAAAAAAAAAGCAGTGAATTTCATTGATATGAAATTTCACTGCTTTTTGAATTTTATAGAATATCTGATCGAGAACCTGAAAAAAGCCTTTCACTAGTCATAAAAAATGTAATAGTGACCAGGAATTGAAAAAAAGCACTTCACTGGTCACAAAAAATTGTAATT
>NZ_JBALPG010000024.1:21578-26254 GCF_036965245.1 Neobacillus drentensis
AAATTGTAATTGTGCCCGAGACCGGAAAAAAGCCCTTCATCGGTCAAAAAAATTTTTTCATGTTTGTTTGCAGAGGATTAAATGGTTATGATTCTAATTCCTTTGCAAGTGCACGCCCGGCTTGCCTTCCTGTAAACAGGCAGCCGCCGACGAATGTTCCCTCGAGTGAACGATACCCATGAATGCCACCCCCGCCAAACCCAGAAACCTCACCAGCAGCAAATAGGCCAGGGACCGGGTTCCCAGAGGAATCTAGGACTCTGCCGGATAAATCTGTTTGCAGCCCGCCAAGCGTTTTTCGACTAACGATGTTTAAACGAACAGCAATTAATGGACCCATTTTTGCATCAAGAATTTTATGTGGTGAAGCAACTCTAATAAGTTTATCGCCAAGATAATTCTGTGCACCGCGCATTGCAGTTATTTGCAGATCCTTTGTAAATTTATTATCAATCTCTCTGTCTCTAGCAACAATCTGCCGTTCGATATCGTCCAGGTTTAACAAGTTAACCGCGGTGAGCTTGTTCATCCCGGCAACAAGTTCCGGCAAAGTATTGGCGATAACAAAATCCTCACCTTTATCCATAAATGCCTTTACAGGAGATGTCGGCCCTGGCAGCACACGAGCTAATACCTTTTTAATACTCTTTCCAGTCAAATCCGGATTTTGCTCCGACCCTGACAAGGCAAACTCTTTTTCAATAATTTTCTGCGTTAAAATGAACCAAGAATAATCATAACCAGTCTTCATAATGGCATCAAGGGTTCCTAAAGTGTCGAAGCCTGGAAAGTTTGGTGCAGGGAAACGCTTCCCTGTGGCATCGAGCCATAAGGAGGACGGACCGGGAAGAATCCGGATACCATGCATCGGCCAAACCGGGTTCCAGTTTTTTATGCCTTCTGTATAATGCCACATCCTGTCTCGATTGACGATACGACCGCCAGCCTTCTCTGTAATTGCCAGCATTCGTCCGTCAACATGCTGTGGAACACCTGAAATCATATTTTTTGGAGCCTCGCCAAGTCGCGCCGGCCAATTTTTTCTAATCAGTTCATGGTTGCCGCCAATACCTCCACTAGTTACCATCACAGCTTTCGCATGGAATTCAAAATCTCCAACCACATCGCGGGAACTTGCTTCGCCGCGAGCAGCCGAACTTGGAACAAGTATTTCCCCACGTGCCCCGATGACGGCACCTTTTTCCGTCAATAATTCATTCACCCGATGGCGCGGGCGATAATCAACAAGACCATTAGCCATTGCTTTTCGAACTCTATCTTCAAATGGTTTAACAAGACCAGGACCTGTTCCCCAAACGATGTGAAACCGCGGAACGGAGTTGCCGTGCCCTTCTGCAAGATAGCCCCCGCGTTCAGCCCAGCCGACTACTGGAAAAAAACGAACCCCCAAATCATATAGCCATTTGCGCTTTTCACCTGATGCGAAGTCAACATAGGCCTTTGCCCACTTTTTTCCCCAGTAATCCTCGTCTTCTTCCCGATCAAAACCTGCTGCTCCTAACCAGTCCTGCCAGGCAAGTTCACGCGAATCCTTAATCCCCATCCTTCGCTGTTCCGGTGAATCGACGAGAAATAATCCGCCAAAGGACCACCATGCCTGTCCACCAAAAGATGCTTCCGGTTCTTGGTCTAAAAGGAGCACTTTCTTATCTGCATCCGTAAGCTCAGACGCTGCCACTAAACCAGCGAGTCCAGTACCCACCACGATTACATCATAATTCAAACTAGTTCCCCCCATTCGTAAGAATCATTTAAATTACAGTTTTTTCTGAAAAAACAATATTTAAAATTATACCACGACTTCTGGTCCAATGTTACGATTTCAATACTAATCATTTGACTAATTGATACCTATCAACAGTCATGAATATTTTGAAAAAAAACAAATTGAAATATAAGTCACGACGTGATATAGTCATGATAAGACATATTTACTTGCGATATAGTTTCAAACGGTTATTCACTATATAAAACCAAGACTTGTGAGGTGAGAATTTTGGATATTGATAAAGTCATAAAAAAGTATGTACCGATGACAGAAACGGCGTTCTACATTCTTCTATCTCTGACGGAACCGCGTCATGGTTACGGTATTGTTAAACATGTAGAGGACATTACAAACGGAAGAATTGTATTAGGATCTGGAACCGTTTACGGAACGTTAACGAAAATGCAAAAAGATGGAATCATAACGGTATTTGCTGATGAGGAAAGAAAAAGGGTATATGAGGTAACGGAAACAGGAAGAAAATTAATTACAGCCGAGATTAACAGACTTAAGGAACTGTACCAGAATGCATTGAAATATGAGGGGGATTTTTTGTGATCAAAAAAATTTGTAGGCCATTCTGGAGTTATGATGTACAAAAAACAGAAAAATGGCTCTCATCTATGGCGGAAAATGGATATTTTTTAATCAAGATCAATCGAGTTTCACGGTGTTTTTTCTTTCAACAAGGTGAGCCTAAGAAGCTAACGTACCGAATTGGGTTTGATAAAATGCAAGGGGAGTCACTATCCAGAGGGTTAATGGCAGAGGGATGGACCAAGGTTTTACGTGCGGGCAACTGGTTTGTCACGTCTAATGAAAAGTCACCGGAGCAAATTAAAACCTCCTCTGTCCGGGAAGGAATAATTAAACATAATCGAATCATAATGTATATTTTCGGAGGTGTAGTATTCTATTTTTCGATTATGGCAGCATTCTATCTAAGCATATTTGGGCTAATTTTATTTTCAGCAGATTCCAAAGTTGAGGTAGTAGAAAGTCCATATTGGATATTCACCTATTTATATTTTGGTGTTTTAATAGCTATTTTCATTCTTGGACTATATTCAGTGGTTAAAATTAATCGGACAAATAAAAAATTGCTGAATGAAAAAATAAATAGAGATGAACTTTTCAGCAAGACTCAAGGTAAAGGCAAACTAAACAAAGCGGAAGAAAAGAAGTTAAAGCGTTCAGGGCAATTGGTTATTAAAAGAAGACTAGGCTGGATGTATGCTCCAGATAAGTTAGAACAGTGGCTCGAGAAAATGGAGGAACAAGGATATAATCTCTACCGCGTTAGCAGGGCTGGAACAACCTTCCATTTCTTTGTGGGGCATCCGCGAAAGGTAAGTTATTGTGCAGATTATCAAAACATTGCTGATGAGAGCTACTTTGATATCCACAGGGATGCAGGCTGGAATAGTGTATTTCAATCCTATGGATCATTGCAAAAGTGGTCGATCTGGAGCCGCGAATATTCTGAAGGCGAAGACCGCCTACAAATTTACAGTGATAAAACCAATCAATTAAAACATGCAAGAAAGATTGGTATCGCCTATACATGCTTGTTCCTTCCTTTAATCATTGCCTATTTGTTTAATATAGGATTGGGATTAGAAATGATTAGTCATAACAAACTAGATAAATTGCAAATTTTTAGTATGGTTATTATGTTTATAGCAATTCTGTCTTTTGGGAGCTATTCAATCAGGACATGGATGTACTACTGGAGATTAAAAAAGCAGGTTGGTTGAAAATAAAGGGGAAAGAGTAAAAAGAGTGGAGATTCCACTCTTTTTGCTCTTAATGGTACCGGATAATTCTAGTAATAAAAAGGTAATCCTTTCCTCATTGGAGAATAAATTTATAATGCACTGTAGGAAAGGAGTTTTTTATGAAAAATTTCTTCAAAAATGCCTTAAAGGTTTCATTTACATCACTGATTGCGACGATTATTGTGACAATTATATTATTGGGTTTGTTGAGTCTGGCTGGTTTTGATTCAAAAATCCTTCATATGATTGGAAAGGTTTTTATTGCAATTGCCTTACCGTTTTTAATCTTGAATCCAGTATTTGGTTTAATCTACGCATTTTATGTCAAAGGAAAAATGAAAATCCTATTTATATTTTTACATTTTGCTTCAATTTGTACGATTTCAGTATTTGCGTTCATAAGCTTTATGTTTAGATATTTTGTCCCTTTTGCCCCTTAAATCGTAACAAAGGTAAATTTTATGGAATTACGAAAGTTTGATAAATTGGAAAACAAAATTCAACGTTAGGAGACCAAATCATGAAAACAGAAAAAGAAAAGATGATCAACGGTGAACTTTATAATGCTGCTGATTTAGAACTTATAAAAGAACGTGAGAATGCAAGGGGATTAACAAGATTATACAATCTTACAATAGAAACAGAGAGGGCCAAACGATCTGACCTCTTAAAAGAATTGTTTGGTTCTGCAGGAGAAAATATTTACATAGAGCCTAATTTTCGTTGTGATTACGGCTACAACATTCATGTCGGTGAGAACTTTTATGCGAACTTTGATTGTGTTTTTTTAGACGTTTGTGAAATTCGGATAGGGACGAATTGTATGGTTGCGCCAGGTGTTCACATATATACAGCAACACATCCGCTGAACCCAATAGAGAGAATTTCCGGCGTTGAGTTTGGGGCACCGGTTGAAATCGGCGATAATGTATGGATTGGTGGGGGAGCGATAATCAATCCTGGTGTGAAAATAGGAAATAATGTTGTCATTGCCTCAGGTGCAGTTGTCACAAAAGATGTTGTTGATCATGTTGTGGTTGGCGGAAATCCTGCAAGAGTGATCAAAAAGATTGAAGTATAGGTTGTAAGAAGTGTTTCGTATATATCAT
>NZ_JBALPG010000024.1:26265-30141 GCF_036965245.1 Neobacillus drentensis
CCATAATGCAGAATAATATGTTCATACATTATTAGGGGTGTTTTTTCAAATGAAAAAAACTACAATTATTAATTCGGTCCTATTCGTATTGCTTTTCATTAATTCAGTGAAAGTCCAGGCAAATGAACTACCGAGATTATCCACTGAATGCCTTGAAAAAATGAAAACTCGAAATGTCCAATATAATAAAGCAATCATGAAGGATATTATTTCTGTCCTCGATTTGGACATTGATGACCAAAGTTATATTGAGGTAACGGACAGAGGGTTAGACGCTGCTAATCTTATCTATGGCGGGAAAGAAGTAGATGAATATTATCAATCTTTACATAAACAATTTATTGTTGCCTCACGCGGTGTACCGACATTGTTTGTCAAACCTGGGGAATCCTATTTGCTTTATAAGCAGCCTGACAACTCGAATGTCGCGGTGCATTTAAAGCTTAACAATTTAAAATGGGAAGTAATTGAAAAGAAAAAGGAAAAGGGCAACGCTATTGACTATAGGCTGTTAAAATGTGAAAAGGATTACTTAAAGGAAAAAAGAGAATATAACAACAAGGATTAATAATAATGCCAAGGCATTCTCCTCTATTTAAGGTGAGGCCTTTTTTATTATTCTGGGGCTTCATTTCTACCATTCGGTTATAAAAAATATTTGATACAAACCAAAAACTTTTTTTGTATAGTCATAAGAGGATTGAAAATTACTTACTAACAATTTACATCGAATACACGATAATTAGTGATACAAACGGTATCGATTTTTTTATTTGTGAATATTAAAAAAATGATCCAAAATATAGGTATAGAGAGGTTAAAGGGGGAAAATGGACATGATCAAGGCAGTAATTTTCGATCTTGATGGAACTTTATTAAATCGAGATGCAACCGTTCAGAAATTTATCGATGATCAATATGAGCGATTAAACAATTGGCTTGGTCATATTCCCAAAGAATTGTATACATCAAGATTTATAGAATTGGATTGTCATGGTTACACCTGGAAGGATAAAGTGTATCAACAACTGATCAATGAATTTAACATTAAGGGGATTACTTGGGACAGGTTGCTTCAAGACTATTTAGAAAAATTTAAGAATTATTGTATTCCATTTCCGAATCTAATAAGTATGTTAGAAGATTTAAAAAAGAAATCATACGTTATGGGAATCATTACGAATGGAAAAGGACAGTTCCAAATGAACAATATTGAGGCTTTAGGTGTTGAAAGGTATTTTAAAACGATCCTTATTTCCGAATGGGAGGGTATCAAAAAACCAAAACCTGAAATATTTATGAAAGCATTAAAGCAACTTAATGTTTTAGCAAATGAGAGTGTCTATGTTGGCGACCATCCTGAAAACGATGTAATAGCTGCCGGTAAAGTTGGAATGAAAACAATCTGGAAAAGAGATATTCAATACGAGGGTAGTGAAGCGGATTTCATTATTGAGGATTTAAGGGAAATTTCATTAATAATTGAAAAACTGAAAGGGGAAATAAATGTTCGGTAGATCAATTGCTAATTTTTACGATAAAAAAGGATTTAGGTTTTAAAAACATAATATAAAGAATATAGAAAATAGGAGAGGGGAACGGGATGGAGGAGTCCAAATTTTATGCTTATTGTCTGCAAGGGGATGTATCTTCTGCTTTAGAGTACCTTCGTTCGATACCGAATAAAAGTAAAAAATATCAGGAGCTGGAATCCAAATATGATCACCGTTTTTTTGGAGGAAAACCGAGTCATCGCTTTAAAACAGATGACGCCTGGATTAGAAAAGTTTTATTAACATATTATCAATATTTTACTTCCGTATTAACTGGAAGTAATGTCAAAGATGCAGAAACCCAGTTGGTGCAGTCGTTAGCACTATTAATTTCTGATAATGATTTAATTGACAGCCTTGATTTAATCGAAGAAAAATTAAAAATCATTTTTGAGGAAAAGGGCTATCGGTTTTTAGGGGGTGTCACGTCACCATTTAGAGGGCCATATATTTGGAAGACAACGAAAAAAACGGACTTTACGGTTGAGTTACCTCATCAGACACAGAGGGTAACAGTTTACTTCATAAGTGATTTCATAATGCAAAGCTGGATTCATTTTGCCACCTTAGGTAAAAAATTTGCTAGAGGGTGGGCAAAAGCTGAAGGACTTTATTATGTTGATGAAGGTCCAATGAAAAAGAGAGCAAAACTAGATAGCAATGAATTTCAAGTTAGTTATTTGAAGCATGAAGCCCAACATCTCAGTGATTATATACGTTTTCCAAATTTGCATCCAAAAGATTTGGAATACCGTGCAAAACTGGTTGAACTAATTTATGAATCAAAATCGTTTAGATTGCTGAAGAAATTCTACTACGAAGCTAAAAATGACCCGAAATTTCCACATCCCTATTCATCCTATGTGCTTATGACAAGAATGTCTACCTTGGCATTTGGCCTAGATGAGATTCAGAATCTTGAAAAATGGAAATCCGTGGATTGTGCGAAAATTCAAGATTGGGCTAGGAATTTATATGATGAGCATTCAGAACAGCTTATAGTAAGTGGAAAAGAAACAAAAGGTGTCATTTAGCTCCATTATGCCATTGTCAAAATGAAATGTGGTTTGGAAGAATGATGCTAATATAGTATCACCAATATTGTTTTATTTTTATTCTGTCGAAATTATCCAATCATAATCCCCATCTTTTTACCTAAAATAATATAGTTCACTTATTCAAACAAAGGGGTTGTTGGAGTTGAGATGGCATAAAACAATACTTTCCATGATTCAGCAGCGGCAAGATAAAAAAGTTGCCTTGGCTGTAGATACATCCACAAATGAAGCACCAAGCCTTTTGATAAATAACATAGTTAAACTGTTTGAACAACTGAAACCAGATACCATACTAGTTCAAGCAGATTTTAAAATTAGAAGTATTTCTCCCATTCAAAACAATATGATTAAATATCAGACACATGGGAAATCTTCCTATACATTAGTGCTGGAGTGGGCAGAAGAAGAAAACATTGATACGCTGTTTTACATTACAGATGTAACAGGCTATTTTTCAGAAGACATGGATAAAGTAGATTTTGAACTATTTTGGCTCGTACCTGATGCTTTTTTACCGCGAGTTCCATTTGGAAAAGCAATAAAAATTGCATAATAAGGAGCAAATCCCTCACTTTTTGTGGGGGATATTTTATTTATTTTTAGATAAACATTCTTGGCAGTAAAGAAAAGAGGAATTTCATTGCTAATGGTGAAATGTATTAGTGGACGATAATAACCATAAAGGAGTTCTACGGTATGATAAAAAATCTTGATTTACATAATTTAGATCTCGTCAAAGAGTTGCATGAGCTGCAAAGGTCCTCTTATCTTATCGAGGCAAAGTTAATAAATTTTTTTGAGATCCCACCATTAAAAGAGACGCTGGAAGAATTAACAGTATGTGGAGAATCCTTCTTGGGATATTTTGAGGGTGAGATTCTTGCGGGTGCAATTTCCTACACAATTGATGGTGAAGTGTTGACAATTTGCCGGATGGTCGTTCATCCTAATCATTTTCGTAAAGGAATTGCCCAAAAACTATTAACGACTGTCGAGGAATTAAATAAAGAAAATGCTGTATTAAATGTATCTACTGGCAAAGAAAATAATCCGGCTAAAGGACTATATCTAAAAAATGGCTATAAATTAGTAGGCGACCTCGAGGTGGTACCAGGGTTATTTATTAGTAATTTTGAAAAAAGAAGGCCGTTAGCCTTATAAGCGACCGAACTCGCTGGAATTCGCCGAATCCGGTCGTTAAGAACTTCTATAAGCGACCGAACTCGCTGGATAATCCCGAAAACGGTCGTTAGAACCCCTATAAG
>NZ_JBALPG010000024.1:30185-37201 GCF_036965245.1 Neobacillus drentensis
AGCGACCGAACTCGCTGGAATTCACCGAATCCGGTCCTTAAGAACTTCTATAAGCGACCGAACTCACTGGATAATCCCGAAAACGGTCGTTAAGAACCCCTATAAGCGACCGAACTCGCTGGAATTCGCCGAATCCGGTCGTTAAGTACTTCTATAAGCGACCGAACTCACAGGATTTCCACGAATACCGTCGTTAATAGCTTCATTAACCGGCCAAGCTTTCTTTTTTTCACATTCTAAAATATATAAAAATAGAGTGCTAAATCTATTCGGATCAGCACTCTATTTATTTTTAACAATAGAACCAATTAATAAAATTTGTTTTTTCATTTATCCCACAATCATCTGAACAACCAACCAAACATTTAAACCCAGGATGATAACGGCAAAAATCGTGGAAAGTATGGTTGTGATTCGTTTATTGGTTAGCACGCCCATCAATTCTCTTTTTTGCGTGTAGTAGATTAACGCAATAATCGGAAATGGTAGAACGATGCTAAGCACTACCTGGCTAATAATTAGTGTTTTGGTTGGGTCAACGCCGATGGCTACAATGATCACTGTTGGAAGCATCGTGACTAAACGGCGAATCCATAATGGAATGGTAAATCCCACAAACCCCTGCATAATAACTTGACCGGCCATTGTACCAACGACAGAACTTGAAATACCTGAAGCAAGCAATGATATCAAGAAAACACTGGCTGCAGCTGAGCCGAGCAGCGGTGTAAGTGTGTGATAGGCCGTGGTCAGGTCGGCAATATGACTTTGACCGGATGTATTAAAAACTGATGCAGCCATATACATCATCGCGAGATTTACAAATCCGGCAAGTGTCATCGCAATCATAATTTCTTTTGTACTAAATTTTTGAATCTTTATTTTTTCCATATCATTTCTTGGGACAATGCGATTCTGTGTTAAGCTTGAGTGCAAATAAATAGCATGCGGCATGACGGTTGCACCGATTACTCCGACTGCAAGTATTATGCTTTCACTGTTACCCAGCCAAGGAACGACACTATGATAAGCAATTTGTAAAAAATCGGGCTTTGAAAGAACTGTTTCCACTAAGTAACATAACCCGATTAGCATGGCAAAGGCGGCGATGAATTTTTCCAACGGCCGGAAGCCAAATTTTTCAAGCATCAAAATCAGGTAGGTAACCACACCCGTAATAATAGTGGCAAACAGCATTGGAATGCCGGCAAGTAAGTTTAATGCTAGTGTCGCCCCTAAAAATTCGGCAAGGTCGGTCGCCATTGCAGCAAGCTCAGAAACTACCCACATTATGATTGTAAGCCATTTAGGCATATGATCCCGGCAAATTTCGGGCAGGCTTTTTCCTGTGGCGATTCCAAGTTTGGCTGACATGTTTTGTAAGAGCATCGCCATTAAATTGGCTAAAACGATTACCCAAAGCATTTTATACCCAAAGCGGGCACCACTTTGTATGTTGGTTGCAAAATTTCCAGGATCTATATAAGCAATTGATGCGATGAAAGCAGGACCAAGAAACGGCAGTAATGCCCGTATCCCTTTTACTTTTCCATTAATGGCATCTCTTGCGGCAGACACAGTTCGTTGTTCCGCTGCACGAGCCTTGTCAACTGCAAGTGAATTTGTATAGCTCATCGGATACCATCCTCTCTTTTATGTTTTTCGTAGACGCAAGGTTTGTTCGCTGGTGAACAAAAGTTGCGTTGATGCAAATTTATAAATCTATTATATAAAATTTCGAACAATTTGTGAATGTTTTTGCTTAAAAAATATATATTTCTTGAGAGAGAAATGGAAATGAAAATGTTCGCTTGAACAAAAGTACTTTAAAGGCTACAGTAGAATGGTAGAACGATTAAGAAGGTGGTAATCTTGGAAAAACGATATTTTACGATTGGGATGGCGGGACATATTGACCATGGGAAAACGTCCTTAACAAAAGCGCTAACCAATGTCGATACAGACCGTCTAAAAGAGGAGAAGGAACGACAAATTTCGATTGAACTCGGGTTTGCTCCATTATATGAAGACAATGAAATCCAAATTTCAGTCATTGATGTACCCGGACATGAGCGCTTTATCCGGCAAATGATAGCAGGAGTAGCTGGAATTGATTTAGTGGTGCTTGTCGTAGCCGCTGATGAAGGTGTGATGCCGCAAACGAGGGAACATCTTGATATCTTAAAATTCTTAGGTGTAAAAAATGGTGTAGTCGCCATTTCAAAAATTGACAGGGTTGACGAAGAATTTATTGAACTAGTTAAAGACGATATTTTAGAAGAGCTTACCGGGACTGTTTTTGAGGATGCCCCGTTTGTTCTCCTTGACAGCTTATCTAAAAAAGGTATAGAAGAGATAAAAGAATTGATAAGAAAAATATTAATGGATCAAGAAATGCGTGATGCAAAAGGGGCATTTCGTCTGCCGATTGATCAGGTATTTACGGTAAAAGGTCAAGGGACGGTTGTTCGTGGAACTGTATATGAAGGTACAGTTGAGGAAGGACAAGCACTAAAAATTATGCCAAAAGGGATTGAAGTAAGAGCAAGGCAGATTCAGGTGCATCATAAACAGGCCGGGAAGGCGTATGCAGGACAACGGACGGCCATCAACTTATCAAATGTATCAAAGGAAGATTTGGAACGTGGTGATGTCCTCGTATCATCCGAACATTTCATTGTAACGAAAACAGTTGATGTTGCAATTCGAATGGTTGAGGATTTAGAACATATGGTCAAGCAGAGGATGCCGATCAAGCTTCATATAGGAACTGCAGAAGTTATGGGGAGAATTGTATTTTTTGACCGTAACGAGATTAAGGAAGAAAATGGGGAGATCCTTTGTCAGCTGCGCCTCGAGGAGGAAATTCTGACGAAACGCGGAGACCGATTTATTTTACGCAGGCCAAGCCCTCAGGAAACCATCGGCGGTGGCTGGGTAATTGATCCCCGTGGAAATAAGTATCGCTTCGGGAATCAAACAATTGATGAGCTTGAGAAAAAAAAGGTTGGAACGCCTAAGGAGCGCATTACAGCGGCTTTAATCGAAGCGAAAAGTCTTCCATTAAATGAGTTAATTAAACGGACAGCACTTGATGAAGAAATATTAACAGAGCATTTAACTGATACCGACTTTGTTTTATATAATAGAAAAGAGTATACACTACAGTTAATAATCAATTCGATTGAAGAAGATATTTTTGATAGGTTGCAGGAATTTCATCAGGCCCATTCAATGAAGACTGGGGTAAATAAGGCTGAGCTATTGCACACCCTACAAACAAGGTTTCCTAAAACCTTACTGGAATTTGTGGTGGAAAATGGAATTACAAACGGAATCTTTAAACGGAAAGAACAATTTGTTTCCTTATCATCCTTTGTACCGCATGTTCCTAAAAGCTGGGAGAAACGAACAGAAAATTTACTTGTGGAATTAAAGAGGGACGGACTAAAGGTTCGTTACTTAAAGGATTATTTTTCAACCGCCGGGATTCCTGAAATGTTGGAATTTGATTTAAAGAGATTTCTTGAAGATCAGGAGTTAATTGTACTACTAGATGAGCAATTTGCCTATCACGGGGAAGTGTTTAAGGAAGCAGTTGGAAAACTTCGCAGCCAAACAGGTTCTGAATTTGAAGTAGGCGATGCCAAGGATGTTCTTGACCTATCAAGGAAATACATGATTCCATTTTTAGAAAGATTGGATGCAAAAGGTTTTACAAAAAGGGTAGAGAATAAACGAGTTTGGCAAAAATAAACGAAAAGCCTCATTTCCTAGCGGGAAATGGGGCTTTTAATTATTACGACAGAAATTCAGCTGGATTTAAGCCAAGCTCTCGGCAGATGTCTGCAACCATTTGTTGTTCATTGTGATCGAAGTTTCCATCAGCATACCCGATGGCAATGCAATAGCGGGCAACTAACCGGGCAATTTCCGGCTTTGATCTTATTTTTCCAAGGGCACGAAATGCCTCTGCACGACCCATCATGCGGTCATTTTCCATTCTAGAAATGAATAAATTGAATTTTTGTATCACTTTATTCGTTTCAAATACTCGCAATTCCTCACTTTGATGGATAAATTCCATCATCTTTTGCCGTTCCGATGCGTCTAAATAGCCATCTGCCATTGCTACTAAGGCACATGCTGCAACAACTGCATCAAGAACGTCTTGGCTTTTATATCGATTGAATAAATCCTGTGCTTTTCGCTTTTGATTGTTTGCCCATTCGGCATAATCCGTTTGCGAAGGGGACCATGTGCTGCCACAGCTATTACATGTTAGCTTTAGCTGGTTTTTCCCTATAAAACCGCCAAGTAAGCCGACAGGACCAAGGATTAGCCCGCCGATAGCTGCTTTACCTAAACCAAATCCTTTTTTCCCAGTTCTGACATTCGTTGAATGACAACGCGGGCACATGATATCGTCTCCACCATAAGTTTGACGTGGGCTAGAAGTGGTTGGGTATGTCGACTGTGAGGGATACCCATACGCAGGCTGCTGGTATGACGATTCCGGTTGAAGATGTACGGGCTGCTGGTATGAAGGGTTATTCATTTGGCTTTGTTGGTATGGATTATGGCTAGTTTGGTTTTGCAGATTCGGATCATATTGATTCGGATTATTTTGTTGATAAGAGTTAAAACTACCTTGATTCTGTTGATAATTTGACTGCTGTGTTGGTGGTGTTGATGGTGCGCTCACAGGAGGGTCATCAACCGTAATTCCAAAGTTACGGCATAATGCGGCTAATCCACCTTGAAAACCGCTTGCAATCGCATTGAATTTCCATTCTCCATTATGGCGGTATAACTCCGCTGCAACAATAGCTGTTTCAACTGTAAAGGTCCTGCCTAAGTTAAATCTTAATAATTCTTCGTTAGTAAGCTCATTAAAAATACGGACATAGGACTCTGATACTTGTCCGAAATTTTGCCGTTTTACCTGTGCATCGTGAATGGTAATCGTAAAGGCGATTCGATGGATATGGGATGGAACTTTGTTTAAATCGATTCTGATTTGTTCATCATCTCTTACACCCGTACCAATGCGGTTATCGCCGCTGTATATGATTGATCCATTTCCACCTGAAGGGTTGTTATAATAAACAAAGTCCTGATCACTGTTCACTTTTCCAGTTTCACCTAATAAAAATGCCGAAGCATCCAAATCAAAGTTAGAACTAAGATTGCTGCCATTCCATCCTAAACCGACAACGACTTTTTGCAGACCGGGGTGTGATTTCGTTAAATCAACCTTTTGCCCTTTACTAAGTGTAACACCCACACTTTTCACTCCTCATCCTTTATTGTTTATGTACATTATAAATCTATTTTTGAAAAAGGGAAAAACTTCTAGCTGTTGAACTTTTGCCTACTCTTAAATTGTACGAGAGAAGGGGCAAAAAGTTTCACTTTTATCTCATAGTTAAAAAGAAATAAGGACTAACTCATAAAAGTTAGCCCCCATAACTCATATTTTTCAAGCATCAGCCTGTTTTTTCATCTTTAAATGACTGAGAATACTCATGCTCCCAGAAGTCCGCATCTTTAATCCCAAGTTTTACAGGGTCAAAAACAGGATCCTTTCCATCTTTCAGCTGTGCTTCATAGTCTTTAAGAACCTTTAACGCTGGTTTAGTCAAAAGGAGAATGGCGATAATATTTAACCAAGCCATACTTCCTACACCAATATCACCTAATGTCCAGGCGAGGCCCGCTGTTTTCACACATCCGTAGAATACCATTCCTAAAATAGCTACTTTAAGAATATATTCTGTCCATACTCGCCTTACTTTTTTATTAATATAGGCAAGGTTAGTCTCTGCCATATAATAATAGGCCATGATCGTCGTAAAGGCAAAGAATAATAAGGCAATCGCGACAAAAGGAGCACCAAATCCAGGTAGCACTGATTCAACGGCGGCTTGTGTATATCCAGGACCAGGTTCTACATCTGCAAGATTTGTAACAATTGCTTTTCCGCCTTCAGGAGTAACATTGTACATTCCAGTAATCAGAATCATGAACGCTGTTGCAGAACAGACGAATAACGTATCAACATAGACTGAAAACGCTTGAACAATACCCTGTTTGGCAGGGTGGGATACCTCTGCTGCAGCAGCTGCATGCGGGGCAGTACCTTGTCCTGCTTCGTTGGAATAAATACCTCGTTTAACCCCCCAAGAAATGGCTGCACCAAGAATTCCACCAAAGGCAGCATCGGCGCCGAATGCACTTGAGAAAATTAATTTTATTACACTAGGTAGTTCAGAAATGTTCAATATTGTAATAAGAAGAGCCACAATGATATAGCCCAGTGCCATAAATGGGACGACGAATTCAGCTACTCGGGCAATCCGTTTTACTCCCCCAAAGATGATGATTGCAAGGCATAAAGCTAAAATTACTCCTGTAATGGCAGGCGGAATATGGAAAGCGTTTTCAACACTTAATGCAATACTATTTGCTTGTACACCTGGTAATAGAACTCCTGTTGCAATGACAGTGACAATCGCAAATAAAACGGCATACCACTTCATTTTTAAGCCTTTTTCTATGTAGTAGGCTGGTCCGCCACGGAATTGCCCATTTTGTTTTACTTTATATACCTGACCTAAAGCCGCCTCAACAAAAGCTGATCCTGCACCTAAAAATGCAATTGCCCACATCCAGAAAACAGCACCAGGCCCCCCATAAGCAATCGCTGTTGCAACACCGGCAATATTACCAGTACCAACCCGGCCTGATAATGCAAGGGTTAATGCCTGGAATGAGGAAATTCCCGCATCTGATTTGCCACCTTTAAACATCAAAGGAATAATATCTTTCATGTGTCTTACCTGAAGAAATCTTGTTGCAAGAGAATAAAATAAACCTACCCCTAAACATAAATAAATAAGTGCTGGGCTCCAGATAATCCCACTGAGCCAATTTACAAACTGTTCCATATATTTCCCCCTTAGTACGTTACTATTTATTATTATATAACAGATTATTATTCAAATAAAAGAATT
>NZ_JBALPG010000025.1:0-31769 GCF_036965245.1 Neobacillus drentensis
TAGTTTTCAAAGAACAAAATCTTTTATCGCTCGTAAGCGACTTAATAAATATATCATCAACACATTTTAAAGTCAACACGTTTTTTATTTTTTTACTATAATTATCTTAAAAACAATTTGCGACATTTCATGATGGTATCGGTAGGGTCTTTTAGGATCAAGAAAAAAAGAAGCACACGGATGTATGCTCCTTCTAAATTATTATTCTTCGCCCTCTGGTGTGCTGACATCTTGATTTTCGTCAACAGTAATTACTTCCTCATCACTGTTTTCATTTTCTTGGGCTTCTTCTTCTTTTTCAACCTTTGCGACAGTTGCCACAAATTCGTTTTCGCTTTCCTTCATACTGATAAGCTTGACACCTTGAGTGTTCCGGCCCATTTTAGAAATACCGGCTACATCAATTCGAATGAGGACACCGCCAGTAGTAATAAGCATTAGGTCCTCTTCACCAGTCACGGCTCTCATCGAAACAAGTTCTCCATTTTTCTCGGTAACATGGCAGGTCTTTATTCCTTTACCACCACGTCCTTGGACACGGTATTCAGATGCAGGAGTACGTTTACCGTAACCATTTTTTGTTACAATTAGAACGTCATTATCCTCTTCTAATACTTCCATTCCAACCACTTCATCACCAGAATCAAGTGTAATTCCTTTAACACCTGTAGCCGTTCGTCCCATCGATCTTACGTCAGTCTCAGGGAAGTGAATCAACATTCCATTTTTTGTACCAATAATCATGTGTTTGCTGCTATCGGTCATTCGGACGGAGATTAATTCATCACCCTCACGCAAACTCAAGGCAATTAGACCATTGTTCCGAATATTGGCAAACGATGTTAACGGCGACCGTTTAGAGATCCCCTCTTTTGTTGTAAAGAATAAGGACCAATCATCGACGAATTCTTCGACAGGAATGATGGCGTTAACCCATTCACCTTTTTCAATCCCGAGGAGATTAATAATCGGTATTCCTTTCGCTGTTCGGCTGAATTCTGGTATTTCATAGCCTTTTGAACGATAAACCTTACCTTTGTTCGTAAAGAAGAGAATGGTATCATGTGTCGATGTCGTGATTAAATGTTCGACGAAGTCATCTTCATTTGTTCCCATCCCTTGGATCCCGCGGCCGCCGCGTCTTTGCGCACGATAAGTGGAAACTGGGAGACGCTTAATGTAACCATTATGTGTCAAGGAAATAACGATATTTTCACGAGGAATTAAATCCTCGTCTTCAATATTTTCAATTCCGCCCGTGACAATTTCCGTACGGCGTTTATCATTAAAACGCTCTTTAATTTCTAATAGTTCTTCGCGGATAATTTCAAGAATCTTTTCCTCATCAGCTAAAATGGCCTTTAATTCAGCAATAAGCTTCATGAGACTTTGAAATTCATCCTCAATTTTCTCTCGTTCCAAACCTGTTAAACGCTGTAAACGCATATCAAGAATGGCTTGTGCTTGTTTTTCGGATAGGTTAAATTGTGTCATTAAGCCTTCGCGGGCAATATCAGTTGTCTGCGAGTTTCGAATAAGGGTAATGACTGCATCTAAATTATCGAGTGCAATTCTTAAGCCTTCTAAAATATGAGCACGTGCTTCAGCTTTACGCAATTCAAACTCTGTTCTTCGACGAATGACCACTTTTTGATGGTCTAAATAGTGAACAAGGCATTGCTTAAGGCTTAACACCTTTGGCTGGCCGCCAACAAGGGCTAAGGTGTTGATTCCAAAGCTTGTTTGCAGTGCTGTATGTTTATATAAGTTATTTAAGAGGACATTGGCATTCGCATCTTTACGAACTTCAATCACAATCCGCATCCCTCTGCGGTCAGATTCATCTCTTAAATCAGTGATACCATCAATTTTTTTATCGCGTGCTAACTCGGCAATTTTTTCAATCAATCTAGCTTTATTTACCTGGTAGGGCAGTTCATTAACAATGATAACTTCCTTGCCATTGGATTTTTGTTCAATCTCCACCTTCGCACGGATGGTAATCGAGCCTCTGCCAGTTTCGTATGCTTTTCGAATGCCGCTTCGGCCAATTATTAGTCCTCCGGTTGGAAAATCCGGACCAGGGATAATTTCCATTAACTCCTGCGTCGTCATTTCTGGGTCACGGCTGACAGCTAATACGCCATCAATGACTTCTCCTAGCTGATGCGGCGGAATGTTTGTCGCCATCCCAACAGCAATCCCGGTTGTTCCGTTCACTAAGAGGTTTGGAAACCGTGCAGGCAAAACAGCAGGCTCTCGTTCCTCTCCATCATAGTTATCTTGATAATCAATGGTATCTTTGTTGATATCTCGTAATAATTCCATTGATATTTTAGACATCTTCGATTCTGTATAACGCATCGCAGCTGCTGCATCTCCATCGACAGAGCCGAAGTTTCCATGCCCATCGACGAGCATATATCGATAGTTGAAATCTTGCGCCATCCGGACCATCGTTTCATACACCGCTGAATCACCATGCGGATGATATTTACCAATTACATCTCCAACGATACGGGCTGATTTTTTATACGGTTTATCCGCATGGATGCCAAGATCATGCATCGCATATAGAATACGGCGGTGAACTGGTTTTAGCCCGTCACGAACATCTGGAAGAGCACGAGAAACAATAACACTCATTGCATAGTCAAGGAATGATGTTCTCATCTCCTGGCTAATATTAATCTCTTTAATTTGAGGATTGGGTGTTTCAGTCATATTACATACCTCCCTCCGCTTTTTATATATCTAAATTCTTTACATATTGTGCGTTCGCTTCAATGAAGTTCCGACGCGGTTCTACCTTTTCACCCATTAACATATCAAAGGTTTCGTCTGCTTCGATTGCATCTTCCAGACTAACTAGAAGCATACTTCTATTCGCAGGATCCATCGTTGTTTCCCATAATTGTTCAGGATTCATTTCCCCTAAACCTTTATAACGCTGGATATTCGGCTTAGGTGCAGCTGGCAGCTCTGCAAAAATCCGGTCTAATTCTTTGTCATTATAAGCATACTCCACTCGTTTACCTTGTTGAACCTTATAGAGTGGCGGCTGGGCAATATATATATAACCTGCTTCCAAAATTTTTCTCATATAACGGTAGAAGAACGTTAAGATTAGCGTGCGAATATGGGCGCCGTCAACATCAGCATCTGTCATAATGACAATTTTATGATAACGGGCCTTAGCAATATCAAAATCCTCTCCGATACCTGTTCCAATGGCCGTAATCATCGCCCTAACTTCGTTGTTAGAAAGGATTTTATCCAGACGGGCTTTCTCAACATTAAGAATTTTTCCTTTTAACGGTAAAATCGCTTGAAAATGACGGTCACGCCCTTGTTTCGCTGAACCGCCCGCAGAATCACCCTCAACGATGTACAATTCACTTTCTGATGGATCTTTTGATGAACAATCTGCTAATTTCCCCGGTAAACTGGAAACCTCTAATGCACTTTTCCTTCGGGTTAATTCCCTGGCTTTCTTAGCTGCAAGCCTCGCCCTTGCCGCCATCAAACCTTTATCAATAATTTTCCTGGCAACTGTTGGATTTTCTAACATAAACTTTTCAAACGTGCTGGAAAACACAGTATCTGTAATCGCCCTGACTTCAGAGTTTCCAAGCTTCGTCTTTGTTTGCCCTTCAAATTGCGGGTCAGGATGTTTGATGGAAATAATGGCTGTGATCCCTTCACGAACATCTTCTCCGGAAAGATTGGTGTCATTTTCCTTTATTAGGTTATTTTTCCTAGCATAATCATTAATGACCCTTGTTAAAGCTGTTTTAAAGCCTGATTCATGTGTCCCGCCTTCATAAGTGTGGATATTATTTGCGAAAGAGTAAATGTTATCTGTATAGCCCTCGTTATATTGGAGTGCTACTTCAACACTAATACCGTCCCGCTCACCTTCAATGTAAATCGGTTCATCATGTATAACCTCTTTTGTACGGTTTAAATGTTCTACATACGATTTTATACCACCCTCATAATGGTATTCATTTCGTTTATTTTCAACTCGCTTATCTTCAATCGTGATTTTGATTCCGCGGTTAAGAAATGCAAGCTCACGAAGACGAGTCGCAAGTATGTCATATTCATATACCAATGTTTCAGTGAAAATTTCACCGTCTGGTTTAAAGTGTGTAATCGTCCCCGTTTTGTCGGTCGTTCCAATTACCTCTAATTCCGTAACGACCGCGCCTCGTTCAAATTTGATGAAGTGAATTTTACCATCACGGTGGACATAAACCTCAAGCTCTGTAGAAAGGGCATTAACAACAGAAGCACCAACACCATGGAGTCCGCCGGAAACCTTATAACCGCCGCCGCCAAATTTACCACCAGCGTGAAGAACCGTCATAATGACCTCAACAGCTGGTCTGCCCATCTTTTCTTGAATACCTACCGGAATTCCACGGCCATTATCCTTTACAGTGATACTGTTATCTTCCTCAATAATGACATTGATTTCGTCACAGTAACCTGCGAGTGCCTCGTCAATACTGTTATCAACAATCTCCCAAACAAGATGATGGAGCCCTTTTCCACTTGTCGACCCGATATACATACCAGGTCGTTTTCGAACTGCTTCCAGTCCTTCAAGAACCTGAATTTGATCGGCACCGTATGTTTGTTCCACTGCCTTTTGTTCCATAGTCATACTTGTTCACCTGCACCTTCTGACAAAATAGCTCAATATTTTCATGGTTAAAAACAATTTTATAAAAATTCGTGTATATTCATTTGGTTTGAACGTTTTTTTAATGTTCCAGAAGCAATAGGGGATAAGTAAACTTTGTCATATGTAATTATGACTGATTTAAAGGGGTTTTTGGACAAGTTAATTAATCTTTCCTTATGGTGCTCTAAGAACTCTTCAACCAACGGAGAATTATTCGCACTCTCTTTATCTAATATCGAAATAATGTCTTTCGCCCTAATGTTAAGATCTTCCCCGATGTGAATATACATGATCCACCTCAATTAACTTTCTTCATATCACCGGATTTAACAATAAAGGTTGATGCTTCCTTTAGTGTCTGATGATCAATCCCTTCGACGCTTGTTGTTGTCACAAACGTTTGTACCTTTCCTTGAATGGTATTAAGCAAATGGGATTGCCTGTAATCATCCAATTCCGATAAAACGTCATCAAGGAGCAAAATTGGGTACTCGCCAATTTCATTATAGATTAATTCAATTTCAGCAAGTTTGACGGAAAGGGCGGTTGTTCGCTGCTGCCCCTGTGAACCAAAGGTTTGAACATCCCTTCCATTGACAAAGAACAATAAATCGTCACGATGGGGGCCGAATAGGGTTGTACCGCGTTCTATTTCCCTTGTTCTAACCTTTGCAAACTTCTCTTCAAAGCTTGTTATCATCTTCGACAAATCTTGCTCTTCTAATACCTCAACTGATGGCTTATAGGTAACTTCGAGCGTTTCCAGACCTCTAGAAATTCCTTGATGAATTGGCTGCGCCCAGTTTTCAAGGAGATTAAGAAATTCAAACCGCTTCTTCACAATCTTCACAGCCATTTGAATAAACTGCTCTGTTAAAATTTCGAGCATCGTTTGATCTGTTTGTTTTTTTATCTGCAGCATTTTTAAATAATGATTACGTTGTTGAAGGATTTTGTGATATTGACTCATATCATGTAAATAAATGGGCGATACTTGCCCAATTTCCATATCAATAAATCGTCTTCGCACCTGCGGGCTCCCTTTAACAATGTTAAGGTCTTCAGGAGCAAACATGACCACGTTCAGATTCCCAACATATTGACTTAACTTCTGCTGTTCAATATGGTTGCATTTTGCCTTCTTTCCCTTTTTGGAAATAATTAATTCCAAAGGCAAAGAACCATTTTGTTTTTGAACCCTGCCTTCTATTTTAGCATACTCCTGGTCCCAGCGAATAAGTTCCTTATCATTGGAGGTTCGGTGTGATTTCGCCATCGCTAATACGTAAATGGACTCCATGACATTTGTTTTACCTTGGGCATTTTCACCTAAGATGACATTTACTTTATTTTCAAATTGAACGAATAATTCTTCGTAATTCCGATAATTTTTTAGTGCTAATTTTTCAATATACATAGCAACAAATCCTTTAGCTAGTCGGTTATCACAAACTCTCCAAAGCCAGCAATTTGTACTTTGTCACCGGCACGAAGTTTTCTTCCTCTTCTTTGGTCCTGTTCACCGTTAATAAAAATGTCATGTTCACTTAAAAACCATTTTGCCATTCCGCCAGTTTGAATCACATCAGCCAGCTTCAAAAATTGACCTAATGTAATAAACTCTGTGTCTAGCTTTACTTTTTCAGGCACTATTCTCACCCTCATTTCTAAAAATGGTCCCAATACTTTATTTTACTAAAAAAAACACTAAGATACAAAGGAAATAAAGAAAACTTGCCGAATGGCATGCCCCTAAGGGAAATGCAGAGGCTTAGTTGCACATATGCCTAATAGAAAGGTTAACTTTTCTATCGGCTGAAAAAGAATTATCTTTTATTTAGTAAAGAATGCCGCCAATGAAATGGCGGCATATTTAGGAAGTCTTAAAATTTAGTATGTCCTCACCGGTAAAATAAGCTGTAAAATCGTTTCGTCATGTAGGGGGCGTATTACGAATGGACGCATTGCTCCGGTAAAACTTACCTTAATATCTGATCCTTCAAGTGCTTTTAGAGCATCCATCATGTATTTCGCGCTAAAGGATATCTTTAACTCTTCTCCATCAATCGAACTGCTTTGAATTTCTTCTACTACCTTTCCAACCTCTGGCGTATTTGATGATATTTCGATAATTCCGCCCTCAATGGTTGAAAACTTCACGACATTATTTCTTCCTTCACGTGCCAGTAATGAAGCACGATCTATTGCTTGGAGAAATTCCTTCGTATTCACGATTACATCCGTTTTACTTTCATTTGGAATCAATCTAGATGTATCAGGATAATTTCCTTCTAATAATCTCGAGAAAAATAATAAATGCTTTGCTTTAAATAAAATTTGATTTTCAGTAATCACAATATCAATTAATTCATTTGTATCATCAATAATTTTACTTAATTCATTCAAACTCTTTCCTGGAATAACAACATTATAGCTTTCGAGATTTTCCGTTTCGATTTTTGCCTTTCTTAGTGCAAGTCGATGGCTATCTGTTGCAATACAGGTTAGCACATCATTTTCAATTCTCCAGTTTACACCTGTCAAGATCGGGCGTGTTTCTGAGGTGGACACAGCAAAATGAGTTTGTCTAATCATTGCTTTTAATAAATCTGTCGCAATATGAAATTTATTGTTTTCTTCTATTTGCGGCAGGTGAGGGTATTCCTCAGCATCCAGACCGTTTAAGTTAAACTCTGATTTCCCGGAGCGGATGACAGTTTGCAATGAACCAAGAACCTCAATTTCAACCGAATCAGTAGGCAATTTTTTGACAATTTCACTAAAGAATTTAGCCTGAAGAACGATTGCTCCTGGTTGTTTAATTTCAACAATTTCATCACCGGCATCCTCTTTTGGAATAAAGGATTCAATGGAAATATCGGAGTCACTTCCTGTTAAGGTAACTCCTTCTGTTGTAGCAGCAATTTTGATTCCCGTTAAGATCGGTATAGTTGTTCTTGATGTAACAGCCTTCATAACATCTTGAACACTTTGAACAAGACGGTCCCGTTGGATGATAAATTTCATTGCATTAATCCTCCGTTTTATGCATATTTTTTTTACAGCAACATATAATATTATTTTTTAAAAAAATAGTAGAAGTACTAGTAGGGCTTGTTAGTATGTGGATAACCTGAATTTTCAATAGAAACACAGCCTATCCACATGTGGACAGACTGTGTATAGAATGTAAGCAGTTATTCACAATTCTAACACCTAAAAGCGGCGTGCCGCTCCTTTTCATTAAACCTTTAATAATTCATGCAGTTCCTTCATTTGTTTTTGCAGAGTTGAATCGGATTGAAGGAGTTTAGATATTTTTTCATGGGCATGAATAACCGTTGTATGATCACGTCCACCAAACTCTTCTCCTATTTTAGGCAATGAGTAATCGGTTAATTCGCGCGACAAATACATTGCAATTTGTCGAGGAAAGGCAACTGATTTTGTCCGTTTTTTTGCCTTAAAATCCTCTAGTTTTATACTATAATGCTCTCCTACCACCTTTTGGATCTCATGGATGGTAATGACCTTTGGCTTTGAGCTCGGAATAATATCTTTTAATGCTTCTGCTGCTAGATCTGCATTAATATCTTTATTGATTAAAGAAGAGTAGGCTACCACACGGATTAGCGCACCTTCAAGCTCACGAATGTTTGAATCAATTTGATTAGCAATATAAAGCATAACTTCATTTGGTATATCTAAACCTTCTGCCTTAGCTTTCTTGCGAAGGATGGCGATTCTTGTTTCCAAATCTGGCGGCGTAATATCAGTAATTAAGCCCCATTCAAAGCGTGATCGCAGCCGATCCTCTAATGTGGGAATTTCTCTTGGCGGACGGTCACTTGAGATAATAATTTGTTTGCTTTCTTCATGAAGCGCATTAAATGTATGGAAAAATTCTTCCTGTGTTGATTCTTTTCCTGCTAAAAACTGAATATCATCAATAAGTAAGATATCGACATTTCGATATTTATTACGGAAGTTCTCCGCTTTATTGTCGCGAATTGAGTTAATAAACTCGTTGGTAAATTTTTCAGACGATAAATAGACTACTTTTGCCGCAGGGTTATGATCTAAAACATAATGGCCAATGGCGTGCATCAAGTGGGTTTTCCCCAATCCAACGCCTCCATAAATAAATAGCGGATTGTAGGCTTTTGCAGGTGCTTCTGCTACAGCAAGTGAAGCGGCATGGGCAAACCGGTTGCCTGAACCAATAACAAACGTATCAAATGTATACTTTTGATTTAAAATACCTTGAGGAATTTCCCCATGGTCTTCGTCCCTTTTTACTTTCTTTGGCGGCAGTGCAATATCATTTTCTGACTCATTTTGATTTTGCGGAATAATAAACTTTACAGATAGCTCTTCCCCGGTGATTTCATAGAGAATCCCGGAGATTAACTGAGAATAACGCTCTTCCAGCCAATCACGCGCAAATTCATTTGGAGCGGTGATTACAAGCAGATTGCCTTGAAGGGAATGGGCCTTTGTCGACTTAAGCCATGTGTCAAAGCTAGGCTTGCTTATCTTTTTCTCAATATTGGCTAGCGCTGCATTCCAAAGATCCGCAATATTTTCCAACTAGTATCCCTCCTTTTTGTTTTAGTAAAAATAATTTATCTTAACTAGCACTCGCATTAATTACTGTCTAACCCCAAAAAATATTTGTCTAAAGGTTTATTCTTATTGCAACTAGCTCACCTTTTCGACTAAAGTTCCGTGAAAACATTAGGTCTATACAAGCAGTACAGCCTATTAATTTATAAATATACGAAACAGTGGTTGTGGAAAACGTATAATAAGGAAATAAAGTGGAGTTTCGACAATATCCACCCCTTGTGGACAAGTTTTTACAGAATGTCAGGATAAACTATCCACACGTTATCCACAGTTTGTGGATAATTTCTATACGAGATGGAGTTATTCAGAGTGAAAACACAAATATAATATCAAATAATTGCTTAATGCGCAATGCCTTTTGACAGTTTATCCACAACAGTAACATTATGTGTATAATAATTGTCCACAGGCGGATAACTTGTGCAAAACCTGTCTATATCTTGTGTGGATAATGAAAAAAGTGTCGATTTTTTATCCACAGATGCCGTTTTGAGGATTTTTATAGAAAAAATTGCCTAACGATCGAACTCTCTCCATGAGTATAGAATTTCTGGAAATGTGCTTTTCATGTTCGAAAAAATTGGAAATATGGACAATATAAGAAGAGTAGTTGACAATATCAAGGAGACATCTTTATAATAATTAAGACTGTCATTTAAGTTTAAATTGATAGCTATTCCTCAGGGAGGTGTCATATAATGAAAAGAACGTATCAACCAAATAAACGTAAACACAGTAAAGTTCACGGTTTCCGTAGTCGTATGAGCTCAGCAAACGGAAGAAAGGTTCTAGCTCGTCGTCGTCAAAAGGGAAGAAAAGTATTATCAGCTTAGACCACTGAAGCGTCAGTGGTCTTTTTTCACATTTAGAGTGGAAGCTTCTTTTTAGAGGCGTATGGCCGCTAGACGAGAAAGCTAGATATTTATCAAAGTTTAAAAAGGAGTTTTTTTATGAAAAAAGAATTCCGAATTAAAAAAAATAAAGAGTTCCAGGAGGCATTCCAGAAAGGTCATTCCTTTGCTAACCGCCAATTTGTTATCTATTCATTGAAAAAAGAGGGACAGGACTTTTTTCGCATCGGCCTGTCTGTCAGTAAAAAGATTGGAAATGCTGTTACCAGAAACAGAATCAAGAGGTATGTAAGGCAATCCATTCTTGAATTATATGATCAGGTATCTCAAGGGAATGATTATGTGATTATTGCCAGGAAGCCAACAGCCGAAATGGACTTTTTTGAGGTAAAAAAAAGTTTAACCCATGTCCTTAAGGTTGGAAAGGTATTAAAGAAGAACTAATTTTACGGATTTATTCAAAATAAAGCGGTGTAATAAAGACATTTGAGTTGAAAAAATGATAAAATATTTTTGAAATAATAAGAAAAGCGGAAGCGCGAAGATTACTAGCCGCTGGGCGCTGGAAATTTCTCAAAGTCAAAATTTATCCTTTCTAATTTTTTTAAAAAGAAATATTTTACATAAAAGTTGAACGACACTCTTTTTATTTTATATTTTATATTTGGCGGGGAGGAAAAGTTGGTTGAAAAAACGAATATTACTTTCGTTCGGTATGCTTTCTGTGTTCTTGTTTTTAACAGGGTGCAGTGAAATTAAGAAGCCGATTACTTCAGAGAGTACAGGTTTTTGGAATGAATACATTGTTTATCCTTTATCTTGGCTGATTAAAGAAGGAGCGCATGTGCTCGGAGGAAGCTATGGTTTATCGCTTATTGTCGTGACCCTTTTAATCAGGCTTGTTCTGTTGCCGTTAATGATTAAGCAGACAAAAAGCTCCAAGGCCATGCAGGCCCTGCAGCCGGAAATGAAAGCACTTAAAGAAAAATACAGCTCAAAGGATCAAAAGACACAGCAAAAGCTTCAGCAAGAAACAATGG
This sequence comes from Neobacillus drentensis, assembly GCF_036965245.1. Taxonomy (GTDB): domain Bacteria; phylum Bacillota; class Bacilli; order Bacillales; family Cytobacillaceae; genus Neobacillus; species Neobacillus drentensis_G. The sequence goes on from NZ_JBALPG010000025.1 coordinate 11,214, forward strand.
CCCTTTTTTCAAAGCATGGCGTCAATCCAATGGCAGGCTGTTTTCCACTACTTATTCAAATGCCGATTTTAATTGGTTTTTATCATGCGATTTCAAGAACTAGAGAAATTGCCCAAGATAGCTTCTTATGGTTTGACCTTGGTGAAAAAGATCCATATTACATCCTGCCAATTATTGCTGGTATCACTACCTTTATCCAGCAAAAATTGATGATGGCAGGACAGGAACAAAATCCGCAAATGGCAATGATGCTTTGGATGATGCCGATCATGATTGTCGTCTTTGCTTTCAATTTCCCTGCAGCCCTTTCATTATACTGGGTTATCGGAAATATCTTTATGATTGCACAAACCTATTTTATTAAAGGACCGGATTTAAAGGCGCAGGCCACCGGTAATGCGGGAGGAGCAAAAAAGTGAAACAGGTAACTGCTACAGGACAAACTGTCGAAAAAGCAGTAGAATCAGCTTTAGCTCAATTACAGACCACCAAAGACCGCACAGATGTTGATATCATTGATGAAGGTAAAAAAGGAATTTTCGGGATTTTCGGTTCACGTCCAGCTGTTGTGAAAGTAACATTGATCATTGATCCAATTGAAGAAGCAAAGAAATTCCTCAGTCATGTAAGTGAACAAATGGATGCACCAGCGGAAATAGAAATCAAACGTGAAGGCAAACAGGTTTACTTTGTGATGACCGGAGAAAAGATTGCCCTATTAATTGGTAAGCGAGGTCAAACGCTAAATTCATTACAATATTTGGCCCAGCTGGTAATTAATCGCTTTTCTAATCAATACTTAACCGTAATTTTGGACGCTGAAGATTACCGAAACAGAAGAAGTGAAACGCTTATTCAATTAGCTCATCGACTTGCCGCGAAGGCTGTCAAGTCTGGAAAAGATGTAGCGTTAGAACCTATGCCTTCTTATGAGCGTAAAGTCATTCATACCGCTTTATCCGAGAACAAACGTGTAAAGACATTTTCTGATGGATCGGAACCACATCGATTTATTGTGATTACTCCAGTGAAAAGATAATTAAAATGACATCCTATCCTTAGATAGGGTGTTTTTTTTACTCCTTTTTTAAGAGATATAAAAGTATCAATTTATACTTTGAGAATTGTCCAGGATTCATAAAAATATGCCTCGGAAGCGATACCTCGAAGAAGGAAAAGCGTTAGCTTTTTCAAGGAGTGTACAACGGCTAGTAGACTTTGCTAATCGGGGGTTTTTTTTTTCTAAAAAAGCTGTTGATAACTTTTATTTCAAGATTTCACGCTTTATTGTTATTCACATGTGGATAAGTTAAAATAATAAATAGGCTTTTTGGATTGTGGATAAAGTGAAACTTCAATAAGTGAGGGTATTATTGCCTGGTAATCGGGGATAAAGTACAGATCCTTTTTTAACAGAAATTCATGTGGTATTCTACTATTTTGGAGAAAAAATCAATTTTTTATATAGTATTTGTCATTTTTAATATGTGAGGTGAGGAAAATGGAATTTGATACAATTGCGGCGATCTCGACACCGATGGGAGAGGGAGCTATTGCAATTGTTCGTTTGAGTGGTGATGATGCCATTCAAATAGCAGACAAGCTCTTTAAGAGTATCGGTGGAAAAAGACTTACTGAAGTGGCCAGCCATACGATTCACTACGGGCATCTTCTTGATCCAAAAAGTGATGAAGTGGTAGAAGAGGTAATGGTCTCGGTCATGAAAGCGCCAAAAACCTTTACAAAAGAGGATGTAGTGGAGATTAATTGTCACGGCGGGATTGTCTCCGTGAATCGCGTGCTGCAGCATGTATTAAAAAACGGGGCAAGATTAGCGGAACCGGGCGAATTTACGAAACGGGCCTTTTTAAATGGACGGATTGATTTATCTCAGGCAGAAGCGGTTATGGATTTAATCAGAGCGAAAACAGACCGGGCGATGAACGTCGCGCTTGGTCAAATGGAAGGACGTTTATCCAAGCTGATTAGAAAACTGCGGCAGGAGATTTTAGAAGTTCTCGCCCATGTCGAAGTGAATATCGATTATCCAGAATATGATGATGTCGAGGAAATGACCCATAAGATGCTCCTTGAAAAGGCTCACTTTGTTCAGGAAGAAATTAAAAAACTGTTACAAACTTCAGAGCAGGGGAAAATTTTACGAGAGGGACTATCTACTGTAATTGTGGGACGGCCAAATGTAGGTAAGTCATCGTTATTAAATAGTCTTGTTCATGAAAATAAGGCGATTGTTACCGACATTCCCGGGACAACACGTGATGTCATTGAGGAATATGTCAATGTCCGCGGTGTGCCGCTAAGACTGTTAGACACGGCAGGTATCAGGGAAACAGAGGATATCGTGGAACGGATTGGGGTTGAACGTTCTCGTCAAGTGTTAAAAGAAGCTGATTTAATTTTGCTTGTGTTGAATTACTCAGACCAGTTAACTGTTGAGGATGAAAATCTCTTTGAGGTTGTTAAAGGGATGGATGTCATTGTCATTGTCAATAAAACTGACCTGCCGCAGCAAATTAATATGGAACGGGTTAATGAACTTGCTAAAGAGCATAAACTTGTTACCACCTCATTGCTCGAAGACCTTGGAGTTGATGAGCTCGAAGAGGCAATTGCTTCATTATTCTTTGCCGGATCAATTGATACAGGGGATATGACATATGTTTCAAACAGCCGTCACATTGCCTTATTAAATCAAAGCCTTCATACGATTGAGGAAGCAATTCAAGGGGTGGAAATGGGAACCCCGATTGATATCGTGCAAATAGATTTAACAAGAACATGGGAAATGCTTGGTGAAATCATTGGTGACAGTGTCCATGAAAGTCTTATTGATCAGTTATTCTCACAGTTCTGTTTAGGAAAATAGAAAAGCGGTTGGATATTAGGTTTTTCTGACACTAGAGCGGATAATATTAAGGAATAAAGCTCATCAAAGAGGTTGGCAGGAGCCTGTTCCGGTGTAAAAAGTGAGAAAAAGATACCTAATAGGCTGTATAGGAGCCTGTTCAAGTATAAAAAGTGAGAAAAGGGTACCTAATAGACCCTTTTGGAGCCTGAAACCATAAAAAGAGAGACAATCTACCAGAAGAAGCAACGTTTCCGTACTTTACGGAAAAGGAGGAACAAACATGCAATACGAAGCAGGAAATTATGATGTCATTGTTGTTGGCGCTGGGCATGCAGGCTGCGAAGCGGGACTTGCAGCAGCGAGACTTGGTGCGAAAACATTAATGATCACAATAAACTTAGATATGGTTGCCTTTATGCCATGTAACCCATCCGTTGGTGGACCGGCAAAAGGAATTGTCGTTCGCGAAATCGATGCCCTCGGTGGTGAAATGGCTAAAAACATTGATAAAACGTATATCCAAATGAGGATGCTAAATACCGGTAAAGGACCGGCTGTCCGTGCTTTAAGGGCACAGGCTGATAAATTTGCCTATCAGCATGAAATGAAAAAGACATTGGAAGAAGAAGAAAATCTAACCCTAATTCAAGGCATGGTCGAGCAATTGATTGTCGAAGATGGGATAGTTAAAGGTGTTATCACCAAAACAGGTGCTGTTTATCGATCGAAAACGGTCATTATCACGACAGGTACATTCCTGCGCGGTGAAATTATCCTGGGTGAATTGAAATATTCCAGCGGACCGAATAATCAACAGCCATCGATTAAGCTGTCAGAACATTTAGAAGAGCTGGGTTTCGAGCTAGTTCGGTTTAAAACAGGAACGCCGCCAAGGGTCAATAGCAACACCATTGATTATAGTAAAACGGAGATTCAACCTGGTGATGAAGTTCCAAGAGCATTTTCTTTTGAAACTACGAAATATATTACTGACCAGCTGCCATGCTGGCTAACGTATACAAATGACAGAACCCATCAGTTAATTGATGCCAACCTGCATCGGTCTCCAATGTACTCAGGCATGATTAAGGGAACAGGTCCAAGGTATTGTCCATCCATAGAAGATAAGGTTGTCCGTTTTAATGACAAGCCGCGCCATCAAATTTTCCTTGAACCGGAAGGAAGAAATACGAAGGAAGTCTATATACAAGGGCTGTCAACCAGCTTGCCAGAAGATGTACAGCAGCAAATAATCAAATCGGTTGCAGGACTTGAAAATGCGCAAATGATGAGGGCTGGTTATGCAATTGAATATGATGCCATTGTGCCGACACAGCTATGGCCAACATTAGAAACAAAGGTTGTCAAAAACCTATATACAGCTGGCCAAATTAATGGTACATCCGGTTATGAAGAAGCCGCTGGTCAAGGGTTAATGGCTGGGATTAATGCCGGGTTAAATGCTTTAGACCGCGAGCAATTAGTTTTAAGCCGCTCCGATGCTTATATTGGCGTTTTAATTGATGATTTAATTACAAAAGGAACAAATGAGCCCTATCGTTTGTTAACTTCAAGGGCGGAATATCGTCTACTTTTGCGTCATGATAATGCTGATTTACGGTTAACGGATATTGGTCATGAAATTGGACTCATTCGTAATGACCGATATGAAGCATTTTTAGTTAAAAAGGCTGCAATTGAAGCGGAAAAGGAAAGATTACAATCTATCATCCTTAAACCTTCCGCGGAGGTGCAAGAATTAATTCGCAGTATTGGCGGCAGTGAGCTGAAAGATGGGATTCGTGCTTCGGATCTACTAAAAAGACCGGAAATGACTTACGAACTGCTTGAAGGGCTGACCAAGAGTGAGCTTCCTTTAGATTATGAAATAAAAGACCAAGTAGAAATTCAAATTAAATACGAGGGGTATATTGAAAAATCACTCCAGCAAGTAGAGCGGTTAAAGAAAATGGAGAATAAGAAAATCCCTGACAATATTGATTATGATGCTATTAACGGCCTAGCTACGGAAGCGAAACAAAAGCTAAAGAAGATTAAACCGTTATCAATTGCTCAAGCATCACGGATTTCCGGAGTCAATCCAGCTGATATTTCCATCCTGCTTGTGTACCTTGAGCAGGGCAAAATCGCACGAGTTTCGAATGAATAAAAAGAAAAGCGGAAGCGCCTTGACCAGGGGCGATATAGGGAGATTTAGCGCCTGGCAAGCAGAGCGTAGCCAGAGATTAGTCTCCCTTAATGCGTACAGAATGCGATAGCTTTCTGTAGCCAGGCATAAGACGAGCCGGCGAGAAGGCTGTTTTTTAGCCTTCTTGACGGATTGGCTTATGACCCCGAGCCCCTAGGCGCTGGAGCTAGACAAAAAGAAAAGCGGAAGCTCCTTGATCAGGGGCGCTGAAGCTGGACAGTTAGTGAGGAAGATTTGGTAATGATCATCGAACAATTTGAGGCAAAACTAAGAGAAAAGGGAATTGCTCTTTCTAAAAAGCAGCTTGACCAGTTTGAAACGTATTTTACGACATTGGTCGAGTGGAATGAAAAAATGAATTTAACGGCAATCACTGAAAAAGCTGACGTATATTTAAAGCATTTTTACGATTCTATTACGGCTTCATTCTATTTTGACTTTACAAAGCCTTTTCATCTTTGTGATGTTGGCGCAGGTGCGGGATTTCCGAGCATTCCATTGAAAATTGTCTATCCTCATATCCAAGTGACAATAGTTGATTCATTAAACAAACGGATCTCATTTTTAAATCATCTTGCTAAGGTATTAAATTTGGAAAATGTTCAATTTGTACATGATCGTGCTGAAACCTTTGGCGTGAATCCCGCTTATCGGGAAAGCTTTGATATCGTAACAGCAAGAGCGGTGGCAAGAATGTCTGTTTTAAGTGAGTTTTGTTTACCGCTTGCAAAAGTGGGGGGACATTTTATTGCCATGAAGGCAATGCATGCGAATGATGAATTGGAAATGGGTCAAAAGGCCATCACCACATTTGGCGGCAAGGTTGAAAAGGTATTCACCTTTACATTACCAATGGAAGATAGCGAACGAAATATTATTATCATAAAAAAAGAGCGTCCTACGCCAAAGAAATACCCTCGAAAACCAGGGACACCAGGGAAAGCACCAATTGAATAGGGTTATTGGGGGTCTAGCTGGAATTTTTAAAAGAAGGGCCCCTCTTGTTTTGGTAAAAAGTGATAATCGGGATAACAATTTTTAGAGAAAAATGGTATTCTATGCAGGAAGAATTTATTTGAATAGAGAATAAGTATTAGGGAGTTTCGTAAAGGTGGTGTTGGGGATGAAGAGTTCGTTTACACGCTTTTTTGGCCTCGGCGATAAGGGTGAACAAGAGGTTGAGCTTGAGAAAGATCTAGATATCGAACGAAACGAAGAAATAAAAAAGATACCGATTAAGCAAATTATACCGAACCGTTTTCAGCCGCGGACGGTCTTTGATGAAGAGAAAATCGAAGAATTATCACGAACCATTCATATACATGGTATCATCCAGCCGATTGTCGTTAGGGAGTTTGCTGTCGATAAGTATGAAATTATTGCCGGGGAGCGCCGCTGGCGTGCAATGAAAAAACTTGGCTGGACAGAAGCACCTGCAATTGTTAAAAATTTATCAGATACGGAAACAGCCTCGGTTGCTCTCATCGAAAATTTACAGCGTGAGGAATTGTCTCCAATCGAAGAGGCAATTGCCTACGGGAAGCTGCTTGAGCTGCACAATTTGACACAAGAGGCATTAGCACAGCGCCTTGGGAAAGGGCAGTCAACCGTTGCGAACAAGCTGCGTCTTCTTAAATTACCGGAGCCTGTTCAGGATGCGTTATTAAATAAAATCATTACTGAGCGCCATGCACGGGCCTTGATTCCTTTAAAGGATCCGGAAAAACAAGTGGCACTATTAGCAGAAGTAATCGAAAAGAATTGGAATGTCAAGCAGACAGAAGAACGGGTCGTCAGGCTGCTTGAACAAAAAAAGGAAAAGCCAAAGCCGAAACGAAAGGCTTTTAGTAAAGATATGAGAATTGCCGTGAATACAATTCGACAATCATTAACAATGGTATCCGACAGTGGAATTAATCTAGATGCAGAAGAAGAAGAATTTGACGAATTTTATCAATTTACTATTCGGATTCCAAAGAAAAAATAACGATTCAGAACGAACCAGACACGAGTGTGTTTGGTTTTTTTTATGAAAAAGGGATATTAAAAATTACATAAATTTACATTTTCTAGCTCTTATAGCAATAAAATGAAAAAATAACCTGAGTGTAACACTGGAATATTTTTTGAAAAAAAACAACATCCCTCATATTTCATGATAAAATAAAGGAATGGAATTTTACTTTCCTTCTCTAATAGGGGATAATTAATCATATTATTTAAGCATCTGATAGAATGGTAGATTAAAATTTTTTTAGAAATAAAGGGTAGGTGACAACGTGGGGAAAATCCTTTCAATCGCAAATCAAAAAGGTGGAGTCGGCAAAACGACAACCTCTGTCAACCTAGGCGCCTGCTTAGCATACATAGGAAAACGGGTCTTATTAGTAGATATTGACCCACAGGGAAATGCAACAAGCGGGGTTGGAATTGAAAAGGCAGAAGTTGAACAATGTATATATGACGTATTAGTAGACGATGTCGAAGCAAAGGATGTCATTAAATCGACATCTGTTGAAAATTTGTACGTGATTCCTGCTACTATTCAGTTAGCAGGGGCCGAAATTGAGCTGGTTCCTACTATTTCAAGAGAAGTCCGCTTAAAACGTGCTCTGGATGAAGTCAGAGATCAGTTTGATTATATCATTATTGATTGTCCGCCATCCTTAGGACTATTAACGCTAAATGCCTTAACAGCATCTGATGCGGTGTTAATTCCTGTCCAATGTGAGTATTATGCATTGGAGGGCTTAAGTCAATTATTAAATACTGTTAGGCTTGTGCAAAAGCATCTAAATCAGGATTTAAAAATTGAAGGTGTTTTATTAACCATGCTTGATGCAAGAACAAATCTTGGTATTCAAGTCATTGAAGAAGTGAAAAAATACTTTCAAGATAAAGTTTATCAAACCATTATTCCAAGAAATGTGCGTCTAAGTGAGGCTCCAAGCCATGGGGAACCAATCATTACTTACGATTCGAAATCCCGGGGGGCTGAAGTGTATTTAGATTTAGCAAAGGAAGTGGTCTCGAATGGCTAAAGGTTTAGGAAAAGGATTGAATGCTTTTTTTAGTGATGTCAGTAAAGAAGAGACAGTTCAAGAGATTAAGCTGAAAGAACTGCGCCCAAACCCTTATCAGCCGCGTAAAACCTTCCAACAAGAGACAATCGATGAATTAAAAGCTTCAATCTTAGAACATGGAATTTTACAACCGCTTGTTGTTCGGAAAAGTATTAAAGGCTATGAAATTGTTGTTGGTGAACGCCGCTTCCGTGCTGCCAAGGAAGCAAAGCTTGAAGCCGTGCCGGCAGTTGTCCGCGAGCTTTCTGAACAGCAAATGATGGAATTGTCCGTGTTGGAAAACTTACAAAGGGAAGATTTAAACCCCATTGAAGAGGGACAAGCCTATCATACGTTAATGGAAAAGTTAAAGCTGACACAGGAAGAGGTTGCGAACCGTTTAGGCAAAAGCCGTCCGCATGTAGCAAACCACATACGGCTGCTTTCTCTCCCTCCCCAAATTCAAGAGCATATTTCAACGGGGAAAATCTCTATGGGCCATGGACGGGCATTATTAGGTCTTAGACAAAAAGCAAAACTGTCCATTTTAGTTGGAAAAGTTGTAAATGAAGGGCTAAATGTCCGCCAGTTAGAAAAGCTGATTCAACAATTAAATGAAAATGTTTCACGTGAAACAAAAAAGCCCGAGAAGAAAAAAGATGTATTTTTACAGGAACGGGAGTACTCACTTCGTGAACGATTCGGTACAACTGTCCATATTAAACAAAACAAAAACAAGGGGAAAATTGAAATTGAATTTTTCTCACAAGATGATCTTGAACGAATCCTTGAAATACTTGGACAAGATGAAAATATTTAAGCCATCACTTTGATGGTTTTTTTTTGAAGAATATTCTTTTCAATAGAACTAAAACATGATAGTTTAGTAATATTACTATTTCGAGAGGCGAAAAATAGGTGATATTGCGATGTTTTTATTAGGCACACTTGTAAATGGACTGTTAATTATTATTGGCGCATTGATTGGGAAACTCCTAAACCGCATTCCTGAGGGAATGAAAGTGACGGTCATGTATGCCATTGGCTTGTCAGTCATGGTTTTGGGTCTGCAAATGGGCTTAAAGAGTGATAATTTCCTGATTGTCATTAGTAGCCTCGTTGTCGGTGCAGTAGTCGGCGAGCTATTAAAATTAGAGGATAAATTAAATGACCTCGGCGGGTGGCTGGAACGTAAAGTTGGCTCTAATGGAAAAGGAAGTATTTCGGAAGGTTTTGTATCTGCTACTTTGATCTTCGTAATTGGTGCAATGGCGATTATTGGTGCCCTTGACAGCGGAATTCGCGGTGATCATGATGTTTTATATACAAAATCATTGATAGACGGCTTTACAGCACTTATTTTAACAACAACTTTAGGAATTGGTGTTATTTTTTCTGCGATTCCAGTTGTCCTTTATGAAGGTATAATTGCATTATTTGCCACCCAGATTGACCGTTTCGTTCCACAGGCATTAATGGATCAGTTTATTGTCGAAATGACTGCAACTGGTGGAATAATGATTTTAGCGATCGGCTTAAATCTTACTGGGGTAGTAAAAATTAAAGTAGCAAACTTGCTCCCGGGTATAGTAGTAACGGGTATTATTGTAACGATTCCTTATATCTATCAACATTTATTCCAATAAATGTAAAAAGAGCATTCAGTTACCGTTTGCTCTTTTATTTGTTTGCTCATCTTCCATCCAATTTAATTCACTCAATCTTTGTTTTGGGTACAATAGGCTTGCTTGGTATATTCCACCTGCAATCGTTTTCGCCATTTTCATCACAAGATTTAAGCGTGTGTTTTGTAGTACAAAAAATTCCATAAACCCGCTGACATTTACGATTCCAGTGATATGTATGTCACCGACGGCAGGAAGCTCCTTGTTCACTCCTGCGCCTGGTTTGACAGGCCCCTGCCCGACTTGAATGACGCCGACATTTTTAATCCGTCCCAAACAGGCATCAATTCCAATAATATAGGGATCAACATGATTTGTATGGATCTCCTTCAGTTTTTCTGCAAGGTTCATCGCATGAATAGGCTCGTCTAATGTTCCATATACGAAAAATGATTGGAGGTTCTTCTCCGCGAGCAGGCTTCCGACCAGCGGACCTAATGAATCTCCCGTGGAACGGTCTGTTCCAATACAAATGAACACAATGGGGCGGCTTGTTTCGTTGGAAATATTAAGGAGTAACTCCTCAGCGAGATTTTCTGCAGCGTGAAAATCATCATGAATGAAACGTACCTTTGCCCTCCTGTCAAAAAAACTGCTTTTCAGATTCATCAAGTCCACTCCCCAAACCTGTATTAACTCTTATTATTATACGGAAAATCTAGGAAATCTATACATAAAGAGGATAGAAAAACAAAAATTCATAATGCTATTATCTGCATAGAAAAATTGCTAAAATAGATTTGGAAAAAGTGAAACTTCAATCCGTGGGGATATATCACCGTGGAATGCTAGTAAACTAATCGGGTATTTCCGGACAGTTGATCCCCAACTTAGTCTTTTATTTACATATAAAGTCTTAATATAGGGGCTTACTGTCCGTTAATGCGGGAAAAACGAATTTAAGGAAGGTGTAAAAATGAATATCATAACAAAGGGAATTCAAGATGATATAAATAAATTTCAAAACGAAGACACATGGCTGAATCTCGGCGGAGCCGTGCTAAAAATTGTTGCCATTATGGTTATTGCAAATATCATAGTCCGTATTGGCAAAGTGGCAATCCACAACATTTTCAAGATTAGAAATTTGTCACCGCTTAATACAACAGAACGCCGGGAAGATACACTTTCAAAGCTGCTTGATAGTGTTCTTACCTATGTGGTTTATTTTATTGCAATTATGATGATTCTTTCTGTTTTAGGGATCGATGTGAAGGCACTGATTGCAGGTGCCGGAATTGTCGGCTTAGCAGTAGGATTTGGTGCACAAAGTCTAGTTAAAGATGTTATTTCCGGTTTCTTTATTATATTTGAAGATCAATTTTCGGTCGGTGACCATATTCGCATAGGACAATTTGAAGGCAATGTCGAAACAATTGGGTTAAGAACGACAAAAATTAAAAGCTGGACAGGCGAAGTTCATATTTTACCGAATGGCAGCATCACCCAGGTGACCAATTTTTCGTTAAATAATAGTCTTGCGATTATTGATATTACGATTTCCTATGGTGAAGACATCGAAAAGGCGGAAAAGGTAATTGAAGAAGCACTTCAAACAATGCCAAAGCAATACGAAGAGTTAACGAAAGCTCCTGAGCTTTTAGGAATACAAACGATGGGGCCAACTGAGATTGTTTTACGGGTAATAGCTGAAACATTACCGATGAAGCAGGCAGGAGTTTCGCGGGCAATTCGGAAGGATATCAAGCTTTTATTAGACGAGAGTGGTATTAAGGCTCCAAATCCAAGCCTATTTTTGTACAAAAGCGGCTCAGAGCCATCAAAATAGAAATGGAGGGTGAAAGTTATGGAAGAAAAGGAATTTTCCCTAAATGATGTTGTCGAAATGAAGAAGCAGCATCCGTGCGGAACCAATCGTTGGAAAATTATCCGCTTGGGTATGGATATCAGGATTAAATGTGAGGGCTGTGGGCATAGCGTTCTCATTCCACGGAAAGAGTTTTCGCGGAAAATGAAGAAGATTTTGGTGAAGCATGAAGGATAATATTTCATGCTTCTTTTTTTTGTATAACTATATTATTCTTATAAGAAAAATTGATATAGAAAATGTCATCTGGGGGTGGAGATTTTGGCACAAGTACGAAAGACTGCTTGTCCGTTAAATTGCTGGGATAGCTGCGGTTTCAATGTAACAATTGATCAGGACAGGGTTACTAAAGTAGAAGGTGATCCGGAACATCCCATTACTCAAGGTAAAATTTGTGGACGTGGACGGATGTTGGAAACAAGGGCAAACTCCTCGCAGCGCTTATTGCACCCCTTAAAAAAGGTAAATGGTACATTTGAGCAAATCTCCTGGGAGCAGGCGCTGGATGAGATAGCTGCTAAATTAAATGGAATTAAAGAAAAATATGGGACAACTGCTGTCCTCCATAGCCATGATTATGCCAATAACGGGATCTTAAAAAACTTAGACAAGCGCTTTTTTAATTGTTATGGCGGCGTAACGGAGCTTTATGGATCACTTTGCTGGGGCGCTGGAATTGAGGCACAAAAATGGGATTTTGGGAATGCCTGGAGCCATGGTCCTGCTGACATTGGCAACAGTAAAAACATTATTACTTGGGGACGAAATGTTGCCCGGACAAACATGCATTTTTACGAAAAACTGCTGGAAGCTAAGAAACAAGGAGCAAACATATTTGTTATTGATCCGCTTTTTAATGGGACGGCAAAAATAGCCGATGAGTATATAACAATTAAGCCGGGGATGGACGGTTTATTAGCTGCAGGAATTATTAAGGAAATACTTCGGTTAGGTTTGGAGGATCAGGAATTTATTGAACGATCCACACATGGTTTTGCTGATTTATCAAAGCTTCTCAATGGTATTTCATTAGAAGAAATTAGTGAAAGGACCGAAGTCTCCTGTGAGGTAATGACTACATTAGCTAATGTTTATGCTGATAAACCAACTTCAACCTATATGGGTTTAGGTTTACAGCGATATAAAAACGGCGGAAATACGATTCGGCTTATTGATGCCCTTGCCGCCGTAAGCGGGAATATTGGCATTGCCGGCGGAGGTGCCAATTACGCCAATCTACAGGTGGGACAGAGCTTTGCGTTTGAAGAGCTAACACTTGTTCACCGCAGGACAAACTACAGGCAGTTTTCCATGATGAAGCAGGCGGAAGAAGTGCTAACGGCAACGGATCCGGAAATTAAGATGATTGTTGTGACATGCGGCAACCCGCTGACTCAGGTGCCTGACACCAATATGGTTGAAAAGACCTTCTCCTCTGTTGAGACACTTGTTGTGATTGAACAATTTATGACCGACACAGCTATGCTTGCAGATTATGTTTTACCGACCACAACTGCTTTTGAGGAAGAAGATCTTTATTATTCTTCGATGTACCATCATTTTGTGAATTTTGGCACGAAACTCGTTACAGCTCCTGGTGAGGCACAGCCGGATTTATGGATTTGGACACAATTAGCCGCCAGGCTTGGCTTTGGTGAGGATTTTGATTTTTCAAGGGAAGAGTGGCTGAAGATGGCCCTTAAGCCGTTGAAAGACAAAGGCATTACCCTTGAAAAATTAAGGGCGCACCATACAATGGAACTTCCTGTTGTAAAAATCCCATGGCATGACCATACATTTCAAACACCGACAGGCAAGTATGAATTTACAGCTCAACAAAAAGGTCATAACGGTCTGTTAACTTTAGCGGTTCCAGATGAATCGAAATGGGCAAACCCTGAGCTTGCAAAAAAATATCCGTACCACCTCCTTACGATTCATCCATTACGCTCAAACCACTCGCAGAACTATCACTTATTCGCTTCAAAGCCGAAAGTGAAGGTGGAGATTGCTGCAAATATTGCAGAAAGTTTGGGGCTGGAAAATGGTGATTTCGTCAAGGTATGGAATGACCGCGGCGAAGTAAAAGGTTTTATTTCCATTTTAGCAAAGGCTCACCCGGATACGATTAATATTGATGAAGGTATTTGGAAAGAGTTTGGCGGGTCTGTCAATCATTTAACTTCAAGCAGGGAATCCGATAATGGTCTTGGAAGCACGTTATATGACTGCCTTGTCAATGTTGTAAAAGTATAGTGATATTAATTGCCGCTCCATAAGCGGCAGTTGTTTTTTTAAGATACAGTCAGAGCTTAGATCATTAGACTTTGAGAATTGTCCAGCTCCATAAGAATAAGCTTCGGAAGCGATACCTCGCACGAAGGAAAAGCGTTAGCTTTTTCGAGGAGCGCCCAGCGGCTAGGAGACTTCGCTCTTCTCCCTACGATAAGTCAACATCGGTTCGCTATCGCTCTCCGTGTTGTCTAGCTTCAGCGCCTAGGGGCTCGGGGTCATAAGCCAATCCGTCAAGAAGGCTAAAAAGCAGCCTTCTCGCCGACTTGTCTTATGCCTGGCTACAGAAAGCTATCGCTTTCTGTACGCATTAAGGGAGACTAATCTCTGGCTTCGCTCTGCTTGCCAGTCGATAATTCTCCCTATATCGCCCCTGAGCACTAAGGAAAGCTCCTTAGAATAATCCTCGCAGGAACAAGCTGTGCTTGTTCCGAAGGCGCTTCTGCTTTTCGATTTTCCTTTATCTCAGTCGAAGCGCTCCAGTCTATACGCCGCTATACGGTCGCTTGCGCTTTTCTTAGTAGTTGCCTATAATTGTGAGAGGCTTTTTAAAATTATTGAACATATTTTTTAAATAGATTTATTTTTATTGAGGAGTGAACGTGAATGGCTTTAACAGCTGGTATCGTAGGGTTACCGAATGTTGGTAAGTCTACTCTTTTTAATGCAATAACACAGGCAGGGGCAGAATCAGCGAATTACCCCTTCTGTACGATTGACCCGAATGTCGGAATTGTCGAGGTTCCAGACGACCGTTTACAAAAATTAACTGAATTGGTTCAGCCGAAGAAAACAGTACCCACGGCCTTTGAATTCACCGATATTGCCGGTATTGTGAAAGGAGCAAGTAAAGGAGAAGGACTCGGTAACAAGTTCCTTTCTCATATCCGTCAGGTTGATGCAATTTGCCAAGTAGTTCGCTGCTTTGCAGATGAAAATATTACCCATGTATCTGGAAAAGTTGATCCAATTGATGATATTGAAACCATCAACCTAGAGTTGATCCTTGCAGATATGGAATCAGTGGAAAAGCGAATTGGGCGCGTCGAGAAATTGGCTAAGCAAAAAGATAAGGATGCTGCTGCTGAATTTGAAGTCCTCGCGATGCTGCGTGATGCATTTGAAGCAGAGAAACCTGCTCGTACAGTTGATTTTACCGAAGAGCAAATGAAATTGGTAAAGGGACTGCATCTATTAACCATCAAACCTGTCCTATATGTTGCAAACGTTAGCGAAGAAGATATTGCTGACCCATCTGGCAATGAATATGTAAAAAAGGTACGTGAATTTGCTAATGCTGATAATGCCGAAGTGATCGTCATCTGTGCCAAGATTGAAGAAGAAATTGCTGAGCTTGAAGGTGAAGAAAAGCAAATGTTCCTTGAAGAGCTTGGTATTGAGGAATCTGGTCTTGACCAATTAATCCGTGCTGCTTACAGCTTGCTTGGATTAGCTACCTACTTTACTGCAGGTGTGCAGGAAGTTCGCGCCTGGACATTTAGAAAAGGCATGAAGGCACCGCAATGTGCGGGAATTATCCACTCTGATTTCGAACGCGGCTTTATTCGGGCGGAAACAGTCTCTTATGATGACTTACTTGCAGCCGGCAGCCATAATGCTGCTAAAGAGGCAGGAAAAGTTCGTTTAGAAGGTAAAGAATATGAAGTTAAAGACGGCGATGTCATCCATTTCCGTTTTAACGTGTAAAGGAAAAGGCTCTGCAATTTTTGCAGTGCCTTTCCGTTTTTGTTTTAGGAATAAGTAAGGCATTATTGTGAATGACATTGCTTTTCTGTTTACACTATGATATAATTTCAACTTGTGAGTAATGAATAATTGCTCCTTGCCCATTCGGGCCGTTTAGACCAAAAGGAGGTGACTGTGATGAATAAGTACGAAATCATGTACATCATCCGCCCAAATATTGAAGATGAAGCGAAGAAGGCTCTTGTTGAGCGTTTCAACACAATTCTTCTTGATAATGGTGCGGAAACTGCTGAAACAAAGGATTGGGGTAAGCGCCGTCTAGCATACGAAATCAACGATTTCCGTGACGGATACTACCAAATCGCTAAAACAACATCTTCAGCTGCATCAGTACAAGAATTTTCTCGTCTTGCAAAAATCAGCGAAGATATCATTCGCCATATCGTAATTAAAGTAGAAGAATAAGATTAATATAAATTTTGGTAAAAACTGTTTCACGTGAAACATGTACCAGAAAAAAGGAGTTGATTCTGATGATGAATCGTGTCGTGCTTGTTGGCCGTTTAACAAAAGATCCTGATTTGCGTTATACACCAAATGGGGTTCCTGTTGCTACGTTTACTTTAGCTGTTAACCGTCCATTTTCTAATCAGTCAGGTGAACGAGAAGCAGACTTTATTAACTGTGTTGTTTGGCGTAAACCTGCTGAAAATGTGGCGAACTTTTTAAAGAAAGGCAGCCTAGCAGGTGTTGATGGCCGGATCCAAACCCGCAACTATGAAGGACAAGATGGTAAACGGGTATACGTTACAGAGGTTCAAGCAGAAAGTGTTCAATTTCTAGAACCTAAGTCGTCTACTGGCGGTGGCGGAAGAAGCAACGATTATTACGGTGCTCCTCCAATGGAACCACAAGGTAATCCATATGGCAGCAGCAATCAGAATCAACGACAAAATCAAAACCAAAATAAAGGGTTTACGCGAATGGATGAAGATCCATTTGCCGGAAATGGTCAAATTGACATCTCTGATGACGATCTGCCATTTTAAGCCAAACCTTATGAATGTTACGAGATAAAAAAATAAAGGAGGGAATTTTCATGGCAGGAGGACGTAAAGGCGGACGCGCAAAGCGCCGTAAAGTGTGCTATTTCACAGCAAATGGTATCACTCGCATCGATTACAAAGATGTAGATTTACTTAAAAAATTCATCTCTGAGCGTGGAAAGATTTTACCACGTCGTGTAACTGGTACAAGCGCTAAATACCAACGCAAACTAACAGTTGCTATCAAACGCGCACGTCAAATGGCATTACTACCATTCGTGGCTGGTGAATAATAAGCATTAAGGCAGTAAGGGGCGCCCTTGCTGCCTTTTTTACTTTTCACACTGTTGAATCAATGCGCCTATTTAGTCTAAAATAAGAGAATAGCTTGGAAAATATATAGAGGTGAAGTAGTGAAAAATGTAAGCAAACTAACAGAAGGTGCCATCTTATTAGCTGCATTTACGGTACTATTATTAATAACGATTTACGTACCGCTAATTGGTTCATTTTTAAACGTAGTCCTGCCGGCGCCATTTATCATCTTCGCGGCTAAAAATAACATTAAAAATATTGCTGCCTTCTTTTTAGCTGGAATCGTCATTTCATTTATTGCAGGTTCAATACCAGGTCTTGGCCTCATGCTTTTTTACGGAGCTGCCGGTGTAGTTATTGGATACATGCTGCAAAAAAACAAAAGCAGGACTGCCATTTTAATTTCCAGTTCATTGATTCTAATGGCGGGTATGGTCATTTATTATGTAGTTATTACTGCTTTTATGAAAATTGATATCATTCAGGAACTTCATACTGTCTTAAATCAATCGATGTCCGAAGAGATGCTGAAAGCTATGGGACGAGAAGGTCAAATTAAAGATCTAAAAGAGCAAAATGCCGATCTCATAAAAATGATCGAAATTTATGCACCTAGCTTTTTGATCATGGGCTCCATTTTAATTTCCTTTATTATTCAGTGGGTGTGTTTTCCGGTTGTAAAAAGATTTGGTGTAAACGTAAAGATATGGGGCAAATTCCGTAATCTTTCCTTGCCAAAAAGCCTTTTGTGGTACTATTTAATTGCCTTAGGGACGATGCTGCTGTTTCGACCTCATGAAGGAACCTATATATTTTCTGTTTTAATCAATGCACGATACATATTGGAGAATTTTCTTATTTTTCAGGGGCTGGCCTTTTTATTTTTTATATTCCATCAAAAGTCAGTTGCTAGGGGACTTGGTGTGTTTGTTGCAATTCTTTCTTTCACGATTCCAATTGTCCGTTATATAATATTGTTATTAGGTATTACTGATTTAGGCTTTGATTATAGAAAGAAGTTTGAAAAAAAAGAGTAAGACTAGCGTCTAGGAGCTGAGAACTTTGCCTGCATTTTTAGAAAAGCGGTCAATTCGTTACCCTTTTTATGGGCTGATTGGCGTTACAGTGATTCTGCTCATTGTCTTGTTGTTATATAATTGGATCTTAAGCGTTGCTGGGCTGCTATTAATGTTTATCCCCCTTTATTATATGTTTGTCATTGATCATCGTGAGCGTACGGAAATGGAAGAGTATATTTCAACGCTTTCTTACCGAGTAAAAAAGGTTGGCGAAGAAGCGCTGATGGAAATGCCGATTGGGATTATGCTCATCAATGAGGAATACTTTATTGAATGGTCAAACCCTTTTCTGTCATCTTATTTTGATGAGGAGACATTGATTGGCAGATCGCTCTATGATATAGCAGATACATTGATTCCGTTGATTAAACAGGAAGTAGAGACAGAAATCATCACCCTCCATGACCGAAAATTTCGCGTAATTCATAAATCTGAAGAGCGCCTATTGTACTTTTTCGATGTTACCGAACAAAAGGAAATTGAGAAACGGTACCAGGATGACAGGACGGTCATTGCTACCATTTTTTTGGACAATTATGATGACCTTACTCAGGGTATGGATGATCAGATGCGCGGCAGTATCAATAATTTAGTCACTTCTATTTTGAATAAGTGGGCAAACGATAATGGCATTTTCTTGAAAAGAGTTTCATCAGAACGATTCATTGCTGTTTTTAGCGAAAGAATTCTCCATATCCTTGAAAAAGAGAAATTTAGTATCCTTGATGAGATACGTGAATTGACCTCGAAGCAGAATGTTTCTTTTACCTTGAGTATCGGGGTAGGCACCGGTGTGTCCTCGCTACCGGAATTAGGAGTCTTAGCCCAATCAAGTCTCGATTTGGCCTTGGGCAGGGGCGGTGACCAAGTAGCCATTAAACTGCCAAACGGTAAAGTGAAATTCTTTGGCGGTAAAACAAATCCAATTGAAAAACGGACACGGGTTCGGGCACGTGTCATCTCTCATGCCTTGAGAGATTTAATTACCGCCAGTGATAAAGTCATTATTATGGGACATAAAAACCCTGATATGGATTCGATTGGTTCAAGTATTGGTATTTATAAGGTTGCGCAAATGAACCAAAAAGAAGCCTATATTGTGGTGAATATGCAGGATATGGACAGCGCTGTGAAACGGCTTATGGATGAACTCCGTCAGCAAGAACAGTTATTTTCCCGCTTTATCAGCCCTGAACTGGCTTTGGAAATATCAACGGATAAAACACTGCTTGTCGTGGTTGATACCCATAAACCTTCGCTTGTGATTGAAGAACGTTTATTGAGCAAGATTGATCATGTCGTCGTGATTGACCACCATCGACGCGGAGAAGAGTTTATTTCCAACCCATTGCTGGTATATATGGAACCTTACGCCTCTTCTACTGCAGAACTTGTAACGGAATTTTTGGAATATCAACCGAAACGCGGTAAAATTGAGATGATTGAGGCAACGGCCCTGTTAGCCGGTATCATTGTCGATACGAAAAGTTTTACCTTACGAACGGGCGCTAGGACATTCGATGCTGCCTCTTACCTTCGGGCTCACGGTGCTGATACGGTTCTGGTCCAGAAGTTTTTAAAAGAAGACGTTGATACATATATAAAAAGATCGAAATTAATTGAATCAGTCTCTTTTTACCGTGATGGAATTGCAATAGCGAAAGGTACGGAACTTGAACTACGTGATCAAGTGATTATCGCACAAGCTGCTGATACACTGTTAACAATGGATGGGGTGCTGGCTTCCTTTGTGATTGCAAAACGGGCTGAAGGTGTCATTGGGATTAGTGCAAGGTCGCTGGGGAACATCAATGTACAGGTGATTATGGAAAGCTTAAAAGGCGGCGGCCATTTAACAAATGCAGCGACACAGCTGACCGGTCTGTCCATTGAAGAAACAGAGGCACAATTAAAGCTGGCCATTGATGAATTTTTTGAAGGAGTGAAAAAGGAATGAAGGTCATTTTCTTAAAGGATGTTAAGGGTAAAGGAAAAAAAGGCGAAGTGAAAAATGTAGCAGACGGCTATGCACAAAACTTTTTATTTAAGCAGGGATTAGCGGTTGAAGCAAATAATGCCAGCATCAGTTCTTTAGATGCCCAAAATAAGAAACAGGAAAAAATGGCTGCTGAAGAACTTGCTGAAGCAAAAAAGCTGAAGGAAACATTGGACAAAATTACAGTTGAATTAACAGCTAAAGCCGGTGAAGGCGGACGTATTTTTGGTTCGATTACAACAAAGCAAGTTGCCGAAGAGCTGCAAAAGAAGCATGGCATTAAAATTGATAAGCGAAAAATGGAATTAGCCGATGCCATTCGGACGCTTGGCCACACAAAGGTGCCAGTAAAACTTCACCATGAAGTCACTGCAACGTTAACTGTTTCGGTAACAGAAGTAAAATAGGCGAAACTGAAAAGAGTGAAAGTTTACCACTGAATACAAGATGAGCCAATCGGGCATTTAG
>NZ_JBALPG010000025.1:31825-91129 GCF_036965245.1 Neobacillus drentensis
TCGGGCATTTAGGGGCAGTGTCACAATCCTATTACTTAACAGGTTGAATTAATTTTACTGCCCCTTAATGCGGGATTAAAAAATTTCCCAGTTCAAAGTTAGAATAAACATGATACAATAGAAAAAGTAAGTAGTCGGATGTGATCGGTATTAACTGGTCACTTTTTTCTTTCGCCGATAGGAAAGTAAACTTTCCTATTACGCATAAGTGCACTAAGGAAGGCTTCGAAGCAAAGGCATCGCAGTCGAAAAGCTGTGCTTTTCGACGACCTACGCCTCTGTCTTCGCCTCTGTCTTCGCCTAACGGCTTGCCAGTCGGCGAGTTTTCTTTATGACTTTTTAATTAAATCCTTCTAAGGTAGGAGGTTTTTGATAGATGAATGATTTATATGCGGATCGTATGCCTCCGCAAAATATTGAGGCGGAGCAGGCTGTATTAGGGGCGATTTTTCTAGAGCCTTCTGCACTCACATTGGCCTCAGAAATCTTAATTCCTGAAGATTTTTATCGTGCCGCACACCAAAAAATCTTCAATGTGATGCTTCATCTAAATGATCAAGGTAAAGCGGTTGACCTTGTAACGGTAACAGAAGAACTCGCGGCTTCAAAACTAATAGAGGATATTGGCGGTGTCAGTTATTTAAGCGATTTAGCGGGCTCTGTTCCAACGGCTGCCAATATTGAGTATTATGCTAGAATCGTAGAAGAAAAGTCTTTACTTAGAAGATTAATTCGCACAGCAACTAATATTGCCACTGATGGCTATTCGCGCGAAGACGAAGTGGAAGCACTGCTAAGTGAAGCAGAAAAAAGCATCTTAGAGGTTGCACAAAGAAAGAATGCCGGTGCCTTCCATAATATTAAAGATGTGCTGGTCCGTACGTATGATAATATTGAGGAAATGCACAACCGTGTTGGAGAAATTACGGGTATTGCGACAGGATTTGCTGAACTTGACCGGATGACAGCAGGCTTTCAGCGCAATGATTTAATCATTGTTGGCGCCCGTCCTTCCGTTGGTAAAACAGCTTTTGCCTTAAATATTGCCTCAAATGTTGCAATTAAAACGGGTGAAAATGTCGCGATATTCAGTCTTGAAATGGGTGCGGAGCAGCTTGTCATGCGTATGCTTTGTTCGGAAGGCAATATCGATGCTCAAAGGCTTCGTACCGGCTCGCTTACAGATGAAGACTGGGGCAAGCTGACAATGGCAATGGGCAGCCTTTCTAACTCAGGTATTTTTATTGATGATACCCCTGGTGTTCGTATCAGTGATATTCGCTCTAAATGCCGACGCTTAAA
Source organism: Neobacillus drentensis (assembly GCF_036965245.1). Classification (GTDB taxonomy): domain Bacteria; phylum Bacillota; class Bacilli; order Bacillales; family Cytobacillaceae; genus Neobacillus; species Neobacillus drentensis_G. The sequence goes on from NZ_JBALPG010000025.1 coordinate 33,128, forward strand.
GCAAGAGCACGGATTGGGTATGATTTTAATCGATTATTTGCAGCTTATTTTAGGAAGCGGCCGTTCGGGTGAAAACCGTCAGCAGGAAGTATCGGAAATTTCCCGTTCCCTTAAGCAATTAGCCCGTGAGCTGAAAGTCCCTGTTATTGCCCTTTCCCAGTTATCTCGTGGCGTTGAGCAGCGTCAGGATAAACGCCCGATGATGTCTGATATCCGTGAATCCGGAAGTATTGAGCAGGATGCCGATATCGTTGCCTTCCTGTATCGTGATGATTACTATGATAAAGAATCAGAGAATAAGAATATTATCGAAATTATCATTGCAAAGCAGCGTAATGGTCCAACAGGTACGGTACAGCTTGCATTTGTGAAGGAATATAATAAATTTGTAAATTTAGAGACACGCTATGACTCCTCTCAAGGAGCGTAACGTGGATATTTTGGAGTTAGCCAGATTATCAGGCTAGCTCTTTTTTTTGAAAAAGGATAGCATTTGGGATTAACGGGAAAAAAATAGCTTAAATTTATGTTTCGTACTTGAAAGTTTCGTTTCTACTAGATAATCCTTCTTCATAATTTTCATAGTTTGCTATATTTACGAACATATTTCATAATTTTATATAAAATGTTCGTGTTTTGTTTGATTTTTTGATGAAAAATTGATAAACTATGGTGGTGATAAATTAATTATTAATGAAAGCAAAAATTTTGGAGGTGTCTTTCATGTCATCAGTAGTGGTTGTTGGTACACAATGGGGAGACGAAGGAAAAGGAAAAATCACTGATTTCCTTTCAGAAAATGCTGAGGTTATTGCACGTTATCAGGGTGGAAACAATGCAGGCCACACCATCAAATTTAACGGAGTAACCTATAAATTACATTTAATTCCTTCAGGGATATTTAATAAAGAAAAAATAAGTGTAATCGGTAATGGAATGGTTGTTGATCCAAAAGCGCTTGTAACAGAGCTGGCTTATTTACATGAAAAGGGGATAACAACTGATAATCTTCGTATTAGTAATCGTGCCCATGTGATCCTACCGTACCATTTAAAATTGGATGAAGTGGAAGAACTACGAAAAGGCGCCAATAAAATTGGTACAACGAAAAAGGGGATTGGCCCTGCCTACATGGATAAGGCTGCTCGTATCGGCATTCGGATTGCTGATTTACTTGACCGTGAAATATTTGAAGAAAAACTAGTACAGAATCTTGACGAAAAAAATCGCTTATTTGAACGCATTTACGAAACTGAGGGCTTTAAGAAAGAAGATATTCTAGATGAATATTATGAATATGGCCAACAAATTAAAAAATATGTTTGTGATACATCTGTTGTATTAAATGATGCTTTGGATGAAGGCAAACGCGTTTTATTTGAAGGAGCCCAAGGAGTCATGCTTGATATTGACCAGGGTACTTATCCATTTGTAACCTCGTCAAATCCAGTTGCTGGAGGGGTAACAATTGGCTCAGGAGTTGGCCCATCAAAAATTACTCATGCCGTCGGCGTTTGCAAAGCTTATACTTCTCGTGTTGGTGATGGACCATTCCCAACTGAATTAAATAATGAAATCGGCAATCAGATCCGCGAAGTAGGTCGTGAATACGGGACAACAACTGGACGTCCGCGCCGTATTGGCTGGTTTGATAGTATTGTCGTGCGTCATGCCCGCCGTGTCAGCGGATTAACAGATCTTTCCCTCAATTCTATTGATGTATTAACAGGGATTGAAACATTAAAGATTTGTACGGCTTATCGCTACAAGGATGAAGTGATTACCGAATATCCTGCAAACTTAAAGGTATTATCACAATGTGAACCTATTTATGAGGAACTTCCTGGCTGGACAGAGGACATTACAGGGGTTAAATCATTAGATGAACTGCCAGTAAATGCCCGTCACTATGTTGAACGAGTTACACAACTGACAGGTATTCCGTTATCTACCTTCTCAGTCGGTCCAGATCGGAATCAAACAAATGTAGTCCGCAGCCCTTGGAGACAAATATAATTACTATTTAAAGAAGCTCTTCATTTTGGAGAGCTTCAATCTTTTTAAAAAAATTTTTTAAAAAGTATTGCGTTAATAATATTAACCATGATATTATAAAAAGCGTCGTCACAATAAGACAAATTACTACGAGCCATTAGCTCAGTCGGTAGAGCACGATCGAATAAGCTTCCATGAAACAGCATCAGGGCACACGCCGAGCTGCTGCTTGAATAGGCTATCCGAGGTGTGGGCATCCGGCGAAATAAAAAGATTAGTGAATTATCCTTGTACGAGCCATTAGCTCAGTTGGTAGAGCATCTGACTTTTAATCAGAGGGTCGAAGGTTCGAGTCCTTCATGGCTCACCATTTACAATTTAATATGGCCCCTTGGTCAAGCGGTTAAGACACCGCCCTTTCACGGCGGTAACACGGGTTCGAATCCCGTAGGGGTCATTTGGTCTGGTAGTTCAGTTGGTTAGAATGCCTGCCTGTCACGCAGGAGGTCGCGGGTTCGAGTCCCGTCCAGACCGCCACTCATACGGCTCAGTAGCTCAGTCGGTAGAGCAAAGGACTGAAAATCCTTGTGTCGGCGGTTCGATTCCGTCCTGAGCCATACGAAAAAGAAGTTTGCATGTGCAAACTTCTTTTTTTGTCTATTTTTGTAACTTCTGTAATGCGGTTGTAACAAATATTCCTCTTTTTTACAAAACTCACCCTGTAGTTTGTCCTGTTTAATAAAAATAGAATCTGCTACTCTAGAACTATAAAAATCCTTGATTTAATAGGGATTTATCACTATCTTTTTTAGAAAATCCATTAGAAGGACATGAAAAATCGACTAGCATATTTCAAAAATATGTAGGAAAATGTCAGTAATTATACATTTTTGTTACATTATAAAGACTATTAATCTTTTTAAATTAAACTATGTTAAAGTAAAGAAGGTCTAAAATTCTGGAAAACGCTTTACTAGATGAAAATTCAAGTTTATAAGGGTTTTACCGTGGTTTAGGAGGAATAAATGTTATTTTCGAATAAAAAATCAAAAAAGTTTTTATTATTAAAAACGACTGTAATTACCGCGATGGCTGCGTCTGTTATCGCTTTTAGCAATGGTCCGGTTGCTTTTGCCACATCATCAAAATTGACCACCATTTATCATGTTTATCTTAATGGTACATATATAGGCAATGTTACAGATAAAGAAATAGTAAATAAAATAGTTGCTGATAAAGTCGATACCGCAAAGAAGTCACTTAAAAATGTCGATTTTAACATTGGTTCGCAGGTCCAATACATACCTGAACAGGTTTTTCGAGCTAAAACAACTAATCAAGAAACAGTCCAAACCATTAAAGACACATTCCAGATTCAAGCAGAAGCATCAGCTATTGTGATTGACGGCACTCCTGTTGTATACCTTGATAATAAAGATACAGCTGAAGAAGTAATTAAAAAGCTGAAACTGCAATATGTGTCTGAGGATCAATTAACAGAACTTGATGCAAGAAAAGCCCAAGACAATGGATCCTTACCGGCACTACAAGAAAATGAATCTCGTATATTAGACGTTCGCTTATCCAAAAATGTTTCAATTGAAGCAGAAAATATCGCTCCAGAAAAAATTATGTCTGCCGAAGACACAGCTACATTTTTACAAAAAGGTACTTTAGAAGAAAAGAAATATGCTGTTCAAGAAGGCGATGTGCTCGGAACCATTGCCGATGCTCACGGTTTGGCAAAAGCGGATCTTTTAGCACTTAATCCTGGTTTAACAGAGGATTCACTTTTGCAAATTGGCCAAGAAATAAATGTAACGGTGCTTAAACCATTTGTTGAAGTAATCGTTGATAAAGAAGTAAATCAAAAGGAAGAAATCCCTTTTGCAAATGAAGTAGTTGAGGACTCATCGATGCCAAAGGGTGAGACAAAAGAAAAGCAACAGGGGCAAAACGGATCTCGTTCCGTAACCTATGCCATCTCAGAACAAAATGGTGTAACCGTTAAAAAGGAACAGTCAAGCGAACAAATCCTTCAGCAGCCAGTCAACCATATTGTTGTGAAAGGAACGAAAGAGATTCCTTCCCGTGGCGAAGGCAGCTTTGCCTGGCCGACAGCAGGCGGCTATATATCTAGTCAAATGGGCTACCGCTGGGGCAAACTGCACAAAGGGATTGATATTGCCAGACCAAGTGACAAGACCATAAAAGCGGCCGATAATGGCGTGGTTGTTTCTGCTGGCTGGGATGGCGGTTATGGTAATAAAGTTGTCATTGACCATCAAAATGGCTTACGCACACTATATGGCCATATGGCATCTATTAATGTCACAGTAGGCCAAACGGTATCTAAAGGCACAGCGATCGGCGTGATGGGTTCTACCGGTGACTCAACAGGAGTTCACCTCCATTTTGAAGTGTATAAAGATGGCAGCTTAGTCAACCCGCTATCCTATCTAAAATAATTGAACAAGGGTCTCTAGTTAATGCTAGAGGCTTTTTTTTATTTTTGATATATTTACTAATCATAGAAATACATGTTATCCAAATATTTCTAAGTGCTAGTTATAGGTGAATTTAAGTTAATAAAATGGTAAAGTAAACTAGTATAGGTATGACTTCTAGAATTTTTTTATTGTATAGATCGTAATTGAATGAAAAGGAGAAATGGTATGGAAAAGAAAATTCTTGTTATCGATGATGAAAAACCGATTGCTGATATTTTGCAGTTTAACTTAAAAAAAGAAGGATATATTGTCTATTGCGCCTACGATGGTAACGAAGCGCTTCGGTTGGTAGATGAAATACAGCCTGACTTAATCCTCTTAGATATCATGCTTCCACTCAGAGATGGGATGGAAGTTTGCCGCGAAGTCCGGAAGAAATATGAAATGCCGATTATTATGCTGACAGCAAAGGATTCTGAAATTGATAAGGTGTTAGGGCTTGAACTTGGTGCAGATGATTATGTAACAAAGCCATTTAGCACAAGGGAATTAATTGCACGTGTAAAGGCAAACTTACGCCGTCACAATCAAATCTTAGCTCAGCCAGATGCTGAAAGTGACACGAACGAAATTGAAATTGGTTCGCTTGTGATTCATCCAGACGCTTATGTGGTTTCCAAACGAGGCGAAACCATTGAGTTGACACACCGGGAATTTGAGCTGCTTTACTATTTGGCACAGCATATCGGACAGGTTATGACAAGAGAACACTTGTTACAAACCGTGTGGGGCTATGATTATTACGGTGATGTACGGACTGTTGATGTAACTGTAAGACGTCTGCGTGAAAAAATCGAGGATAGTCCGAGCCATCCAACATGGATCGTCACGCGCCGCGGCGTTGGCTATTATTTACGCAATCCTGAACAGGAGTAGTTTACTTGATGAAAAAAGTTGGTTTCTTTCGCTCTATACACGTAAAATTTGTTATCATCTATGTCCTCCTTCTTTTAGTGGCAATGCAAATAATTGGGGTTTATTTTGTCAGGCAGCTTGAAGAAACATTACGAACAAACTTCCAGACATCGTTAAAAGAACGGGTGAATTTGCTTGCCTATAATGTTGTTGAGGAAATGGAAAAAGAAAGAACATCTGAAGATCCAACTCTCGAAGAAGATATTAGGAAAATTCTCCGTGATTTCGATGCAGGGGATATCTCAGAAGTCCAGGTAATTGAAAACAGATCTCTAAAAATACTAGGTACCTCGGAGCAAAATAACCAAGGAGTAGTCGGTCAAAGGACGACAAGGCTTCAAGTGAAACAATCGATGGTGTTAGAAGAAGATCAAAGTGCCATCAAAATTGACAGGCAAACCGGCCACCGGATCTGGGTCCTCTCTACCCCAATTAAGTCTGGTAAAAAGGTAATTGGCGCCATTTATTTAGTCGCAAAAATTGAAAATGTGTTTGAACAAATGAAAACCATTAATAAGATTTTTGCAACAGGCACAGGCATCGCTTTAGCGATCACGGCCGTATTAGGTATTTTATTAGCTCAAACCATTACAAGACCAATCGCCGATATGAAGAAACACGCACTAGCCATGGCAAAGGGGAATTTTTCGCGAAAGGTTAAAGTGTACGGTCATGATGAAATTGGTACATTGGCCATGACCTTTAACCATTTAACGAAAAAACTTCAGGAAGCACAGGCGATGACTGAAGGGGAACGAAGAAAGTTGTCATCGGTCTTGTCGTATATGACTGACGGTGTGATTGCAACAGACAGAAAAGGCCGGGTTATTTTAATCAACGATCCTGCTGCTGAAATGCTGAATGTTTCACGTGAAACAGTTCTTTCCCAGCCGATCGTCTCTTTATTGGATTTAGACGATACCAATACATTTGAAGATCTATTGGAGGAAAAGGATTCGTTAATTTTAGATTATAGTACGAAATCTGAACGCTATATTTTACGGGCAAATTTCTCAGTTATTCAAAAAGAAACAGGATTTGTCAATGGCTTGATTGCCGTCTTGCATGATATTACGGAGCAGGAAAAAATTGATGTTGAAAGACGAGAATTTGTCGCCAATGTCTCCCATGAGCTAAGAACGCCGCTGACAACGATGCGCAGTTACTTAGAGGCCCTTGCTGATGGTGCGTGGCAGGATGCAGAAATTGCACCAAACTTTTTAGAGGTAACGCAGACAGAAACAGAGCGAATGATTCGGCTTGTCAATGACCTGCTGCAATTATCAAAAATGGATAGTACCGATTACAAACTGAACATCGAGTGGGTGAACTTTGTTGATTTCTACGACCGCATCATCGATCGGTTTGAGATGTCTAAAGAGCAAAACGTCACCTTTAAAAGAAAACTTCCTAAGCATGCCATCTTTGTTGAAATTGATGAAGATAAAATGACACAGGTATTATACAACATAATTTCCAACGCCTTAAAGTACTCTCCAGAAGGAGGCCAGGTCACTTTTTCGATAAAAGAAAAGGAAGACAAGATGATCGTCAGCGTGTCGGACCAAGGCGTGGGGATTCCTAAAGAGAATATTGGAAAGATTTTTAACCGTTTTTATCGTGTCGATAAAGCGAGGACACGAAAATTAGGCGGTACAGGACTAGGGCTGGCAATTGCAAAGGAAATAGTCAATGCACATGGCGGAGCTATCTGGGCAACAAGTGAGGAAGGAAAAGGAACAAAGATTTCTTTTTCAATGCCATATGAGCGTTCTGAAGAGGATGAATGGTCATGAGATACGAAAATATTAAATCAGGCATTTTAACTGTATTAGTCTTGGTTAGTATTCTGTTAACATGGAATCTTTGGACATATCAGCCCCACTACGACACAATGGAAAAAAACAAATATGTGGACGAGGTCACAGTAAGTGAAAAACAAGAGGTTCAAAAAATTGTCAGACCTGACCAGGTTTTGTTTCATATAAAGGGACAGCATTATGGAACTAATAACACAGGTGAGCTCGAAAAAATTGTTAAGAACATAAGCCGCTGGTCTATTTTTGATGTAAAAAATTATACTGATAAAGTGGAAAATATTGATGAATTAATCCATAGCAACGGCAATGCTGAGATTATTTTCCCAGGAGAGGTTCCGATTGAATTATATCGAAGTGTATTAAATTTTGAGGAAAAAAGGGTACCTTCCTTCAATTTCAATCGAATTATAATTAATGTTGAGGGCTTGGATAAGGAAAATGGAATTGTGTACTTTGTTTCCTCTGAAAACCAGCAAGTCTATATCAGTCATATTTCATCAGCGAATTTGAATGAGTTTAATCAGGAATTTTATAAAAATGCAAACCGGTATCCGCAATATTTTGCCTATAAGGTATCGGAAAGACGTACGCTCTTCCTGCCTGATGGTGAAACAGAAATGACGACGTACAAATATTTGCCAGTTACCCTTAACTCAGATGAATTCAAGGATGCACTCTTCAGCGATCCAAGTTTTGTTCAGAAAAGCTTTGTTCCCCATGGAGAAGAGTACACGAACGACTCGAGTAAAATGAATATCAATTACGATACCAATATCCTTCGCTATGTGAACCCGACAGCAGAGGATAATTATCTTGACAGTTCCTATGCTTTAGTCAAAAGAAGCATTGATTTTGTGAATGAGCATGGTGGATGGACGGACCCATTTCGTTTTGTTTCGAAAAGTGAATATAAACGGTCTGTAACCTTTCGTTTATACAGTATGGATGGTTATCCTGTTTTTAACGACAAAGGGCTATCTGAAATTACTGAGGTTTGGGGCCGGGATGAAATCAATATGTATGTCCGCCCGAATATTTCGTTAAAATTGCCATTAACGATGGAGATGCAAAAGATTACGCGTCCATCAGGACATGCAGTCTTGGAGTTTTTACAAAATAAAAAGAATTTTAAGCCAGAGCTTCTTGATGAACTGATCTTGGGCTATCGAATGGAAAGGGATTCGGAGGGGAATAAATTAATCCTTTTGGAACCTGCCTGGTTCTATCGTTATGATAAAATCTGGGGACAAATTACGATGGATGAGATAGGAGGTTTGAAGCATGGATTGGAGTAAAATTAAAACCATTTTTATCATTACATTCCTGATCCTTGATGTGTACCTCTTATTTCAATTCATGAAAATCCGTGATGCCAATAAATATGAAGTTGCAACCGAGGCTTCTTTTGAAGAAAAGCTAAAAGCGGATGAAATCACATATGAGGCGCTCCCAAAGGCACCGATTAAGAATCAATATTTAAGTGCAAAACCAAGAACTTTTACAAAAAATGAAACCGCAAAACTTAAGGGCCAGACGGCTGTAGTGAAGGATCCTGGTACAACGCTTCTGGTGACACTTGATAAGCCGCTGCAGTTAAATTCCAAATTTGAACCATCAGAGCTCTCTAGTTTTTTTAAGGAAAACATCCTTTACGGTGAACACTATCAATTTTGGGAGAAAAATGATAAAAAAAATACCATTACCTACTTTCAGCAATATGATAATTTTCCCTTATATCAAAATGTAAATGGAATGATTACATTTAATCTTAATGCTGATAATCAAATTATTTCCTATCAGCAAACCTATTTAGAGGATATTGAAAAATTGACGGCTAAAGAGGAAATTCTCTCTCCATTAAAGGCCATTGAAACCTTGCATCAAAAGGGGGTATTAAAGCCGAAGAGTAAGATTACCAAGGTTGAGCTTGGTTATTCGACCCTCGTTGGTTTAGCTGCTTCCCAAGTGTTAGCACCAACCTGGCGCATTGTCGTCAATGATAAGGAAAGTCTTTTTGTAAATGCCTTTGAAGGGCAGATTATTCAGTTTAATAGCGATGATAATAGTAAAGTGGAGTGAAAAAGTATGTCGTTGCGATATAGCATCCTAGCAAGCGGGAGCACAGGTAACGCCTTGTATGTAGAGTCTGATGAACATTCCTTTCTAGTGGATGCTGGGTTTAGCGGGAAGCAGATGGAGTCGCTTTTCGGACAAATTGACCGTGATATCAGCAAGCTTTCCGGGATCTTTGTCACGCATGAGCATAGCGATCACATTAAAGGGATTGGTGTTCTCGCCCGGAAATTTCATTTGCCTGTTTATGCAAATGAAAAAACATGGAGGGCCATGGAAAGCTCGGTAGGTGTGATTCCAACAGAGCAAAAGTTTGTTTTTAATATGGAAACGGTGAAGAGCTTTGGTTCTACTGATATTGAATCGTTCGGTGTCTCGCATGATGCTGCAGAGCCGATGTTTTATGTATTCCATCATTCCGGGAAAAAACTTGTTTTAATTACTGATACAGGTTATGTAAGTGATCGGATGAAGGGAACGATCTCAAATGCTGATGTCTACATTTTTGAATCAAACCACGACGTGCAAATGCTGCGCATGGGCAGATATCCTTGGAACATTAAACGGAGAATTTTAAGTGATGTCGGCCATGTCTCCAATGAAGATGCGGCACTTGCAATGAGTGATGTGGTGGGTGATCGAACGAAGCGGGTCTATCTCGCCCATTTAAGCCTCGATAATAACATGAAAGACTTAGCGAAAATGGCAGTAACACAAACTCTCGAGAGCTGCGGTCATATTGTTGGCGAACAGTTCGAGCTATATGATACAGATCCGAAAATACCAACCATTTTAACAGCAGTATAGTGTTAAAAGAATGAAGTTGTCTTTTTTAAGGGCACTTCATTTTTTGCGTAGAAATGGGGCGAAGCACCGCAAAACGAATGAGTCTATCCAATCAAGGTGAAATATATTAAGTTACGCTGCTAGCTAAGAGCTGCCAAGCTTTGCTCACACCGCCTATATTATATCGGGTTGATTCTTTGAATGAAGTATTGTATTTCTAAAATAGATAGAGATGTAAGATATCATTTACGGTTATTGTGAAAGAACTATGAACAAATTGGGAAGTTTTTCTTAATTGTATACAATTTTTTAGTAATTTAAGGATGAAGGATTATAATTGTTATTATAAGCCAAAATAGAAAATAGCAACCTTTTCGAAAGAGAGGAATAGTGTAAATGGGTTATTATGACGAGTATTCACAAGAGCGTTATCGGGGGCAAAAAGGAAAAAGAGGAGGTTATTTTCTCGCTAGCTTAGCTGGAGCAATTATTGGCGCAATTATAGTGATTCTTGCCCTTCCAGCCTTGTCAAATCAAGGTGTCCTGCCCTATACAGTTAGTCCAAATCAAAATACGGCGACAGAAACAAACAAAACGAATCAGCAGAAAGTCATTAAACAGCCGATTTCATATGATGTGACTACCGATATTACAAAAGCAGTTGATAAAACAGGTGATACTGTTGTCGGTATTAACAACATTCAATCAACAAGCTTTTGGTCAGATGAAGCTAATGCAGAAGAGCCTTCAGGGACAGGGTCAGGTGTAATTTATAAAAAAGAAGGAAATAAGGCCTTTGTTGTAACGAACCATCACGTTGTAGAGGGAGCTACTAAACTGGAAGTAACGATGTCAGATGGGACGAAGATACCTGCAAAGCTCTTAGGAAGCGATATTTGGACTGATTTAGCTGTTTTAGAAATCGATGCAAGCAAAGTAAAAAAGGTAGCGGAATTCGGCAATTCTGATAGTTTAAAAATGGGAGAGACAGTCATCGCGATAGGAAATCCACTCGGCGCAACTTTTTCTGGATCGGTAACACAAGGAATTATCTCCGGGCTAAAACGGACCATCCCTGTAGATATTGATCAGAATGGCGTTGTTGACTGGCAATCAGAGGTTTTACAAACCGATGCAGCAATTAACCCAGGTAACAGCGGTGGAGCGTTAATCAATATGGCAGGCCAAGTGATTGGGATTAACTCGATGAAAATTGCCCAGCAGGCTGTTGAAGGAATTGGCTTATCGATTCCTATAAATTCTGCCAAGCCAATTATTGATGATCTCGAGAAATTCGGCACCGTGAAACGTCCATATATGGGTGTTGATTTAAAATCGGTTGAGGAAATACCTGCATATTACCAAGAGGAAGCATTGAAACTCCCTCGTGATGTGAATTACGGTGTAGCACTGCGTCAAGTTGTACCAAATTCTCCAGCAGCGCAAGCGGGATTAAAGGAGCTCGATGTTATCGTCGAAATGGACGGGGAAAAAATAAATGATGTCATTGACCTTCGGAAACATTTGTATCAGAAAAAGAAAATTGGCGACAAAATGTCGATTAAATTTTACCGTGATGGGAAGCAAAAGGAAACAACCTTAACATTGACGGGAGAAAAATTGCAATAATTGTGCTGTGTAAGGCAGGAGAGTGATTCGTTCACTTTCCTGTTTTTTATTATGGTATTATAAATGATGTCATAAGTATGATTTAAGTATGATTGCTGATAGAAAAGAAAAAATAATAATAACGATGTAGTTCGGGAAGGTGAAGATGAATGATTTATAGCTGTGAGGAACATATAGAAATTGCATTAGATGATATTGTCGATCAATATCAAACATATCCGGTATTATCAAAAATACCTGTGGATAAATTATCAACAAGCTGTGAATATTGTGAAAAGCAGGCTGTATATATGGTGGCGAACAAGTGATTCCATACAAGATGTGGATAAAAAATGTGCATATGTGGATAACTACTGTGGATATCTTGTTTGTAAGCTGTTTGTAATCAAATTAAAAGGGTTGTGGATTGTGAATATCTCGATCATTACGGTTGGTAAGTTAAAAGAGAAATATTTAAAGCAGGGCATTGAAGAGTATTTAAAGAGATTATCCGCCTATGCAAAGGTAGATGTCATTGAAGTTACAGATGAAAAGGCACCTGAGGAATTAAGCGATCTGGAAATGGTTCAGGTGAAGCAAAAAGAAGGCGAAAGAATTCTCGCAAAGATTGGCCAGGATACATATGTGATTGCGTTAGCAATCCAAGGAAAGCTGGGTTCATCCGAAGAACTTGCCGAAAGGTTAGATAAACTAGCGACATATGGAAAAAGTAAAATTGCCTTTGTGATCGGTGGTTCATTAGGCTTAAGTGAGGAAGTAATAAATCGGTCTAACGAACAGCTGTCTTTTTCACGAATGACCTTCCCCCATCAGCTGATGAGGTTGATATTGGTGGAACAAATTTACCGGGCATTTCGGATAAATCGAGGGGAACCGTATCATAAGTAAATGAGGAGTTTAAAGGAATAGAGTTATCTATTTTATTTAACAGATGAAGTGGGACAAAAATACTATATTTCTTAACAGGTATGATGATTCTCTAATAATCAAAGGAAGAATTAATTTTGTTATCAGTTTAGGCAAGTACTCAATGAATAGTTGATGAAAGATGTCCGGATTTGAGTAATCCCCACATCTTTTCATCAATAAACTATCTAAGCACAATAAATTGTTTTTTTTTTTGTCTAGGAATGTATTTTGGCAATACTTTCTTTTATCATGGATATTTGTTCATATTGCGTTTTTATTCTGTCTTTATAAAAAGAATTGCCATTTCTCTTATCGAAGAGTTCCGCGATTTGATTAGTCTGGGCTTCAATCCACTCAAATGTAATGTAATCCGGAAGCTTGCTTATTTTCAACTTTTCTTTTGCTTTATCGTTGAGTGAAAGGAATACATAAGATGCCAAGTAGTAGTTAAACTTTGTTTGATAATTATTGGTTTCGAGTGCCCATGGTAAATACTTTTCAAACAAGTTAAATGCTCTTCTTGGATTGATAATGGTTAGATAATTTAAGTGATAGGATAGCTGCGGCAAGAATTTCTTATTGGTTTTAATTAGTTTATAGCTCTTTGTCTCAAGCTTTTCGGCTTCGTTAAGATTTCCTTTTTGCAATAATGGAAGTAACAAAACAGCTAAAGTTAAATGAGGAACTTCACCACATCTCATTGAACCGTTTATGATGGGTGTAGCCAATTCTAAGCATTGGTCTACATTTCCGAGCAAATATTGAGAATGTACTTTTTGGTCTACTTCACAAGCTTTACAATCTGACCAATAATCAACTTCAGCGGTAATCCATTTATCATAATACAATTGAGCTAATTCAATATCACCTCGGTTTAGTGCATGTTTATGTTTATATTGATAATATGGCCGCAAACTAATTTCAAAACTAGTATATCTTTGTTTCATATCTTCATAAACCTGATCTATTTTTTCGAATGATATTTGCGGGAACTCGTCCAAATGACTAACTATCCATTTGTATCTCCACATAAGGCTTACATAATCGAATTGTTCTGAAAATTTATCGTATATTGAAAGGCACCAAGTATAGGCGACTATCGTTTTATCAATCAAACCAATATCACTCGTTGCCATTACAAGCTCTAATCTGGCGTCATATCCTTTATTAATATCGTTTAGTGCATCTGCTATTCTGACAGCCTCTTCTAACAATGAAACCTTAATCTGACTTTTTGGCAATTCTTGAACCTGATTCATTATCTTCCAATACTCTTGTTCCATCTTCGGTCTCCCCCTATTTTCTCTCAGCTGCATACTCAATTAAATTTAATAAACCCGAATTTAAAAGTTTATATTCAGCTGGGTTTAATGGCTGGTTACCCATTAGTAATGCTTGTACATATAACATTTCAATGGTTAGAGACTGCAACTGTTTTTCACGTGATTCTATTATTTTCTGTATAAGAGGGTTATTATAGTTAAAACATAATTGTGAAAATGAAGTTGCTGTAATATTCTGGCTAATATCATCGATAATCGAAGCAAATAATTCATTGCTTTGTCCCTTTGTTTGCTGAGCCGATCGAAGAAAATTCATATCTTCGTCTGATGTATATAAAACCGGTAAATCGGATGGCGAAAATCGCTTTATATCAGCAGAACACTTAAAAGTTTGTAAACATACATCTGCAAACTTAATAAATTCATATACTTCTAATCTATCTTGCAAAGAAAGTTCCTCAAATGTATCTTTAATGTCAGTGGGATCAATTTTGATCATTTCAATATCAGGGAAGAGTTCGGCCATTTTTTCTACAAGTTCAAGATCATGAACATAGCCACCATTAATAACGCATAGTCCTTGTGCTTTTGCTACCTTCGATATTTGTCTGAACTCATCTAGTGTTGTGGTGTAATAAATAGTTTCTCTATTTCGAATCTCTCCCATTGTTAAATTTCCAAAAGAAGTAGTAAATGGGAGTAAGTTAATAAATAATGTAAACAATTCATCATCCTCAACTGCAAGTGCTTTTATGGAAGAATAATGAATTGATATAATTCGCTGTAACAGACTAGGGTTGAAAAGTGAAAGTTGAATAAAGTATTTTTTTATACATTCGCCCAATTCATCTTTTACCACATCCAACATATCTTCATCATGGAAAGACTCTCTTGATACAGTTAGATTCAAATTATTAATATTAATAATTCCAGTTACAAAAAATGCCCAATCCGGTAAAATTCCTTCCATTTTATTAGACATCATCATTCGTTTTACATATACCTGGTGCTTTTTCTTAGCATTTAGACTGACTTTATAAGGAAGAATATAAACGATACCGTCTGCACCGCCAATTGTCGAATGAATCGGAATAGCATCAAGAAAATCGATATTGTATTTTGATTTTCCGAAGTAAAGCGCGTTTTCTAGTGTCATTTCCCAAGGGGCCTTTTGCTTATTGATACTGATGGAGGTTTCACCTTTTTTTAGATGGATTAAGTACGGAAGGAAACTCCCATATTTTTCTAGCGCTGATTTAATTTTTTCATATTCAAAAAACTCTTCAGATTCTTTCTTGCTTCGCAGGTAAATGCGGGTTCCTGTGCTGTTCAAGTCCTTTAATTTCTTGATTGTATAGGAGCCGTCAGATTTTCCTCTCCACTCAATCGTTTCATGGCTATGAACTGATTTTGTAATTAATACAATTTCTTCACTTACAATAAAACAAGATAGCAGTCCAATTCCAAACCTGCCAATAAAATCCTGTTCAGAAGTGGATTCCCTTTTTGAAGATCTTCCAATCTCTGATAAAAACATGTGAACTTCTTCTTCTGTTAAACCAATTCCATTGTCTTCTATGTATAAAGTTTTAATATCAGTAGAGTTATATAGTTCAACGATAATAGAACCTTCATATTCCTGGGATTCTTTTGATCGAGCAGTTATAGCATCTACACAATTTTGGAGAACCTCACGAATAAAAACATCAGGGCTGCTATATAAGTGGTTGGAAAGAATGTCAATAACGCCTTTTAAATTGACTTTAAAATTATAATTTTCCATTAATAATATTTTCCCCCTAAACAATAGTAATTTTTTTAACCTCAATTAAATATTAGCACAAAACCTTTAAGTAAACTGTAACATTTTGTAAACAGCTACCCATTTTACGACATATTCTTCCAGATAAATCAGTTCTAAGAACGTGAACATTGTACATAATAAAAACCTCATTTAGATAAGTTAGGCTGAACCTTACCATAAATAGAGGCAGTTTTTTATCTATTTTAGGATTTTCTCTAATTAAAATAGTGCCACTTTCACCACCCGATTTTTGTCGATAACTTCGACATTATTCGGGGCGTGACAGTGGCACTGTCTTTCTGTCTTTAAGATCTGTTCAACATTTTGAGGATTTATCGCGTAGCTGGAATGGGTAATTTGAAGAGAATTTGGAGGTAGTTACTTATTACTATCGTGGTTTAGGTATTTGGATAATGTTTCTTTACAAAAAAGTTTTTTATCTAATTTTTCAAAATGGGATCCTTTTGCAAATTTCAATATTCCATGTTTTTCCTTTAATAAAGGATAGTATATTCTATCTCTGCCTCTAAATTTATTATAAGACTCTGTTCTAGTTTGATTATGATAAATAAAAACTTCAGGATGAAGAGCTACTTTGATCTTCCCCTTATGAGTTAAGAAGTAATCTTCATGTTCTTTGACCTTTAATCTGTCATCCCAGGGATAACGTTTTAAGGTATCTGTTCTTGCTAGAAAAAAATTGTGGATAATATCATAAAGCTTAAATCCAAAAGACTCTCCAGAAGATTCTTTAGTGTGTATTAGAACTCCATTTTCACATAGTAACTTTCCATGGTAGCTGTGGACCCTTTTATTCCAAATCCATTTTCCCCCAACAATATCGATATCAGAGTTTTCAAGAACATATAGCAATTTCTCTAGGCTTGTTTCTTTGATAAAGCAGAAATCATCATCAAGTTGTAGGACATAAGGGGTTTTAACTTGTCCAACTAGATAATTTCGTCCTTTAGCGATACCACTATCAAAAGGAATTATATGGTATTCAACATCTTTACGTGATATTGGACTCTGACTATCATCTGCTACAATAATTGGAAGATTTGGATAGTACTTTTTAATACTTTTTATTAATATATCTAAGCTTTGCGGACGATCAATAGTTTTTATAATTGCTGTGATTTTCTCCTCAATCCTTAACTGCACTTAAATACTACTCCCCTCTATAATCATTTAATGGTTTTTTCTTTCTTCCATAGAAGCATACGCAATAATTGATTACACTGACTTTTAGTCCTCCGTATACAATTAAATACTGCAACTGACCCTAGTAAATATCGTATGTTAAAAAAAAAATCCTTGTATAAACCATTGTCCTAAAAGCAGAATATTTTAATCGTGTAAATGGTAAATATGATGATATTCCAATCCTTTTTAGCCGAAAAATTAAGGTGGAATATTTTTTAGAAAAGTGAAACTTCATCAAACAACAATTAGAATCGCTGTTTAAAACCCATGGATATGATGAATTATGGGAGTGAAAATTGGTAAAAAATTGCCGGTTAAACAGGATGCGGTGAACCGTATCATAAGTAAATGAGGTTTTTGTGCAAAAAGTAACAGCACCCTCTAATTTGATGGAGAGGTGCTGTTTTGTTATTTGAATGCCAAGATGAGCATTTGTTGCATGAATGGTTGTTTTTGCTCAATCAGGATTTTCTTATCCAAATGAAGAAAAAGAATGACCAAATACAAAAAATGGCTGAATTCCTCCCCTTGCGCTTTTGTTTACTTTAATATTCTCCCTTAATTACAAAATACGAGCCCCGAATTGTTCCAGCTAGTTTCGACTTCTGCCTAGCAAACTTAAACTTTCCTTCTAACTCCTTTGGTACCTCCATCCCCTCAGAAAGCTTAAAACCAACGGCCCGCTTCTTAGGGTCATCAACCGTATACATGACGTTAACCGAAAGACCATCCTCATAAAAGACGTAGGTAAATTTGATATTTTCCACTTGAAAACGCGACGTTTCTAAAGGTTTGGCCGCAAACTCAATATCACGTTCTTCTTTCAAAATTCGGTTCACATAATCAAGGGTCTCTTGGCTTTCGCTAGCTGGTACAACCGTAAATTCATGCTTGTATTTGTTCATAAAGTACCGGGCTTCATTAGCACGTAAACCAGCAAGCGCTTCTACTACAGGTGAAGACTCTAAACCAACCGTAGACACATTTTTAAAATCAACGGTATAGGACAATTCCATCTCTCCTTTTATTTCTTTATTTCCTAACAACCGGAATCCACATTTCACCAAATACTAAGCCGTTTCGCTGCCCCATCTCAACCGACGTATTTGGTCCGCCAACATAGGCAAAATCCTTTGCTTCTGGCAAGACTTGACCAAAGGCAATACCAGTAAGCATATTACTCAACTCACCAGCCGTCGCTGCTTCTCCTTTTACAACCAGGTATTCTCCTTTAGGAAATTGAATCACTCTGGATGCTTCTGGTAATGATGCCTCTGTCATAACGCCAGCATAATGCATCATCTTGTTATTCACGGCTTCATTTACGGTAAAAATGTAGTCATTTGTGGCTACGGCTTTTAACATGTTAAGCCTTCCATCTTGTTTGACGGCCGACCAAAAGTCTGCCTTTTCCTTGTTTATGCCAGCATAGTCTGTGTAATCGCTCTTAAGCTCAGTTCCAATACCTAAAACGGTAAAGCTGTCTTTTTCTTCTAGGGTATAATCTGCCATATTCAAAACCTTCCTCTTTTTTAAATTAATCAAATGATTTGTCTTTTCACTTGATGAGTTTATAATAGCCTTAAATCATGTCAAAAAATGATACTGTTTAGGAGGTCCCGATGAAAAAAGTTGAACGGATTAATATCATCATGCGGTATATCAACAACCGCGCTCACTTTACAATTTCTGAAATCATGCGAGAATTTAACATCTCTCGTTCGACTGCTATTAGAGATATCAGAGAAATTGAAGCCATGGGGATGCCGCTTGTCGCTGAAGTTGGAAGGGATGGGGGTTATTTTGTCATGAACAACTCTGTCTTGCCCACTGTTCGCTTTACCGATAATGAGATTAAAGCTCTTTTTATTGCCTTTATGGCCACAAGAAATCAACAACTCCCTTATCTAAAGAGTCGTCAGTCTTTAGCTGAAAAATTACTAGGCCTCATCTCAGAAAGCCAGCAAGATGACCTTGTTCTTTTAAATCAAATCTTGCTTTTTGAAGGGACCAACCCCAATAATCCCGACCTACTTGATCTGTCAGACCTACCCCATCCCATGTTAGAAAAACTCATCCAAATCCTTCTTTTGGATAGCTATTTATTGGTTACCATCAAAGAAGAGAAGGTAATAAAGTCTTATCCAATTTATCTCTTGCACCTTTATCGTGAAAAAAGCCTTTGGCTGATTGAAGGCTTTGACTTAGAGGAAGAAAAGAGGCATATTTTCCCTGTCGACAACCTCACCAATGTCAAACCATACCCTACGAAAAAAAGATTAAGTAAGAAAAAGATTTTAGAAAAACTAAGTAAGCAGGAAGAAGTAATTAACCTTGTCCTTGAACTTGGTCCAAAGGCGATAGCCCAGTTCAAAAAATACCATCCTTTAAAAGTTTCAATTTCCTATACGAATCCTTACCAAACCACAGCCATTCTAAAGACTTTTATCAATGTTAATAATCCCGAAGAATTGACCGAAATAACAAATTGGCTACTTTTCCTAGGTGGGGATATCAAGGTCAGGGAAGTTCCAGAAGAAGTCTTAGAAGGTATACAAGAGAGATTATTCTTATTCTGCCCATAAGCAGTGCTAGTTAAAACCCAAATAATTTTGAGCTTGGCCAGTTGCCAGTTACCACTTATTTTCGCACACCACGTTTCTCCACTGCTGTCGGATCAGTTAAGCGGTATTCCACAGATGCTAATTGCAATTGCCGAATTTGATTATTTAAAAGTAGAGTGTGAGGCATAAGCTGTAAAACTTGCACGCAGCGGGGTCAATACGAAGCTTATTCAGTACAATAGTATAGATCATGCTTTTATGGTTAGAATTGGTTTTAGCCGCAAGCGGATGATTTATTGAATGAGATTGCAAAAGAGATTAAGAGAAAGTTTGCCATAATTTTATGGAGCTTGTTCAAAAAATACGGTCTTTGAACAAGCTCCAATTTAAAACATATTTATTATGAATGTTTTTTGTTTTTCATTGTATTAAAAATGTAATAGGGGTCACTATATATGCCCATCAAGCTAAACTTATGTAAGTTTAATTTTAGGTGAGATTTTTCTTCTTTCTACAAACCAATGTGGGTTAGTTATCGAATTCACTAATATCACGATCTACAATATTAATCATTGTTCTTTTTTTTCATATCACCTGGTGCGAGTAAATCAAGCATAGGTTGACGTGCTTCAGGTCCATATGCCACACTTCCTACAGGAACAGCATTATCTACAGCTTCACTTACTTTTGCAATCCATATAGGTCCAAATCCTCCACATAGCTCAATCATTTGTACCCCATCTTTAACAAGGTGCTTCGCGATTGGTATTACATGGTCTTTGTCATTAAAATCGATTCCAATAGCAGTAAATTTACAGTGCTGATTTCTAGTGGTGATTGTATTTTTTTCTGGGCTAAATCCCGGAGATAAATAAATATATGCCCAATTGTGAAGCGCCATAAAAATCATCCTCCTATTTAATCTAATTGTTTTATATAAGAATTATAAATACAAATATTGTTTTTTTGCAAATAAGCTATCTGCACCATAAATTTACAAGCTATTATAATAAGGAGAAAAAAATTCGTTTTGGTTGTATTTCAAAAAACATGAGGTTGATGGACCCCGGTTAGGGGATTAAAGAAAGCCAGTGAGCAGGCTCTTATTACAGCAGCTTGCCCGAACATGAAAAAGATTGCCACACACTTAGCAAAGATGGGTTAAGTAAAGGGCAATCTTTTTTTAGTCAAAAAAGCTCTGAAATTCGAGGTTTAGATTCCCGTATAATAAAAAATTGCCGAGAAAAAATACCCCTTTCTATTTTTACTGCCAAATTGTATGGAAGACTCCTGCTAAATCGCATCGTTCATAGGTGTGAGCGCCGAAGTAATCCCGTTGTGCCTGCAATAAGCTGGCATTGGAAGTGCCTTTTCGATAACTGTCATAATAAGAAAGGGAAGCACTTAAACAAGGGAACGAGATGCCGGAAACGACGCCTTCACAGACAACTTTCCGCAATCCGATTTGGTATTCTTTCACCTTTTCAGCAAAATATGGGGCGATTAGCAAATTAGTCAAATCTGGCTGCTCTTGATACGTTTGACTGATAACGTTTAAAAATTCTGCACGAATGATACAGCCACCGCGGAAAATGAGTGCGATATCCTTTAAAGGCAGGTCCCATCCGTAAAGTTCAGAAGTCATTTTATACTGTGTAAATCCTTGAGCATATGCACAAACCTTACCCATATACAATGCCTGTCTAATGTACTCTATCCACAAATGCTTATCTAAGTTCTGCGGATCCATCTCTGGTCCTGACAGGATATTTTCAGCGTTAACCCGTTCTTCTTTTAAAGAAGATAGATAACGGGCAAATAATGATTCTGTAATAATCGATGCTGGGATTCCGTTATCAATAGCTTGAATACTTGTCCATTTACCAGTGCCTTTTTGTCCTGTTTTATCGAGAATCACATCAATCAATGGCAAGCCAGTTAGTTCATCTTGCTTCCTTAAAATTTCTGCCGTGATTTCGATTAAATAGCTTTTTAGCTCACCTTGATTCCACGTTTCAAAGATCTCAGCAATTTCTTCAACCGATACATGTAATTTTTCTCTTAAGAATGTGTAGGCTTCAGCAATCAATTGCATATCAGCATACTCAATCCCGTTATGTACTATTTTCACAAAGTGACCTGCACCTTTTGGACCAATATACGTACAGCAAGGGTCACCTTCCACTTGGGCTGCGATTTTCGTAAGAATAGGAGCAGCTTTTTCATAGACGTCTTTATCGCCGCCTGGCATGATAGAAGGACCTGTTAAAGCACCGACTTCTCCGCCAGATATACCAATTCCTAAAAAACCGATTCCATTAGACTTCAGGTCATCATATCTTCGTGCTGTATCCTCGTAATGAGAGTTACCTCCGTCCATAATCACATCGCCTTTTTCAAGAAAAGGTATTAATGAGCCTATCACCGAATCGATTGCTTTACCCGCAGTAACCATCACAAAGATTTTTCTTGGAGTTTCTAATGACTGGACAAAATCTTGAATTTGGTAGTAAGGAGTAATTGCTTGTCCATCAAGTTTTTGGACGAGTTGATCGGTTAAATCCCTTGTATAATTATAAACAGCGACATGCTCACCTTTATTCGCCATGTTTAAAGCTATATTACTGCCCATTACCCCTAAACCAATAACACCAATTGTATTTAACATCTAGTTATGCTCCCTTTTATAAGATTAATAGGCAGTAAAACCCCTGTGTTTTAAGTAGGGTTTTACTGCCTTGAAGGCTTATACAAATAAGCTTAGTAATAGAATAAATCCTAGCCCTGCTACGGAAATAATCGTCTCAAGCAAGGTCCAAGTTGCAAATGTTTCTTTCATGCTTAAACCAAAATACTCTTTGAACATCCAGAAACCAGCATCGTTTACGTGGGAAGCAATCAAGCTACCCGCACCAGTTGCAAGTACCACTAAAGCTAAGTTAACGTCAGATTGTCCTAACATTGGAATAACTAAACCAGCAGTTGTTAAGGACGCAACAGTTGCTGAACCTAAAGAGATACGTAAGATTGCAGCAATAATCCAGGCAAGAAGGATGGGAGATAAGGCTGTTCCTTTGAATAATTCAGCAACATAGTCACCTACACCGCCATTAATCAATACTTGTTTGAAGGCTCCGCCGCCCCCGATGATTAACAGCATCATCCCAATATGTGAAATTGCAGTTGTACAAGATTCCATAACATTTTTGATAGGAATCTTTCTAGCTAATCCCATAGTATAAACAGCAACTAATAAAGAGATCAACATCGAAGTACCAGCATCCCCAATAAAGCGGATTGCTGCTAGGAAACCATTATCTTCAAATCCCATTGTTTTTTGCAGCAAAGTAATAATCGTAGCAATTGACATTAAAATTACAGGAAGTAAAGCGGTAAAAACACTGATTCCAAAACCAGGCGTTTCTTCAAGTTTAAATACTTTCTGTTCCCCTAATGAGGCAATATTGCCCGTTTTTGTAAAAGATGCAGGTACTAGCTTTTTAGCAATCTTCGTAAATACAGGTCCCGCTAAAATAACCGTTGGAATCGCAATAATGAAACCGTAAAGTAATACTTCACCAATGTTTGCACCATATTCACCAGCAATAACGGTTGGTCCTGGATGTGGCGGAAGGAATCCGTGTGTGACGGATAAAGCTGCAGCCATCGGAATACCGAGATACAAAATAGAAATCTTTAATTGTCTTGAAATGGCAAATACGATTGGAATTAATAATACAAGTCCTACTTCAAAGAATAAAGCAACACCAATGATGAAAGAGGCAGCAACGACAGCCCATTGGATATTCTTTTCACCAAATTTGTTAACGAGTGTCATCGCAATTCGCTGTGCGCCACCTGAATCGGCAATTAGCTTACCTAACATCGCCCCAAGTCCAAAGATTAGCGCTAAGTGGCCAAGTGTTCCGCCTAGTCCTGCTTCAATGGTTTTGACAATTTCTTCTAAAGGCATTCCGAGTGCTAAAGCAACACCAAAAGATACGATGATCAAAGAAATAAAGGTGTTTAATTTGAAGCCCATGATTAAAATTAGTAATGCTAAAATTCCAATTGCAACAATAACTAATGGCATCTTATTTCCCCCTAAAATTTTATATTGTTGTGTTTAATAAACTTCTTTGATAGTTGGCAATCCGAGTATAATCGTCTGTTAATACTCGGGAAAGATGAATAAAAATCGGCAGTAACTGTCTATATTCTTTAGCGGCCTCTTCTTTAGGTGTGTGTTTGTAGGTGCTGCCGACCATTTCAGAAACAACTTCAAAGGAGTCAATTTTTCCTGTCGCATACAGCCCTAAAATGCAGGCACCGAGACATGAGCTTTCGTAGCTTTCTGGTACGACTACTTCAGATTCGAAAATATCGGACATCATTTGCCGCCAAACTTCCGATCTTGCGAAGCCTCCTGTTGCTTGAATCCGGGTTACAGGTCCATCCATACATTCAGTTAAGGCTAGATATACGGTATATAAGTTATATATAACTCCTTCTAATGCTGCACGAATCATGTGTTCTTTCTTATGTGACAAAGTTAATCCAAAAAAGGAGCCGCGGACGTCAGGATTCCATAGTGGTGCACGTTCCCCTGCGAGGTAGGGATGGAACAACAATCCATCTGCACCAGGCCTCACGCGTTCAGCAATCTTGGTTAAAACCTCGTACGGATCAATTCCTAATCTTTTCGCCGTTTCAACTTCTGCTGAAGCAAATTCATCCCGGATCCAGCGTAGAACCATTCCACCATTGTTTACCGGTCCACCAATGACCCAATGCTTTTCGGTTAATGCATAGCAGAAGATTCTTCCTTTTTCATCGATTTGCGGTTGATCAATGATGGTTCGAATTGCACCGCTTGTCCCAATCGTGACCGCAATCTCACCTTTTCTAATCGCATTTACACCGAGATTGGAGAGGACCCCATCGCTTGCCCCAATGACAAAAGGTGTTTCTGGATCAATCCCCATCTGTTTCCCTAACACTGGATTACAGTTGTTGAATCGTTTAGTTGTCGGGACGAGTTCCGATAAATGATCCCGTGTAACATCGGCAATTTTTAATGCTTCATCATCCCAATCCAGTGTTTTCAGATTCATCATCCCCATGCAGGATGCCAGGGAATGATCGACTACATATTGATCAAAGAATTTTTTAAAGATATATTCTTTAATTCCGATATACTTTTGAGCCTTGACAGCGATTTCAGGACAGTCATTTACGATCCATGCTATTTTCGTTAATGGTGACATAGGATGAATCGGAGTTCCTGTTCGTTTGTAGATTTCATGCCCATTCAATTCATCTTTTATTTTATGGGCCCATGCTTCACTGCGGTTATCAGCCCACGTAATAACAGGCGAGAGTGGCTGGTCATTTTCGTCTATGGCAATGACACTATGCATCGCACTGCTAAAGGAAATAAACGATAGCTTCTTATTGGGATGCTTGTTCGTTATGTTCGAAATAGCCTGTAACACAGCCTGGAAAATTTCTTCAGGATCCTGCTCGGCTATTGAAATATTGGGTGTGTAAAGAGGGTAACCGATATTCTCTGTTTGAATGACTTCGCCTTTTTCAGTAAATAATACAGCTTTAGTACTTGTGGTACCGATGTCAACACCTAACATGTAGCTAGTCATTTTCTTGAACGACTCCTTTTGAAAGCATTTGTTGTGACCTCCAAAGGTCCTCTACTTTACCTTGCACGTCATCAAAATTTTGGTGCAAGGACTTAATCATAAGGTTTCTATCTTTTGTTCTGATGGCTTCAATATAAAGCTCATGATTGTTGATAATCCGAGTGAAGTCATCATATTTGTCTTTGAATCGGCCACGCATCGATAAAAGTATGAAGCTTTCCATAACCGGCTTTAAATTATTCCAAATCATGAGGATATAGGAATGATTAACGGCCCGAATAATCGTTTCATGGAATAAAACATCCTGGAAGGAAAACTCATCTGCATCACAGTACTTTATCGCAACTTTCATCATTTCAAGGATTTTACTAAGTTCTTTTACTAACTCACTCGTCTCCATTCGTGCAAGCCGTTCAAATACAAACGTTTCTATTAATAACCGGACATCATAGATTTCTTCAATTTCTTTTTCGGATAAACCTATGACAACAGCACCCATTCTTTCCAATCGGATTATGTTTTCGGAAGCCAGTATTTTTAATGCTTCCCGGACGGGTGAACGACTTACAGAAAAATCTGCTGCTAATTTATTTTCAGATAAGATGGTACCGCTTTCAATCATGCCAGAAATAATCTGCATTCGAAGTTCGTATGCCACGCGATCTCCAGCTGAGGCTTTTGAAAGCCATTTTTCAGGATATAAAAATTCCCTTGATTCGGACATAAATCCACCTTCTTTATTATTCAAGTATACTTGTATACAAGTATAATAACAGAAATGTTTTATTTTGCAAGCGCTTTTATTAATCTATTTATGGGTTCTGTCGAAATTTGTTAGAACCCTAACCATCATTTTCTCTTTTCTATCGATCTGATAAATTTTTCACGTGAAACGATTATAAAAGGAAATATCAGCCGTTTTCTAGTGGTTAAGGAGTTTGGTATGATGAAGTGAAGTAATCAGAGTGAAGATTGAGAACACCTATATAGGAGGATTGAAAGGATTAAGAATTTAGGTACTGTCGCAGTTTATGTGGAAGATCAGCAAAAGGCAAAGGAATTTTGGACAAGAAAGCCGGATTTGAGGTAACGGCTGATCGTCCCATGGGACCAACTATATTCTGGTTAGAGGTAGCGCCTAAAGGAGTCCAAACCCGGTTAGTACTCTATCCAAAAAGCATGATGCAGGGTTCAGAAGGAATGAAGGTGTCGATTGTATTTGAATGTGAGAATGTAATGGAAACGTATAACGTTGAAGGAAAATGGCGTGTCACTAATGGAAAACCCAGAGCTTCTGCACGAAATTCATACTTCAACAGCGCAGACGCTTGGTCTATTCGAAAAAGAGCCTGTCTTTAGTTAATTCATTGGATGTAGAAACCAAGGTATTGAAGGAAAAAGTTTAAGCAACATTTTTCATTAATGGTAATCGTTTCTATGATGAAGAGCTTGAAAAGCAATGATTGAAAAAAACAGAGATAAAATAAAAAAATCACTTAAGGAATTGAGTAAATTATAGAATATCATTGGAAATAAAACACAGAACCTTTGATTCTATCTTTGGATTGAAGGTTCTTTTTTTAAAATTCGCAGTTAGAGAGGCTACGGTGAACGGTACCATAAATAAATGAGGGTTGTGTCCTTGTATGCGTTCTTTTTAGTGGTGAAAAAAAGAGCTAGGATTTATGTAGTAAAGGATGTATTAAATAAAATTAATGGGGCTGTTCCAGAATAAAGTGTCAACCCCCTCAACCTACAGTATATAGCTGAACTTCTTAATAACCTGCAATATATTGAGTGTTAAGTGAGGGGTCAGACCCTTTTGAGATATCCCCGTTTTATAATAAACCAGTATGATCTAATTCTCGATGATGATCTTAAACATAGGGCAAAACGAGAACATGACGCAGCTTGAATATCCGAAGATTTGCGCGGCAGATAAGATTAATTTATGTTTCGTATAGTCTTAAATAAACAAACTAAATAGAAACTGCTGCTTCCTTTTTATGTTCCAATTTCCGATATACAAGCGCAAGCAGCATCGACGGTATGGTACAAACAATCATCCCGATAAAGGCGTATCTTGGCTCGATTTCGTATAAATAACCGCCGAACATCGTGAACACCGCAGTACTCCAGCTAAGTGCCAGCGCAGAATACATGCCTTGTACTTTCGGAATCTGCGCATGTGGAATATTTTTGATTAAATATTTCATAAAGGCATAGTGCCCCATTGCAAATGAGCATGCATGCAATGTTTGCGCGATACAGAAAACAATAACATTTGGAAAGGCAAATATTAATATCCAACGTACGGATGAACCAAGTGCTGCTAGTGTCAGTAAGGAGCCTACTGAAAATTTATGAAATCTCTGATCTGCGATGGAAAAGAAAATGATTTCTGCAATCACGGCAATGTTAATAATCACACCAATTAAATATTTAGGTGCATGGATTTCTTGTAAAAAAATATAGCCATAGCTGTAATAAGAAGCGTGTGCCGCTTGCAGTAAAATCACAATGACTAGCACCAAACCAAAGTTTTTGATACGAAATAATTTCAGCATACCGCCTCTTTTTGTTTGATCTGCTTGCGGTTTTTCAGATAAAACAACGGGTGCACGCATAAAACCAAGACACACGAATACCAATGTGCCGAGTAACAGCGCCCATAAAATCACTTCATCTCCAAACGTCCCTGTAAAGACGGTTAAGATCATACCGGCCACAACAAACCCGATGGATCCCCACGAGCGGCTCTTCCCGTAATGTCTTAATTGATTACTTTGCGCAAGTACGCCAGCCGCGCTATCTAAAGCAGGCATCAACGTTGGGTAAAAAAAATGCAAAAGTAACGTTACCACAAGTAAGCTAACAAAGGAACTTGCTGGAATACTAAACAGAATGGCAATTAGTGTGCCGATTGCCATCCCATTTAATAAGGTTTTACTGCTAAATTTCCTCGATAAATAAGGAAACGCAATTAATGTAGAAAGGCCTCTTGCAACCAAACCTAAGCTCATAATCAAACTAGCTTGTGAAACCGTAAGCCCTTTTGTATGAATCATCCATCCAGTCCAATAGGGTAGAAAAACGCCCCATGTCATATAAAAACTAAAAAACTGTCTACTCATCCAGCGTTGTGTGTTCATTCTGTATCCCCCTCATTGTTTGCATGATATCATGGAGATACGTACAATAATATGAGATATCTCATATTTTTGGGGTGGATTATGGAAATTTATAAAAATGAGAAAAGGCAAAGGTATTTGAAGGAGTACTCCATTGCGCATTTATTTTCTTTTCCGATAGAAGAGTTTATAGAAGTGCATGAATATAAACGCGATGAATGGATTATTCAAGAAGGCATGCGACCGGATTTTTTATTTTATGTCATTGAAGGAAAAGCAAAAACTTATGTAACGCATCAAAATGGGAAGGTTTCCTTAATTAATTTTATCAACACGAATGATTATATTGGGGAAATGGAATTATTAAATGAGGTGTACTATACAAAAGGGATTCAAACATCCACTAAGACCATTTGCTTTGCGCTTCCTTTTCATCGCTATCGCGCTCAAATGCTAGAAGATGCGAAATTTCTACGTGAATTAACCAAGTTTTTAAGTGTAAAAGCAACAAAATTTTCTGCAAAGTATTCGCAAAGTCTAGCCTTCCCGCTTGAAAATCGGCTTGCAGATTTTATTTTGCAAACCGCTGATGAAGAGGTCTATAAGGAGAAACACGTAATTGTTTGTGATTTTTTAGGCGTCTCCTATCGACACTTATTACATGTGCTTGCACAATTTTGCGATAAAGGGTATTTGCAAAAGGAAGGACGTCACTATCGCATTCAGCAGCACAAACCCATATATGAACTTGCTAATATGTTGAGGAATAAATAACTAACCTGCGATTAACAAATAGTGGTAAATCAAATTAGAAGAACAGACGTTTACACCTATAGAAACCTTAATCTAAAGAACCTTACTTAGAAGAATCGCGGAGAAATGTATCATAAGTAAATACGAAAGCTAGCCTTAACCATTTATAATACTTGGTTAAGGCTGTTTTTATTAGTCGAAATAACGTATTAAAAGATTTTGAAAATAACATAGATTTGGTTTAAGAAAACAATAAAATTCTCTATCAGGTAATAATATAAGGGAATTAATGTTGTTGTAGAAAAATATCCAATATTTATTAATCCAATATATTAGGTTTTTTGAAAGCGTTTCATACTATATTATTTAGACATGAGGAGGATGAAAAGTAATGGTATTAACCTCTAGAGGCCAAGAAATTCTTCGATTATTTTTAGATGAGCAATGTATTACGATTAAGAAAATTAAAGAAGTAATAGGTATATCAGAAAAGACTATTATTAAGGAATTAAATAGTCTTGAGAGTACTTTGAAGGCGTTTGAATTGGAATTAATTAGAAAACCGCGTGTCGGAATTTCAATTCAAGGAAGTAAGGACATCAGTAAAACAATCCTCCAAATTACTACAAGTAATCAAAAAGTAGTTCCGAACTCTCCAGAACAGCGTCAGATTTATATAATGAAGCGGTTATTAAATAATTCTACATATGTAACGATGCATGCGTTAGCAGATGAAATTTTTGTTAGTAAAAAAACAATTGAAAACGATATTGTTCAAGTTGAAAAATTACTTATTCAGTATGGAGTAAAACTTATTAAAACTCCCAATCGTGGAATGAAATTACAAGGAAGTGAAGTGGGGTTACGGAGTCTTCTTTCAAGAGTGTTATCTAATCAAGAATCACGCCATATTATGCTTAGCAGTGAAATAGATGCCCGTGAATTATATTCTTTACTAGATGAATTTTTATTAAAGGATATCTCAATTCTTCAAATAGAACAACTAATGAAGGAAGTTAAAAATCTTGAAAATAAAATGGGGTATCAGTTAAGTGACTATTCGTACGTATCATTAATTGTTCATATCATAATAGCAATTGAACGTGTAAAAGATGGAAATTCAATCCAAAGTGCGGATTTAGATAGTCTGAAGTTGTATAAAGAATATCAGTTATCTGAACAGTTTGTAAAACAAGTTGAATCTATTTTTAATGTAAATTTTCCGGAGTGTGAAAGTGCATATATTACACTTCATCTAATAGGATCAAAGGCGAATCTTATCAGTACGGAAAATGTTGATTACTTAATTGAATCAAATGTACAGACAAAAGGTTTACATGAAGTAGTAAATGGGATGTTAGATGAGGCAAGTTGGTATTTAGGTATGTCAATTTACTTAGATGATGAATGTAGAAAAGGATTATTGTTACATTTAAGGCCTGCCATTGAAAGATTAAAACATGGATTATTCATTCATAATCCATATACCCAGGAAATAAAGAAACAGTATCCAGTAGCATTTCAAGTTGCTTCTATTTGTTCAAAGGTACTATGCGATTACTACAATATAACAATTGATGATAATGAACTCGCCTATTTGGCATTACATTTTGGCGGAGCTATGGAACGAACTAAACAGGGGCAAAAAATAGATGTACTTCGTGTGTTAGTAGTATGTAGTTCGGGTTTAGGCAGTTCTCAATTAATAGCGACTAAAATAAAACATAACTTTGCCAATATTGAAATTGTAGATGTTATTTCAGTAATAAATCTTTCTGATTATGAGAACCGACATGATATTGATTTTATTATCTCATCTATTTCTTTAACTAACACCAAGCATGAAGTAATTAAAATATCTCCTTTCATTTCAGCTGCGGATTTAAAAAAGGTTCGTCAATTTTCACATAAAATTGCCAAAGTAAAAGAAAATACTCAAAAAAATAAAGTGCTAAATCAATTGTTTCAACAAGAACTGTTATTACCTCATGTAAATGTAAATACGAAAGAAGAAGTATTATCTTATTTGTCTGAGTATGTTTTATCGAAAGGATATGTGCAACCTACCTTTTTACAAAGTGTTTTAAAAAGAGAAGAAAAGGGCAGCACGGCTAATGCACCATTTGCGTTACCACATGCAAATCCCAAATATGTAACTAAACCAGGCATTTTACTATGTACGTTAGAACATCCTATCGATTGGGATGATGTAGAAGTTCAGGTGATTTTTTTAATCATGGTAAATCACGAAGTATTAAATGAATTAGAAGATGTGTATTTATCTATCCATAACTGGACGTCCAGCAAGGAATGGCTTAAAAAAGTGAAAAAAATTCGAAATAGTAATGAGATGTATTCATTTTTAATGCATAACAAAGGAGATTAATCATAATGGATTTAAGTTTAATTTTTAATAAAGAAGCTATTTTAGTAGATTTTGAAGCTAACAGTAAAAATGAATGCTTACAATCACTTGCAGAACTTTTGTATCAGATGGGAATTGTTAGTAGTGATAAAGAATTTTTACAATCTGTTCTTGCACGCGAAGAACAGAGCACAACAGGTGTAGGGCAACAAATTGCAATACCTCATGGCAAATCACAAGCCGTAAAGAAGACTTCTTGTATCATCGTTAAAGTGAAAGATGCCATTGATTGGGATTCACTAGATAAAAAACCAGTAAAATTGATTTTTTTATTAGCAATTGAAGAAAAAGATCAAAATGATACTCATTTAAAAATTTTATCAACACTAGCAGGTCAGTTAATAGATGAAGCCTTTGTAAGTAAATTACTAGATTCCACAACAAAGGAAGAAATCTATGATGCATTAATATTAAATGAACAAGCAGAAATAGAAGAACAATTTATTTAATTTGGAGGTAAGTACAATGAGAAGAAAAATTTTGGCAGTTACAGCATGTGCAACGGGGGTAGCTCATACATTTATGGCGGCTCAGGCATTAAAAAAAGCAGCAAAACAAATGGGGCACATTATGAAGGTAGAAACACAAGGTGCGACAGGAATAGAGAATAAAATTACAGATCGTGAAGTAGCTGTTGCAGATGTAATTATTTTTGCGGTAGATACAAAGGTTCGTGAGCCAGAACGTTTTAAAGGGAAAAAATGTATTGAAGTTCCGGTTGCTGCACCAATTAAAAATGCACAAAAAATTATTGAAGAAGCAATTAGTCAAATATAAAAATAATTACCTATAGAAGGGAACATTATGACAATGAAGCAATTTTTAAATGATTTAAAAAGACATTTATTAACAGGTGTATCATACATGATACCGTTAGTCATTGCTGGTGCTATGTTAATGGCAGTTGCTCGTATTGGTGCAAATTTTTATAACATTACTGATATATGGGATGCCTCTCATGCAGAAAGTACAAATAGTCTAATTCGTTTATTTCACAGTTTAGATGGATTTGGCGGCTTAGCTTTAGGACTAATGTTACCAGTAATTTCAGGATTTATTGCTTATTCAGTAGCAGACAAGCTGGGTATTGCACCTGGTTTAATTGGTGGTATGTTAGCTAAAAACTTAAATGCTGGATTTCTTGGAGCATTAGCAGCAGGATTAATTGCAGGTTACTCATGTTATTTAATTAAAAAATATGTAAAAGTTCCTAAAGTTGCTTCTTCACTTGTACCGGTATTTTTAGTTCCTGTATTTGGTACGTTAATCACTGTTTTAATGATCAATTATGTTGTAGGTATTCCATTTGCAAACTTAAATACTGGGTTGGAAAACTGGCTAACAAGTTTATCTGGTGGAAACCTTATTTTTATGGCAGCAATTGTAGGTGCTATGGTTGGTTTTGATTTAGGTGGTCCTGTAAATAAAGCAGCTGTTACAACAGCGATGGCACTATTAGCATCTGGTATTTATGCGCCAAACACAGCAGCTCAAATAGCAATTATTGTACCTCCTATCGGTTTAGGGTTAGCAACAATTATCGCAAAATCAAAATATAATAGTAGTTTAAGAGAAGCCGGTAAATCTTCATTAATCATGGGCTTAGTAGGAATCAGTGAAGGAGCAATTCCATTCGCAGTTGAATCACCACTTAAGGTTATTCCTATTAACGTTATTGGTTGTGCGTTAGCAGCTAGTATTGGTGTAGGGTTTGGAGCAGTCAATGAAGCACCAATTAGTGGTTTTTATGGATGGTTTGCTGTACAAAACTGGCCAATTTACCTTTTAGCAATTGCTGTTGGGGCAGGATTTATTACAGCAGCAACAATATTTTTAAGAAAAGATGGTGCTGTTGAGGAAGAAGAAGAATTCTATATGGATGATGAAGAAGACTTTGTAAACGCATAAAAAAAATATATAGGAGCTCTATCATTTTGAGCTCCTTGTTTTATAAAGGTTTTGTTTCCAATACAGTTTGATTTTATAAAGAAACAAATAAGAGCCATTATAAACGTTGTACTTTAACAAAGCCTAAAATAACAGAATAATTAGTCTTATAAATAAGTTGGAGGATATAGACAAACATTAAGAATGATTGTCTACAAAATTAGAATGAAAAAAACATTACATTTAGTTAACCATACACATTGGGATAGAGAATGGCATAAAACGTTTGAAGAATTTCGTGTTCGTTTAATACATGTTGTAGATCATATATTAGATGTATTAGAAACAAATGAAGATTTCACATTTTTTACACTAGATGGGCAAACGGTTTTATTAGAAGACTATATTAAAATTAAGCCAGAAAATGAAGAAAGATTAAAGAAATTAATTAAAGAAAAAAGATTATTTGTTGGTCCTTGGTATACACAGCCAGATGAGTATTTAGCAAGTGGTGAATCGGTTCTTCGTAATCTATTAATAGGTATTTCAATTGCTGAACGATTTGGTCATTCAATGGAGCTTGGATATTTACCAGACTCCTTTGGACAGGCTTCACAAATACCTCAAATAATGAAATCACTGGGCTTAGAAAAAACAATCATCTGGCGAGGTGTTTCATGGGATGATACAGATGATGCACTATTTTTATGGGAAGGTGCAGACGGAACGAAAATAGTAACATTACATTTACCTTTAGGGTATGGTTACAACCGTTATTTACCCTTTACAGCTAATGAGGCAGAGGCACATTTAGATGAAACGTATAAACGCATTAAAAGTCGTTTTCCTGGCGACAATATTTTATTAATGTCAGGTTCAGATCACGCAGCGTTACATCCTAAGATGACAGATTTAGTTAAAGAAATAAATGAAAAATGGGAAAAAGAAAACAAAGATGTGATAGTGGAGCTTAGTAACTTTGAACGATTATTTGATTGTTTAGAAGAAGATGCTAAAAATCAAGAATTAGGGATATTAAAA
Organism: Neobacillus drentensis; assembly: GCF_036965245.1. GTDB lineage: Bacteria > Bacillota > Bacilli > Bacillales > Cytobacillaceae > Neobacillus > Neobacillus drentensis_G. The sequence continues at coordinate 67,516 of NZ_JBALPG010000025.1, forward strand.
GGTGAGTTGCGAAATTCAAAGGATATGCGAATTCATGCTGGTATTTCATCTTCTCGTATGGATATTAAACAAGGAAATAAACTGCAAGAAGTTCAGTTAGAGCAAATTATAGAACCAATTAAGAGCTTTGAATATATAGCAGGGAAAGGGTGCCAAAATGAATTTGTTTTCGGAGGCATTTATCCGAATGAAGTCATTAATGGAGCCTGGAAAAACTTATTTAAAAATCATACACATGATTCTATTTGTACATGTTGTACTGATGAAGTGCACGATGACGTATCGGCTCGTATTAAGAAAGTAGAACAAATTAATCGAGCAGTACTACGAATGAATACAAAATTTGTAGAGCATAACTTAGATCACTCTACTATTACCGGAAAACCATTATTAGTGTACAATACACTACCATTTAAACGAAACGATATTATTGAACTTGAATGTTTTACTGATTCTAAAGATTTTAAATTAGTTGATGATAAAAATGAAGAAATTACGTACGAAATTAACTCCCAAGAAAAATTTGATTTGGCAACAATGAATATTAATGTAGCCATGAAAGGTAAGCGCGTGTGGGTATATCGTAATCGCATTTTAGTAAATGCAAACTTTTTACCAGCTGGCGGATATAGTGTTTTAGATATTCAAGATGTAAAGTTATCTACAAAAGAATTAGATAAGCAGGTATCTGTTTTTGAAAATGGAATGGAAAATGAATATGTAAAGATAAAAATCAATACGAACGGTTCTTTTGATATTTTTAACAAGCAAAATGCAACGTGGTTTAAAGATTGTAACGTCATCGTTGATGAGGGAGACTCTGGAGATGAGTACAATTATGCGCCAGCAAATTGTGATGTTACTGTTGATTCAAGAAATGTAGAAGCAACAATTGAATTAAAACATCAAAATGCGTATGAAGTGGCATACGATGTTCACTATGATTTAGTCGTTCCGAAAGAACTAAATCATGAAATAGATATACGTAGTGAAGAAGTGATAACTTGTGGATTTAAGTTTACTTATACATTACGTGCTAATTCAAAACGTGTAGATATTCACTCTGAGATTGAAAATAAAGCATCTAATCATAGAATCCGTGCGATGTTCCCGACAGCAATATATAGTGAATATTCACACGCAGAAGATCACTTCGGTGTATTAGCTCGACCAAACAATATTGATGTGAAAGACTGGAAAGAAAAAGGATACAATGAAAAGCCACTTCCAATTTATCCTCAACAAGGATTTGTTGATTTATCTGATGGAAAACTAGGCGTTAGTATTTTAAATAAAGGGCTGCCTGAGTATGAAATCATAGATAATAGCACAATTGCTTTAACATTATTACGTGCAGTTGGGCATTTAGGAAAAACAAATATAAATATTCGCCCAGGACGCGTTAGTGGTGTAGAGCTAACAGTTAAAGAAGGACAAATGCTAGGTATTTTTGAATGTGACTATAGTATGTTTACCCACGATGGTAATTATAGTGAAGGATTAGTAGGGCGTGAATCAAAGTTATTTAGTGTAAGCCCTTATTATAATCAGATTTTAGAAACATCGGGCGGCAAATTACCACGAAGTCAAAGCTTTATTGAAATAAAAAATGAAAACATTATTTTAAGTACGATGAAAAAAGCTGAAAAAGGTAACGAAATTGTCTTCCGTATTTATAATACAGGGTCAGCAAATGTGGAAAATGTACAAATTAATCTTCCGTTTGCAAAAGAGGTTGTAATGACAAATGCGAAGGAAGAAGCGGAAATACAACAAATGAAGCTAGAGAATAAAATGATTTGCATTTCAAATGTTCGCCCATCAGAATTTCAAACTTACAAAGTAAAATTCTAATCTATTCTTCTAGAATAGTTAAAAATAATAACAGCGCGATAATTATTTGATTAGAGTCTCTCCTCGAAAACAACCCTTTATTAGCGATAATAAAAGGAAAGGTAATAAATGATTGTTTTCTGAATCTATTAGGGGAGACTCTTTTAATATGCAATTTAATTAAAAAATATAAGGAAAATCAAGAAGGATTTTATAGAAGGGGTACTTATGAAGGGAAAACATATTGTGTCAGTTAGCGTATTTTTTATTACAATGCTTACCTTAGCAGTTTCTGATAGCTTACGAGGGATTTTATTACCTATATATGAAAATAGTTTTTCATTAGGGAAAGAACAGTCATCGGCATTAGTAGGTATTAGTTATGGAGGAGTACTTGTATTTACATTATTGGCTGGTCAATTAGGTAAGAGACTAAAGGCCAAGAAGGTAATTCAAATAGGGTTACTTATTTTTATTTTATCATTATTGCTAATGACAATAGCTAAATCATACATAGCTCTTATTTTATCTATTTTTTTTATTACAGGTTCAGCGGCATATATTAATATTTATTTAAATATTACAACACCTCTGGTCTTTGCTTTATATCAAGGAATACTACTTAATTTGCTGCATTTTTTTTACGGATTAGGAGTTTCTTTAAGTCAAACAGGAATAGGGTATTTTTTATCTACAAATGATAATTGGCGCATTATTTATTTAATGCTTGCTATTGTATCTATTCTTATTCTTGCAATATATCACTTTATCGATGTACCGACTTTAGAAGTTGAAATGGGAACAAAGAATCATTCTATTGGCTGGAAAGAAATTATCTTCTCTAAGACAGGAAGCATGCTTATTTTATTGCTTGGGTTCTATTTTATCGCAGAGCACGGCACGATGAACTACTTTGTATCCTATACAAACGAAATATTAGGAATGAATTTCGAAATAAGTACATCGTTATTATCACTATTCTTTGTATTAATTACAGTAGGAAGATTGTTTGGTGGATATTTAATGGACAAATTTAATATTATTTCTGTCTTATTTTTATGTTCCATTTTTGGATCTTTTCTATATATTTTCGGTGTAGTTTTTACAAATAAAGGCGCTTTGTTAATTTCTAGCTCAGGTTTGTTTTTCTCTATTATTTATCCAGGGTTAATTTTATTAATTAAAGAGTATTTTCCAAAGGCAATTGTATACGCCACAAGTATTATTGTCAGTGCTGCAACGATTTTTGATATTATTTTCAATTTTGCATTTGGGCACATTGTAAACCTATTAACATTTAATGTTGCAATTTATTTATTTCCATTTGGAATAATTATGGTTTCAATCTTGTTATTTAGATTAAAAAATTTCCATAAATCAGAAATGGTAATAGAAGTTACATAATGAATAATGGACTAATAAGGAGTAATAAAAAGATGAAAAATGAACCATTATTTTTACAACCAGTATTTAAAGATCGGATATGGGGTGGGAAAAAGCTCCAAATGATGTTTGATTATGACATAGAAGGTAATCAGGTAGGGGAATGCTGGGCCATATCAGCACATAAAAACGGCGAATCTATTGTTATGAATGGGGTATATAAAGGTAAGACGTTAAGTGAATTATGGAATAAGAATCGTGAATTGTTCGGTCATTTACAAGGTGATAAGTTTCCATTATTAGTAAAAATTTTAGATGCAAATGCTGATTTATCTATTCAAGTTCATCCAAATGATATATATGCAAATGAATATGAAAACGGAGAACTAGGAAAAACAGAATGCTGGTACGTTCTTGATTGTGAAGAAGATTCAGAACTTATTTATGGTCATCATGCAAAAACAAAAGAAGAATTAGTAGAGATGATAAATAATAAACTGTGGGATAAACTTCTTCGAAAGGTGAAAATAAAGAAGGGTGATTTCTTTTATGTACCAAGTGGAACAATACATGCTCTTTGTAAAGGAACGGTAGTATTAGAGGTACAACAAAGCTCAGATACAACGTATAGATTGTACGATTATGATAGAAAAGATCAAAATGGGCAGTACCGCGATTTACACATAAAGCAATCAATTGATGTAAGTACTGTTCCTTTTACAAATACAAAGACATCCATTATTAAAAAGGAAATAAATTCAAACATAATAACAACATTGATAAGCAGTGAATTCTTTACGGTTAAAAAATATGAAATAAATGAAGCCTTTACTTGTGAGCAAATAAATCCATTTTGCTTATATAGTGTTATTGAAGGAAATGGTACATTAGAAAAGGATGGAGAAAAGTATATTTTATCTAAAGGAATGCACTTCTTTCTTCCAGATAAATTTGGTGAATTTGTTTTTAATGGGAAAATGACGTGTATGGTAGCACATGTATAAAGCATTACTAGATAGAGAAGAATAGTAGACTTGCAGAAACTTTTAATTTAATCCTAAAACCTCAATTAGATGTGTTATGAAGAACCTTACCATAAATAGAAGCGGTTTCCGCATTAATTATCCTGAAACCATATCATTTCTTACGGGTTTTATGTCTGGAGCTTGAATGCGAGTATCATTCGGACAGGGGAAGGGAAAAAAGCAAGATCCTGTCTGAATACGTGTCTCATTCGGACAGGTCAAGGTAAAAAAAGCAAGATCAAGTCTGAATACGAGTCTTATTCGGACAGGGGAAGGTACAAAAAGCAAAATCCTGTCTGAATGCGGGTCTCATTCGGACAGGACAAGGTGGAAAAAGCAAGAACAAGTCTGAATACGGGTCGCATTTGGACATGGCGAGGCAAAAAAAGCAAGATCAAGTCTGAAAGCAGGCCTCATTCAGACAGGGCAATCAAGATTGGCTTTTATTTAATTCTCTCATCCCTTTTACATATTCCTTTAATTTTCTAATATTAAAACAATTCCCAGTTAGGAGTTTTCAATAGACTGTTTGATGTGACAGCAAACTCCCGCCATACGACTCTTCACTCTCTTAGTTCTTAAACTTTCAAATAAAGCTGCTTTAATAGAGAAAAAACTACCTGTTTCGAGTTCTATATTTCTTTTTAGAAAATGTACTTATTTATATATGAAAAATGACTTTGATGCACTTTAAAATAGGATTAAAAGGAGTCGACTTTTTATTTTTATATGAAATGAATAGCATATGGACACGGCTTTTACGATTGAACGGAATGATTATTGTAAGTCAAGTGCAGCTCTATGCCGCGAACCTGATATAGCATCCAAGCATTATGTACATTATGTAAGCCGAGCGATTGCGGGGTAGGTCTAATCATCACATAGATGTTAACATAAAAGGGGGAATTGGCAGACGGATATGGCTGCTTTTTTGTTTCGTATATAAACATCTTAAAAGATAACACTATTAAGGTTTCGCTTTGTTGACAATTCTCCATCATATATACCTTCAACTTTTGCTAAAATAAATATCATAAAAAATATAGGGGATTTTGACGATGATTGAAAGAAAATGGCTATCAAGACTATCTTTAAAAAAAATGACGACATTGCTTGTATTATTGTCTGTTTTCGTCTCATTGGTAGCATCAGCAGCACTTTTACATAGGTATGTGATTCAAAGAGAAAATGAGATGGTAAAAGAGAAACTAAAAGATATAGGAAGAGTAGTGGCAAAGGATCCTCGTGTAATTAGTGAAGTAAGCAGCGATTCGTTTAGTTCTATTGTTCAAGATTATACAATGGACGTAATGAAAAACACAAAGGTGAACTTTATTGTTGTACTCAATAATCAGTTCATTCGTTTATCACATCCTGATAAGAGTGTAATAGGAAAACCGTTTTCAAATATTGAAGATGCTAGAAAATCAAGTAATGGTGTTGAACACTATTCAAGAGAACAAGGTATATTGGGAGAAGGTACTCGTTTTTTTACTCCAATATGGAATGAGAAGGGCGAGCAAGTAGGAATAGTTTGTATAGGTTATGTACAGGAAACGATTAACCAAGAGCTATGGAATGCTCAGAAAACCATTTATATAGGGTTAGGCGTAGGTCTTTTTGTCGGATTATTAGGAGCTTTGTACTTAGCTAATCAACTAAAGAAAACTCTTTTAGGACTTGAGCCAAAGCAAATTGCTGCAAGGATGAAAGAACGGGAGATCATTAAAGATTCAGTTAGTGAAGGGATTATTGCTGTTGCCCCAGATCAAAAGGTTCTTCTGTATAACCATAATTTTTCTGAGGTTATGGAAAAGGCAAAATTTACGGAAGAGTATATGCAGGATGGTTATCTTACTAAAGATATCTTCTCCCTGTTATTTAAAGAAGTTTTTGAAACAGAAGAATCGATTTCCAACCGTGTAATTGTCGTTAATCAGCTAGAGCTAATTGTGAGTATTAAGCTTATTTATGTAAAAGGAAAAATTTATGGAGCAGTAGCCACCATTAGGGATCAATCAGATATGCTGCAGCTTATTCGAGAACTGAGTGGGACAGAACAATATGTAGATTCTATACGTGCACAAAATCATAAATTTATGAATCAGCTGCATACGATACTAGGTTTAATCGAATTAGGGAAATATGAGGATGTTACTCATTTTATTCGAGTATTGAATGCTGACTATCGTCATGAGATTGGATTTGTAACGGATAAAATAAAATCCCCTGCTGTTGCGGGTTTCTTACTTGGAAAATCGAGTGAATTAAAAGAGCAAGGTGTAGAGTTAAAAATAGATTCAGATTCTCAATTTCCAAATATGACAATGGGTGAGCTTCTTCATGATTTTCTTTTATCAATGGGTGTGTTATTAGATAATGCCAAAGAAGCGGTTGCGTTATCCGTAAAAAAACAAGTAAGACTCTTTTTATGCTATGATGAAGACGAAGAAGTAATCATTTGTGAAATACAAGATACAGGCGAAGGTATTGAAGAGGAATTATTAGAAAAGATATTTGAACGAGGCTTTTCAACTAAAGGTGAAAAAAGAGGCTATGGCTTAGATGCTGTGCAATCAATTGTAAACCGGTATCATGGAATGGTTGACGTCCAATCAAAACTTGGAAAAGGGAGTATTTTCCGGATTGAAGTGCCTTACAAACGGGGGAATAGCAATGATTGAAGTCATCATAGTAGAAGATGATCCTATGGTTGCCATGATCAATCAACAATTTGTTGAGCGCTATGGCGGTTTTAGAATAGTTGCATCTGTTAGGAGTATATCTGAATTATGGAATGTACTTAATAAAAATAAACCAGATTTAATTTTACTTGATGTTTACTTACCAGGAGAAACAGGAATTGAATTTTTACAAACTATTCGTCAAAAACAGCTTTCCATACCGATTATTATGATTACAGCAGCAAATGACATTCCTACAATAAAAAAAGCTCTTGAGTATGGCGTTATTGATTTCTTAATTAAACCCTTCACTTATGAAAGATTTAAACTTGCTATGGAGAAATTTAGTCATTATTATTCATTAACTACTAAATTAAAGGAAGCAGATCAGGAGACACTGGATCAATTATTAATAAAAGAAGGAAAGCCGTCATTGCATTCTGATGATGATTTAGCTTCAACGCTGCCAAAAGGATTATCCAAATTAACATTAAAGAAGATTTTACGTGTTGTAGAGCAACAAACGGGTTATTTCTCAACAGAAGATATTGCAAAGTTAATTGACATATCACGTATTTCAACAAAAAAATATTTACTGTACTTAAATGAACTGGGCTATCTAAGGGAAGAATTAAAGTATTTAACAGTCGGGCGCCCCATTACTGTTTATCAGATTGTCCCAGAGAAAGAGCATGTAATTAAGTCGTTTAAATAAATGAAAAGGATCTATTTCAGCTCTTCGTTTCTCGTATAACGAAGGGTGAAATAGATCCTTTTTGTATGTTAAGAAAGTAAAAATTGCAGTGGAGAAGATAACTTGACGCTCCAGTCTATACGCCGCGCAAAGGAAGCTTGCGCTTTTCTTTAAAAGTTACGGATAAGAACTAAGAATAGGAAATCTGTTTATTCACCGGGTACATTCAATTTACCTTAGTATGACACGTAGCGGTTTTCTAAAAAACTAGCTCACGTTTTTTAGGTAAGTCGATGGCATTATGTGTTGTGCCTAATGTGATCATATCGTTTAAGTTTTCGAAGCTTGTTTCAATCATATTAGATAGTGCTTCGTCAGTATTTGAACCTACATGCGGTGTAACAAGAACACGAGGATACAAATCTACTAAAGCCTTTACTGTTGGGTCTAGATTTTTCTTCTTTCCATCAAATTTTTGAAAGAAAATACTTGCTTCATTTGCAAAGACATCTGTTGCGAAGCCTTCTAGTTTATGTGATTGAAGTGCTTCTAGAATTGCCTCATTATCCTGTAATTCGCCACGAGCGGTGTTAATTAAAATGGCACCATCCTTCATTTTTGCGATGAAATCAGCATTTACCATTTTATCATTTTTTCCAGGAAAATAAGGTACATGTAAGCTTACGATATCGCTCTCTTTTAGCAAATCGTCTAATTCCATAAAGGTCACGTGTTTTTTCGCTTCATCACTTGGGAATAAATCATATCCAAGAACTTCGGCACCTAGTCCTTTGAACAGTTTCGCTTCAGTTAAACCAATCTTACCAGTACCAAGAATACCGACTTTACAATTTCTAATTTCTTTACTGAACATAACGCCATCTACAGTGAAATCTTTTTGAGCGGTCCTGTTTGTTGTGTAAGCAGTATGTCTTAATAGAGACATTGCAAGTGTTAATGACAGCTCAGCGATAGCATTCGGAGAGTATGAAGGAACTCTTGCTACATGCATATCACAATCTGCGGCTGCTTGTAAGTCAATATGATTATAACCAACTGTTCGTGTAAACAGATATTTAACCCCATACTCTTTCATTTTATTAATATTTTGTTCGTCTGCCAGGCAATTTCCTCTTAAAACAACAGCATCCATTCCCTTGGCTGTATCAATATTTTCATGATTTAATAAATCTTCTATTAAATACAAATCAAAGTTATATTTATTTAGTCGATTGAAGAATTTAACTTCGTTTTTTCGTACACCGTAACAAACTACTTTAAGTGCCATGATTTATGTCTCCTTTTGTTCGTAAATTTGTTTTATTAAAAAATACTTAAATGACTAATGAGATTAAGAATAATGATCCAAACTGGAATCATAATTACTGCAGTGATGGTTGAAAGTAAAGATGCATTAGAAGCAAGAATTGCATCTTTATCAAAACTAATAGCGTATGCAGCTGCTACAGTAGCAGTTGGTGCAGCCATCATAATGACAATAACGCCTAGGCCAATTTGACTCATTGTTAGAATGCCTGTTAGTGAAAGAATAGCTAACAATACAATATTGATAATAGGAACAAGAACAATTTTGTTTAAGCTGTATACCCAAGATGTCCGGTCAGAAACGGCAGTTTTAAACTGAACAGCACCAAGAGTTGAACCAATAGAAAGCCAAGCGAGCGGAGAGGCAAGTCCTGCTAAATAAGTCATTGGTTTAAAGAGCCAAACAGCAGTCTGGTCAAGTCTTAGAAAAGCAAATTGTGCTTGCGCACCATCAGCAGTTGTAACCGTCACTTGTGGTAATGAACCTTGGAAAATCCAAATAAACAATCCTAGAAATGTTGCAATAACAATTGGATTTAAAAACATTTCCTTAATGTTTTTTGCCTCCATTTTTAATCCACTCATTTTGATATAACCATATGAATATAGGAAAATACGATAACCAATATTGAATATGGAAGCGTAAAGGACTCCTTCAGCTCCGTATATAGCACCCACAATCGGAATACCAAAGAAAGTAGTTGAACCAAAGATTGTTAAAACGCGTAAAGTATCCTGTTTATTACCTTCATATTTAAGGTACATCGGTTTAGAGATAAGAATTAAAATGACATAAATAAGTAGTCCCCAAATTAAAATATTCATTCCCTCAGACAAGGATTTTTGATCAATATTTGTCATAAAAGAGTTAAATGCTAAAGCAGGAAGTGCAACAGTTAAGACAACCTTTGACAGCATCTTTCCTACATTTTCATTAAATATGCCTTTTTTGCGGCAGAAGAAACCTAATAAAATGATAAAGATGGTTGATGTAATAGAACTAACAATGTCCATGTTTGTAAAGGTTGATTGGATTATTTCAAATAGTTTCATAGAATGTTCCTCCAAAAAAAGTAGTTTGTGAAATTATTCACATGTTGTTATGAAGAACGTCTTAGCCGGCTATTTCTTACAAATTGATCATACTTTTTTTTTAGTCATAAAAGAATAAAGTGTAACTAATGAAAATTATGTAATTAAAGTAAGTGAAATAGTGAGCAAACTTTATTGAACTTGTCTTTTTTTGGCTATACTCACTTCATAGTGATAGGAAGGCATATGATTCCTTTCGATAATTACATATTTACTTTCTTAATTTACGAATTATAGAAATGCAAGAATTATTTCATTACATTTAGATCAGAAATATGATTCTATCAATTGTTCACATGAATGTTTTTTTTAAATAATTTGAAAGCGCTTAATCGAGGTTGAATTAAGAGATACCGCTCTTGTGAACAAAATAAATGTAATTGGAGGATGAAAAATGAACGCAAATGAACTTCATTCAACAGAAACAATTGTAATTGGAGCTGGACCAGGAGGATATGTAGCAGCGATTCGTGCTGCACAGTTGGGACAAAAAGTTACAATTGTTGAGAAAGAAAACCTTGGAGGGGTTTGTTTAAACGTAGGCTGTATTCCATCAAAAGCACTGATTACAGCAGGCCATCACTTTCATCAAGCTCAAAATCTAGATGTATTTGGTATTTCAGTTAATAAGGTAGAGGTGGACTTTTCAAAGGTCCAAGCTTTCAAAGACGGTGTTGTAAAAAAATTAACAAGTGGAGTCGGAACGCTTTTAAAAGGAAATAAAGTAGAAATCGTGAAAGGTACAGCTGCTTTTGTTGATGCTAATACAGTGAAAGTTAGCAGCAGTGAAGGAGTAAAAACAATTAGTTTTAAACATGCGATTGTGGCAACTGGATCTCATCCAATTGAATTGCCTGCTATGAAATTTTCAAATAGAATCATTGATTCTACAGGTGCTTTAAATTTAATGGAAATTCCGAAGAGTTTAGTCGTTGTTGGTGGAGGCGTAATTGGAATTGAACTAGCTGGAGTCTATGCTAATTTTGGTACGAAAGTAATGATTTTAGAGGGACAGAGTGATCTTCTCAATGGAATGGATAATAAGATTACCTCTATTGTGAAGCGAAACATGAAGAAAAAAGGTGTTGAAATATTTACAAAAGCCTTCGTAAAAAATGCGAAAGAGGTAGAAAATGCAGTCGAGGTTACGTTTGAAATAAATGGGGAAGAAAAAACATTACAAGCAGATTATTTACTTGTGAGCGTTGGAAGAAAACCGAATACAGACCAAATGGGTTTAAAAGAAATTGGCGTAGAAATTGATCTTAAAGGATTAATTAAAACAGATAAACAATGCAGAACTTCCGTACAAAATATTTATGCAATAGGGGACATTGTAGCTGGACCGCAACTTGCCCACAAAGCTTCCTATGAAGGAAAAGTGGCTGCTGAAGCGATTGCGGGAGAAAAGGCAGTTGTCGATTATTCTTGTATTCCAGCCGTCGTATTCTCAGAACCAGAAATAGCGGTTGTAGGTCTTACAGAAGAAACTGCGAAAGAAAAAGGGATAGAAGCTAAAAGTGCAAAATTCCCATTTGCTGTTAATGGAAGAGCGATTGCACTCAACCAAACAGAAGGCTTCGTTAAACTGATCACTAGAAAAGATAATGGAGTTGTAATTGGAGGACAAATTATTGGGCCAAGTGCTTCAGATATGATTGCTGAGCTTTCATTAGCGATTGAAGCAGGATTAACAGCAGAAGATTTAGCCTTAACCATTCATGCCCACCCAACTCTTGGGGAAATAGTGATGGAAACAGCAGAAGTCGAACTAGGAAACCCTATCCACATTGTAAAATGATAAATTGTTAGTCGGCTTACGAAAAAATCAGACGAACTATTTAATACTTCTGTAACTAATGAAAGTGATTAGTTAACTTTGTTAAGCGCTTTCAACATTTTTTTATAGTTTACAATATTATTGTAAATACAAAAGGAGGGAAATAAAGTGGAAAAGAAAAAATTAATATCCATTTGCCTCGCATTCGCAGTATTTTTTATTATCGTTATGCTTCCCAATCCTGATGGTCTTCCAATTGCAGGACAAAGGGCGCTGGCAATATTAGCATTAGCAGTCATTCTTTGGGTGACTGAAGCGGTGTCATATGCAGTAAGTGCTGCTCTTATTATCGTATTAATTACTGTTTTTATAGGACTTGCACCAACGATCGAGGATCCATCCGTAATTTATACAAGTCAAGGTGCATTAAAAATAGCACTTGGTGGATTTAGCTCTTCGGCTGTAGGACTTGTGGCAGGAGCCCTATTCATCGCTGCTGCCATGGAAATAACAGGATTGCATAAACGTCTGGCCTTATTCATTATGTCAAAAGTAGGGACAAAAACGAGCAGCTTAGTTTTTGGAACGATTGTGGTTAGTATCATTCTTGCCTTATTCGTACCAAGTGCAACAGCACGTGCAGGTACAATCATTCCGATTCTTATGGGAATTGTAGCAGCTTTCAGTCTTCCAAAAACAAGTAGATTGTCGGCTTTACTTATTGTAACAGCTGTTCAATCCATTTCTATCTGGAACATTGGTATTAAAACTGCAGCTGCGCAAAACATGGTTGCTTTAGGATTTATGGAACAATCATTTGGTTCTAATATTACATGGGGACAATGGTTGTTATACGCTGGACCTTGGTCCATTATCATGTCTGTTATCTTATTCTTTGTTATGAACAAGCTCATTAAACCTGAAATCGGAGAATTACAAGGTGGAAAAGAAATTATAAGTGCTCAATTAAAAGAGTTAGGAAAGATTTCATCAAAAGAAATACGATTAATCATAATCTCACTAGTACTATTAGTACTATGGGCAACGGAAGGAATCCTCCATCCATTTGATTCTACTACAGTTACCATTGCTGCTGTTGCTTTTATGCTGTTTCCTGGTATTGGAATTTTCACGTGGAAAGAAGTGGAAAGTAAAATTCCTTGGGGAACTATTATCGTATTCGCAGTCGGAATTTCGTTAGGAACGGTATTATTACAAACTCATGGTGCATCATGGTTGTCTCAAGAAACATTAGAAGCTGTTGGATTAACTAGTATGCCACTTATTTTCATTATTATGGTACTAACTTTATTTAATATTTTAATCCATTTAGGTTTTGCAAGTGCAACAAGCTTATCTTCTGCTTTCATTCCAATTGTTATTGCACTCGTGATGTCAATGGAACCAACGTCCTTTAATGGACCAGGGCTTGTATTAATTCAACAATTTGCTGTCAGCTTTGGATTTTTATTACCAGTAAGTGCACCACAAAATATGCTTGCATATGGAACAGGTGCATTTACAACAAAAGACCTTTTGAAATCCGGTATTCCAATTACTATCGCAGGTTATATCTTAATTATCATTTTCAGCTTAACGTACTGGCAATGGGTAGGTTTGCTCTAAGAAAGAGGAAAAATTCAACCATCAATTTATATAGTTTAACTTGATTATAAGGGATGTGAAAGTATGAATAATACAACTAGCTCGTGGCATGATGTCTTTGGACCTAACTTAGGTTATTTGTTAGAACAGTATGATTTGTATTTGACTGATGCGGCTTTAGTTGACGAAAGCTTACAAGAGTTATTTGCAGCATGGGGAGCTCCACAATTAGAAATAACCCAACATAATAAAGAGCTACCAAAGCAAGAGTATTCGCCGACATTCGTTATTAATAAAATGAAGAAGCTTGTAGACGTGTTAAAACTAGCGGAAAATATTCGCACAAATGGTCATTTAGAAGCAAATATTTATCCATTAGAAAAACAAGCTCCATCCGATATTCTCACTTTGTCTTACTATGGTTTAACAGAAGAAGATGTGAAGGAAATCCCAGCAGAAATTATTTGTCCAGAGAAGAAGGGACAATTATCAGATGGGTTAGCTGCAATTCAATATTTAATGAAAGTGTATATTGGCCATATCGGTTTCGAAATTCAACATGCTGAACCAGAAGAAAGACTATGGCTTCAAAGCAAAATTGAAAATAATGATTGTGCATTATCATTTTCATCAGCAAAAAAGGCGGATCTTTTATCTAGTTTGTATAAAGCAGAAGGCTTTGAGCAATTTATTCAAAAAACGTATGTTGGGCAAAAACGTTTTTCTGTTGAAGGATTAGAAGCACTAGTTCCTTCACTTGAAGAATTGATCTCTTTATCAGCGGAAGATGGAATTGAAAACGTAATGATCTCGATGGCACATAGAGGTAGATTGAATGTCCTTGCACATGTATTGGAAAAACCTTACGAAGCAATTTTTTCACAATTTCAACATTCAACATGGGTGAACGATAATCCTGATTATTCGGAAACAAAGGGTAGCGCAGGTGATGTTAAGTATCATATGGGGGCTGTAAAGAACAGACAAATCCAGGATAAAAAAATTAAAGTCACCTTAGCAAATAACCCAAGCCATTTGGAATTTGCAGGTACGGTAGTAGAAGGATATGCAAGAGCAGCTCAAGAGGATCGTTCTGAAAAAGGTTATCCGAAACAAGATGTATCAAAAGCACTTGCACTATTAGTGCATGGAGATGCCGCTTTCCCAGGCCAAGGTGTTGTAGCAGAAACATTGAATTATTCAAGAACAAAAGCTTATCAAACAGGTGGAACCATTCATATTATTGCGAATAACCGCATTGGTTTTACAACAGAGAGTGAAGATTCAAGATCGACAAGATATTCCAGTGATTTGGCGAAAGGTTATTACATTCCTATTTTTCATGTCAATGCTGATGCTCCAGAGGCAAGCTTGGCAGTCATGCGCTTAGCATTCGAATATCGTCAAACATTCAAAAAAGATGTTTTAGTTGATTTAATTGGTTACAGAAGAATGGGCCATAATGAAATGGATGAACCAATGGCTACAAACCCAGTAACATATAACATTGTCCGTAAGCATCCAACGATTACAGCTGTTTATAAGCAACAACTATTAGATGAAAAATCAATGACAGAAGAGCAAATGAAAGAAATTGAAACAACAGTATTCACGAAGATTTCAGAGGCGTATAAAAATATTGATAAAGGACATTCAGAGGTTCGTTCGATTGCAGAATTGCAAGCGGAAAATCATCATGAAATTCCAAAAGTAGATACCACTGTCGATAAAGCAACTTTAACAAAAATTAATTCCGAGCTTCTAGAATGGCCGAATGGCTTCAACGTGTTCGGTAAGCTGCAAAAAATATTGAATCGTAGACTAGAAGTTTTTGAGAAAAAAGGAAAAATTGATTGGGGACATGCTGAAGTATTAGCTTTTGCAACGATATTGAAAGATGGCACTCCGATTCGAATAACCGGACAAGATTCTGAGAGAGGTACATTCTCTCACCGAAATATTGTTTTATCGGATGAAAAAACGGGTAAAAAATATTGCCCATTGCATACAATTAGTACTTCAAATGCATCCTTTGCTGTTCATAATAGTTCACTTTCAGAAGTAGCTATACTAGGATTTGAATACGGTTACAATGTTTTTTCACCTGAAACGCTTGTATTTTGGGAAGCACAATTTGGTGATTTTGCAAACGGCGCACAAGTGATCATTGACCAATTTATTTCCGCCGGTCAATCCAAATGGGGGCAAAAATCAGGAATTGTAGTTTTGTTACCACACGGTTATGAAGGTCAAGGACCAGAACATTCTAGTGCTAGATTGGAACGTTTTCTTCAACTGGCAGCTGAAAATAACTGGACTGTTGCGAATCTATCTTCCTCAGCTCAATATTTTCATATTTTAAGAAGACAAGCAGCGATATTAAATACAGATGAAGTAAGACCTTTAGTCTTAATGGCTCCAAAAAGCTTATTACGTCATGCTTCTGCAGGAGCTTATTTAGAAGAATTTACAAATGGTCAATTCCAAGCGGTTATTGAACAACCAGGGCTAGGAAGTGAACCAGATCAAGTAGAGCGAATTGTCTTCTGCACAGGTCGACTTGCAGTAGAATTAGCAGATCTTGTGGCAGATTCAAAAGCCTTTAAATGGTTAGATATTATAAGAATTGAAGAATTGTATCCTTTCCCAGAAGAACAAATTAGAAGCTTAATTGGTAAATATAAAAACCTAAAAGAAGTTATCTGGACACAGGAAGAACCAAAAAATATGGGTGCATGGAGCTATATTGCTCCACAGTTACAAGAGTTAGTGTCCGATCATATTAAAGTTTCCTATAATGGCCGGCCAGGAATGTCCAGCCCTTCTGAAGGAGATCCAATTATTCATAAAAACGAGCAACAAAGAATAATAAATGGAGCATTAACACCCATTGATAAAAAAGCAAAAGAAGTGGTAAGCATTTAAATGTTTTGTGAGTGATGAAAAGCATATGGTGATGGATTGATTTATAAACTTGTCAATCCAATGGAAATTCAACATTTTTATAAAAGGATGTGTAAAGAAGATGGCGGCAATAGTAGTTCCCCAATTAGCTGAATCCATTACAGAAGGTACCATTGCACAATGGCTAAAACAACCTGGTGATACTGTTTCCAAAGGTGACTATATATTAGAGCTTGAAACAGATAAAGTAAATGTAGAAATTATTTCTGAGTTTAGTGGGGTATTAAAAGAAACATTAAAAGCAGAAGGCGATACTGTAAATGTTGGGGAAACGATCGCTATTATTGATGAAAATGGCGTTAGCAGTTCTGCACCACAAGCAAGTGATGAAAAAGTAGCTGCAGAAAAAGTAACTCCAGAAACAGCGCCTGTTGCAGAATCAGTTACTGAAACTTCAAGCAATGTTATTGCTTCCCCTGCAGCAAGGAAATTAGCCAGAGAACGAGGAATTGATTTACAGAATGTAGTTGCTGTAGATCCATTAGGAAGAGTTCGCCAACAAGATGTTTCGAACTATGTACCTGAAGCTCGTCCAGCTGCAAACACAGCACCTGTGGCAGCACCGCAAACAGCAGCCGTCATACAACCGGCTGAAACAAATAGCAAACCAGTAGAAAGAATTAAAATGTCTCGCCGTCGTGCAACCATTGCCAAAAATCTTGTAGAAGTCCAGCATACGGCTGCAATCTTAACAACATTTAATGAAGTAGATTTGACTGCTGTTATGAATCTAAGAAAGAAAAGAAAAGATTCATTCTTGAAAGAGCATGATGTAAAACTAGGATTTATGTCGTTTTTTACAAAAGCTGTTGCCAGTGCTTTAAAAAGCTATCCATTATTAAATGCAGAAATTCAAGGAAATGAATTAGTCGTTAAGAAATTCTATGACATTGGAGTTGCTGTTTCTACTTCTGAAGGCTTAGTTGTCCCAGTTGTAAGAGATGCTGACCGGTTAAATTTTGCTGAAATAGAAAAAGAGATTAGCCGTTTAGCAATGAAAGCAAGAGAATCAAAACTTGCTTTATCCGATCTTCAAGGTGGTACATTCACGATAACAAACGGTGGTACATTTGGTTCTTTATTATCGACACCTATCTTAAATGCTCCTCAGGTTGGAATATTGGGCATGCATTCTATTCAAAATCGACCTGTTGCTGTAGAAAATGAAACGATTGAAATCCGACCTATGATGTATCTTGCACTTTCTTATGACCATCGAATTGTGGATGGAAAAGAAGCTGTTGGATTTTTAGTGAAAATAAAACAACTGCTTGAAGATCCAGAAAAATTACTTTTAGAAGCATAAGAAGAGAAAGTCTTACTTTTTTAGGAGGCATTATATGAATATTCATGAATATCAAGGAAAAGAAGTCCTCAGACAATATGGTGTATCGGTCCCAAACGGAAAGGTAGCTTTTACTGTTGATGAAGCAGTAGAAGCTGCAAAAGAGCTTGGAACAAAGGTTTGTGTAGTCAAAGCACAAATCCATGCTGGTGGACGCGGTAAGGCTGGCGGTGTAAAGGTTGCCAAAAACCTTGAAGAAGTTCGGATTTATGCAGATGAAATTTTAGGTAAAACGCTTGTTACCCATCAAACGGGCCCAGAAGGAAAAGAGGTTAAACGGTTACTGATTGAAGAAGGCTGTGATATACAAAAAGAATACTATATCGGCTTAGTATTAGACCGTGCTACATCACGTGTTGTTTTGATGGCCTCTGAAGAAGGCGGAACGGAAATCGAAGAAGTTGCTGAAAAGACGCCGGAAAAAATCTTTAAGGAAGAAATTGACCCTGTTGTTGGATTGACTGCATTCCAGGCACGCCGTATTGCTTTTAATATCAACATACCAAGCAAGCTTGTTGGACAAGCAGTTAAATTTATGATGGGCTTATACAATGCTTACATTGATAAGGATTGCTCAATCGCTGAAATCAATCCACTTGTTGTCACAGGTGATGGGAAAGTAATGGCACTGGATGCTAAGTTAAACTTCGACTCAAACGCATTATACCGTCACAAAGACATAATGGATCTTCGTGATTTGGAAGAAGAAGATGCAAAGGAAATTGAAGCTTCTAAACATGACTTAAGTTATGTAGCTTTAGATGGAAATATCGGTTGTATGGTTAATGGCGCGGGGTTAGCAATGTCTACGATGGATATTGTAAAGCACTACGGAGGAGAACCAGCAAACTTCCTTGATGTTGGGGGAAGCGCTACAGCTGAAAAGGTAACGGAAGCATTTAAAATCATCCTTTCTGATCCAAACGTAAAAGGTATTTTTGTTAATATCTTTGGTGGAATCATGAAGTGTGACGTCATTGCAACAGGTGTTGTAGAAGCAGCAAAACAAATTGGCATAACAGTACCTTTAGTAGTACGTTTAGAAGGGACAAATGTTGACTTGGGTAAGAGGATTCTAGCTGAATCAGATATTGACATCATTACAGCTGAATCTATGGCTGATGGTGCCCAAAAAATCGTTTCATTAGTAGGTTAACGTAAAAGTGGAGACGCCTCGATCTGCCCCAACATGCATAAGACAGGCCTTGGAAGAAGATGTTCTTTACCTTCTGTAAAGGATTGACTTATAGCCTTTTAGGGGCTAGGCGTTGAAACTGGATATCAGAAAGGGGAATTTGACGTGAGTGTATTTATTAATAAAGATACAAAAGTCATTGTTCAAGGGATAACAGGTTCAACTGCACTATTCCATACAAAACAAATGCTTGAGTACGGTACAAGAATTGTCGGTGGTGTCACTCCAGGTAAAGGTGGTAGTGATATTGAAGGAGTTCCCGTATTCAATACAGTTAAAGAAGCAGTTAAAGCAACTGGTGCTACAGTTTCTGTCATTTATGTTCCAGCTCCATTTGCCGCGGATGCTATTTTAGAAGCTGTTGAGGCAGAGCTAGATCTTACAATCTGTATTACTGAACATATACCTGTACTGGACATGGTTAAAGTAAAACGCTATATGAAAGGCAAGAAAACGCGTCTTATAGGTCCTAACTGCCCTGGTGTTATTAGCGCTGATGAGTGTAAGATTGGTATCATGCCAGGATACATCCATAAGAAAGGCCATGTGGGGGTTGTATCTCGTTCTGGTACATTAACCTATGAAGCAGTTCATCAATTAACTCAGGCTGGAATTGGACAAACATCAGCAGTAGGGATCGGTGGTGATCCGGTAAACGGCACAAACTTTATCGATGTTTTAAAGGCCTTTAATGAAGACCAAGAAACATACGCAGTCATTATGATTGGGGAGATCGGCGGTTCTGCTGAAGAAGAAGCTGCTGAATGGGTGAAAGCTAATATGACGAAGCCTGTAGTCGGATTTATCGGCGGACGCACTGCACCGCCAGGAAAACGAATGGGACACGCAGGAGCAATTATATCTGGTGGTAAGGGAACAGCAGAAGAAAAAATCCGCGTAATGAATGAATGTGGAATTGAAGTGGCAGATACTCCATCCGTAATGGGAGAGACATTAATTAAGGTTCTTAAAGAAAAAGGGCTATTTGAAAAGTGCAAAACACACTAAAATAGGACAAGGGGACAGGACCCTTGTTGCAAAAGAAAAAGCTATCCAATTCCTAAAATATATAGGAAGGATAGCTTTTTCATGAATCTAAATGAATTATTTATGGTTGTTGAACAGTTACTTGCTTAGGCGTTGTTGTTACTTTAAAACCGTCTTTTGTAACGATATCTGCTGTAATCGTATACGTGCCATTCGGAAGATCCGTTTTAGGTACCCATTGTGTTTTCAAGGTATGTTCATTTTTCACTTGCCATGAATCAACAAACTTTCCACTTGCATCTTTTACATTAATTGTCCAGTCAACTCTGTTATAAGCCCAGGCAGAAATTTTGGCTGGTTTGGTTTGGTTAATACCAGTAGTCGGAGTAACACCGATCGTTGAAATGGCCGTACCCTGTTTATTATAGTTTTGATCTCCCCAAGTATTCCAAGATATATTTCCTGCATAATCGATAGCTAAAGTGACAATACCTTTCGGCTCTGTTTTAACCATAATAGATTTTTGCTCAAGATTTGTTTCATAATATTGTCCATTAACAAAAATAACTGCAGAATTATAGTCACTTGCATTATCTTCCGCATTAAAGGAAACTTCATATTGTCCGTTTTTTGGCGTTACTTTAATATCTGAAACCTTTGGAGCAACGGAATCTACTGTAATTGGCATTTTAACAATCTGTGGTTTTGCGTTTGTATAATCTAATGTTGTTTTTATAACATATTGGTATACACCATCAGGAACAAATTGTCCGGATTTGTCTTTCATATCCCATTGATAACCGTTATACTTTACATCCCCATATGCCATAATATTTTTACTAAATTTCCATGGTTCTCCAGTATATTCACTGAAATCACCTAAATTTTTAATGAGATTACCAGATGAATCTTCGATATACATTTCAGCTTTTTGTAAATTACGGAAGCCTGTAAATGACGAATAGATACCATTTAGAACATAGTTTGACGAGTATGCGATATGGTTAAGATCAAATCTTCCAGTATACGGATCATATCCCAACGGATATCTTTCTGAATTATCATCCCAGAGTGCTGTATACCCTAAAAATGCATCCTTCTCCCATGCTGGAAGATCGATATTTCGTGGTTCATCCCATTTTCCATAGAAGCCCATATAAGGAACAGTTAAAGGAACTGCTTTATCCTGGTCTTTAGCTACCGGGACTAGACGGACATATCCTTCTACAAAACTATTTTTCTTCAAGGAATCTGGTAAAGATACATTAACTGTCAGCATTTTTGTTTGACCCGGTTTGATTTTAACTAATGCTCCTGCTTTGTCTGTTACTTTTTTATCATTTACAGTAACAGTCGCACCATTAATACGTTCACTAGTTAATGTTAAATACTCTTTGGAATCCAATTTACCATCACTGTCTAAATCAAATTCCTTCATTTCAGTCTTATCTTTCAATACATCTACATAAACATTGTATTCAATATCCTCACTATTATTTTTACCCTTAGGAGTATCGAATGCTTCCATGTTTAATTTAAAACTTGTATGTTGACCGATTTCCTTTAAAGCAACCGCACCAGCTTGTTCTAAAGGTGTGTTTTTACTTGTAACAATGACTGGCGTATTACTTGCATTTTGAATTTGCATTAACCCAGACCCTTGTACACGTGGTGAATAAGGAACTTCTCCATTTGTTCTTGGATCCATGACAATTTTAGCTGTATTCATTAAAGCAAGTTTGGCTTTTAAAACCGTATTTTCTGAATGTGGCATCCCTTTTTGATAAAGTGCCTGCAATAACAATGCTGAACCGCCTGCAACATGTGGAGTTGCCATGGATGTACCGCTCATAACTTCATAATCATTTCCTGGTATAGTTGAATAAATATTTCCACCAGGAGCCGAAATTTCCGGTTTAAAATCTAATGTATGTGGAGTACCAATGGATGAAAAATAGGACATCGTGTCCTTAGCTGGGTTATCTACCCAGGTATCGCCTGCAAATTTCATGCTTAAATATTGACCACTTGGTAGACTGCTCATTTTATTTAGCAATGCTTCACCTAAAGATTTACTTGTTGAAGCAGTAGGTACTGCAGTTGGCGTTACTGGTAGAGTAGGATAATCTGTCCATACTGCAGGTGGTATCATAATAATTGCTTTTGCTCCCGCACTCTTAGCTGTCCACTGGATAGATGATACAGTACTATATGAATTTAATAGTTTCACTACTGCAATGTAGCCAGTTTTGCCTTTTGGATAATCAGTTGCATTCTTTCCTTCCCCAACGTATACCATATCGTATGGTACATCTGGTGAAAGATTCTTAGAGAGTTTAAAATTATAGGATGCTGGGAATTGTGTTTGATCTCGGAACGGAAGCGATAGACCATTTGCTTCAGCAAGTGTATTTAAATGTAATTTTGAATTTTCATATGAAGCAACTGATAAAGCATATGGACTGACAGATGGTGCACCAACTGTTCCAATATCAGGATTTTCTGCATATGGCTTTAAAGAAGATCCAATTATATTATTTTTTGTACTGTAGGCTGAATTACCGGCTGCCACAACAACAAGGGTACCATGTTCTGTTGCAGCTCGGATTGCTTTTTGAATAGGATCATCTTCTTCCCCTACAAAGCCTGCATCAACACCTAAACTCATATTAATAACATCTGCATCCATTGTTACTGCATGCTCAATACCTGCAATAATATCATCCTCATAGGCTCCACCACCATTATCTGAAAATACCTTTTCAGCTAATAGCTGAACACCTGGTGCAATTCCCTCAACTCCACCATTCGTTTCGTCTCCACTTGCCCCAACTGTACCAGCAACGTGTGTACCATGTGGACTACCTTTTGCTCCAGGAATGACATTTGTATCATTGTCTGCCCAATCATATCCTGTGGGGACTTTATCGGAATACCAAATTTCGTTTACGTTTGTCTCTGCAAATTTTTGATTGATTTTATCTTGAGTCCATTTTTCTTTCGCTTTGGCTGTATCAGATAGTTTCATATCTTTGTGCGTATAATCAATCCCGGAATCTACGATAGCTACTACTAATCCTTCCCCTTTATAACCATATTGTTCCCATACTTTTTGAGCTTGTACTAATTCTTTACTTGCTGCCATTGTTTCATGGAATGTTTTTGCAATATGTACGTTAAGTACACCAGGAGTGGATTCAATCTCCTTCAAATTTTGATACTCTGTTTCTACACTAAATCCGTTAAATCCTTCAAAAAAGCGTTGTTTTACTTTAGAAGGAGAATTTGATTTAGACTTATTTTTTTTGGAGATTTCTTTAATTACTTTGTCTTGTTTTTCCTTAAATAAAGATTTTTTATTTTTTGGAGAAAGGTCAGCGGCTGTTGGTTGTTCAACTTCTACGATTAAACGAACAGTATCATTCGGTTTATATGCTTTAGCCAAACCTTCTTTTTTAACGTCTTTATAAAGAGGATCATCTTGACCTGTTTCGATCTTATCCCTATTAAAAAATAATTGCCTTCCTTGTTCCACACTTTCTTCAATCGTTTGAGATTGGGGTGTTGTGTCATTGTTTTCTGCTAGAACTGTAAATGATGAAAAAATCAATGATGTTAAAGCTGCTGTTGTCATTACTTTAAATGCCTTCATTTTTCCCCTTTTCATTAACGTCTCCCCTTTTTATTATTTATCTGTATTT
>NZ_JBALPG010000025.1:91170-115825 GCF_036965245.1 Neobacillus drentensis
TAGTTATGTATTGTCGTTAAATAGAGATATTAAATGAAATTAACAGCCCTAATTTTACCTGATGTTTTAGTCTGACTTTTACTATAGCAAGAGTAATTAAATACAATTCAAAATTGTAAATACACTATAAAACAAAGTAAATTGGGGGATTTTCACTAGATCGATAGACTTATTTTTAATACAAAGAAATGTAATATAAGCATTTTTTACGAAAATTTTGGTTTATTTTAGGGGAATGTGTTTAAAATTTTGTCGAAATTTTTGTTGTAGAAGAGTGCTTTTCTTTTGAAATAGGGGGAATATTAAGAAAATTTATTTAAATCTATGAACTTTCTCAAACCTCGTAGAGTAAAACAGGTAAAATGTCCTAGGAATATTTGATGAAGATTAAAAGGTTCTAATGTTGAGCCTTTTATCTGTTTGGCTGAATTATTCAACCCACAAAACAAAGTGCACAATGGCTCTCTGGTTTTTTTTATGCATGAACACCCTGTCAAAAAATCGCCATATGTATAATGTGTGAACTGTATGTTATGTACGAAAAGTATGATTTATCATACAAGAGAGGTGAGTGATGATGATGAATCATGGGAAAATTTATGGAACCACAAGTATGGGTGAAAGAGGCCAAGTAGTTATTCCATCGGAAGCAAGAGAGGAATTAGGGATTAAATCAGGAGAAAAGTTTGTTGTTTTTGGTAATGCCCAAAAGGGTACTGTTATTCTGGTGAAATCCGAGATTATGAATAAGTTTGCGAATTTCTTTTTTAACAAGTCAAAGACATTCGAGAAAATGGCTAATGCGATTTTTGAAAAAACAGAGACTGAAATAGAAGAAGAGGAAAAAGAATAATTCAAAATCTAGGAGAAACCAAGCAGGCTTGTACCTTAGAGCTGGCATGGAAAGGGGTGGACAAGGATGCGTGAGATTACACGCTTACTTTTCAACACGAGATTTCGTAAAACGTTTTTTATGTTCATCGGTTTCTTTTGGCAGTTTTGGTGGCTTGGGAAAACCAAGAAATTTTTAGATAAAGAAAAAGCCAGCCAAAAATATAAGGCCATCTATACTTCCCAGGCGAAAAAGTTTGCAAGGGTTGCGGTTGAAATGGGCGGGCTAATTATTAAATTAGGTCAATTTGTCAGCTCAAGGGTGGATATTTTACCGAAGGAATACACCGATATCTTATCAGAACTGCAGGACTCAGTTGCCCCTGTGAAATCAGAGGTTGCTGTTGATCGAATTGAAGAAGAATTATCCGGAAAGATTTCCGATTTGTTTGCCTCCTTTGATCAAGAGCCTGTTGCAGCTGCATCGTTAGGACAGGTGCATCAAGCCGTTCTGAAAAATGGGGAAACGGTCGCTATTAAAGTGATGCGCCCTGAAATCGAGGCAACGGTTTCTCTCGATTTGGCCACTCTAAAGGTGTTGATTGCTTTTGCCCGGCGCTTTACAAAAGTGAGCAGGTTTGTTGATTTAAAGGACGTTTATGATGAATTTGAAGAAGTGATAACCGAAGAACTAGATTATATGAAGGAAGCCAAAAATATTGAGGCGTTTCAAGCTTCTTTTAGTGAATTTCTTGGTGTCACCACGCCGAAGGTCTATTGGGAGCTTACAACCAATAAAGTGCTTGTCATGGAGTTTATTGAAGGTGTGAAAATTAACGAGATGGATAAACTTGAAGAGGCGTCTATTGATAAGAAGAAACTAGCGTCCATTCTTTATTTGTCGTATTTAAAGCAACTGCTTGAGGATGGTTTCTTTCATGCCGATCCACATCCCGGTAACCTGTTAGTCAAAAACGACGGCACGATTGCGTATATTGATTTTGGAATGGTTGGGAAGGTTTCTGATTTAATGAAGGAAAACATGGTTAAGCTGGCGATGTCCATCTATTTGAAGGATGCCGGCGGGATAGTGGAGGCGTTCGATGATCTTGGATTTTTAAGGAGACAAGCAGATAAGACCGCGTTATCTAAAAATGTAAAAATGGTTCTTTCTAGTTTTTCTGAAGGCAGTTTTGATATTGAAAAGATCAATAACGAGGGGGTTCTGGAGGAGTTGCGTGAATTCCTCTATGAGCAGCCGTTCCAAATTCCTTCGAGAATGACCTTTTTGGGGAAGGCGATTCTTACCGTTTTTAGTATTTGCAATGGGTTAGACAAGGATTTTGACATAGTTACGAATACAAAGCCGTATATAGAGAATGTTATGAGCAGTGGAGAAGGTAACCCTGCAAAAGAGACGGTGCTTGATCAAGTAAAGAATACGTTCTTAAAAGTCATTCCTGCGTCCCGAAAAGTGCTTCATCTTGTTGACCAGCTTGAATCCGGTGAAATATGCATGCAGCCTTCTAAAGCAATTGAAAAAAAATTTCTGGAACAGCAAGCCTTCCAAACAAGAAAAATTGTTTACGCCCTTTTTGGGACAGGCTTATTGATTTCCGGTGCCCAAATTTTCGCAGCGAATGATTTGGCTGGCATGATTATGATGGTCAGCGGAGGCTTCATGACAATTTTACAGGCAGGCAGGAAATCTTCTCCTAGAAGGAGAAGGCCTCATCCTAAATTTGGTGGCCGGAGTCATTAAATGACCCGGCCACTCGTCTTATAGCTTTTAAATAGAGAAAAAATTTTTTTACCGATAAGTGATCTTTCAATAGGTTAGTTTATTATCCCCTTCTTCGTAATTTCTACTTGAATCACAGGAGCAAAATGCACTTTTTGATAGTTGCCATCCCAGTCTTCCTTCTGTGTCTTCCAAATGCGGGGATGGAACGCAATGAGTTGTCTTCCGATACCTAATCCATCGCAGCGGGCTTTTTGCATTTTTTTAAGTGTATCTTTTGCCAAGTCAGTCATCTCTTTAGAAAGATGCTGGTTTAATTGCGTAACTATTTTTTTCTCATTTAAGCGATCCTTCGGATATTCAATAATATTCACTTTCCATTTTAAATCCAGCTTAACCGTAATTTGATTCCCCGATTGAATCAATACTTTCATTTTTTGCTCTGATTTTTCTACATTAAAGGTCAAAAAGTCATAACTGTTTTGATGACCATTCCGGATATTTATTTTTCTGGTGAATCTCGCCGTTTTCCCCTTTTTGTCTTTCAACAATAAATACATTATCGATTCATCAGGCCTCAGTATGCCTGTAAATTGATGGTTATGAAACATGGCAATCCTGGAAACATCCACACGTCCCCCTTTTTCCACAAGGTATGGAAGAACAAAATCTTCTCCAGGATCCATCATAATAGGGTAAATCTTTTCAATGGTCACCTTGGGAACTGTTGTAGTCTCTTCTTTGCTCTTGATTAATTCATCAATTTCTTCTGTGATCAAGACATTCCCAACTTTTTTAAGGGAAAATATATCTGCCGCCTTCCCTTTCGCCACTCCGATCCTAGCGTTTAAGGCACTTTTGGGATCGCGGTAAAGAATATCGAAGATCGGATAAATATCTTGTTTTGCCCTTTCTTCTCCAATGAGTATAATCCGATTTTTATAAGCACGAAGATGCCGTGATATCTGATCGTCTGCATTATCCCGGGCTTCCATTGTGGTATTGCCCTCTGTGAAAATAATATCGTTTTTAGGACTCTGTTGTTCGCTAGCAGGCACGTCCCGTATGACCAAGGTGGTTAGAAGCTTTCCATTCGGCGCGAGATCAAACCCTCCTCCATCAATCAAACGAGCATTCTTTAAAAGATCTTGGTCCCAACATCCAGTCATGAATAGGAGGATGAAAATAACAGCGCATAAGCAGTAGAT
This sequence comes from Neobacillus drentensis, assembly GCF_036965245.1. Lineage (GTDB taxonomy): Bacteria > Bacillota > Bacilli > Bacillales > Cytobacillaceae > Neobacillus > Neobacillus drentensis_G. Next base: position 94,951 of record NZ_JBALPG010000025.1, read on the forward strand.
CCTTTTCATCTGTTCTACGTCCTCCTTTTTCTAATCAAGTACGTAAAACAAAGCAGGATCAAAGGAAGTCCAACAACAAAAGTATAATGACCAATCTTAAGCATTCGATCGTAGAAATCGCTGATCGATGGATCTTGAGCCATCATAGCCAGAATAAAGAGTATGAACATGGCATAGGGGACAGCTTTTTTATGTTCGCCTCGGTGAAAAAAGCGTCCCAATCCAACCGTTGCCATGTATATCCAAGAGACCATGGCAGTGCTAACAACAAAGACCCATAACGATAAAAAAATCAAATCGATCCGTTGAATGAGCTGAAAAGAAAAACCTTTCAGCATGTAAAGGAGAGGTTCCGAAATCTCGGACATGACAGCTGGGCTGAAAATGAGTAAACAAGTAAACACTTCAAATGCGTAAAAAAGTGTAATCAACATATTCCCTAAAGAAGCTGCCTTTAATTTCCCTCCGCTTTTCCCTTCAACAAATGGGTAGGTCACCAATATAATTTCATACCCAACTAAAGGAAACAATGATTCACTCGCTCCTTTGACGATTTTCCCCCATCCTGCTTCAGTTATAGGAAAAATATAACTGAAGTTCACATTGACATAACCCATCAAGGATAATACCACCATCACAATGATTGTTAACGAAGAAATGACAAACAGTCTGGCAATCACTCGAAGGTTTTCTATAGCCAAATACATACAGGTGAGAAGGGAGAGAATTAATAATGCCCATCTAGGCGTTCCTTGCAGCACCCACCTTTCTACGACATCTGCAAATTTGGCTAGGACCGTTCCAGCAGAAAGCAGAAAATAGCTAATATAAGCAAAGCAAAGCAGATTACCAAGAAATTTCCCGGTAATTTTCGGTAAGAAACTGTATATTGTATCGGAAGGAAATTGTTTGCAAAGAGCACACAGAATCAAAATAATGACTTGTATAGCCAATCCGGCGATTAAAACAGAAATCCAGCCTCCCCCCTTGGCGATTGCTTGCACTTTATTAGGAAGCGATAAAATTCCAACCCCCACTTGGGACTGGACAACAATAAACATAAACTGCCCTTGGCTAATTCTACTCTTTTCCGGGATCATCCTGTTCCCACTCCCTTGAATTTCTTTCTTGATTAAGCCTTTTTGGATGCGGATCATGGGGGCGTTGATTCAAACTCCAGATAGGAAAACGTATAAATGTATCCTTCAAATCTTTCATTCGAAGAGGCATGACAGGCGCAAAATAAGCTGTACCAAAGGACTCTAACTTACATAAGTGAATTAAGATGAAAAGCACGCCAAACATAATCCCGATCAAACCGAACATCCCAGAAAGCATCATGAGCGGGAAGCCCAAAATACGTGTTGTTAAACTTATTTCATTAGACGGTGCGACAAAAGAAGAAATAGCCGTTAAGGCGACGACGATAACCATGGGATAGGAAATCAATCCAGCTCTTACGACCGATTCACCGATGACCAAGCCACCAACAATGCCGATGGTTTGACCTACTCGGCTCGGCAAACGAACTCCTGCTTCACGCAGTACTTCTAAGGTAATCTGCATAATTAAAGCCTCCACAATAGGTGGAAATGGAACCCTGTCAATACTGCTTTTTACTGAAAAAATCAAATTTTCCGGAAGAATTTCGGGGTGAAAACCAATAATCGCAATATATAAAGCAGGTATTAAAGATGCGATAATAAAACTCATCAACCGAAGTAATCGAATAAACGATCCGACCATCCACTTTCGGTGATAATCATCCGGGCTTTGATAAAAGGAAAAGAAAGTCACCGGTAAAATCAGTGCAGATGGGTCTCCATCAGATAAAATAGCTACACGGCCTTCCATGAGATGAGCTACCACCCGATCCGGTCTTTCCGTAAATAAGATTTGCGGAAATAGAGAATATGGGTTATCTTCAATTAATTCGGTAATGAATCCGGGCGAGAAAATGGTATCCATCGCAATGGAACTAATTCTATGATCCACTTCTTTAACCAGATCCGAATTCGCTAGGTCCTGCATATAGAGAAGAGCTAATTTTGTATTGGTTGCCTTTCCAATCTGGTAATAACGAACGACCAGATTCGGATTCATAAGGCGATTTCGAACTAGATAAAGATTCGTCATGAGGTGCTCTATAAAACCATCATGAGCACCGCGAATAACCCCTTCGTTCTCTGGCTCCAAGATACTTCGTTTATAAACTGCAGTTACATCGACAACATAAACTTCTACTGTACCTTCGAATAACAATACGCATTTTCCTTGGAGTAAGGCATGGGGAACCTCGCCCAGATCCGATTTTTTCGTAATCTCCAAAGAAGTAATGACTTTATCCACGGTTCCTTCTCTTTTTTCTTCTATAGGCTGGATGATTTCATTTTGAATTCTTTGTTGATCAGTTAAGGATTCAAAAAAAACAATGAGACCCTCCAATTGATTAAACCTAATGCTCCGCCATTTCAGATCACTTGAATGAAAAAGCTGGTTTTCAATAAATTCCATATTTTTTTCTAAAGAAGAATAAACATTCATTTCCATATGTGTTCTTTTTTCTGTCCGGTTGTTCGATAACAATTTTCTTAAAAGATCCATCATTTTGCTCCACCCAGGTTCAATCCAATTTTTATTAATTTAGCCATTATTAGGAGCATTATTCCTTGATACTACTAATTAAATTGGTAGATTAGTTTTCAGAGTTGAAAAAGGGATTTTATTATTTAGAAGACAAATAAGAATTTATTAACAAAGGTAAGCAGATGGAAAATGAAATTTCGTGCCAGCTACATCCCATATAGCTTGGCTGCAGGCTCTGAAGGTTAGTCTAAAGAAAGTTCACAAAACATTCAGAAATTAAAAGAGGGTGATAAAGAAACCATTAGTAATAAAGCAAATATAATTTTTAAGAATGTGCCGCATAGGGTTTGAAATAATAGCTAACAATAAATGCGATTTACAATTACCTAGGAGTTGAACCGCATGAATGTATGGGAGCAAGTATATAATCCATTGAGTAACATTTGGTTTTCAGCTATTATAGCAGCCATTCCTATAATCTTTTTTATTGTAATGCTGACAGTTCTTAAATTAAAAGGCTATTTTGCAGGACTCTACAGCATAATTGTAGCAGGACTTGTTGCAGTTTTTATCTACAAAATGCCTGCTATCTTAGTTTTGATGTCTGCCATTTTTGGAGTTTTATCCGGTATATGGCCGGTAGCATCGATTGTATTTGCTGCCATTTTACTTTATAAAATCACGGTAAAAACAGGCAAATTTGCCATTATAGAAAATAGTATATCCTTTATTACAGCCGATCAACGATTGCAGGTTCTCATTGTAGCATTCTCATTCGGTGCATTTTTGGAAGGTGCTGCAGGATTTGGGGCACCAGTTGCGATAACAGCAGCCATTTTAGTAGGACTTGGGTTTAGTCCGATATATGCAGCCAGCCTTTGTTTGATTGCAAACATTGCCGGCGGTGCATATGGAGCAATGGGCATACCTGTAACTGTCCCCTCATTACTTACAGGTTTAGATAGTCTTGCTGTTGGAAGATATACAGCATTTGTCCTTCCAATATTAAGTGCTCTAGTAGCATTCTTATTAGTATTTATCATTGATGGGATGAAAGGGATTAGACAAACGTTCCCAGCAGTTTTAGTCAGCGGGGTTTCATTTGGACTTACTCAGGCAATTGTTCTATTTTTCCTAGGTGCTGAACTTGCAGACATCTTTGCTGCAATTGTTAGCCTAGTAGCACTCTCATTATTTTTACAAATATGGAAACCAAAAGAGATATTCCGTATAAGTAATGAGAACAAAGTAGATAAACAGGTTAAGTATTCTTTAGGGCAAATTGCATTTGCTTGGCTGCCATTTGTATTTCTAACTCTATGTGTTACGTTTTTTAATTTATCATTTTTTAAAAATTTATTTATCCCAGGCGGTCCTTTAGAAAAGTTAGTGTTATTGCTGCCGATTCCGGGATTAAACAACGTAGTCATAAAGCATGCACCAATAGTACCGAAAGATACACCATATGCGGCAGTATTTAAATTAGATTTATTTTCATCTACTACAACAGCAATTGTCCTTACGATTATTGTCGCAAGCATTCTCTTTCGCTGCAGCAGTAAGCTGCTGTGGGATAGTTCAAAAGAAACTGCAAAAGAATTATTCTCCCCAGTCCTAACAATTTGCAGTGTACTTGCCTTTGCATATATTTGTACCTACTCTGGAATGTCATCAACACTTGGTTTAGCATTTGCTTCCACAGGTGCATTATTTCCATTATTCTCCCCAGTGTTAGGGTGGCTGGGAGTTTTTTTAACAGGATCTGTTGTAAACAGCGGTTCCTTATTTGCTCCACTTCAATCTGTCACCGCTTCTCAAATTGGCATCGCACCTGAATCGATGGTTGCGGTCAATGTAATGGGCGGCACTATGGCTAAAATGATTTCACCTCAATCTATCGCTGTTGCTGCAGCAGCAGTTGGATTAGCAGGAAAAGAAAGTGAATTATTTAAAGTGACAATAAAATATAGCTTATGTCTACTTGTTGTAATTGGAATAATCAGCTGGTTACTATTTTAATTTCATTCGAAGGGAGATTGTTTATCATGAATAAAGAAAAAGTAAATCGTGTAGTACTAATTGGAACAGGTGCTGTAGGGTGCAGTTATGTATATTCATTGATCAACCAGGGGGTTGTTGAGGAAATAGTCTTAATTGATGTAAATGAAAAAAAATCAGAAGGTGAGGCAATGGATCTTAATCATGGCATGCCGTTCGCACCTTCACCAGTAAAAGTATGGAGCGGTTCATATCAAGACTGTGGAAGTGCTGATATAGTTGTCATCACCGCGGGATTAGCACAAAAGCCTGGTGAAACCCGATTGGATTTAGTTGAAAAAAATACAAGAATATTTAAGCAAATAATAAAAAGCGTTATGGAAAATGGATTTAATGGACTATTCTTAGTGGCAACAAATCCAGTGGATATCTTAACTTACGTAACTTGGAGAGAATCAGGATTACCAAAAGAACGTGTAATCGGTTCTGGAACGGTATTAGACTCTGCACGTCTAAGGTTTGCTTTAGGGAAATATTTCAACGTAGATACAAGAAATGTTCATGCAGCCATCATTGGTGAACATGGAGATACAGAGCTCCCGGTTTGGAGTCATGCAATGATTGGAGTTGAGCATCTTGATTCTGTTTTGGAACGGAAGGGAGATCTCAAAAAAGAATGTTTAGAAGAAATTTTTGTAAGTGTCCGTGATGCTGCCTATCATATCATTGAGCGAAAAGGGGCTACATACTATGGAATAGGTATGTCCCTTGTTAGGATTACAAAAGCAATCCTTAATAATGAAAATAGCATCCTGACAGTATCTGCCTATCTAAACGGAGAATACGGACAAAATGATGTTTATATTGGAGTACCAGCTGTAATTAATCGTGCAGGTATTCGAGAAATTGTCGAAATTGACCTGAATGAAAAGGAAAAAGAACAATTTAATCATTCCGTTTCAATGCTTAAAGAAACAATGCGGCCTTTCATTTAATAAATGAAAGTACTTACCGAGCTTATTAAGTTAAGAAATTTATGATAATGCATTAACCTCATTTGGTTATGATACGGTGAACCGTATCATAAATAAATGAGGTTTTTTATGCAGAGAAAATAAATAATACTTGATGGATAGGTATTTAAAAAGAGTTAAATAAACATCTCATGAAATATATATAATCGCAAATGAAAAAGCTAGTCAAAGAGAATAAAGAACTGCAAATGCACTTAAAAGAGTTGATGAAAGAACATGAGCTTAAGAAAAACTTTGCCCTTAAGACCTTGTATCATTCAGAAGTAGCTGAAGGAAGAAGGTATCAATCAGCGTACCAAGCACGTGACTTGCCTAAGGGGTAAGTCATTTTTTTGTTAATGCACTGGCAATTGGGGGCAGACCCCTACTCAGCTAAAGTTCAAAGCAATAAATTCCAAGTAAAACATGCGGGACGGTTCTCCTGCTTCCTTTGAGGCAATAGAACCATCCCCATGCTTCTACGACATGCCGTGGAGTGTAATCCTCATCCACCTTGAAAATATATTACTTATTTTATGTAAGGAACTTTAAGCTGTAGCCAAAGAGAAAAAATAAAAGAATAAATGTTTAAAAAGTAAAGATTATGTGTTTGAAAAACAATAATAATAATTTTGTTTACAAAGAAAAATAAATGATTATTTTTGAAAACAAATGTAAAATTGAAAATATATAGGAGGATGATGGTGAAATGGGACAAAATCGACCTGCAATAGAAAGACAAAAAGAAATTTTTCATATGATCTCACAAGTAGGAACTGCCTATGTTACTAATCTTAGCAAGAAGTTTAATGTGACACCGGAAACAATTCGTAAGGACCTAGAAATTTTGGAAAAAGAAGGGATGATTCTTCGTATTCATGGTGGTGCTGTTTTGAATCATAAATCACCTGTTCATCGCCAAATGGGCAATGTTGATACCAAGGCGTCAGTTGCTAAAGAGGCTGCAAGCATGATTGAAAATGGAGATATTATCGCTTTAGATAGCAGCGATTTTTCATTACAGTTAGCCAAGGAAATAAAGGAAAAAGATGTAACCGTTATAACTAACTCAATTTCTATCACACTGGAATTGTTAAACCAAGGAAATATTAGGCTTATTACAATTGGTGGATACGTTAACCTTGAATCCTATTCATTTATAGGGGCAGTAGCAGAGAAGTCTCTGGAAAATTACAACATAGGAAAGTACTTCTTATCTTGCAGTGGTTTTGATCTGTCACAAGTTTTTGAGAAACATGAGGGTGAGGCACAGGTTAAAAGACGTTTTCTTGAAGCTGCCGACGATGTGATTTTATTAGCAGACCATAGTCAATTTAATAAAAAATCCTTAACAAGCCTGATGAAAATCAATAGTGTAAGTATGTTAATTATTGATTCCAAACTACCTCTTCAAAATCTTACTTCACTTAAAAGTATAGGAATTAATGTATTGGTAGCAGATTGATTTTGTTTTTAAAGAAAAAATTTTTGTTTACATACAAAATATAAAATATTAATAGTTTGATAGTAAGTTTGATATTTTTGAAACAAAGGTTGTTGTGGTTGCAGAAAGCGTTTACTATCGAGAAGTGAAAAGGGTTTCAAAAAAACTCTTTGGAGGGTAATAGGTTCTATGAAGAAAATCGGCATTGTCGGTAGTTTAAATACAGATATTATTATGAAAACGGATAAGTTCCCGACATCAGGTGTAAATATTCTTGGTGAGGAAGCTGCCATTCTATCAGGAGGAAAAGGAGGAAATGCAGCTACTGCTGTTAGTAGATTAGGTAAAAAACCTATTCTATTAAGTTCTGTTGGACAGGATTTATATGGAGATCTCATTCTATCTGATTTAAAAGATAGCGGAGTTGATGTTTCCTATATAAAACGCTCCTCTCACAAACATACTGGAATAACTACTATATTAATAGACAAATTTGCGGAACGTACCATGGTGGTGGCACTAGGAGCCAATATGGATATAACCGCTGAAGATATTGCCTTATATACGGATCAAATTCATCATTGCAGTGTTTTGCTTGTTCAGTTGGAGGTTGCAGAAGAAGCGGTCGTTCAAGCGATGAAGATTGCTAAAGAAAAGGGAATTCCAGTTATTGTAGATCCAGCGCCAGCGGAGGGGATAACTTTACAAGCTATTAAATACGCAGATATTCTTATTCCGAATGAACAAGAAACCAAACATATGACGGGTATTGAAGTGCGTACTATCGAAGATGCCTTACAAGCGGCCCAATATTTTCAAGCATTAGGAAATTGTAAAAGTATCATAAAAATGGGACATCAGGGTTGTTTAGTATTTACTCCTGATCGATGGGAATTTATAAATGCCATTCGTGTGGAAGCTGTTGATACAGTCGTAGGAGATACATTTTCAGGCGCACTTGCATGTTCTCTAGCTGATGGAAATGATTTGTTTCATGCAGCATGGTTTGCAACAATTGTAAGCGCTCTAAAAGTGACACGGCTTGGTCCGCGTGATGGAATCCCTACATTGAAGGAAATAGAAGCATTTATGAAATCAAGAAATCTGACTTATGACTTACCATATTTACAAGTAAAGGGGGAGGAATAATGAGCCAATCAATACTAGAAGTAAGAGAAATGAGCAAAACCTATCCCGGAGTTCAGGCTCTTAAAAAGGTTCAACTTGAAGTGCGTGAAGGAGAAGTGCATGCATTAATCGGTGAAAATGGGGCTGGAAAATCAACTTTGATAAAGATATTGGCTGGTGTGGAACACGCCGATGAAGGCAGTGTCTTTCTTTTTGAAGGCAAACCAGCGAACATCCAAAAACCAATTGATGCCACCCTTAAGGGTATCTCAATCATTTATCAAGATCTTAGTTTATTCCCAAACTTGAGTGTTGCAGAAAACATCTGTAAAGGAAGAAAATCCAATAAACGTGGTTTTGGGATGGTAAATTGGAATGAAATGAGAGCCGTGGCGAAAAAGACGTTGGCTGAATTGGGATTCGACATTGATGTTGACGTTCCTCTGGAAAGATTAAGTATTGCTAAACAACAGCTTGTTGCGATTGCAAGAGCGATTGCATTTGAGGCAAAACTGATTATTATGGATGAACCGACATCTTCTCTCTCATCTAGTGAAGTTGAATTGCTTTACAAAGTGATTGAAGATTTAAAACGTAAAAACATCTCGATTTTATTTATTAGCCACAAAATGGAAGAGCTATTTACCGTAGCCGATCGGTTTACAGTTCTGCGGGATGGAGAATTTGTTGGAACTTTTAAAAAGCAAGAATTAAATGAAGATAAGCTTATTAGTTTAATGGTTGGTAGAGCATTAGAAGTCGTGGAGCGTGAGGAGACCGTTCAAGGCAAAGAAATGTTAGAAATCAAAGGCTTGTCCAAGAAAGGTAATTTTAAAGATATTGAATTTACCCTTCATCAAGGAGAAGTTGTCTCCATTACTGGACTAGTCGGTTCAGGGAGGACAGAATTAGCACATGCCATTTTCGGTTTAGAGCGATATGAAAGCGGTTCAATTACATTGGATGGTGAAGTTCTGAATATTAAATCCTCTGAGCAAGCTGTAAAAAAAGGAATCGCGTATGTTCCAGAAAGCAGGCAAAAAGAAGGACTTGTTCTTCAACAATCTATAGTCAAAAACATCTCGTTATCTATTTTAAAAAAATTGACCAATAAATTTGGAAGTATACAAGAACAGAAAGAGCTTACTTTAGCTAATAAATACATTAGCACTTTGGATATAAGACCGAACATTCCTTTCTTAAATACAGGAAATATGTCTGGGGGTAACCAACAAAAAGTGGTCATTGCAAAATGGTTATCTACCAGTCCGAAGGTATTAATTGTCGATGAACCAACAAATGGTATCGATATTGGAGCAAAAAGAGAAATTCATAAATTACTACGACGCTTAGCGAATCAAGGAATGGCTATTCTTGTAATTTCATCAGATCTTTCAGAAGTTCTAGCTGTCAGCGATCGTATCTTGGTTATGCGTAAAGGCAGAATAGCAGGTGAGTTACCACACCATGAAGCGAACCAAGAAAAAATCATGAATCTAGCCGTGTTGGGTACTCATTTAGAGGAAAAACTACCTGTCGGCTCTGAATCAAAAGGAGCTGTCAATTTATGAAAAAAATCACACAGCAAAAGGAATTTGGAATTGGACTAGTTGTAATAATCCTTGGTGTTATCTTAACCGTTATGAGTCCTGCCTTTTTCACTACAGGAAATATATTAGATATCTTAAAGGCGAACTCTGTTCTGGGGATACTTGCGGTAGGCATGACATTAGTTATTATTACTGGAGGTATTGACAACTCTGTAGCAGCCATGACTGCAGCCGTCACTGTCGTGATAAGCAAGCTAGTCGTCGTTATGGGATCAGGGACTTTAAGCTTATTAACAGTTTTTGTAATCGCGATTCTTGTTGGAGCATGTTTCGGTCTGATAAATGGGATATTGATTGCTGTAACCAAAATACCACCGATCGTCACCTCTTTAGGAACAATGACGATTATATCAGGTATTACTCTATATATATCAAATGGGGAATATGTGAACAGCAGCATGCTGCCGGCAAAATTTATCGCATTCGCTGATTATAAAATTGGCGGCGTTTCTATCTTAATTTTTATCTTTTTAATCACTGCTATCTTCACCTGGTTTCTACTAAAGTATTTAACGGTTGGACGCGATATTCTTTCCTTTGGAGGAAATCCAACTTCTGCTATGCGTGTTGGAATCAATACGACAAAAGTACAGATTTTTGTTTATACCTATATGGGTCTACTAGCTGGTATCGCAGGCATTGTTCAAACTGCTTATAACAAAGGAGTCGATCCAAACGGATTTTCTGGATTTGAACTTACCGTCATTGCAGCTGTCGTACTAGGCGGGGCAAATATTATGGGAGGGTCAGGTTCAATTCTAGGAACGCTTCTTGGGACACTATTACTGGGTATCATGCAAAACGGATTAATTTTGGCTAAAATTAATACCTTTTGGCAAGAAGTCTTTGTCGGATTGATTATATTAATTGCGGTTTCTTATGAAGTATTAAAAAGAAAGCGTGAAGAAATGAAATTAAGCAAAGTGGAAATTGAAGTATAAGAAAGGAGTGAGTATGTTGAAACTCAGTAACTTGAAACTCTCGAAGGAATGGATACTTGTCGTTGTTTTGGCTGTATTGTTCATCTTCATGTCCATATTTGCACCGGGATTCACTGATTCTTACAATCTCACAAATATGCTCTTTCAGATTCCGGAACTCGGAATCCTGTCATTAGGGATGATGGCTGTTATTATAACAGCAGGAATTGATCTCTCCATTACTTATCTTGCTGCATTAATTGGCGTTATTATCGCTACCTGTTTGACATCAGGAATGCCAATTGGCTTATCTATTATTATTGGCGTTATTACAGCTTTGGCTGGCGGGCTCATCAATGGATTTTTTGTTGCTTACATAGGGGTTTCCCCTATTCTGGTTACTCTTGGAACCATGACCTTTTTTAAAGGTGTTGTTACATTAATTACAAAAGGGAACAGTATATCTGGATTTCCCGAAGTTTACGGAGCTATTGGCAACAATGCTATTCTTGGTATTCCGTTACCGTTAATCTTGTTTGGCGCAGTCGCTTTGATCGCTTGGTATTTGCTGAATAAAACCGTTTGGGGTCGTAATGTTTACATGACAGGAAATAACCCAATCGCAACGATGTTCTCAGGTATCAATACAAAACGAGTTCTCATTTATGTGTATTTGTTCTCCGCACTTATGGCTGCCGTTGCAGCCATTATCATGACTAGCCGTTATAATTCAGCGAAAGTAGATTTGGGTAGTTCTTATTTGATGCAAAGTTTAGCTGTGGCTGTACTGGGCGGCGCAAATATTTCAGGCGGATACGGGAAAGTGATTGGTATTGTTTTGGCCACCGCGATCTTCCAAGTATTATCCAGTGGATTAAATCTGATAGGGATTTCCAGCATGATCATTAACATCCTCATTGGAGTCGTATTGCTTTCTGTATTGATGATCAACTTCTTTTCAAGTAAATGGGAAAGTGTAGGAAAGCAAAAGACTATTTAATTTCGGTTTCTATTATTTAGTTATAAATAAAAAAATTTTTGGAGGAGTCAAACATGAGAAAGAAAATCGTACCTATATTAGGAACTGCATTATTATCACTTGGTCTCTTAGCAGGCTGTGGAGCAGGAAAAGACAAGGAAGCAACTGCAACAAATAGTGAGGATGGTATTAAGATTGCTGTTGTACCTAAATTGGTAGGTATTCCATATTTCAATGCTTCGGAAGAAGGAGTTAAAAAAGCAGGAAAAGATTTAGGAGTTGATGTCATTTACACAGGTCCAACTCAAGCAGATGCAGCCCAACAGGTTAAGGTTATTGAAGATCTAATTGCGAAAAAGGTGGATGTTATTGCGGTTGCTCCTAACGATCCAGCAGCCTTAACACCAGTATTAAAAAAGGCAAAAGCTCAGGGTATTAAAATTTTGGACTGGGATACAAAAGCTGACGAATCTGTAGTGGATCTGTCTGTTCAGCAAATTGATAATGAAGAATATGGACGTCATATGGCCGACCTATTAGTTAAAGCAATGGGTAAAGAGAAAGGTAACGTTGCAGTTGTAACAGGTGGTCTTTCGGCCAATAATCTAAACACATGGATAGATTGGTCAATGAAGCAAATAAAGGATAAGTATCCAAATATAAAAATTATTGGTGAAAAGATTGGAACAGATGAGAAACAACAGGTTGCATACCAAAAAACGTTGGATTTATTGAAGGCAAATCCTGATCTTGATGGTATCCTAGCTTATTCTACAGTAGCGCCACTTGGATCAGCTCAAGCGATTCAAGAGAAAAAATTACAAGATAAAGTGTCTCTTATTGGTGTAGCACTTCCAACAGATTCTAAGCCTTTTCTCGAAGATGGGTCACTTGATACGGCAACTCTTTGGAATCCAATCAATCTTGGATACCTAACTGTAGCTGCAGCAAAAGCCTTAGCAGAAGGCAAAACAATTAAGGATGGACAGGATATTCCAAATATCGGTAAAGTGGAAGTGGATGGAAAAACAATTATCCTTGGACCACCATCAGATTTCACAAAAGAGAATGCCGGTGACTTCAATTTTTAATTAAACTTATAGTTTAAAAGAGAAATAGAAGGTGGATTGATTTCCGGTGCAAAACTATGAACTAAAGAATGAAAGCATTAAAAAAATGTTCCGGGAGTTAAAACAAACACATCCGGAACGCTTTGCGAAGAGATTGAACCTATCATGGAGCAACTGGGGATTCGGTTTCGAATCCTTGGTTGACACCGCTAAGCGTTTAAATAAATACGGTGTGAACTATATTGAACTCCATGGGAATCATTATAGTCAGGATCTGGGGTATCGCCATCAAGAAGTATTAGAAGTTTTACGAGATTATCATATCGAAGTTTCGGGCGTTTGTGGAATGTTCTCAAAGGAGAATGACCTATCCAGCAATATTGCTCGTCACCGACAAGAAGCTATTGATTATATCCGCAGGGAAACGGAATTTACTGCTTCTGTAAAGGGTCATTATTTATTGGTGGTACCTGGGGCTGTGGGTAGACCCCAGAAATATGATGATATGGAGTGGAGTAGGAGTCAAGAAACACTTCTTCATGTTGCTGATGAATTCTGCAAATGGACTGTAAAGGGTGCGATTGAACCTATTCGAGCAGCTGAAACCTCACTCGTTCATACTATTTCAGATGCTCAATCCTACATCAAAGAATTAAATCATCCAGGTATCCAGCATATTAATGGCGATATTTATCATATGCAGGTAGAAGAGACTCACATCGGCGAAGCGATCATGCAAGCTGGTGATCAATTAGTTAATCTCCATTTAGCTGATAGCAATCGTGGGGCTTTAGGTGATGGACATATCGATTTGGATACAATTATTATGGCACTTTATCTTATTGGGTTTAATCAAGAAGGCCGTTTTGTTTCACCTGAACCTCTCGGACCTGGTGGAGATCCGTATCCTGCCATGTATGGTAGACCAGATAAAGAAAAACTTGATGCATTAGTTCGTCAAACAGTGAACTATTTTAGAGAACGCGAAGCTTATTTAATAGAAAGTTAAATTATCAAAGTTAGAGATTTTAAAAAAATATGCAGCATTAATATGGGGTCTCACTGCTTAGTATGGTGGTAGAGGCCTTTCTTACTAGATGCTCTTACTATATTAAATTAGAAAATTGGCCGATGGAAAAAAATAATTCCCATCATTAATATAAAAGTTCGTTTTTACTATAAGAAATTGAAACAAGGAATTCACTAAGGCGTTTTTCCTTAGACTGAATTTTACTACTAAAAAACACTGGCTAAGGAAAATCGTATCTATTTTAAGTTGGTGGTGTTTTTTGAATAGCAGAAAGGGTGAGAAAAAAGTGGGGAAATATACAATTGGCGTTGATTATGGAACACAATCAGGAAGAGCTTTACTTGTAGAGGTTGGAACGGGTAAGGAGATCGCTTCATCAGTAAAAGCATATACCCATGGAGTCATGGATGAGTACTTGCCTGATGGAGTATCTAAGTTAGGCGAGGGTTGGGCATTACAACATCCGGCAGATTATTTGGAAGTGCTACAATTTACAATCCCAGCAGTACTAAAAGAAGCCAATATTGATGCTAGTGATGTGATCGGAGTAGGTGTTGATTTTACCGCTTGTACGATTCTACCAATCAATGCTCAGGGAACTCCACTTTGTATGACTGAGGAGTTTAAAAATAATCCTCATAGCTATGTTAAATTGTGGAAGCATCATGCAGCTCAAGATGAAGCGAATAGATTGAATGAAATTGCAACAGATCGTGGGGAAGACTTTTTACAACGGTATGGTGGTAAAATTTCGTCTGAATGGCTAGTTCCAAAAGTATGGCAAATTGCGCAAGAAGCACCTGAAATTTATCATGCGGCCGATCAAATTTTAGAGGCCGTAGATTGGGTAGTATCTCAATTAACAGGTAGTATAAAACGTAATAGCTGTACGGCAGGATACAAGGCGATCTGGAATAAAGAGAATGGATATCCTTCTAAGGACTTCTTTAAAGCTCTACATCCGTTACTTGAAAATGTTGTGGAAGAAAAATTATCAAACAACGTCTATTCCATTGGTACAAAAGCTGGAGAAATTACAGAAAAGGCAGCAAAGTTAACTGGATTAAAGCCAGGAACAGCTGTTGCTGTTGCTAATATAGATGCACATGTGTCTGTCCCGGCAGTAGGAATCACTGAACCTGGTAAATTGTTAATGATCATGGGAACGTCGACATGTCATGTGTTGTTAGGGGAAGAAGAAAAGATTGTTCCTGGTATGTGTGGTGTTGTAGAAGATGGAGTAATCCCAGGTTTTATGGGGTATGAGGCTGGGCAATCATGTGTAGGGGACCACTTCGAGTGGTTTACAGAAAATTGTGTCCCTGAAAGCTATCATGAAGAAGCAAAACAGCTAGGTGTAGATATTCACCAATTATTATCAGAAAAGGCTAGCAAGCTGCAAGTTGGAGAAAGTGGACTACTGGCCCTTGATTGGTGGAATGGAAATCGATCCACCTTAGTTGACGTGGATTTATCGGGTGTATTACTAGGTGCAACCCTGTTAACAAAGCCAGAAGAAATTTATCGGGCATTAATAGAAGCAACTGCTTATGGTACTCGAATGATTGTTGAAACTTTTCGTCAAAATGGTGTACCTATTAATGAAGTCTATGCTTGTGGTGGAATTGTATTGAAAAACCCATTAATGATGCAAATCTATGCAGATGTCTTAAATATGGATATTCGTATTTCAGATTCCACTCAAACTCCTGCTTTAGGTTCAGCAATGTTTGGTGCCGTAGCTGCAGGAAGTGAACGGGGTGGATATGATGATATAACAAGTGCTGCATTAGAAATGGCTAGAGTAAAAGACGAATTTTATAAGCCATTAGAAAAACAGGTTAAAACATATAATGAGTTATATAACGAATATGCTGAACTATATGACTATTTTGGCCGTCACAATCATGTCATGAAAAGATTGAAAAAAATTAAAATGTCTCATTCCAAGTTAGAGATGGAAACAGTATGTTAGAGGATTTAAAGCAAGAAGTTCTCGAAGCAAATTTGCAATTGCCATTACATCATTTGGTAACGTTTACTTGGGGGAATGTTAGTGGGATCGATCGCAAAACAAACCTAGTCGTTATTAAACCAAGTGGAGTGGAATATGACAAACTTAAGTTAGAAGATATAGTAGTCGTCAATTTAGAGGGGGAGGTCGTAGAAGGTAATTTACGTCCTTCCTCCGATACCCCCACACATTTAGCACTTTATAAGGCCTTTAATCAAATAGGAGGAATTGTTCATACTCATTCACCATGGGCAACTAGCTGGGCACAAGTAGAAAGACCGATTCCTGCTCTCGGTACCACTCATGCTGATTATTTTTATGGGGAAATTCCTTGTACGCGAAAGTTAACAGAAGAGGAAGTCCAACGAGCATATGAAGTAGAAACAGGCCGTGTCATCATTGAAACATTTGAAAGACAAGAACTAGATCCTACTGCTATGCCCGGTGTTCTAGTTTCAAAACATGCCCCATTCTGTTGGGGAAAAAATGCTAAACAAGCTGTACATAACGCAGTTGTATTAGAGGAAGTAGCAAAAATGTCACTACTTTCCTATCAACTGAATCCAAATGTAGAGAAAATGGACCAATTTTTACTAGATAAGCATTATTTACGAAAGCATGGGGCAGATGCTTATTATGGTCAGGAGTCAGACCCCCGCTGCTTTAAAGTGGTAAAATGAAATATTGGTGTCACGTCAAGGAGGTACTGACTTCTTCCTTAGAAACTCCATATAATTCACTTTCGTGTAATGGTTTAGCTTCATTCGTAAAGATGATGGTAGCAACACTGAATTTGCGTTTGAACCAAGAGTATTTTACTGTGATTTGTATTTATTCTCATTTACTTGTTTGTATATGAACTTAACATTCCAATGAGGATTACTGTAGATATTGAAAACAAATAATCATCATTATGAAACGAGCAATCCTATAATTTGTGAGAGAAAAAGTACCTGAGTTATAGTTAAGGCTAGTATCTTTGTCGTCCCTGGAAACCTTATATCTTGAATATTTCGAATCAATCGCGTTGAACCGTATCATAGGTAAGCACTAAGAAATTTTAAAAGAAGCATTAAAGAATTATTCAATTCCTTTGATGCTTCTTTTCTTATGGTATTTTTTACTGGAATGCGTTGGCTAAAATCCAATGCGCTAAAACGGGATCCTATAAAGGTCATGTATTAAAGAGGTGCTTACCTATCTCATGGTTGGAATAATACTTCATCAAGGTTGTCTCCATCTAATGAAACATCATAAAAGGATGTTTACGGAAGTTTTTTGTACCATTTAAACCACTTGGTAAATTTAGTAATTCCTTCTTCGATCGAGGTTGATGGTTTATAGTTAATATCATTTGCTAGTTCTTCGATATCTGCAAAGGTTTCCAGGACCTCACCAGGCTGCAATGGCAGTAATTTCAAGACCGCCTTTTTACCAAGTTTATCTTCAAGCAGTTGAATGAAAGTATTTAATTCAACAGGTTGATGATTCCCAATGTTATAGATTTTATGGAAAGAAGCTGCTTCAGAAGGCGGCTCTTTTTTTAATAAACAAAATATAGATTCTATGACATCATCAATATAAGTAAAATCCCTTTTCATCAATCCATAGTTGTATAACTCGATTGGCTGTTGAGCGATAATGGCATTTGAAAAAGTCATCGCTGCCATATCCGGCCTGCCCCAAGGGCCATAAACGGTAAAAAAGCGCAATCCTGTTGTAGGAAGTTTATAGATATGACTATACGTATAAGCCATTAACTCATTGGCTTTTTTCGTTGCAGCATATAAACTAATCGGATGATCTACCCGATCACTAACCGAAGAGGGTGATTTTTTATTATTTCCATACACTGAACTTGATGATGCATATAGGAGATGTTTGATTCGGTGTTTTTTACAGCATTCTAGAATTGTTGCAAAGCCAACAAGATTGGATTGAATATAGGCATGAGGATTGGTCAAGCTGTATCTTACACCTGGTTGAGCTGCTAAATGAACGACAATGTCGATATCATGCTCTTCAAAGAGACTTTCCAGTAATTCTTGGTTTTCAATCGATCCTTTTACAAAACGAAAATGTTGATACTGTTTTAATATTGATAACCTGTCCATTTTTAAGGCAGTATCATAATAATCATTAATATTATCAATTCCTAGCACTATGATCCCTTCTTCTAATAAGCGCTGAGAAAGATGAAATCCAATGAAGCCAGCACAACCAGTGACGAATACACGACGAGTAATTGTATTAATCGTAATCCCTCCTTGTCTTACAATCGTTGAAATATATTATGTAAAAAGAAACAATAATGTTCGAGGATAGAAATAAATAATACAAATAACTTGCAAACTTTCTTTACCATAAATCTCCTAAATAAATAGTTTACAAACTTCATTAAAGTGCATGTTGCTGGGTGCTTGTTCACCTCCCCCCTCTTCTTTTCTTTGTAGCTTGAACGATCCCATTCGTGCAACTCCACCTTTAACTCCGCTTTATAGGCCTCTCAAAAGAGGAGTTTTCAGTTTATTAGCCCTCACTTTACTTGTACGAGTTCATATTATTAAATAAGGGACTCCATTTTTTGAATGTAGAAAAACGAATTTATCGAAAGTATTTCATTTCGATCTAGAAATCTGTATTTTCGGACGGTTCCAAAATGTAGGAGGGATATTTTGAAGAATCAAGCGATTGGACCATGGGAAGTGGATGAACTTACTCATGAATTTTTTGTTCCTGAGTATATTGTTACAATGGCCCATGAGGTTTTGAAAAATTACACTTTTCAAGTGAAGAGTATGCAAGTCGTGACAACAAAGCCAGACAAAGGTGGTGCTATTTGGAAAATTGAAACCAATTCAGGACCAAAAAGTTTTAAACTGCTGCACCGAAGAGTAACAAGAAGTATGTTTAGCCTTGGTGCTCAAAAATACTTAGTAGAAGTTCAAGGTGCAAGGGTACCAGGTATCGTCAAAACGAAGAATGGACAAGAGTTTGTCGAAGCCGGCGAAAAACTATGGTTTGTTGCTGAATGGATTGAACCATTAGTACCTGTCACGAAAGATTTAGAAGGCGCCAAACAGCTTTGTTACGCACTTGGTGAATTTCATCGTTTAAGTAAGGGATATACTCCTCCAAGTCAAGCTGAAGTTGCTTCGAGATTGACCAAATGGCCAAAAAGCTATGAAAAAATCATGATCAAAATGGATTGGTTCCGAAACATTGCTAAAGCCTATGAGGAGATGCCTGCGAGTCCACATTTATTGCGTGTGGTCGATCAATTTCAAGAACAAGCTAGAAAAAGTATAGAACAACTTCATCAATCTAGTTATTGGTCTTTAGTGGAAAAAGGAAATCAAAACTGGGGGCTGGTACACCAAGACTATGGTTGGTCAAATGGTCAAATGGGGCCAAAAGGTATGTGGATTATTGACCTAGATGGTGTTGCCTACGATCTTCCAATTCGTGATTTACGTAAATTAATTTCTGGAACGATGGCTGATTTATATAAATGGGATGTGACATGGGTACGAGAAATGATAAAAGCATACCACGGAGCGAATCCAATAACACCTGAACTATATGAACTATTAATGATTGATTTTTCACTTCCAAATGAATTTTATAAAAATATAAAAGAAGTCCTATATGAACCGGAACTTTTTCTAAATGAAATAACAACGCAATTAATTACAACAATTGTTGACACGGATCAAACGAAATGGCCCGTGTTAAAGGAAATTCAAAATGACTGGAGGAAGTAGGAAAATATGAAAGTATTAATGGTTTGTACAGAAAAGCTCCCAGTGCCTCCTGTTTTAGGGGGAGCTATCCAAACGTATATTTCAGGGACTCTCCCGCATTTACGTGCAGCCCATAACATTACAGTTATCGGGATTAGTGATCCATCTCTTCCTGATAAAGAAACTAAAGATGGAATTCATTATGTACGTGTTCCGGGGAAAGTTTTTGATATATATCAAGAAGAGATTGTACGTTTTGTTAAAACCAATCATTTTGATCTTATCCACATTTTTAATCGCCCACGGCTTGTAATGCCCATCCGCAGCGTAGCACCTCAAGCAAAAATTTTATTGAGTATGCACAATGATATGTTTAATGTAGATAAAATTAATCCTGTCGATGCAAAGGCGGTTTTGCAAGAAGTTTCAAGGGTTGTCACAATTAGTGACTATGTAGGGAATGTCATTCGGACTCTTTATCCAGAAGCATCTTCCAAAATTCGGACCATCTATTCCGGCGTAGATACCGAGCGGTTTTTGCCTAAACACCATTCAAAAATGCGAGGAATTCGAGATACATTACGCAAAAAACATGGCTTAGAGAATAAAACAGTCATTTTGTTTGCAGGAAGACTTTCGGTAAACAAAGGAGTTGACAGGTTGATTCGGGCATTGCCTCAGCTGTCAAGGAAATTCAAAGATTTAGCTTTAGTCGTTGTAGGAAGTAAATGGTTTAGTCAAAATGAGATAACGGATTATGTGGCGTATATTCGGGCATTAGCAAAAAGACAGCCAATACCTGTTGTGGCAACCGGTTTCGTATCGCCAGATGAAATTCAGAACTGGTTTGGAGCAGCTGATTTATTCGTTTGTACATCCCTTTGGCAAGAACCACTCGCCCGCGTTCATTATGAGGCGATGGCAGCTGGACTTCCAATCGTTACAACCGCAAGGGGCGGGAATGCGGAAGTTATTAGCCAAAGAGAGAATGGACTCGTGGTTGATAACCCGGAGGATCCAAGCTGTTTTGCAGAAAAGATTACAGAAATATTATCAAATAAGTCCCTAATGAAAAGAATGGGGGAAAGAGGAAGAGAACTTGCTGTCACGAATTTTGAGTGGAAAAGAGTAGCTGATGAGATTTTGGATGTCTGGAAACAAGCCATTCAAATGCAGCACACCCCTCTACCTAGTATAGATAAAAATGAAATAGAACCGAGAGTGGAAGTTAGCAAAGAAGAAATTAGCAAAGAAAATAAGGGTTTACAAGGTGTAGATCCTACTAATAATCGCAAAAATAAAGAAAAGCAGAGCGATAAGAAAAAACAACAAGAAAAAGA
>NZ_JBALPG010000025.1:115902-143041 GCF_036965245.1 Neobacillus drentensis
GCGTGAAAAGGAAAAACAACAAGAAAAAGAAAAGAAGCGTGAAAAGGAAAAACAACGAGAAAAAGAAAAGAAGCGCGAAGAGGAAAAACAACGAGAGAAAGAAAAGCAGCGCGAAAAGGAAGAACATCGAGATAAAGAAAAGCAGCGCGAAGAGGAAAAACAACGAAAGAAAGAAAAGAAGCACGATAAGGAAAAACACTGAGAGAATGAAAAGCGGGGCAGTAAGGCTATATACAACGTAATAAGGTAACCAAATTGAGAAAGAATAGATATCGGCAGAAGCAATGGGACAGTTCTTTTGCTTCTAGTCTATGCTACTTTTTCTAGTAAGCAGAAGAACCGTCCTTCTAAAATAAAGAGAGGATGAGCTGAAACAGTTGTATGTTTCGACTCATCCTCTCTTTTTACCATTCTTTTGGCTTATAGTTTAGCTTCGTAAATAATTGCTGGCGTTCCTTCTTTGATAAGTCACGCCATTGTCCAATCGGCAGATTGCCTAAATGGATATTCATGATCCGTGTCCGCTGCAGCCGCACAACCTCGTACCCAAGTGCCGCACACATCCGGCGGATTTGGCGGTTTAGACCCTGGGTTAAGATGATTTGGAAGACAAATTTAGACATCTGTGTAACTTTGCATGGGAGTGTTTTCGTATTTAAAATCTCTACTCCCGTGGACATTCGCTTGACAAATTCAGGCGTGATTGGTTTGTTCACTGTGACAATATATTCTTTTTCGTGCTTGTTTTCCGCCCGTAATATTTCGTTGACAATATCTCCATCATTCGTCAGCAATATTAGGCCATCTGAATCCTTATCCAAGCGGCCAATATGGAAAATTCTTAATGGATGATTAACGAAATCAACAATATTTCCCTTTACATGTCTTTCCGTTGTGCTGGTAATCCCGACGGGTTTATTTAAGGCAATATAGACATAGTTTTTTGAGACATTGACGGGGCTTCCGTCAATGTGAACCTGATCCCCAGGTTCAACCTTACTGCCTATTTGGGCCACTTTCCCATTGATCGTAACTCTGCCTTCATTGATTAATTTATCTGCCCCGCGCCTCGAGGCCTTTCCTGACTCGCTAATAAACTTATTAATTCTGATGTTAACCACAACCTTAAGTGGAGAATCGTATGATTAAGAATACCGCAACTTCCTGCCCATTTTCAAGTGGTGCCTTTATTTATGTGCTGAATGGAGCGAGAAGTATTAGATCTATCTCCTCTTTTTAATTATCTAGAGCCTTTATGAAATATTTGTAACATTCTATGGACGTAAACATGGTTGTATACTTGTTTACATATTGTATACTTCTTGTTTACAAAACAGTATACATGTATACAAACATGTATACATCCCGTTGGCTCAACTTGTATACAGAAATGTTAGTCTTGTATACGAAAATGTATACATTATGACCAAAGTTTACATATTGTTTACTGTTTTACACTTTCATTTCTTTTCGGTTTGCCTCATTGAAGAATCTACTAATCTCCTATAGCCTTTAATAGAAAGCCGCAGTTAACTACCTTTAAAAATACAGTGAAACGAGATTAAATGAAAAGGAATGATGTTTATGACTAAATCCAGGATTGCTGCTGTTGATGTAGGGAATGACTCCATTAAGGCCATATTTGGGGAATTAGAGTATGAATTGAATATTCCTAACATTGTTGCAAGAGACACAGAAGATCGTCCGGTGATTGGGATCGAAGAACTTGATGACAAAAATCCATTAGATGGGATTCATGTTAAAGTACACTCCCCTGCTTTGAAAGAGAATAATGTGATTTATCGAGTCGGTAATTTAGCAACCAAAAGTAATAATGCCACTGAGCTAGATCCTGGCAGCAGCAAGTCGGAGGAAGACCAAACGTTAGTCATGCTTTTTACAACTTTGGCCTTAGATGCAGTAAAAGGGGAATTTCCAAAAACAAAGAATGTCATTGATGCCAGCTACACATTAGGAACCGGCTTACCCCTCCGCGAAGTAAAAGAAGGCAAGGATGCCGGATATCGTTCAAAATTAGTAGGGTCTGTCCATCAGGTTGAATTTTTGGTGACACCAAAATACCAAGGATTAAAAGTAAATATTAAATTTAATGACGTAAAGGTGTATCCTGAAGGCTTTGCTGCTTATATTAATCTTGTAATGGACAATAATCTAAAAATCATCAATAAGGATTTAATCGATAAACGCATCTTAATTCAAGATATCGGCGGATTGTCAACCGATATCGCGGTCATTAAAAATCGAAATGTCGATGATGATAAGGCACAAGGGTTTAACCTCGGGGTCTCAGAATCTTTAGAAGCGATTCGTGAAGAAATTAGAACGAAGCACGGCGTCGAACTGGACAGCCGCCGTGATGTGGTTGAAATTATTACGAGAAAAAATGACCGCAATCATATCATGGTGAAAGGAAGCAGGACAAGCGTTCACGATATTACCGATCGTATCCTGCTTGATTTAGCGAAAAAACAATATCGATTATTACGCAATGTGTGGCAGAAAAACTCGCAATCTGAAATCTGCTATTTTGTTGGCGGTGGGGCCCACGTCTTAAAGGATTATCTGAAAACATTAAATAATAATTTAGACGGCTATAATATCGAATTTTTTGAGGACGATAAGGAAAGTATTTGGATGATGGCCAATGCTTATTATAAACTCATCACAGATTTTGTCAGAAGAACGGAGAAACAAAAAGCTGAACCGGTCAAGAGTTAAAATAAGGTGATACTATGAAAAAGCCTGCCGCAAATGAAATTAAACGAGGCCAAGCACTATCCTTTCGCGTCCCTTCCGATACACCTGACCATATATTAAAACAGCTGCAAAAATTAAAAGAAACAGAGAGAAGGAATTTTTCAAGTAAAATGGCGGAGTTTGTGATGCAAGGGGTTAACCATTCTTTTTCCAGGGAAAAGGAAATGCTCTCAATCCCGCTGCCAAAGAATTTAACGAAAGCACAACGAAATTGGTTGAAGCATGAGCACTCTGAGGCATTATTAGGAAGTATTCTCTATCAGCTGATTTCTGACCCCGTGCGTTCTACTTCCTTACTTGCCGCTTTAAATAGTAACGCACTGGATATTGAAGAAGCTTTGTATCTTCAGGAGGAAGTATTTCCCGAGGAACTTGCCGTTTCCACAGATGGAGTAAACAGCAAACACGAGGAAATAGCTGCTGCGCTTGAATTACATGATAGTACGGATGATCTCGATGAGTTTGATTGGGATAGTGTGAAACATGAAGAAGTACGTGTGAAGGTAGAAAATAATGAAGAGGAACTAGATGTAGACGACCTGCTTGGCGGGTTTTTAGCGAATATGAATAAGTAGCTTTAAAAAAAGAACCCCGTCTCTCAATTAATAGGCGGGGTTCTTTGTGATTACTTTCTAATGTAGAAGGAAGGAGATCCTTTTGTAACTTTTTTACCATTGGCTTGATTCTCTTCAATGATTAATGATTATGATTCGGTAATTTTTTGCCAGGGTGATCATCGCCTTGCTTTTCCCTATTTTTCCTATCCTTTTTCTGGTTTTCCTGCAGCTTTTCGACAAATGCATGGGTGTCTTTGTTGTCCATAGCGTATAACCTCCTTGATAATTGAACCAATGTTAATGTAACCAGTCGACAAGGAAAACATGCAGGCTGTGGTCGAAGGACATAAAGAGAACTCGCCGATTGGCGAGCCCCTAAGGGCGAAGACAAAGGCGTAGTTGCACTTATACTTTCCTATTAGCTAAAAAAATCTCCCTAGTAGGAGATTTTTAAATCACACCCTGTGCGATCATCGCATCAGCAACTTTGGTGAACCCGGCGATGTTGGCGCCGACAACCAAATTGCCTGAGAATCCGTATTCCTCGGCGGCCTTCACACTGTTTTGGTAAATGTTAATCATAATTTGGTGCAGCTTGGCATCCACTTCCTCAAACGTCCAGGACAAACGTGCACTGTTTTGCGCCATTTCTAAGGCTGAAACGGCTACACCCCCGGCATTGGCCGCTTTACCTGGGGCAAACAGCACCTCGCTGTTGAGGAATACATCGACGGCTGCTAATGTGGAAGGCATGTTTGCGCCTTCTCCGATCGCTTTGACGCCGTTTGCCACAAGAATTTTTGCCGCAGTTTCATCAATTTCATTTTGGGTAGCACAAGGTAAGGCGATATCACACGGAATTGACCAAATCCCTGAGCATCCTTCGAAATATTGGGCATGTGGGTGGTATTTTACATACTCGCTGATTCTTTTTCGATCGACCTCTTTAATTTGTTTGACTGTCTCTAAATGAATCCCATTATCATCATAGATATAACCATTGGAATCACTGCAGGCAACAACTTTTGCACCAAACTGCGCTGCTTTTTCCATGGCATAAATGGACACATTACCGGAGCCGGAAACAATGACCGTACTGCCGCAAAAGCTTAGTCCTTGATCCTTTAACATTTCCTGGACAAAATAGACCGTGCCATAGCCAGTGGCTTCTGTACGTGCTAAGCTGCCGCCGTATCCCAATCCTTTTCCAGTAAAAACCCCTGCCTCGAAGCTGCCGCGGATTTTTTTATATTGGCCAAACATAAAGCCAATTTCTCTTGCCCCAACACCGATATCCCCTGCCGGCACATCGACATCTGGACCAATATGGCGGTAAAGCTCTGTCATGAAGCTTTGGCAGAAGCGCATGATTTCACCGTCCGATTTCCCCTTCGGATCAAAATCAGAGCCCCCTTTTCCGCCGCCAATCGGCTGACCTGTTAAGGAATTTTTAAAAATTTGCTCAAAGCCTAAAAATTTTATAATGCTGGCATTCACGGATGGATGGAAGCGTAAACCGCCCTTATACGGACCGATGGCACTGTTGAACTGGACACGGAATCCACGATTTACTTGAACCCTGCCGCAGTCATCCACCCAGGGAACCCGAAAGGTAATGACTCTTTCCGGTTCGACGATCCTTTCAAGGATTCCCTGCTCGATATATGTTGGATGTTTCGCAAAAACGGGCACGAGTGAATCAAAAATTTCCTTCACCGCCTGATGAAATTCACTTTCAAATGCATTGCGATGTTTCACCGTTTCGAACACATTATTAACATATTCCCTTGCTGCCTTTGAACCTGATTGTTTTACATCCTCAATTGTTTGCATGGAATTCACCCCTATAACTCAATGAACAGTATTTATATAAACTGAATATTCTTCATATTATTATCGTTTTATTTTATAATTGATAAATAATCTAAGCAATATGAAAAATAGATAAGATTGATGCCGAAAATAGATTGATAGATTAAGAGGTGGAATTGATGGAGTTACGACAAATTCACTATTTTATTGAAGTCGCCAAAAGAGAGCATGTAACAGAGGCTGCCCATGCATTGCATGTCGCCCAATCAGCAGTGAGCAGGCAGATTGTTAATTTGGAAGCGGAATTAGGGGTTGATTTGTTTATCCGCGAAGGGAGAAATGTTAAACTGACCCCGATCGGTGCTATGTTTTTAGAGCAGATGCAGCAGGCGATGAAGCTGATTGACAATGCCAAACGTGAGGTGGAGGAATTTTTAGACCCGGAGAAAGGAACGATTCGAATTGGATTCCCTAGCAGCCTGGCAGCATATACCTTACCGACGGCCATTTCAGCCTTCCGCGAGCGCTATCCCCACGTTAAATTCCAGCTTATTCAAGCTTCCTACCAAAACTTAATTGATGGTGTCGGTAAAGGGGAATTTAACCTCGCTCTGCTTGGCCCGGTTCCTAAGAAGGAGAAGAAAGTTAAAGGAAAAACCTTATTTACTGAAAATTTTGTCGCTTTATTGCCGCACACCCATCCCCTTGCCAATAAACGGTTATTAACATTAAGTGAATTACGGGATGATTCCTTTGTTCTTTTTCCAAATGGCTTTATTTTACGCGAAATTATTGTCAATGCCTGCTTGCTCCTTGGCTTTGAACCTCAAGTGTCATTTGAGGGCGAGGATATTGATGCCATTAAAGGCTTGGTATCTGCAGGCCTTGGTGTGACACTTATTCCGGAAATCACATTAATTGACAGCCTGCCAAGGTCTACGGTCAAAATTCCGATAACAGAACCAAATGTAACGAGGACAGTCGGTGTCATTATTCCGAGTGAACGCGAGCTGCTGCCGACAGAAAAGCTTTTTTACGAGTTTTTAGGAGAGTTTTTCAGCATCCTTGACAGGTATCAGAATTAATACATTTTCGATAAAAAATATAGTCCTTTATTCAAGGTTATTGGATATAAACCCTCTCATCAAACATAAGTATTAAATATAGATGCTGCAATCATGGATGAGAATCGATTGCACATCTGTATTGGTTAAAGCGGGACTGTTACCAACAGGTCTATTATATAACAAACAGCTTTTCTCCCCTTCCGAAGGACTTAGAATACAGGGATTGAAATTAAATGATGAATGGGTGGTGAGGTTTTACGGAGCTGCCAGCAACTATTGTTTTAGCAGATGGTACATTAAATAATGAGGAAATCTTAAAAAAAGAAACTCTCTATAAAGGGATGAACGGAAGGCTGATTGAAAGATTCTATTTATCCCCTTCCAAAAGCTTTATTTTTAAACCATTAACAAATAATGGCCAAATAGGTAAAGAAGTATGGATCCACGAGCATGTTCTTCCCCTATTTCCGGCTATTTATCCAAAAATACTCTCGTATTCGATTAGTGATGCCCCCGAGCTTAATTGGATGATTCTTGAGGACCTGGGTTATTTGTCGCACGATTTTCAGGAGGAAAGTGTATTGGGTGTGGTTAAATGGGTCGCTTGGTGGCATTCCCTGCCAATAGAAAAACTTAGGGGTGTGCAGCTTACAGGTTTAAAACCAGGGATTAAGGAGCTTGTAGCGGATATTTGTGTACAGAAGGAAGAAGTCCTTCGTTTATTGCCGCTTCTTAACATGGAGGAAGATGCCATCCATCGTCTATACATGCTGCTTGATAGCTTCGTATTTTCACAGAAACTGGTTTTGTCTCACGGTGATTTGCACTCAGGGAATTTTGCGGTTGTGAAGGGTAAGCTGATGATTTTAGACTGGGAGCACACCCATTTAAATATGCCCTATTGGGATTTGTACCATTTAATTGATATGTCGTATCCTCTTTTTCCGAAAAAAATGACGGCTCAGTTCCGCGAGAGAATCTTGTCAGTGTATCTTGATCATGTAGGTTTTGAGGTGGATCGAGGTGCTTTTATCGAGGAGTATTATTTGTTTGCGTCGGTGTTTTCTATTTGGATGATTTTACTTATTCAAAAGGACTTGCAGGGGAATGGGGGAAAGTGGTCTGCTGATCAGTTGCATGCACAGCTAGAGGAGACGGTTTCATGCCTCGAGCAGTGCTTGGCGGTTCTTGTGAATGAAAAAAGCTAACCCGAGGTTTGATATGCTCCCAATAAAGTAGACAGATGAAATAATAAAAATCTGTTTACTTTATTGGGGGCTTCTTCAATTACGCTCTTTGCTCTGTTAGTTTAATAATTTCAATGATGGTATTTGTTGCTTTAATCATATTATCGACAGAAATAAATTCAAATTTGCCGTGGAAGTTTTCGCCGCCGGTAAAAATATTCGGTGTCGGCAGACCCATAAAGGAAAGCTGCGAGCCGTCTGTACCGCCGCGGATTGGTTTAGTGATCGGCTTGATATCCAAGCTCACCATTGCCTCATGGGCAATGTCGACAATTTCTTTCACAGGTTCTATTTTCTCTCTCATGTTGTAATATTGATCGTTCAGTTCAAGAATGATCTTGTCACTGCCGTATTTACCTTTTAATTCATTCACGATGTTCTCCAAGGTGGCCTTGCGGGCATTGAATTTTTCCCTGTCATGGTCCCTGATAATATAGTGGAGACTTGTTTGTTCAACATCACCATTAAAGGAAAGCAGATGGAAAAAGCCTTCGTATCCTTCGGTATGTTCTGGCACTTCTTGTGCTGGAAGCTTGCTATGTAATTCCATGGCAATTTTCATTGAATTGACCATTTTGTCCTTCGCTGAACCTGGGTGAATGTTATTACCATTGATGGTAATTTTGGCCCCTGCAGCGTTGAAGCTTTCGTATTCCAGCTCCCCAAGCGGGCCGCCATCGACGGTGTAGGCATAATTGGCATTGAAGGCCGCAACGTCAAACTTATGTGGACCTTTGCCAATTTCCTCATCTGGTGTGAACGCAACGCGGACCTTACCGTGCTTAATTTCCGGGTGTTTAATTAAGTAGTCCATTGCCGTCATGATTTCGGTGACCCCGGCTTTGTTGTCTGCACCGAGAAGCGTCGTGCCATCGGTTGTAATTAACGTGTGCCCTTTGTATTCTGACAAGCTTGGGAAGTCCTTCGGTGACATGATAACCTTTAGCGCTTCGTTTAGGACGATTTCCCCGCCATCATAGTTCTCGACGATTTGCGGCTTCACGTTTTTTCCAGTGAAGTCAGTAGCTGTGTCGACATGGGCAAGGAAGCCAATCGTTGGTGTCCCTTTTTCCGTGTTGGACGGCAGAGTCGCCATTACATAGCCGTTGTCATCAATCGTGACCTCTTCCATACCAATCGATTTTAATTCCTCAACAAGCATGCGCAGCAGGGTCCACTGACCCTCAGTTGATGGACAGGTCTCACTGCTTTCATCCGACTGCGTGTCCACCTTCACATAGGAAGTAAATCTTTCAATTAGTTCGTTTTTCACCTTTAACGCACTCCCCTTTTTAGTTCTTGTTCATGAATATCATATCACTTATAAGAGAGCGGTTACACGTTTTATTGAATACGTTAAGTGAGGGCATAGCTTAACTTGCGGAAAGGTGAGCCAACTTGCGGAGATCTCTGTTTTTAATTTCAATGATCGTTTACCTCCATAAAATCGAACCTTCACCTGCCTCGTAACACAGCCCGGAAAATCATACTATATACCGTCTCAAACATTTCAAATT
Organism: Neobacillus drentensis; assembly: GCF_036965245.1. Lineage (GTDB taxonomy): Bacteria > Bacillota > Bacilli > Bacillales > Cytobacillaceae > Neobacillus > Neobacillus drentensis_G. Next base: position 124,881 of record NZ_JBALPG010000025.1, read on the forward strand.
TTTGTAAAAAATATAGCTTATCACCTATTGACCATTGGGGTCAACAGGATTATAATGATTCCATTGACTGGTATGGTCAACAGCTTTAAAAGGAGGGCTGCCACGGTGTTTTCGAAATTTCTCAACTTAGATAAAGAAAAACAAGACCGAATCATAAATGCTGCGATAAAGGAATTTGCCCAGAAAGGATATGATCATGCATCGACCAACGAAATCGTGAAAGAGGCTGGTATTTCAAAGGGGCTGCTGTTTCATTATTTCGGCAATAAAAAGCAAATGTTTTTATTTTTGTTTGACCATTGTTATGAGCTAATCGCCGACCATTTTTATCAAAAAATCGACTTAACTGAAAAAGACTTTTTCACGAGAATTCGTCAAGCGGTCATCATCAAAATGGAACTGCTCAAAACCTATCCGGACCTTTTTAAATTTATCGAAGAGGCTTATTTAGAGGATTCACCTGAAGTAAAAATGGAGGTGGATAAAAAGATAAAGGAACTGAATGAGGTTAATCTCGGGAAGGTTTACGAGGGTATCGATTTTTCAAAATTCCGTAATGACATGGATATTGAAAAGATCTTAAAGATTATTACTTGGACATTTGAAAAATTGAGCGCAGAGGAGCTTTTTAAGGCAAAGCTATCACCTGAACATCATATTGATTATGAAAGAATTTTTCTAGAGGCAGAAGAGTATTTCGAGATTTTAACGAAGGCTTTTTATAAATGAAGACTCGCCAACTGGCAAGCCATTTGGCCTTTCATGAGGCGCAGTCGAATGCATGCGTTCAGAATTTGGGAAACAAATTATGATTAGCAAAATAAGGGGGTCCTCCACAATGAATGTAATCGAAATAAAAAACCTTACAAAAACGTATGGTAAAGCAAGAGGAATCACCGACATCAGCTTTCATGTCGAACAAGGCGAAATTTTTGGTTTTATTGGGCCGAATGGTGCCGGTAAATCAACAACCATCAGAACGCTATTATCGCTCATTTACCCGACTAGCGGCAGTGCAACGATTTTTGGCAAGGACTGCATTCAATTTGCTCCGGAAATTAAAAAGGAAATCGGCTATCTGCCCTCAGAAGTTTTTTACTATGACAATATGAAGGTAAAGGATCTATTAAAATATTCAGCAAGTTTTTATAAAAAGGATTGCAGCAAGAGAATCAAAGAGTTAGCGGAAATCATGGACCTCGATCTCAATAAAAAAATTGATGACCTTTCATTAGGAAACAAAAAGAAGGTTGGGATTGTACAAGGGATGCTTCATGAACCAAAGCTCATCATTCTCGATGAGCCAACGAGCGGTCTCGACCCGCTGATGCAGCAAAAATTCTTTGAATTACTAGAAGAAGAGAATAAGAAAGGCGTGACAATTCTCTTTTCGTCGCACATCCTCAGCGAGGTTCAACGATTATGTAACCGTGTTGCCATCATTAAAGAGGGCAAGATTGTTACTGTTGAAAAGATTAGTACGTTACAAGAAAACAACTATAAAAAGTTTAAGATTGAAACGAAAACCAAACTAGACAAGAATTACTTCAACATCAAAGGTGTCAATAATTTAGAGGTTAACGATCAGATTATCAGCTTTATTTTTAAAGGAAATATTAATGATGTCATGAAAAAGATTGCTGAGATTGAAATCGCCAATCTGTGGATTGAAGAACCAGACCTTGAGGAGATCTTTATGCATTATTACGAAAAGGAGCCTGATAAGCGATGAATATGTTATTACATGAATTGAAGGCTTATCGGAAGTCTACGATCATCTGGTCGTTCTCCCTAGTGATGATCATAGTTCTGTTTATGTCGTTTTATCCCTCTTTTGCACGTGATGCTGAGGATTTTAAAAAAATCATGGAAGGGTATCCGGAGGCGATCAGGAATGCTGTAGGGTTTAACCTGGGAAATTTCTTTACTATTTTAGGCTTCTATTGCTTTCCATTATCTTTTATTACGCTATGCGGTGCGATTCAGGCGATGAATATCGGCACTTCTATTGTCAGCAAGGAAGTACGCGAAAAAACAGCGGATTATCTGTTAACGAAGCCTGTAACCCGGACAACGATTTTGACAGCCAAGCTTTTGGCAGCGTCCATCTCGATCGTCATCACGAATGTTGTTTATATAGCTGCTGCGAGCATCATGGTATTTCAGGTGAAAACAGGTGACTTTAGTTTCGAGCTATTTCTCATGCTTTCGCTCACGATGTTTTTTATTCAGCTGATTTTTCTGGCCTTCGGAATCGTCATTTCTGTTATTGTACCAAAGATCAAATCCGTCCTGACCGTCTCACTTGCGATAGTCTTTGCCTTTTACTTTGTTGGAATGCTCAGCGATACGACAGGTGAGGATTTGAAACGATACTTTTCGCCGTTTAAATACTTTGACACCGCATATATCATTAAACACTCAGGCTATGAAGCCTCCTTTTTGATTGCTGGTGCCGGCATTATTATTCTAGCAATTGCGGCCAGTTATGTTGTTTATTCTAAAAAGGATATTCATTCTGTTTAAAAATGGAGGTGGATCAAAAGTGAATATATTTTTAAAAGAATTAAGGTCTCATCGAAAATCGCTGATATTTTGGAGCATTGGGGTCTTTCTTATGGTTGTATCAGGAATGGCTAAGTATGATGCGTATTCGTCATCGGGCCAATCGATTAATGATCTCGTGGCAGACCTGCCCAAATCACTAAGAGCGGTATTGGGTTTCGGTGCCGTGGATTTATCGAAGATTAGCGGCTATTATGCCATGCTTTTTCTTTATTTGTTATTAATGGCGACCATTCACGCGGCGATGCTGGGTGCCACCATTATCGCTAAAGAAGAGCGGGATAAAACGTTTGAGTTTCTATTTGTAAAGCCCGTGTCAAGGACGACCATCATTACCGCAAAACTAATGGCAGCTTTCGTCAATATTGTCGTCTTTAATCTCGTAACCTACGTTTCATCGATTATTCTTATAGCGAAATACAATGATGGTAAGGCAGTGAATAGGGATATCGCCATATTAATGGTGGGAATGTTTATTTTGCAGCTGTTGTTTATGGTTATCGGCAGCGCCCTTGCTGCAGTAAAAAAGAAACCAAAAACGGCTGCTTCATTGGCAACAGGCATTCTTTTACTAACGTATATGTTGTCGATTGCGATTGATTTAAATGAGCACATAGAGGGCTTGAAATATTTAACCCCGTTTAAATATTATGAAGCGAAAAATATCATGTTTGGCGGCGGGCTGGATATCATTTTTGTTGTCATATCCGCTGTCTTGATTACCCTGTTTTCATATGTGACCTACGTTTTTTATCAAAAAAGAGATTTAAACGTGTAAAATGGCCGAGTCGCTCGGTCTTTTTTTTAGGAATAGTTCTTAGAAATGGATTAAATCATAATAACAGTGTTAATATGGAAAAATAAACCGATATAGGAGGAGATACGAATGACTTCACAAAATGAAAACAATACTCTGCCGCCAAAAACATGTTCTATTGAGCGTTTAGTGACATTAGAAGAGGATGTAAAGAAGGTGCTGGCAGGTGAAAAAACAGCTACCCGCAGGAATGGCAGATATGCAGACCCAGGCGAAATTATGACGCTCGAAGGCCGCCAGTTTGTGGTAGAAAAAGTTTATTCACAAAGCTTAGGTGAGCTAACAGATGATAATGCCCTCCGCGAAGGATTTAAAACGGTTGAAGAGTATAAGCAATCCATTTTGAGCATCCATCCGGGAATGCCATGGCTGCCGCAAATGCGTGTCTGGGTCCATGAATTCCGTCCCGTTCAGGCTTAATAACTAGTAATCCTAATGGTCCATTTTTTATTAATGGACTATTTTTTTTGATAGAAAAAAACCCCAATGATTAAAGTTTGACCTTATAATTAAATCATTATTAGAATTGGCTGACAGTTTGAGGTGAGAATCTCCATGCAGTTTTTATCAAAATATATTAAAAAGTATTGGAAGTCATTTAGCATTGCGGTCTTATTTCTCACTTTTGAGACGATTAGTGATTTAATGCAGCCAACGATTATGGCAAAAATTATTGATGAAGGTGTTGTCAATCGGGATATTCATTATGTCTTAAAAATGGGCGGTCTGATGATCGCCATTACCGCCTTCGGTGCCGTGAGTGCTTCCACGAGAAGCGTGATGGCAAGCATTGTATCGCAAAACTTTGGCACGGAGTTAAGGTCGGATTTGTTTAAAAAGGTGCAAGAACTTTCGTTCAAAAATCTTGATAAATTTGACCGCGCGTCCTTAATCACTCGATTGACAAATGATGTCACCCAGGTACAGGTTTTTGTCAATGGCTTGATGCGCATATTCGTCAAGGCCCCGCTGCTGGCAATTGGCGGACTTGTGATGGCGGTACGGTTAAACCTGCATTTATCTGTCGTATTAGCGGTTGTCGTGCCGATTGTGGCACTGTTCATTGTCCTTAATTTACGCTTAGGGTTTCCCCTCTTTTCCAAGGTGCAGCAGGCACTAGACCGGGTGAACTCCGTTATAAGGGAGTATTTATCAGGTGTACGCGTTGTCAAGGCATTTAATCGCTTTGATGTTGAAATTGGGAAGTTTACAAAGGCAAATGATCATTTTAAGGATCAATCAATCGCCGCCGGGCGACTCATGGCTACGTTTAGCCCGGCGATTATGCTTACGGTTAATCTTGGGATCGTGGTCGTCCTTTGGATGGGCGGCTTAGGTGTTGATAGTGGCAAAATTCAAGTGGGCCATATCATTGCCTTTACCAATTATATGACGCAAATCTTATTTTCCTTGATGATGATCTCTATGGTTTTCAATATGTTTGTCAGGGCAAAGGCCTCAGCAGGGAGAATTGACGAAGTGTTTTTACAGGATGATGATATTACCTGGGAAAATGAGACCTTACTGCCGCCTCACACTGAAAAGGGAAGAATTGATTTTGAAGATGTTTCCTTCTCCTATGAAGGAACGAGCGGCGAGCCGATCTTAAAAAATATTAATCTCACGCTCCTCCCTGGGGAAACAGTTGGCATCATCGGCTCAACCGGTTCAGGGAAAAGTACGTTAGTCGGGCTGATCCCCCGCTTCTATGACGCCACGAGTGGCACCATTAAAGTAGATGGGCAGGATATTAAACTTATTAACCCGAAAAAATTACGGGATAAGATTGCGATGGTGCCACAAAAGAATATTTTATTTACCGGCAATGTGGCGGATAACATCCGCTGGGGGAATGAAAATGCTTCCGAAGAAGAAGTAGAGACCGCTGCGATTATAGCTGGTGCACATGATTTTATTACGGCCTCACCGGAAGGCTATCAAACGCAAATTGGCCAGGGGGGAATTAATTTTTCCGGCGGGCAGAAGCAGCGGATCTCGATTGCCAGAGCATTAGTCAAAAAACCGGAGATTTTGATCTTAGATGATAGTACAAGTGCGGTGGACGTCGCAACCGAGGCAAAAATTAAAGCTGGATTGAAGAAATATGCCAAAGGGCTTACCTGTTTGCAGATTGCCCAGCGGATAACCTCGATTATTGATGCCGACAAGATTGTCGTTCTAGACGAAGGCGAAGTTGTTGGGGTGGGAACCCACCAAGAATTAATCGGGAAATGTAACGTATATCAGGAAATTTATAGCTCGCAAATGGGCAAGGAGGTATTGTAAATGTCGAAAGGAACAGAGCAGACGGGAACCAATCCTCCTACCCCGCCGCCATTACGACCAGGCGGTGCCCATCGTCTTCGAGGCCCAGTTGTCAAGCCGAAAAACTTTAAAGGCACCTTGAAGCGTCTTTGGCGTTATTTTGGCAATGAGCGAAAAATGCTATCTTTGATCTTTTTCTTTATTATCATCGATTCTTTACTCATGCTCCTCTCCCCTTTCTTAATCGGGAAGGCTGTTGATGCCATGAGTCTTCATAATGGAAAGGTAGATTTTCCCTTTCTTGAAATCATGATCATCGTTCTGACCTTTGCGTATGTTGCGGATGCCGTCCTAACCTTTTTACAGGGCTGGCTGATGGCAGGAGTGGCTGGGAGGGTTGTCAAGCGTCTAAGGGATGCCCTGTTTACAAAGCTGCAAAAGCTGCCGGTTTCCTTTTTCGACTCCCGTACACACGGGGAACTGATGAGCCGGCTGTCAAACGATATCGATAATGTCAGTAACACGATTTCCCAGTCGACTACGCAATTGATGTCCGGAGTAATTGTAATCGCTGGGTCTTTGATTATGATGTTAATGTTAAGTCCTGTACTGACAATGGCGAGCCTGCTTACCGTACCGCTGGTTTTCTTGCTAACACGGACGATTGCCAAAAGAACAAGTGTCTTATTTAAAAATCAACAAGTACAGCTTGGTAAATTGAATGGCCATATTGAGGAAACGATTTCCGGTATTGAGGTTGTCAAAGCCTTTAATCATGAAGAAATGGTAATCGAGGAGTTTGAGGCGGTGAATACAAAGCTCCGCAGTGTCGGCCTCAAGGCACAAATTTGGTCAGGGTTCTTGATGCCGATTATGAACGTGATTAATAATCTTGGCTTTGCAATTGTCGCCATTATTGGCGGCATCCTTGCCATCAAGAGTGTAATCACAGTTGGAGCGATTGCCAGCTTTATCACCTACTCGAGACAATTTGTCAGACCGCTTAATGACCTTGCAAATATTTTTAACATCCTTCAGTCAGGTGTTGCCGGTGCGGAGCGCGTCTTTGAAATCATCGATGAAAAAGAAGAGCCTGCAGACCCGAAAAATGCGAAGGTCTTGGAAAATCCTAAGGGCCATGTTATCTTTGAAAACGTTAGCTTTGGCTACCGGCCAGATGTACCCATTTTAAAGAATGTCAGCTTCGAAGCGAATGTCGGGAGCAGTACAGCCCTTGTCGGCCCAACTGGTGCCGGGAAAACGACGATTGTCAACTTGCTGACGAGATTTTACGATGTGACTGAAGGAAGAATCCTGCTCGATGGCCGTGATATTCGCGATTACACAAGAGATAGCTTAAGGAGATGCTTTGGTTTTGTTCTTCAGGACACCTATTTATTTTCTGGTACGATCAAGGAGAACATTAAATACGGGAAACCGGATGCCACTGATGAAGAGGTAAGGCAGGCTGCGAAGATGGCTAATGCCGATGTGTTTATTAAACGGCTGCTGAATCAATATGAAACGGTTTTATCTGAAAATGGCGGCAATCTGAGTCAGGGACAGCGACAGCTTTTAGCGATTGCCAGGGTGATTTTAGCAAAACCGGCCTTGCTCATCTTAGATGAGGCCACAAGCAGCATTGATACAAGAACAGAGCTTCATATTCAAGAAGCCTTGCTAAAATTGATGGCGGAGCGGACAAGTTTTATCATCGCCCACCGATTAAATACGATTCGCGATGCCGATACGATCATGGTGATTGACGATGGGCAAATCATTGAAAAAGGTAAACATGATGTGCTAATGAAAGCACAAGGCCGATATTATCAAATGTTCTTTAATAGCAGATGGAGCTTGGATTCAATAATGATAGAATGAGAGAATGCTTAGCGCATTCTCTTTTTTTATTTTAAAATTGTAGTGACAAGTGTAAAGACACCTGATAGAATACTTTATGTTTAATGGTTTTATGTCCCTTACTTAAAAGAATAAAATTTAGGGAATAATGTAAAATACTGTTACAGCATAGGGGGATTTCCTGATGAAAAATAAAAAGGAACTATCAGGCCGGAAACTGCTTGGAATTGCCGGAATGGGCTGGATGTTTGATGCCATGGACGTAGGAATGCTTAGCTTCATCATTGCGGCTTTAAAGGTCGAATGGGATTTAACACCGGGACAAATGGGCTGGATTGGCAGTATCAATTCGATTGGAATGGCAGTAGGTGCACTCATTTTTGGCCTCATGGCTGATAGAATTGGCAGGAAAAATGTTTTTATTATTACCTTATTATTATTTTCAATTGGGAGTGGTGCTTCTGCCTTTACCACAACCTTATCAGCCTTTTTAGTGTTAAGATTTTTCATTGGTGCGGGTTTAGGCGGTGAGCTTCCTGTTGCCTCCACACTTGTTTCAGAAAGTGTTTCTGTTGAAAAGCGCGGCAGAATCGTTGTGTTGCTTGAAAGCTTTTGGGCGGGCGGCTGGTTGATTGCTGCTGTCATTTCTTATTTTGTGATTCCGAAATTTGGCTGGCAGGCTGCCTTGCTAATTAGTGCCATTCCTGCTTTATATGCTTTGTACTTACGAATAGGGCTGCCAGATTCGCCTCGTTTTACAGCCATAAAGAACAAGGAGAAAATTTCCGTTTTCCAAAGCATAAAGAAATTATGGTCAAAAGAGTATGCACGCCAAACGACGATGCTCTGGATTGTTTGGTTCTGTGTTGTATTCTCTTACTATGGAATGTTTTTATGGCTGCCAAGTGTGATGATCATGAAAGGGTTTAGCTTAATAAAGAGCTTTGAATATGTGATGATTATGACGCTGGCACAGCTGCCGGGTTATTTTACCGCTGCATGGTGCATTGAAAAACTTGGCCGGAAATTTGTCTTAGTTGTCTATTTAATCGGAACGGCTGTAAGTGCTTATTTCTTTGGAGCAGCAGATTCGGCAGCCCTATTAATGCTGGCTGGGATTCTTTTATCGTTCTTTAATCTTGGTGCCTGGGGCGGGCTATATGCCTATACCCCTGAACAGTACCCAACCATTATCCGCGGGACAGGTTCTGGAATGGCGGCATCATTTGGGCGGATTGGCGGTATTTTTGGGCCATTATTAGTCGGATATCTTGTTGCCCAAAAGGTAGCCATTTCGACAATCTTTATGATCTTCTGTTTTTCCGTCCTTATCGGAGCATTTGCTGTCTTCTTTTTGGGAAAGGAAACAAAAAATAAAGAATTAGTCTAACAATTTGTAAGAAGAGATTCCTGAATCAGGGGGTCTCTTCTTTGCATTGGAAGAAGGAGAATCATATTTAGACAAAATATTTGAAAACAAAATTCTCTTTTGTCGTAAAAGTAAATTCTTATCCTCTTTAATAGAATAAAGCGTATAAAACTAGTAGGAACTCTACTTTTTGTTATTTTCTAAATTATTTTAAAATAACTCATAAATAGACTAGACGAACCTCAAAATATTATGTACAATGTTTTCAGAATATTATCTTTTTTTAAAAGAATAGCACAATTAGATTTGGGAAAATTTTAAGAAAAACAGGGGGTATTGCCATGAGAAAGAAAAAATTAGCTGGTATTTTCATGTCGTTAATGGTAGCGGCAGGCGTGATGGCAGGGTGTAACTCTTCGAGTACAGGCGGTGAAGAGGACAAAGGCGGTACGATTAAAATTGGTGCCAACCTTGAGCTTTCCGGGGGTGTAGCATCGTATGGTCAATCGATTAAAGAAGGTATTGATTTAGCACTTGAGGAAATTAACAAAGAAGGCATTGATGGCAAAAAATTAAAGCTTGTTCCATTTGATAATAAGTCAGAAGCTCCGGAATCCATTAACGGTGCGACGAAGCTGATCAGCCAAGATAAGGTTGTGGCCATTATCGGTGCAGCTACAAGTGGAAATACAAAAGCACAGATCGAAATTGCTCAAAGTAACAGTGTTCCACTCTTGACACCAACGGGCACGGCTGATGACGTGACGGTAAAAGACGGCAAATTGAATGATTTTGTCTTCCGTACTTGCTTCATTGACCCATTTCAAGGTACGGTAGCGGCGAACTTTGCATCGAAGGACTTAAAGGCGAAAACTGCAGCTGTCTTCATCGATAGTGCAAGTGACTACTCTAAGGGTCTTGCTGCTTCCTTTAAAGAATTGTTTGAGAAAAAGGGCGGAAAAATTGTTATTCAAGAGGCATACGTAGCGAAGGATACTGACTTCCATGCCCAATTAACAAACATTAAAGGGAAAAATCCTGATTTCATCTTTGTTCCTGGCTATTATGAAGAAGTTGGTCTAATTGTAAAGCAGGCTCGTGAATTAGGCATTGATGTGCCAATGATGGGAGCAGACGGCTGGGATTCTCCTAAACTAATCGAACTTGCCGGCAAGGATGCTTTAAACAATACGTACATTACGAACCATTATTCTTCCGGTGACTCTGATAAAAAGGTGCAGGATTTCGTCAAAGCTTTTAAAGCAAAATATAAAGACAAGTCTCCTGATGCTTTCAACGCTTTAGGTTATGATTCTGCTTATTTCATTGCTGATGCCATTAAACGTGCCGGCAGCGGCGATTCAAAGAAAATCCAAAAGGCACTTGCTGAAACAGATGGTCTTGAGCTTGTCACTGGAAAAATGAAGCTTGATAAGAACCACAATCCAATCAAATCTGCCGTTATCTTAGAGTACAAAAACGGTGAGCAAACATTTAAAACGAAAGTTAGTCCTGAATAAAATACTAAGTGAATAGGGAGATGCTACGTCTCCCTATTCGTTTTTAAAGAGTCCTTTCTAAGGAGTGTTATCAACATGGAACAATTTATTCAGCAGCTAGTAAACGGTATTTCCCTAGGGAGTATTTATGCGTTGATTGCCCTTGGGTACACAATGGTTTACGGGATTGTCAAATTAATTAACTTCGCCCATGGGGACGTCTTCATGGTCGGTGCATTTATTGGCTTTTATTCTATTACTATACTAGATTTAGGATTTTTCCCCGCTTTACTTATCTCTATGGCTGCCTGTGCCATTTTCGGCGTCTTAATTGAACGCATTGCCTATAAGCCGCTCCGGAATGCCACTAGGATTGCAGCGCTGATAACGGCAATTGGCGTATCGCTCTTTATTGAGTATGGCACCATTTATATTCGCGGCGCCCAGCCGGAAGCCTATCCAAACGGAATTGTTCCGTTAAAAAGTTTGGAAATTTTCGGTGTGAAAATTAGCGGCCAGTCAATTCTGATATTAGCCGTTTCTATTTTCTTAATGATCGTTTTGCAGTTTATTGTTCATAAGACAAAAATTGGCAAAGCGATGCGTGCTGTTTCCCACGATATGGATGCTGCTAAATTGATGGGAATTAACGTTAATAACACAATTTCTGCTACCTTTGCGATTGGTTCAGCCCTTGCAGGTGCAGCCGGAGTGGTCTTCGGTATGTACTATACAAAAATTGAACCATTGATGGGGATTATTCCGGGACTTAAAGCCTTTGTTGCCGCTGTTCTTGGCGGAATTGGGATTATCCCGGGGGCAATGGCCGGAGGATTATTATTGGGTGTGATTGAAGCCCTTGTAAGTGCTACTGGAGGCTCTCTATGGCGCGATGCAGTAGCATTTATTGTCCTGATTTTAATCTTAATTTTCCGTCCTGCTGGCCTTTTTGGTAAAAATGTCAGGGAAAAGGTCTAGGGGGGTGCTTGCGATGAATATTTTTACAAAAGCAAAAGGTTTTTGGGGTACCATCGGTTTAGTCGTTATCTTTTCCGTTGTAATACAATTTCTTATTAATGGCGGGACATTAAACTCCTTTTATGTAAATGCATTGTTTTCAATTGGCATCAATATCATCCTTGCCGCTTCACTTCATTTAATTATCGGGATTACCGGGCAGTTTTCTATTGGACATGCCGGCTTTCTTGCAGTTGGCGCTTATATCTCGGCAATTGTGACTATGAAACTCGGTCTGCCTTTCCCAGTCGCCATCGTTGCTGCTGGTTTAGCCGCTGCCCTTGCCGGATTGGTGATTGGAATTCCAACCTTAAGACTCCGAGGTGACTATCTTGCTATTGCCACTCTCGGCTTTGGAGAAATTGTCAGGATTGTCTTTTTAAATATTGATTATGTAGGCGGGGCCAGCGGTATGACCGTTAGCCATATGACAACATGGCCTTGGTTAATTGCCTGTGTGGCAATCACAATTGTTGTCATTGTAAACTTTACGAATTCAACGCACGGACGAGCCTGTATTTCGATTCGTGAAAATGAAATTGCCGCAGATGCAATGGGGATCAATACGACTTTTTATAAAGTAATGGCCTTTGTCATTGGCGCCTTCTTTGCCGGTGTCGCCGGCGCCTTGCATGCCCATAACTTTTATATTATCCAGCCGACAAACTTCGGCTTCTTAAAGTCATTTGATATTTTGATTCTAGTCGTTATTGGCGGCTTGGGAAGTATGTCAGGATCGGTTATTGCGGCTATTTCTTTAACGATTATTTCAACATTCCTCTCCAACTATCCGGAGGTTCGAATGGTTATTTACAGTCTTGTACTGATCGTAATGATGCTTTTCCGTCCGCAGGGATTGATGGGAACGAAAGAAATTACCTCGTTCTTGAAAATGGGCAAATCCGCTAAAGGAGGAGTACAGCATGACAGCAAAAACACCGTTGCTTAAAGTAGAAAATGCCGGAATCCGCTTTGGCGGCTTAAAGGCAGTTTCGGATGTGAATGTAGAATTAAAACAGGGTGAACTTGTTGGTTTAATTGGCCCAAATGGTGCGGGAAAGACGACTTTTTTCAATCTATTAACAGGTGTTTATATTCCTACCGAGGGCAGTATTTCGTTAGCCGGTGAAAAATTAAATGGCCAAGCTCCCTATAAAATTACCAAAAAAGGGATTAGCAGAACGTTTCAAAACATTCGTTTGTTCAGTGAATTATCGGTACTCGACAATGTAAAGGTCGCCTATCATTCACTTGCCAAGCATTCAATCTTTAGTTCGATTCTCCGCCTCCCCTCCCACTTTTCCGGTGAGAAGGAAATGGAAGAAAAGGCGATTGAGTTTTTAAAAATCTTTAAGCTTGATCAGGTCATGCACGAGAAGGCAAAGAATCTGCCGTATGGCCAGCAGCGCCGCCTCGAAATTGCCCGGGCACTTGCTGCATATCCAAAGCTATTGCTGCTCGATGAACCGGCAGCAGGGATGAATCCACAGGAAACGGATGAACTGATGAATTTAATTTCCTTGATTCGTGAGAGGTTTGATTTGACAATTCTCCTAATTGAACATGACATGCTGCTTGTCATGGGGGTGTGTGAACGAATCTATGTGCTTGACCACGGCCAATTGATTGCCGAAGGTACCCCGGAGCAAATCAGAAATAACCCGAAGGTCATCGAAGCGTATCTCGGCGAGGAGGTCTCTTAAATGCTAAAAATAAATAATATTAACGTCTATTATGGAAATATTCATGCATTGAAGGGCGTTTCCCTCGATATCAATCAAGGAGAAATTGTCACCTTGATTGGTGCGAACGGTGCAGGAAAAAGTACACTATTAAAAACGATTTCCGGTTTGCTGAAGCCGAAAAATGGTGACATCCTTTTTGAAAACGAGCATGTCGCCGGCAAGGTGGCCCAAGCGATTGTTAAAAGAGGGATTTCTCAAGTTCCTGAAGGGCGCCGGGTGTTTGCAAACATGTCGGTGGAGGAAAATCTCGAGTTAGGTGCCTACCTGCGTAAAGATAAAAAGGGCATCCGGGAAGACTTTGAAAAGGTGTATCAGCTCTTCCCACGCCTCTATGAACGACGTAAGCAGCTGTCAGGAACGCTGTCAGGCGGTGAGCAGCAGATGCTGGCGATGGGCCGGGCATTAATGGCCAGGCCGCGTTTATTACTGTTAGATGAGCCTTCCATGGGTCTTGCCCCGCTATTAGTAAAAACAATTTTCCGGATTATTGAGGAAATCAATCAAACCGGAACAACAATTCTATTGGTCGAACAAAATGCCAATATGGCGCTGTCGATTGCCGACCGGGCCTATGTCATTGAAACCGGTAAAATCGTGGCTGCCGGTACAGCGGAAGAATTGAGTCAAAGCGATCAAATCAGGGCCGCGTATTTAGGCGGGCATTAATCGAAAAGCGGAGGCGCCTAGGGGCTTGGTTTATGACCCCGAGCCCCTAGGAGGGCGCCGCAGCTAAATAAAAAAAGTGTTGGGGCGGCCCCAACACTTTTATCTATTACATTTTCATTTTCCGATGTTCAGGGTCCAGCTTAAATTGCTGTCGCCTTTGCGGGCTGAGGATATGCCTAATTTTAATCGCGTAATCCTCATAAAGCTGTTCGATTCCAACTAAGGCAAGCGAAAAGAAGTTCGCGTAATTCTTTTGGACTTCCCACTTTAATTCGTTCTTGCCGCAGATACTATATTTATTTAATTCCTCAATTTCCTTTTGTATTTTTGCTAGTTCCACAGCTTGTTCATTCTCAGTCAAGGAAAGGACATGATCAATTTTTGCGATATAGGCCATTGATTTCTCTATCTTCTCTTTAATTTCCTGATAGCCTTCTTGGTCAATCAGATTATATTTTAATTTGAAATCATTTAGTTTTTCCGCTGCTTCATAGGTTGAATTGACAATATCATCGCGGGTCATATCCTTTGTTTCATAGCTTAGCATATGCTTCCATGAAGGCTGGGTAATCGCCTTACGATGGTCCTCCAATGTATGGCAGAATTTTTTATAGCCATGGATTTCCGGATGTTCAAATGCAGGGCTTGCCGGGTCAAGAAAAGGTGCAAGCGGTGCAACAAAGTAAAAGATCCTTGGATCCTGGTTACAAGCTAAATGAATGGTTTCGCAAAAATCAATATTTTCAACTGCGCTTTGGTACGTCTGTCCCGGAATCCCAACCATGAAGAACAGGTCAATCTTTTTACAGCCATGTTTTAATGCAAAATTGAGTGTATCTATTACCTTTTTGTTTGTACAGCTAAATTTTCCGTTATAGCGTCTGATTTTCTCATCATGTGTTTCAAGGGTAATTTCAATGCTGTATTTTGGTACACTGTCATTCATCAGTTTAAAGAATTCTTCATCCGCATATTGGAATAACTCAAACACGATTTCATTTTTAAGTTTAAGTTTTTTAAGCAGGCTAAAAAACTCATTTACATATTCACGTCCGCCCTGGCGCAGGTCATGCAGGATGAAAATCGGTGCCCGGCTGAAGCGGGAAATAAATTGGATGTCTTCGATAAGCTTCTTCGGTGACCGTAGGGCCAGTGAATTTCGGTTGCAGTTTTGGTCATAGGCTTCGCGCGAGCCGCCGCAGATGAGGCAGTTCTGCGTACAGCCTCTAGCCGTCAACAGTGCAGTGTTTGGATATTGCAGCCAGCCTTTGTATGGCAGCGGATCAAGGAAGTTGCGATATTTAAACACAGACCGGATCGTATAGCGATAACCTGGTACATCAACATCATCTAAATCCTTTGGTACATAAGTAATTGGATTGTAGAAGCACTCGCTTCCCTTTTTCCAGGTTAGGTTTGGAATATCGGCATAATAGGTATTTCCTGACTCAATTTTATTCATCAGCAGGAGCATCAGCTTTTCTGTGGAGTCGCCGCGCATAACGAAGTCGATAAAGGGATATTCAATTAACTCTTTATAATAATAGGTTGCTGACAAGCCTCCGAATATGATCGGTGTTTCAGGATGGAGGGTTTTTACGATTTTTGCGAGTTCAATACTGCCGTGTGCATGGGGCAGCCAATGGAGGTCAATCCCGAATGCTTTCGTTTTGATTTTCTTAAGTTTTGCTTCGACATCAAATTTTTCACTCATCAGCATGCGGTTCGCGATATTGATAATTTTCACCCGCAGCCCGTATCGCTCTAAATAATCAGCGATACTTGTCAGCCCGATTGGATACATTTCAAACACAGGCGATGACGGGACAACATCACTAATTGGGCCGGCAAGTAAGGAATTTTTTCTAAAATCATAAACACTAGGTGCATGCAGTAAAACCAGGTCGTATTTCATTAATGTTCACCTCAGGACAATTTGTATGGGACGAACCCCTATAATTTTACGTTGATATCAGCGTGGTTTCTGAAACGCAAGAAAGAGTTAAGAATTGTGATTAATTTCACATATAGCGATAACTTTCTATAAAGGAGTGCATTTCCCTGACAATTATTTTTTAAGTTAATAATAGTTTACTATATTAATGGAGTAATAAAGTGACAAACGAGTGACAAAACTTGGTTAATTTTGTGTATAGTTTTACTTTAACCTGTAATGCTGAATATTGTAGAGTAGTACCCAAATTAGTAATGAAACGGAAGGATTAGGAAAATGGCACAGACGAAAACAAATGCAATGCGCATCCTTGATGCAAAAAGGTTCAGCTACGACATGCTGACATACGACAATAAAGATGGAAAAATTGATGGAATTTCGGTAGCGGAGAAAATCGGCAAAGACCCTAAGGAAGTTTATAAAACGCTTGTTGTCCAAGGGCAGAGCAAGAATCTTTATGTCTTTGTTATTCCTGTTGCCGCGGAATTGGATTTAAAGAAGGCAGCGAAGGCGGCTGGAGAAAAGAATGTGGAAATGCTACCGGTAAAGGATATTCAAAAATGGACAGGATATATCCGCGGCGGCTGTTCCCCTATAGGGATGAAAAAGGAATATAAGACCTTCATCGATGAAAGCTGCCTGGAGATTGATTCAATCGTTGTCAGTGCCGGAAAAATTGGCGTGCAAATCGTGCTCAGGCCTGAGAGTTTAAAGGAAATAACCAAAGCGGAAATCATCGATGCCGTTAAATGAAAATTGAATGAAATTTCCATGGGCACTCACCTATAAAAGACAGAAGCATAAGATAGGGGGAAATGAACTTTCAATTGTCATTAGAAAACTCGCCGATTGGCGAGCCCCTAGGGCGATGACAGAGGCGTAGTTACACTTATGCCTGATAGGAAAGTTATACTTTCCTATCGGCCGTAAAAGGGAGTGTTGATGAGTGGCAGGGAAAATCAAAAATTATTTTGCCGGCGGGAATACTGCGAGGGGCTTCCACAGTCTTTATGAATCCAATCTTCAAGGGTTAGACCGGTTATTTATTCTAAAGGGCGGCCCGGGAACAGGCAAATCATCACTGATGAAGAAAATTGGTCATGAGTGGATTGAACAAGGCTATAATATCGAGTTTCTACATTGTTCATCTGATAATAATTCGATTGATGGTGTGCTGATTCCGGCGTTAAAAGTAGGGATTGTTGATGGTACGGCACCGCATGTGATTGAGCCGAAGGCACCTGGGGCGGTGGAGGAATA
The DNA here is from genome assembly GCF_036965245.1 of Neobacillus drentensis. GTDB lineage: Bacteria > Bacillota > Bacilli > Bacillales > Cytobacillaceae > Neobacillus > Neobacillus drentensis_G. The sequence continues at coordinate 141,898 of NZ_JBALPG010000025.1, forward strand.
TATCAACCTTGGCGAAGCCTGGAATGCCCGTGCCTTAAGTGTTCAGAAAAATGTCATTCAAAAGCTGACCAATCAGATTAGCGAATCATTCCAAAAGGCGTATGCAACATTTAAGGAAGCATTGGAGATCCACGATGACTGGGAAAAGATTTATATTAACAGCATGGATTTTAAAAAGGCGGACCGATTGACAAACAAGTTAATTGACGCCTTCTTTGGAAAAATAAAATTGAACAAGGCTTCAGATGTGCGCCATCGTTTCTTAGGGGCGGCAACGCCAATGGGGGCTGTCGATTTCGTTCCTAATTTAACAGAAGAAATACCAAAACGGTACTTCATTAAAGGTCGACCTGGTTCCGGGAAATCGACAATGTTGAAGAAACTGGCTACGACGGCTGAGGAACGAGGTGTTGATGTCGAAATCTACCATTGCGGCTTTGATCCTCATAGTCTTGATATGTTGATTTTAAGGGAGCTTGGTATTGCGATTTTTGACAGTACGGCCCCGCATGAATATTTCCCAAGCCGTGATGGTGATGAGATTATTGATATGTATGAGATTCTGATTGAACCGGGTACGGATGATCTGTTTGCCGAGATTATCAGTAAAATTGCCGCAAAATATAAAAGTAAAATGACCAGGGCGACTGGGTATCTTGTTCAAGCAAAAGCGCTGCATGATGAGCTCGAAGCGATTTATGTTGCCGCGATGGATTTTTCCGTGGTGGAAAGAATTCAAGGGAGAATTGCAGAGGAAATAAAAGAATTGGCAAACGCCAAAGGTTATGGAGTTTTGCCAACATTATAGGTGTCTTAAAAGGGTCTATCCCCTCGCGCAAAAGGTATATGCTGTATATTAGCATTGAGGGGTTTGACCCTTTTTTTATGAGATAAGAAAGTATAACTTTCGACTTTGACAATTGTCCAGCTCCATAAGAATAAGCTTCGGAACTGATACATCGTACGAAGAAAAAGCGTTAGCTTTTTCGAGGAGCGCCCAGCAGAGAGACCCTGCGATAAGTTAACACCGAAGCGCTCCAGTCTATACACCGCGCAAAGGAAGCTCAGGCTGTCGAATAACTCTCGGCTGCCTCTTATTTTATTCATTTACTTCAATAATTCACCGCGTTAATTTGGTATAATA
>NZ_JBALPG010000026.1:0-514 GCF_036965245.1 Neobacillus drentensis
GATGTTATAAAAGACAAATTCGGTGAAAACTCAAATTTTTGTTGCTCAACTTTAATCCCTGTCGTTCCTTGAACTTGCAAATCTGTATGTCGAGATGTGAAACCTCCCTTTGAGGTAAAAAACCAAATTATTACGGTGACTGCAAATCCAGTTAAAAATGAAAAATCAATGAATTTTGTATGTGTATAATATGCAACCCCAAAACTAATACCTAATAAAAATAATAAAGTTATCACAATGGTTATTATTCGTTTCAAAATGTCCTATATCCCCCTGACTTTTCTGTATATTTAAATAATATCATAGAATGATATTAATTTTTACAAAATATGAAAAATTAGGATTTTTGTACATTTATAAATGATTTTGCACTTTAATTCGTTTTTTCTGTAAAAAAATCGTACTACTATCTGATGGACGATTTTCACTTAAAGTACAATATATCGTTTAGTGTAAATTCTTTATCCGTAATCCCAAGCTGTTGAGCAGTAGCAATCAGACAGGTGAAGGCAAT
>NZ_JBALPG010000026.1:666-10871 GCF_036965245.1 Neobacillus drentensis
AAGCCTCGCATTCGGACAAGAAAAGGTAACTTCTTGCTAGACCTGTCCGAATAAGCCTAGTATTCGGACAAGAAAAGGTAACTTCCTACTTGACCTGTCCGAATAAGCATTGCATTCGGACAAGAGAAGGCAATTTCCTGATTGACCTGTCCGAATAAGCCTCGCATTCGGACTATCAACAGTCAAAACTGCATAATGATCAGCTGCAAATATCGGAGGTTTTTTTCTTGTTGCAAAATGGGTGCTTTGCTGAAATTAGAATAAACCTTAATTTGATTATCATTTAGTCCATTGGAATATTAAAAATGGCGTGCTAAAACTGAAAGCAGTTTTACACGCCATTTTCTATGTCATTTAACTGTTTTGCACCTAAAAACGAAACCCTTCACTTTTTTATTTTGCTCGTTTTTTATATTTTAATAGATTCTTCTCTTAAAGATAAGGGCTATCATGTTTCGCTTTGAGCCGGTTCCACCGGCGTTCGACCTCATCCTCAAACATTTGCAGCATGTCTTTGCTGTCTTCTTTTAGCAAATGTTTCGTTTTCCCCATTAGTTTCAACCACTCTGTTACAGCTAAGCGTTTATTTTTAGCTTCAGGATCATAGGTGATGGTCGTTATTCCTCGGTCCACCTCATAAAGAGGGAAGAAGCAGGAGTTGACAGCAGCCTCTACAATTGTCTGGCCTAATTCATCCTTTGATTTCCAGTTCAATGGACAGGTAATCAAAATTTTACCGTATACTAACCCTTCATTCTTTGCATACCACTGAGCCTTTGCGGCTTTCTTTAATAGGTCTCGGTCAAACGCTTCTGTTCCAGTAAACACATAAGGGATATGGGTCGCGGCCATAATTTGCGCGGTATCCTTGTGATGGAAGGGTTTTCCGTTTTGGAAGCCGCCTACATTTGAGGTACTTGTCATATGTCCCATTGGTGTTGAATAGGAGAGTTGGCTGCCTGTATTCATGTAGCCTTCGTTATCATATTCGAGAATGATCATTTTATGATTTCGCAAAGCAGTTCCAATGGCTGGCCCCATCCCAATGTCCATGCCGCCGTCACCCGTAACCATGACGAATGTAAAATCATCGCTCAGACCTAAGTCAGCTAATTCACCACGCCGTTTTCTTTCCTGGAACATTTCCACAAGACCCGATAACGTAGCTGAGCCATTTTGGAAGAGATTGTGGATGTATGTCGCTTTATGGGCGCTGTATGGAAAACCAGTCGTCACAACCATGGCACAACCGGTATGGAATAAAGCTACAATATCCCCTTCAATTCCTTTAAAAAACAACTCCAGCCCCGAGAAAATTCCGCAGCCTGGGCATGCACCGTGACCAGAAGCTAAACGTTTTGGTTTTTTTGTTAAACTTCTTAGTGGAGGGATTTTCACCTTAAGTTCACCGGTATTTTCATCAGGTGTGACGGTGATTAAACCAGTATTCAAATCTTCTTTTTTCATCGGATTTAAGATACGCTTTGGTGCGTATTCCGAATTGCCGGGATTATGTCCGAAATAGTCGAACGGCTTTTCCGCAACCCCATTTTCAGCTGCTTGTTGTGCTAATTGGAAAAAATGTTCTGCGTCGTCAGCATAAAAATCTTTGCCGCCTAATCCATAGATACGGTTAATTACCTTTGTACTAACATTTCCAATTGTTTGCAGTGCCGCTTTAATTTCTAAGGCCATGTTTCCGCCATGGGCTCCGTACGAGTCGGCACGGTCCCCAACTGTAATCGCTTTCACGTTTTTTAATACTTCAGCGATTTGTTTTTGCGGAAAGGGGCGAATTATATTTGGAGAAATGACCCCGGCATTTATCCCTTGTAAGCGGAGCCGATCGGCTACGTCTTTACAAACCTCAGCGGCTGAGTTCAACATAAAGACAGCAACTTCTGCATCTTCCATACGATATAAATCAAGGATTGGATATTCGCGGCCTGTTAATTCTGCATATTCTTTCGAGATTCTTTCGAAGACATTCTCCGCATTATACATGGCTTCTGATTGTTGATAGCAGTTATTAATATAGTCAGGTTCATTCATATATGGACCGATTGTCACCGGATTCTCACGATCTAGTGCGTGAGGGAAGTTTGTTGGTGGATCACCGATAAACTTATGGACATCGTTTTTGTTTTTTATTACATGGACACGTCTTTTTTGATGGGAAGTGAAATAACCGTCGTACGATACGATGACCGGCAGACGGACTTCCGGATCTTCCGCTAGTTTAATCGCAATAATATTCATATCATAGACGATTTGCGGATCACGGGCCATCAAAATTGGCCATCCGGTATTTAAAGCAAAATATAAATCGGAATGATCTCCATGTATATTTAATGGACCGGATACTGAGCGGTTGACCAAATTCAGCACCATTGGAAATCGAGTTCCTGATTGAACGGGCAGCTGTTCTAGCATATAGAGAAACCCATTGGCACTTGTTGCGTTAAACACACGTCCTCCGCCAGTCGAAGCCCCGTAGCAGATGCCAGCTGATCCGTGTTCTCCATCAGCAGGTATCAATACAATATCATGCTCTCCTTTGGCTTTCATCCCATCTAGGAACTGGGCAACTTCTGTGGAAGGTGAAATAGGAAAATACCCCATTACATGATAATTTATTTGGTGTGCTGCATAGGCAGCCATTTCATTGCCTGATTCAAAAACAATACTTTGTTCAACTGACCCCGTAAGCATTGATTCCTTTTCTTGATCTAAATTAATGGACATGAAGATCCCGTCCTTTCCTTAATTTTGGATAGCCAATTCAAATAGATGTGGCACACGATGTCTGTCAGCGTAGCCGTCATTATATTCTCTTTCTTCAGTTAATGCATCAACAGGACAAGCATGGACACATTTTAAACAGCCTTTGCAATATTGGTAGTCAATCCCTTGAAGGAACATTTGCGGCCGGCCCCGTTTGTCTGCTTTTTCTTCCCAAACAAAGCAAAAGTCCGGGCATGCGGTATCACAGGCTGCACAGTTAATACATTTTTCTTCGTGAAAATGCGGCAGCATCCCGGCACGTGAAATACTTAAATCCTTTAAAATGCTATTTCCTGGATTTGTAATCGTACCGCCAATGGTCTGGGTTTGATAGCCGAGGAGCGGTTCTGCTCTAGTAAATGGTTTAGGCTCGAACTCATCACCAAGCGAATATGTTTTAAATTCGACTTCATTGTACCCACGCTCAAACGTACGGATATTGGGCTCCACAAGGTGCGGATACTTTTTCTCAAACGTACGGCAAATCGTTTGTTTCATCGACTCAGGGTCTAAAAAGTCCAAGATTCGATAAAGCGCTCCCAACATTGCGGTATTGACTTTTGTTTGTTCTTCTAAAGCAATGCCGGTTGCATCAACGATGGCAATCGTGCCGCCAGGAATTTTCATGACATTCTTCAGTTCGTCAGGAGATTTTTGTGAATTCACTAGGATAGTGCTGTCGGGATAAATCCCGCTTGTACAATCAATGGTTTTAAAAAGGGCATCATGGAAAATGCCGACAACATGAGGACGTTCAATTGGTGTGGTGTCTCTTATGTTTGTTTCCGGGTCGCAAAACCGAATGTGTGCTTTAACAGGGGAGCCTTTTTTCTCTGATCCGTAGGATGAAAAACCGACACCGTTTAATCCGTTTCCAACAACTCCATCTTCGGAAAGCATTTTTCCAGCTAAATTAGCTCCCAATCCGCCAATCGATTCAAGGCGGATTTCAAAAAAACCTAAGTCATTGATTTTCTGCAGTTTTGACAAATATATTCCTCCTATCTAGTCTCAATAATTAGAGATTTAATATTATAAATTTTCAATAAATTATTGCATTTTTATTGTAACAGTACTCAAAATTAATTACAACAGATTATTAAGTTAAAACCTATGAATAGCTAATTAACTATTTTTTTCACTGTTATTAGTATTATTTTAAACATCAGGATCAAATTATGTTGTTTTTTGATATAGTACAGATGAAAAATGTTGTATAACAGTCTTGGCTTTTTTACAGCATATTTCAGTAGCAACAGCACATACTATAGCTTCTTTGAATTTGGGATTGTGGTTGGAACATATATTAGTAGGTTTGATCGTAACAGGAGCAGGTTATGCTCATATGCATCAAAATTTAGGTATTTTAATATTGTTTATGATTGTCAACTATTAAATCTTACATGGACAGAAAAGATGAAAGTATTGTGGGAAATTAGTTTTAATTTGTAGGGGGAGACTTCCAGGGACTTAAAGTTTAACTCGCCTGGGTAATGGCCTATTTTTCAAACTGTGTCGAACAAAGTCAATAAAAAAATTGCAAAGCTTAGTGTCATTTTTATAAGTTTTTCATATATTTCTAATAAATGAACGGTTCATTCAATTTTAGGAAAAGGGGAGTTTTTTCAATGAATAAAATAAAAACAGGTTCAAAGTGGGATTTAAATGGAAAATTTGTGATTATTACAGGTGCGACTAGCGGGATTGGGCTGGCTGCGGCCAAAGCAATTGCTGCTCATGGGGCAAACATTGGAATCGTCGCTCGGAATGAGGCAAAAGCAAATGAAATAGCGAAACAAATCAACGATTTATCAGGCAGGGAAGCAGTGGTTGATGTGTTTTTAGCAGACATGGCTTCCCAGCAATCAATACGCCAAGTTGCCAAGGTAATCTTAGCTAAATTCCCTAGAGTGGATGTCCTTATAAACAATGCTGGTGCGCTGTTTCAAAACCATCAATTGACTGACGACGGAATTGAAATGACTTGGGCAGTCAACCATGTTGGACCATTTCTGCTTACAATGCTATTGCTTAATCGCTTGAAGGAAAGTGCTCCAGCCCGTATCATTACTACTGCTTCTCATGGTCATAAGATGGCTAAGATGGGAATCAATTTTAACGACCTGGGGGCTGAACAACTTTACAGACCTCTAAAGAAGCTAACGGGAGGGCCGACAGTAAGGTACAGTCAGACTAAACTTGCGAACATTTTGTTTACTGCTGAACTTGGAAAAAGACTTGAAGGGACTGGTGTTACAACCTATTGCTTTGACCCAGGTCTAGTGGCAACAAATTTCAATCAAAATAACGGGATGTTGGCAAGCGCAACGATGGCAGTAATGAAGATGTTTTCACGCAGCCCTGAAAAGGGAGCAGAAACATTGGTGTGGCTGACTGAGACAGACGAAATCAGTCATCAAACAGGACAATACTACGCCGATAAGAAAGTGGAACTCCCATCTGTACCTGCTCGAGATATGAAAGCGGCCTACCGGCTCTGGAACGTTAGTAAAGAACAGACTCTGCTCACAGATCGGTTCGACATGTAGAATCATGGTCGAGAGCTGTTTAAAAGTATGATATACTCCATAATAATCATCCATATAATGGAGAGTGAAAGTAGAATGGTACCATCAAATGAACATAAGCTGGACCAAATACACTTGCAGCGGATTGAACAGATTAAAAAAGCTGCCTTAAAAGTCTTTGCTCGTCGAGGAATTGTCGGAACGAAAATGAGTATGATTGCTGCTGAGGCCGGAATCAGTCAGGGCTTATCCTATCGATATTTTAAATCAAAAGAAGAGCTTTTTATTACTCTTATTCAAGAGGCAATGGAAGAAGCCAATAGTGCTTTTGAACATGTCCGCCAACTGCCGGGCACGCCTAAGGAACAAATCAGAACGTTCACCCAAAATATCCTTGATGAAAATAATAAATATTCCTTCATGCTAATACACCATGCGAGCGTTTCGGATGAGGTTCCAGCGAAGGCGAAGCAAATAATCGAACACTTTTCAGCTAAAGACTCCATTGGACAACTAATCCCACTCTTCATCAAAGGTCAGCAATTGGGCGAATTTTGTGAAGGTGATCCTTATAAACTATTATTTTGCTATTTTTCCGTGATTACCGGCCTTATGCTGCAGGAAAATCAAATTGATGATAATAATTGGTGTGCAGATGTTGATATCTTGATTAAGATTTTAACGAAATGATATTTCTGAACCTTTCATTGAGGCTTTAATTAGTGGAACCAACTCATACCATCCAGGGGGCTTCCACATGGTCTTCGCATAAATATTAAGTAATTTTTGGATTGGAGGGGAAAAATGAAGATCGTTATTGCTGGTGGTTCCGGATTTATCGGGAAGAAATTAACTGACTTCCTGCTCAGCGAAGGGAATATTGTAACTATTTTAACAAGAAAAGATAAGAAATCTTCGGGGAATGTGTCATATGTGAAGTGGCTTGAAGAAGGCACTTCTCCTGAAAATGAAATAAAAAATGCTGATGTATTTATTAACTTAGCAGGTGTCTCCATAAACGATGGAAGATGGAATGCGAGACATCAGAAACAAATCTATGATAGTCGGATGAAAGCAACAGATGAGTTATTAAGAATCATCACCATATTACCTGAAAAGCCTTCTGTACTTATTAATGCAAGCGCCATTGGCATTTACCCGCCATCAGTAAATGCGGTGTATACAGAAGATTCATTAGAAACGGCAAATGATTTTCTAGGTAAAACGGTCCATGACTGGGAGAACAAAGCGAAACAAGTAGAAGCGCATTCCATTCGAGCCGTCTTTATGAGATGCGGCGTTGTGCTTGGCAATGAAGGCGGGGCACTTCCTCTCATGGCACTACCATATAAATGGTTCGCTGGTGGTACAGTTGGTTCGGGCGAACAGTGGGTGTCATGGGTGCATGTGACGGATGTTGTACGAGCCATTGCATTTGCTATTGAAAATGAAAAATTGAGTGGTCCTGTCAATGTCACTTCGCCATCTTCCATTAATATGAAGGATTTTGGTAAAACAATTGGCTCAGTATTACATCGTCCACATTGGTTGCCCGTTCCTTCATTTGCCATGAAAATGGTACTTGGACAAAAAAGTACACTTGTTCTTGAAGGTCAACACGTCGTACCAAAAGTGTTAATGGAAGAAGGCTTTGAATTCATGTTCCCTTCACTCCAATCTGCTTTGGAGGATTTGCTGACAAAGTAGACTCCACTGACTACACAGCCAAAATCAAAAAATACGAAATGTAGGGATGTCCATGTTAATTGCAGGCCAAAAGGAAATGCAGCAAATGGATCAATATACTATGGAAAAGCTGGGCTTGCCTGGGGTGGTGTTAATGGAAAATGCAGGAGCAAAGGTAGTAGAGGAAATCCTAGCAGATCCACCATGTGATAATCCGCGAGTGATTGTGCTTGCTGGAGGTGGAAATAATGGCGGTGATGGATTTGTCATTGCTCGAAGGCTTTGGGATTTAGGAATGGAGCCTCTTTTATGTTTGTTGGTAAACCCTGATCGAATAAAGGGAGATGCAAAAGTTCATCTTAATGTGTATACCAACCGCGGCTTACCAATCTTCTATCTTCAGGAAAATACACTTGAAGACCTTCGAAATGAATTGAATCAGGCAGACATCATCATTGATGCTATTCTTGGAACAGGGGTGAATCGTCCTGTACAAGAACCTTTATCCCAGGTGATTTCAATGGTAAATGAATATGAAAGGAAGAAATTACTCATTTCTGTTGATATTCCTTCAGGTGTTAGCAGCGATGATGGGAAAGTAAATGGTATCGCAGTAAAAGCAACAAAGACAATAACCTTTGTATTTCCGAAAAAAGGATTCTTTTTACATGATGGGCCAAAGTATGTTGGGGAGTGGAAGGCTGTTGACATTTCTGTGTCGCCAACCATTGCAATGGAATTAGGTTTAGCTATGCCCAAATTGATAACAGAATCGCTTGTGAAAGCTTCAGTGCCATTACGACCTAAGCATGGTCATAAGGGAACTTTCGGACATGCTCTTATTGTAGGAGGGTCCCGCTCCTTTATTGGAGCACCAATTTTTACTGCTAAGGCAGCCTTACATTCCGGTGCGGGATTAGTTACCTTAGCCATTCCAGAAAGTATTTATCCGATGGCAGCTGCACAGAATCCAGAGTCTTTATTCCTGCCGCTATCAGAAGAGGATGGTCGTTTTAGTGAAAAAGCAATAGATGAAATGGCTCCGTTGCTTCATCAATTTGATAGTGTAGCGATTGGACCTGGGATGAGTAGATTTCCTCGGGGTGAAGAATGGATCAAATCGTTTATTACTTCTCTTATCCATCAGCCGATTGTTGTAGATGCGGATGCATTATATTTACTTCGAAACGATTTGGATTTGGTACGACAATATAAGGGGAATGTGCTGTTCACTCCTCATCCAGGAGAAATGGCCAGATTAATGAATTTAACAGTAAAAGAAGTGGAAGAGGACAGAATTAAAATTGCTAAGACTTTTGCGAAAGATCATAACGTATATTTGCTGTTAAAAGGACATCGAACAATTATCGCAACTCCTAGTGGGGATGTATACATAAATCCTTATGGGCATGATGCGCTTGGTAAAGGGGGAAGCGGGGATGTACTTACAGGAATGATTACATCATTCCTGGCACAGGGAGCTTCTCCTGTCCATGCTTTAATTGCTGCAAGCTATATACATGCACGTGCTGGAGAAGAAAAGGCCAAAACTCTATCTAGCTATGGAGTAATGCCATTGGATATAATTGATGGGATAAGGGATCAGCTTAATAATGGTATCTTAAGGCTCTGACCTCAAGGAAAAAAGCTTTAACGCTGAGGTGGGTAAGACCCCAATATTCTCATTTTAGTAGAATAGTTTACTTTTTCCAGTGCATCCTAAAATAAGAAAAAAGGATGCAGGGGGTTTTGACTTGGTTAGCCTAGACGATTTGATCCTAGCACGTGAAAAAATGAAGGGAATTGTTCATTCCACTCCGCTCGATTATTCAAAAACTTTTAGCAGCCTATCATCCAATAATGAAGTATATTTAAAACTTGAAAATTTACAGAAAACCGGCTCGTTTAAAGTAAGGGGTTCCTATAATAAGCTGATGTCATTGACGAAAGAAGAACTACAAAAAGGTGTTATTGCTGCTTCAGCTGGGAATCATGCACAGGGTGTTGCTTTTTCTAGCCAAATGCTAGGGATTCCTTGTACGATTGTCATGCCGAAGGGTGCTCCACTAAGTAAAGTGTCAGCAACGAAACAATATGGGGCAAAAGTGCAATTGCAAGGGAATGTGTTTGATGATGCCCTTGCTTACGCATTGGAACTAAAAGAAAGTATGGGAGCAACCTTTGTTCATGCTTTTGATGACGAAGCAGTTATTGCGGGACAAGGTACAGTGGGCTTAGAAATATTGGAGCAGCTTCCTGATGTAGAAGCGATTTTTTGTCCAATAGGGGGAGGAGGACTTATTGCGGGTCTTTCCTTGGCAGTCAAAGAGAAAAACCCAAAAATTCGTGTTTATGGTGTTCAAGCCCTTGCTTGTCCGAGTATGAAACAATCATTAATAGAACAAAAACCTGTCATGGTAGAATCTACCCCTACAATGGCAGATGGAATTGCAGTCAAGAAACCAGGTGAGCAGACATTTGAACTAGTTCAAAAATATGTAGATGATATTTTTTGTGTAGATGAAATGGAAATTGCCAGAACCATGCTTATGTTGTTGGAACGGAATAAGCTCCTAGTCGAAGGCTCCGGTGCTGTTGCATTATCATCTTTATTGTATAAAAAAGGAAATGTTAAAGAGAAGAAAGTGGTTGCTATTTTAAGTGGTGGGAATGTTGATGTGAATTTTATTTCACGGATTATTGAACGTGGCATGGTTGAGTCAGGAAGATATGCAAATTTTTCACTGATCTTAAAAGATAAGCCGGGTCAACTTCAAAAAGTATTGAGATTTATTACTGAATTAGATGCGAATATTCAATCTGTGATTCTTGAACATGTTGGAGAAAATATTTACCCAGGATATGCACAATTGGAGCTATCATTAGAGACGAAAAATCATGATCATATTGAGACACTTAAGAAAGTATTGAAAAGCAATGGTTATGGTGTGAAAGACAACCATAATTTATCCTAAAGATCATCAGTTTTTATTGAAGAAAGGGTGTCAAAATTGGACACCCTTTTGTCTATTTCGATTTCATACATAAAGAGACTGAATGATTACTTCGTTTCAACAGTTTCATTTACAATACTGTAAATTGCTAGGCCGGACAAGTTGCTAATGTTCGGTCTGTTTTTATTCATTTCTTTTCAAAAAAAAACATTAAAAAGAAAATATTGCCAATCATTTTAAAAAATGTTAATAT
>NZ_JBALPG010000027.1:0-26582 GCF_036965245.1 Neobacillus drentensis
AACTGAGGGAGTTGAAGAAAAATTTGCATCTATCTTCAACTTACTTTATCGGGATCCAAATTTCGGAGTAGTAATCAGGGCTCCATGGATCTCCAGCGGAATAGACTTCTAATTCGGGAGTACCGGCAGGCTTATATTGATTAGATGGAAACCATTCTGAATAGATTTGCTTCCAAGCCTTCTGGATCGCATCTGGCATAGCCCCGTGAACTTCGAAAACAACCCACTTTGATGCAGGAATTTCTAGAAGCATGAAACCATCAGGTGTCTCCCCGCTATACTCTGCAGCTATCCAGTAATCAATGAGAGGCCCTGATTGATTACTGCTTTTATCCACGCATACGCCAACAACACCTTTTATTTGCCCATTATTCAACTCTATTAATTGGTCGTTGGTACCATCTTCATGAACATCGTTCCACATTTTTGGAATCTCTATTAAATTTTCACCATTTACACAAGAAAGCTCTCTCTTGACGCCAACTACTTGGAACCCTTCTCTTTCAACAATTTTGTAATTCATTGGATCTGCTCCTTTCAGACTCACCTGAATCATCAGGCGGTTATACGATTTCAGCTTTCCACTATAATTTCTTGCTTGACTGGGGGTAATCCCGTGCTGCCTACGAAATGCTTTGGTAAAAGCCTCGGGAGTGTCATAGCCATATTTCAGGGCGATATCAATGATTTTGCTGCATGTATTCGATAGTTCTTGTGCTGCAAGAGTTAACCGTCTGCGGCGGATATACTCGCCCACATTTATATCTGTTAATATCGCAAAAGTACGTTGAAAGTGAAATACCGAGGCATTCGCCTCTTTCGCAATCATTTCCATCGAAATCGTCTCTAGTAAATGCTCCTCCATATAGTCGATTGCTCTCTGCAAAGACTCTACCCATCCCATATCGCTCACTCCTTGATTCTATCCTACTAACTATCTGAATAGAAATCCTGTCAATTCCTGCTTTATTCGAACAGATTTCTTATATTTCTATTTTTGATGGTTTGTTTACAAATGTCCAATTTTTTATTAGAAATTTGGTGGATCAAGAAGATAATGTAAGTCTTTAGAATCGGTTATTGACTTTAAAAAGAAAAGAGTACTCCCAAGGTAAATGAAAGAGCGTTTCAATGCCACCATTATAACAACAGCAAAATGTGGTAATGAAGGGGAATGTAAACTAGATTCTTTAATAGAAAGCCAATCTGATTTATATTCTTACACTATAGAAATTATTTCGGGTTACTAAACGTTCTTTATTTTCATTTTTGTGGTAAAGTTAGGGGGATTTTAATTATTAGGATTATGTGGGAGAGCGATTAACATGCAAGGCTGGAAACGTAATTTATGGGTGCTGTGGATTGGAGTCTTTTTTACTTCAGCAAGCTTTTCAATGGTAATCCCTTTTTTGCCCATATTTCTTCCGCAAATTGGTGTCAACGAGCATGTTGAGATTTGGTCGGGAGTGTTATTTAGCGCCGCCTTTTTTGCAGGAGCCATCGCTTCTCCGTTCTGGGGCAGTGTAGCGGATAAATACGGGCGAAAGCCGATGATCATCAGGGCGGGGTTTTGTTTATTTATCATCTATACTTTAACTGCATTTGTGACAAATCCCTATCAGTTATTAGTCCTCCGAATTATGCAGGGACTATTAACTGGATTTATTCCTGGGGCAATTGCCTTGATTGGGACGAATACACCAGGTCATAAAGTCGGCTATGCCCTGTCGATGATCTCGACAGCATCCGCTTCAGGCGGGATTGTTGGACCGCTGTTGGGCGGGGGGATTGCCCATTTGGTCGGAAATCGCTGGGCTTTTGGCAGCGCCGGAATCTTCGTTTTGATCTCGACCATCCTGGTCGTTCTTTGGGTGACGGAGGAGAACTTTACCCCAAGTAAAAAGCGGAGCTCTGTTAAAAATGATATGAAGGAGGCTTGGAGCAATCGCCCCTTTATGCTTGTACTTCTCTTAACGGTTGTAACTGCAGGATCGATTATGACGATTGAACCAGTTCTTCCCTTGTATATTGTAAAATTGGGCGGCTCAGCAGATAAGGCTTCATTGTTAGCAGGTATTGTGTTTTCACTTCCGGGGATTGCCAGCGTGTTATTTGCCCCTGTCTGGGGAAAATGGGCTGATAAAGTAGGATTTCATCGGGTTCTTGTTATCGGATTACTTGGCGGCGGACTCGGTACGCTGGCACAGATTCTCTTCAGTGAAATTATCGGGTTTTCGTTCATTCGTTTTGTGTTTGGTGCCTTTTTCTGTGCGGTCTATCCGGCATTAAATGGTCTTGTTGTGAAGTCAACAGCGGAGGACTTCCGCGGAAGAGCTTTTGGTTTAAATCAAACCGCTAACCAAATCGGCGGTATGATTGGCCCAATGATTGGCGGATTAATTGGCGGGATTTTTCCAGTTCAAATTGTATTTGTCGTAACAGGTATCCTGCTTTTGGCTGCGATGGGAGCGGCTTATTGGAAGGGAAAGGGTCTAATCAGTGTGTCGACAAGAAAAAGCAACGCTTTGTAAGGGTTTATACGATTTGATTTAACAAATATGGATGATAATAGATTGATGCAAAATATAAAAAGAAGTATGCGGCAGTTTGGAAAAAAGGTTAAATAGAAGAGTGTCCTTCATAGGGATTATGAGGGCTATTTTTGATGGAAAGCAGGAACGATTTGTCTCATGAGTGAAATGAAGGACATTTTTGAGAGAAAGCCGGAAAGATTTGACCTTCATAAGGTGTATGAAGGCCATTCCTGAAGTAAAACCGAAAAGAAATGTCCTTCATGAGTGGAATGAAGGACATTTCTGAAGGAAAGCCAGAAAGATCTGACCTTCATAAGGTGTATGAAGACCATTCCTGAAGTAAAACCGAAAAGATTTGTCCTTCATGAGTGGGATGAAGGCCAAATCTGAAGGAAAGCCGAAAAGATTTGTCCTTCATGAGTGGGATGAAAGCCATTTCTGAAGGAAAGCCAGAAAGATTTGTCCTTCAGATGTTCTGCCCGCCCATCCACTACCAATCCTAAGAGACAGATTCCCTTTCAAAAGCTACAGACTTCATTTTTGTTTTAGATATCTTCACATTTCCCACTACAATTCCACCTAATATTAAAACAACCCCGAGCCATTGTGACGTGCTAACGTGTTCTGCTAAGACAAGCGATGATAATATTACAGCAACAGGGAGTTCAGATGACGTCAAGATGGTTCCAAGCCCTGGTCCAATATGTGGCATGCCAATTGTAAATAAGAGCGGCGGCAAGGCTACCCCTAATAAGCCAAGATACAGTCCATATGGTGCAACTCCCATTAAAACTGGTAAATGGAATAACGTAGTTGGCGGAAACAGGATTAAAACGGTAATTAGCCCCCCAGTGGTAAAAAGAGCACTTTTCTGCACAGCTGGTATATCTTTTTCCACAGTACTGCTAAGAAAGACAAAAGTAGTATAGGTCAAAGCGGAAAGCAGTCCCCATACGGTTCCTTGCCATGTAATTTCCCCGCTACCTTCTGCAATAACGCCTGCTGCAAGAATCGAACCAACAACCAGAATACCGATAGAAACAACCTTTCCTATTGTTGGTGTCTTTTTATAAAATATCCACTCAAAAAAGGTACCTATCCAAACAAATTGAAATAAAAAGATAACTGCAAGCGAAGCGTTAAGTGATTGCAGTGATTGGTAATAAAATATACCCGTTAAACCAAGTGGAATTCCAGATATAAGTAGTTTGCCTATTTGTGGTATTGTAAGTTTTTTCTTTTTCGAAAATAAAGCGACGATCCAGATTAGTAGAGTCCCCATTAAGTATTGACTCCCTGTCACCTCTGCCATAGTAAATCCCGCAGAATAAGCAAGCTTTACAAAAGTAGATAATGCTCCGTAACAGCACCCCCCTAAAAAAACAATTAATGCATATTGCCAAGTTTTCATTTCTCCTACTCCTTTCATTCTATAAAAAACCAAGAGTTTTAACCTATGGAAAAACTGATAACATTACGAGGCATAGCCCCCTTTTCTACGCAAAAAAGCCACACAGCTCAAAGGAAAGCTGTGTGGCGAAAATAGAGATACCTCTAGAAAAGTCCACAAACAAATGGTTTTTATTATTCAATCTTACTTTTGTTACTTTAAAACAAATGATAATGAATGTCAATAAAAAATGAGCAGTTGTCTTTAACCCTTTTAGGAAAACAATCATATGGACAGAGAACTACTGAAGGTTTTATATGAAGGGAAAAAGTGAATAAAAACCGCACAATACATTAGAAAGTTGCAAATGAAGCTAAAACGAATTAGAGAAATACTCATTCAGCTTTTAATTTAGCGGGGATTTGTATCCCGTTGCTCTAACATGACAATATACCTATCTCACAAATAGGTATTATTACACTATTTTCCTATTTTAGTTATAGTTATAATGTTATGTAAATAGGAATAAAAGCGGTTACATTTCTAAATATTCCGGCATGTTACTGATTTGATCAGGCAGAGCGGCACATTTGAAAGGGTTTTTCCCTTTTTTAGTGTTACTCTGCTTTTTTGCTGTTTTTTTTGGTAAAGGCCAAACCAAAAACTGCTAAACAAGTTTGAACAAGCTTCGGCTTTTTCAATAGTTAAAAGAACACCTTAAAACGAAAGGGGGCCTTCAGTAAAGCAGAGAGTTATAATATTCTAAATAAGTTAAGAATCGTTCTTCAAACCCCAGATCATAAATAAAAAGGAGAATGTAGGTTGAAAAAATTAGTTAGAAATAAAATGTTTCCTATGACATTAGTATTTATTCTACTACTTAATTTTGTGATAATTTTACCTAATAAAGCTCAAGCTGCTCCTAATATTCCTTCATTATTACCTAAACCTGTAAGTTATACAGCTGGCACAGGATATTTTACTTTAACATCAAGCACTTCGATATACGTAGCTGGTAATTCTCAAGAAGAAACAGATGAAATTTATAACATTGCCCAATCACTTGTAGCTAAGCTAAATATTTCCACTGGGTTTAATATTAGTGTTATTAAATCAAATACGCCTCAAGCAGGAAGTATATATTTTACTACAATAGGAGGAACTTCTGATCGAGGCAATGAAGGATATAATTTAGTAACAGATACTGATAAAGTTACACTTACTGCGTATAAACCAGAAGGTATTTTCAGAGGTATGCAAACATTAATACAGCTCTTTCCAGCAGAAATACTAAAGACTACAGTTGTTACTGGTGTACCATGGGTTATTCCTTGCTCAACTATTAACGACAAGCCTTCATATAGTTATCGAGGGCTAATGATCGATGTAGCAAGACACTTTTTCACAGTAGATCAAATTAAGCGTCAGATTGATCTTGCATCACATTATAAGATTAATAAGCTACATTTACACTTGTCCGATGATCAGGGATGGCGAATTGAAATTAAGTCCAGACCTGACCTTATAACATATGGAAGCATATCAGCAGTTAATCATGATCCAGGTGGGTATTATACACAGGATCAGTTTAAGGATATCGTAAGCTATGCAAGAGCTAGATATATCGAAGTTATTCCTGAAATTGATATGCCTGGACATACTAATGCAGCTTTGGCATCTATTCCCGAATTAAATCCTACTGGAGTAAGAGCGAAACCTAGGTATGATATAGAAGTAGGTTATAGTTCACTCATGGCTCGATCTGAGGCTACTTATGATTTTGTTGATGATGTAATAAGAGAACTTGCTGCTATTTCACCTTCACCGTATATTCATATCGGAGGGGATGAATCTCATTCAACATCTGCATCAGATTACGATTATTTCATTGGAAGAGCCGCAAGTATTGTAAATAAATATGGTAAGAAAGTTGTTGGATGGGATCCATATGATACTTCCACAGGTATAACATCGAGTGATTCCATTCTTCAAAACTGGCATTGTACTCCTACAACCGGAACTTCTGCAATATCAAAAGGCATGAAGATGATATTATCTCCAGCAAATGCTTATATAGATCAGAAATACTACGCTAATTCTCCTCTTGGCTTATCTTGGAGAGGATATGTAAATACATCTAAAGCTTACCTTTGGGATCCAACAGATTTTGCTCCTGCAAATTCTATTTATGGAATAGAAAGTACATTATGGACAGAAACGGTTGTTACTCAGGATAATATGGATTATATGATATATCCAAGATTAATAGCTAATGCAGAGGTTGGATGGACACCTAAGAGTATGAGAGACTGGAACGATTTTAAGACAAGATTAAATAATCATACATTAAGTATGGATTATATGGGAATAAAGTATTTTGCAGATCCTATCTTTTACGCACCACATGTGAACTCAGAATGGAAAATGGATGAAGGAACAGGAACTACCGTAGTAGATACCTCAGGTTATAAAAATGGAACATTGGTAGGTGATCCAACATGGGTAAAAGGCAAATATGGAAATGCTGTTAGTTTAAATGGGACTTCTCAATACGTTAACTTAGGAGGCACAGAGCTTGCAGGAGACTGGACTTTAGGCGTTTGGGTTAATGGAAAATCTAATACTAGCAAAACTGCTGAGACACTTATTAGTGGGCCATCAGGATCCATTAAGCTTAACCAATGGAAGAATACGGGTAAAGTTGGATTTTCTATATACGGTGTTAAAGATTATACTTTCAATTATAGTCTTCCTTCTACAAATACATGGGTTCATCTGACATTTGTTGGGACCAGCAGTGGAACATCACTTTATGTAAATGGTGTATTTAAGGATTCTATACCAGTTCGTTTTAATTGTCCAATGACAAATGTCGGTGTTGAAATACAACCTGGAAGTACTTCAAAAACTTCGTATTTTGCAGGCACCATAGACCAACTGACTATAGTCGATAGAGCTTTAAGTGACACTGAGGTTGTAGCATTGACAAAATCACCAATTGCAACTTTAAGTTCTATTACTATTAATGATACACCAGTAAACGGATTTACAGGAACAACCACAGATTACAATGTGTTATTACCAGCTGGAACAACCACAGTTCCAACTGTAGCGGCAACTACCACAGATAGTAATGCAAGTGTAGAAGTGACAGATACAAAAGCATTACCAGGTACTACAACTATTAAAGTTACTGCTGAGAATGCAACTTCTACAATGACATACAAGGTTAATTTTACGGTTGATAAATTGAAGGCTGTAACCATAACTGCGGATAGAACAGAGCTAGGCATGACAAACAAAGGAACGGTTACTATATCAGGAAAGCTTGACAGTGGTATGGATGCAGATTTAGCAAAAGCTACCATACAGTATATAAGCAGTAATTCAGAGGTAGCATCTGTAGATAATAATGGAGTAATAACACCAAATAAAGAAGGAAACGCAGTTATTACTGCAAAGGTTGATCTATTTGGTACAATAATACAATCCAATAATATCCCAATTGTAGTAGATTATTCAGCACCGGTTACTTCCGTAAAGGTAAATGGAAACAGGTCGAATGATTGGTATAATTCGAATGTTACCGTTACTTTACCTTCAAATGATAACTTGTCCGGCGTTGACAGGACAGAATATAGACTAGGCGAAAGCGGAGATTGGATTCCTTATAATAAGCCAATTGACATTAGTCAAGAGGGAGTTTATACGCTTGAATATCGCTCGATAGACAGAGCAGGTAATATAGAAGAGACAAAACAGCAGATTATAAAAATGGATAAAACAATGCCGCATTTTAATCTAATGGTAAATGGTAATAACCTAAATGATGGAGCGTCCTTTGATGACTATTTACCACTTACCTTTAAAGTATCAGATGATTTATCTGGAATTGCTAAAGCAAAAATCAATATAGGTGGCGAAGTCTATATTATTGATACTAAAACACAGCAGAGCATAGAAATTGATATGGCAGGGAAACTAGGGAGTTATACAGCCCTAGTTACACTTGAGGATGTAGCTGGAAACAAGCTGGAAACTTCGCTTAGCTTTAATGTTACAACAAGTATTAACTCGATGAAGCAGTTGGTAAGCCGCTTTATTAATTCGGGCGAACTCTCCGGACCGATAATACCACAGCTTACAAATGCTCTTAATCAGGCTCAGCATCAGCTAGATATTGGCCGACCTGATCATGCAGCTAAGCATATACAGGACTTTTTAGACCGACTTAATAATAAAGCATTAATTAATTGTAGCAGTGAAAAAGCTAAAACTGTTTTGAATGCAGATGCACAAAAAATATTAAATAACAAAACTTATCCATCCTTTTTTGATTACATTAGATAGTGTAATCGAAATGATATTTGTATTTTTTAAATAAGGTTGATAAATGGCGAATTAACACCGGAGGAATAAGAAGAAACAAATAGTGAATGATCTAAGGTAAAGAAAAGTGCTACTCTTTCATGTCATACAGACAAAAGAGTAGCACTTTTGGTATTAGGGTTCTACTATGAAATAAAGGTTTTCTTACAAACGAATTCCATCTGAATAGTTAACTAATGTACAGATTGTCCTTGGAAAACCGTAATCTATCCCGCATTAACGGACAGTAAGATCCCCACCTCAAGATTCAGAGAAAAGTGAAAATGATAGGTGGGGCGCCTTGCTCTTTTCTTGTATTGTGACTTGCTTTTCTATGGGAATTAATGCGCTTTCAAAAATTTATTATAAGTTCACAAGGTGTATTTGTCACACAATCAAGGAAGAAAAATATTACAGACACTATAAAATTATGAAAAAAACATTATTGAAGATATCATCCAAAGACTGATAGGAAAGCATAACTTTTCTATCAGGCATGACATCAACGACGCCTTTAATAATTATTTCTCTTTATCTCTTATGACTGAGGCACGGGTTGGAGCATTGCGAGATAGGCGGAAAAATGTATTTTCTCTTTCTCTACGTGAAACTCGATATACTCTCCGGGATTGGTTACGAAACCAAGATACTCTTTCTCAGTTACTTTGAATCCGTACTCGTTTAGATTTCCCTCAACAAACCCTTGATGCAGATTCTTAGGGAGGGAGTGGGGAAAGAAACGAACCATGTTTGCAAGCGATTTGGCATGTGTCCCGTAATAGGAGGTGAACCCAACAATAAAACTGTTTTTCTTCAAATATGGAAGCAATTTTTCCAATGCAAACGAATTGTTGAACATCGAATATTCATTGAACGATAAGCTGTCGATGACACAATCGATAGATTGATGTTTTATCGGGATCCTCATGTCATTGTTTACTATGTACAGTACGGGAAGCTGAGAGTTGATGTGTTGGATCTTTGCCTTTAATTTGTGCAGCATCTCGAGGCTGTTTCCAGTAAATATATAGAAAACATCCGGCTGCAGTGCCGCAACGAATTTCGGTGAAAAGACAAACGTCTCTATGTTGGTCTGAATGACGACTCGATTTGCGAGATCTTCCTCCGCCATTCTCTTGTAAATCCACAAGTTTCCTTTTTCCAGTACACTGATAAGTCCCGGCGTCATTTCATTGAACATCTCTCGGTCATAAATATAGTATTCGTTTTTAGGAGCTTGAATGTTAACGGGAGTTATCATAATTCCATCCTCGATTTCCGCCATATATCCGCATCCGCACTCCATCCTGCCGGAAAACAGATATTCTCCTTGTATTTGCGCCTCTTTAACCCTTAGTGTTACTTGACATTCAGGGCAATGAAAGCGGGAAACGAATAATAACGGAACACCGGTTGCTTTCTCGATTACAGACATCTTGTATAAACTTTCCACTTTCTCCTCGATCAAACGGACCGATTGGACAATCTGCTCCTTTTCTTGCAATAGTTGCTGCTTTTTTTCAAGAAGTGTCTGGATGTAAAAGTCGATATCCTCATTGTCAGTAAATAGGGTAATTCGCTTAAATGACAGGACTTTGAGAATTTCGTTCAAGGTGAATTGGTATTGCTTTAATTCTGTAATTAAGGTCATGTCATCCATACATGTCTGATCAAATACAAACTGAGCATCTTTTTTAACTGGGATAACAAGACCAAGTTCAATATAATAACGAACCGTATCGATGGTTACACCGAGTTTTTTGGCAAAAGTACCGATCCGCACTTGCTCACTCCTTTCATAATCTGGAAAAAACGTCGGCTATACCCAATAATTTTTTAAAATTTCTGAAAATAAAGAGGTTGCCATTAGGTTAACTGGACGCCTTATATTTATCCTACACTTAGTATACAAGAGAAAAATGGTGAAAAGAAAGAGAGGATTTGGACAAATGAACACTTTGTCTCTTTGGGCTGCAACTGCGAATCCACCTAAGGCCAGACAATCCTTTGAAGGGGAATACGATACGGATGTGGTCATTATTGGAGCTGGTTTTACTGGACTTTCAGCCGCCTATCATCTGCAGAAAAAAGGATTACGTACGATCGTTGTAGAGCAGGAAACGGTCGGTTGGGGTGCTAGCGGAAGAAACGGCGGTATGATTTTGCCTGGGTATAAACCAACTATGGATGAGTTGGCGAAAAAATACGGTGTGGATGAAGCGAAACAGCTTAACGAGATTGCCCTCGACGGAATGGAACTAGTCAAAGAGATCGTCACCACCCACCATATCGAATGCTCTTTGGATTATGGAGGTTACCTTCTTCTTTCAAACAAGAAAAGATTTAAGTCCCTATTGAAAGATGAGCACGAATCGTTAAACAGTCAATTTGGTTCCGATACGAGGTACCTCGAAGGAGATGAACTAAAGCAGGAAATCAGCTCTTCGTTTTTTTCTTATGGCTTGGTAGACCCGCACGGCTATTCCTTCCATCCGCTCAATTATTCCCTGGGGCTTGCTGATGCGGCTGAATCGCTAGGTGCACGGATTTTTGAGAAAACAAAAGCCGTTGCGATCCAGAGGACACCGCAAAATGTAACCGTTTTAACTGAAAAGGGACGGGTCACAGCCAAAGAGGTAATTGCAGCAACCGATGGATATTCTTCTCATTTAACAAAGGAGCTTGATAGGGCTGTCATCCCGATTGCGAGCTATCAAGTGGCGACCGAATGCCTGGGAGAAGAGTTAGCGGAGAGCCTCATTCTAAACAATCGTATGGTGTTTGATACAAGCAATCTGATTAACTATTTCCGGCGTTCTCCCGACGGTCGTATCGTCTATGGAGGATCGGGCATTAGGCATAATGGCTGTGAGAAATATTACCGAGAGCTTCACCAAATGATGCTTTCTGTCTTTCCCCAATTGACCCCATATAAAGTCGAATACACTTGGGGCGGGCTGATTGGCGTAACCATGGACATGTTCCCGATGATCGGAAGGATGAAAGACGGTGTCTACTATGCAACTGGTTATTGTGGACACGGGGCTTCTCTTGCAACATTAATGGGTCAACTGCTGGCACAGTGGATTGCCGGAGAAGAGCGGGTGAGCCGCCGCTTTGAAAGTTTGCCCCTAAAAGCTTTCCCTTTCTCCAGCCAGAAATCGATGCTGATCAATTTGGCCAATTGCTATTACCGGTTGATGGATGCAATCGGATGATAAAGTGAAACTTCCATCAGTGGGGTATTCTTCATCCCCTAATGATGGTTAGTTGGACCAATCGGGCTTTTACGGGCAGTTATCTCCTAAGGAAGTAGACTCTTATCTGCAGAGAGTTAGGTGCTGTTGGGCTGGAGCACATTATGGAAACGAAGCAAATCAATATTCATCAGTTACAAGCCTGTAGGCTGGTATGCGAATTAACTGGGCTTTACTTGCTTCATAAATTATTTATAGGGGGATATGCTCATGGAAATAGTAGACAACCGACAGTCACCGAAGATAGAACAAGTAGAAGTAATGAATAAGCCAGTACATAATTCAGTGCTGGGAACCAAAAGTATTCCGTTATTATATTTACGGTTTGCTTTGGCAGGAATTATGGCGAATGTGATTCTAGGAGTTGTATCGGTTGTCGATGGCTATTTCGTCAGTAACTTTCAGGCGCTGGAAGTCGAAGGGATCGGAATTGGATTTACGGTCATGGTTATATCCCGTATGCTAGGCGTTCTTTTTGGTATCGGAGCCGGAGCGGTCATTTCACTTCGACTTGGAAAAGGGAAGATCACAGAAGCTAGAGGGATTATGGGACAAACCTTATGGTTTACTCTTTTCATCTCCATTTTGTTAGCTGTACTTGGATTGGTCTTTGAAAATCAAATTATGACCTTATTCGGAGCAAGTAATGAATCGCTTCCATATGCGGTGAAATACAGCCGTCTATTATGGATTTCATTGCCAGTAACGATATTGGCCGTTGTACTAAGTATTTTAACCAATATCGATGAAAAACCTGTATTATCAATGAGCAGTTGGTTAGTCGCATCAATAGTTGCAGCGACTCTAGAATGGGTTTTAGTAGTTAAGTATCACATGGGTATGATGGGTTCTTCCTGGGCGAATACGGTTGCGCTATCTGTCCCTGTTTTGCTAATTTTTTATTTCTGGTTCGGCAAAACAAATCTTAAGCCAAAGTGGAAAGACATGAAAATAAAACTAAAGACAATTGGTGAAGTGGCTTGGACAGGATTTGCGTCTTTCTCGAGTCAGTTCATGATGTTTTTTGCAATTATTTTTTTCAACAACTTACTGCAAAGCTACGGGGGCGGGCTGCACGTGGCCGCTTTCACCATTCAAAACGGTTATATTACGAATCTGCTTGCGTTTATAGCGTTAGGTGGGATGACAGGACTTCAACCGATCATTAGTTACAATTACGGTGCGGGAAACTTTGACCGCGTAAAGCAAGCGATTAAAATGGGACTCATCTTCACGGTCACTTTATTCGTAGTATTGACTGCAATCATGATCTATTTTGCAGATCCAATTATGTCATTTTTCTCTGGCGGCAATCCGGATTTACAGAAACTTGGCATCTGGACAACAACTGTATTTAATTGCATGTTTGCATTAAATGCCGTTACCTTACTTATTTCCGGCTATTTCGAAGCACAAGAGAGAAACTGGACCGCAACGTTTATTAATGTTAGCAAAATGTTATTATTCACATTTCCGTTTATGTTTATTTTTCCTAAATATATGGGAGTTGATGGAATATGGTATTCAGCGCCAGCTTCGGAAATTCCAGGTGTTCTAGTTGCCATTTATTTTATTAGAAAAGAGTTTAAGAGTTTGAAAGAAACAAAACTAACGTAATTACGATCACTTCAATACTTCAAAGTTGCCAATAAGAAAGATAGATGATTATAATGTTTTTTGCGAAAAAAATTACAGCCTAGGAAGCAGAACAATTAGGTATTGATCGTGAGAACCATGGATGAGTGAACCTAATAAAGGAACTTGGCATGTAGAAGAGCAGGAAGTTTTCTATGTAATAGACGGTGAAGTGTTTATTACTTTTGATGGAGAAGAGTATCTAATTACAAAGAATTGGGTCGTTTCCTTGAATAAAGACCTTGTTTGTGGATTTTATTATCTGAATATTTTGAATAAAAATTATAAAATGAATCATGAGATCAATTTGAAGTGATGTGAAATTAGGAGCGTCATTTAGTGCTAAGCAGATGACTGATACTGCGTTATTTAATATATAGGGAATTCAGAATAGTAAAGTGAAAAGGAGATAAAGCCTAATGAAAATGAACCAAAAAGCCGACATTGTTCTCTCAAGTCATGCCGTTTTTACAGGCCTTACGGATAAGCCAATCCCTGCTTATATTGCCATTGTTAATAATAAGATTGCAGCCATTGGTTCCAAAATAGAAATGAATCCGTTTATTGGACCAGACACGAAAGAACATCATTTTTCCGATCAACTGATTATGGCTGGCTTTCATGATTTTCACTTGCATATGTTAATGGGAAGTCTTGCAGAAGAGAGTGTCTTTTTAGCTGATGCATCTTCAGAAGAAGATGCGATAAATATGGTAGTTGATTTTGCAATTTCAAGACCAGATGACCCATGGATTATCGGTTTTTCTTGGGATCAGAGAAATTGGGACAACAATCGGCTTCCAAATCGAGCTGCCCTCGATGGCGTACTTCCGGATCGTCCTGTCCTTCTCTTTCATATGGAAGGGCACTATGTCTGGGTAAACAGCAAAGCTCTTGAAATTGCCAATATTAATCGAAATACAGACTGTCCGCCCCACGGGATCATTGCAAAAGATGAAAACAGTGAACCAACGGGTATTTTGTATGAGACTGCGAGTGCGCTCGTGACCAATCATGCATTCAATTTTTCAAAGGAACGCCGGATTCGGATGATGAAAAATTTCCTCGAACAGGCGGCTGCGCTGGGAGTAACGTCGGTAAACGACTTGTATGGATCACCTGCAATGGAAAAATTACAGGATTATGAGTTGTTTGCTAATTTCGATAAAAATAGGGAATTAACAGCTCGTATTCATCTTTTACCTCCGCTAAACGATGATTTGGAGAATGCGAAACAATTACGTGATATGTATACATCAAGCAAGCTTCAAGTTTCGGGGTTGAAACAGTTTGTTGATGGAGTAATAAGCGGATATACTGCGTATTTCCTTGAGCCATATGCAGATAAGCCAGAAACCTTCGGGGAAACAGCTGTTTCTCCTGATATGATGAAAAAATGGATCGTAGAGGCTGATCGAGAAGGCTTTCAAGTCCGACTCCATGCGATAGGTGACGGTGCGATTCGCCTGGCTTTGGATGCTTTTGAGGAAGCACAGAAAATCAATGGCAAGCGAGATTCAAGACATTGTATTGAACATGTAGAGGTTATTCATCCAGATGATATCGCTCGTTTTAAAGAGCTTGGGGTAATTGCATCTATGCAGCCGGAACATTTGGGTTTTAATGAGGAGCAACGGCAGAATTATATTTCACGCATTGGACAGGAACGTGAGCCCTTTGTTTTTGCAATGAAAACGTTAAAAGATTCAGGTGCATTGTTGGCTTTAGGTACTGATTATCCAATTGCACAATTAAATCCGATGTTCGGTATTTATCGTGCGCTAACTAGAATTGGGTATGATGGCTTGCCGACAGAAGGATTTAATCCGCAGGAATGTCTTTCCCTGCCCGAAGTGTTAAGAGATTATACGTTATCCCCTGCCTTTGGATCATTTAGAGAAAAAGAACTGGGCACACTTGAAGTAGGAAAACTGGCAGATCTTGTTGTTTTAGACAGAAACCTTTTTGAAATCCCAGTTGAAGACATTCGAGACGTTCGAGTAGTTTTAACCATGGTTGATGGTGCTATCGTTTTTCAAAATGATTATGCATGCAAGTTATAAAGTGAAACTTGGTTTACTGGTTAAACTGTTTGGTTCTTATTTCTAGATTTCGGTCAAGAACCTTAACAATCTACCACAACTTGGTGAAACTAGTATTTTCGTTAGGCAATTAAGCATACTTGTAAATAAAACTGAATCTTTCATCTTGATTACTGAATCAAGATGAAAGTTACTTTAAAATATTTGCTTCACTATTTTAACAGAGCTAATACAATAAAAAAGAACCCTAAACTTTTGGTATTAGGGTTCTTATTAATCGTTTTAAGGTTTTCTCACAAACGAATTCCATATGAATAGTTAATTAATGGACAGCTTGTCCAACTGGAAAACCGTAATCTATCCCGCATTAACGGACAGTAAGATCCCCACCTCAAGATTCAGAGAAAAGCGAAAAAGATAGGTGGGGGATATCTGTCCGTAAAAGCCCGATTGGTTCAACTAACCATCAGTGGGGGATGAGGAAACCCCACTGATGGAAGTTTCACATTATTTTGTCGCTTTTCGTCCTACTAATACCCAGTACAGAGATAAACTGAAAAGGGTAATGAGTACGAGAATGAAAAGGATATTACTATACATGGAAGCATCCGAATTGCTTATAATCCCAAGGAAATTTTTTCGGATTGCGGAATTGTCCATCATTGCTGCTGTATAGGCAATTCCGATTGACATAGCGACATTAAGCGTTAAGTTATAAAATCCGATTGCTGTTCCTGTTTTTTCTTTTTCAATTGTACAAATGCAAGAATCAAGTAATGGTGCATACATGAACGCAAATGAACTAGAGAATAAGACCATGGATATCACGAATACTACAACAGAAGTTTGTACAAAGAAACCGCCTAATAGTAAGCTGACTATAATGCTAGACATAGCGATCGTAATACATTGCTTGCTTCCAAGAACCTTCGCAATTTTTCCAGAAAGAGCTCCGACTGTAGTAGCTGCTATATAGCCTGGAATCAATAATAGTGAAATGGTATCTAGCTTCAAACCATAAATCTTTTCAAGTAAGAATGGAAATAAGAAAATATATGCTAACTGTACAGAATAAATTACAAAAGCAACTCCAAGCAATGAGATAAACTGTTTATTTTGAAAGAATGATATTCCGATAAAAGCTTTTGAGTTCTTGCTGATATATGCAAGGAACAAGGTAATTGCAGCAATAAACAAGAGAAGGTAAATCCAATTGAAATCGGTAATATATAGTAGCAGAGATGCTGCAATGGCTCCAACTAGAAATAATCCTAATACATCTACATTACTGTTTTTCCCCTCTTCCTTAGGAAGATATTTTAAAATAAAAGGAAGGGTGAAAAGTGTTATCAAAGGAAGTAAAAACAGAGTTGTCCAATGGAAGTAAGTGGAAACATAACCTCCAGTTAATGCACCTATTAGCTGTGAAAGAGCAAAACTGCTTGTACTTAATCCTAAAAATTTCTTTTGTTCATTTGCAGGTAAATGTTTTGTTACAAAGATAACATATAATGTTTCAGCAGATGCTAAACCTGCAGTTTGGATAATTCGTGAGATAACAACTAGTAAAAATGAGTGCTGAAAAATATAACCCATGACTGAACCGACACATATTAAAATAATACCCACACTAAAAAGTTTCCTCATACTCATGGAATCCGCCAAAGCTGCGTAAACCACTGCCCCAATTCCAATTACTAGGCCAGCTAGGGTTGCTTGCCAGCTAACTGTTGTTGCTGAAATGTGAAAATCCTTTGCCATATCAACAGAAATAATCTTAAACGAATTGTCAATTATCAAACATAATAGAAATAACAGTAAGGTAACAGGTACTGCTTTCTTAACACTATATTCCTGATCTTTCTTCAAGCTTGCATCTGCAATTATTGTAGACATAGCTATATTCCTCTCCTTTTGTTAGTCAGGAAATCGTCTTCCTGAATCATGATGTCTAGCCACAACTACTCATTGATCCTTTAGTAAAAGGATGGTTTTAGTAATCTCTATACATTTGGTTTAATATGCGGGGTTTCCTTGTGCTCAATTGTATCCATTTTTTCCTCTTATGATGTTTACAAGGAAGCGTTTGCATGAATAACCAAAAATATCCTTACTTTTTATTTGTGCTTTCATGATAATGCATGATAACTCTTTAAACTATACAATATTGTATAGTTGTCTAAATACTTGTATGCATCAGAACAATGAAAAGGATATCATACCTTTTCTTTGCTCACAACCCATTTTTTTAAAAAAATTTGTCTATTTTGTAACAAAAAAAGCGGTGTATTTCGTATGAAATACACCGCTTTCCAATTAAATATTGAGGTTTATCCCGTATCAACGGGCAGTAAGCTTTATGTTAATGGAAATATTGGGGAAATAATAGCTTACCTATTCAATTATTTAGATGTTTTAATATTGATTTGACTAAATTCTGTTGGTATATAGTATTTATTATAAACCACAGGATATCTATCGCTGATATATACACTTTCTAAAATCAAATCACATTCCTCTCTACAGAAAAGTTGATATTTTAATGACTGAGTATTGACGGAATTAGAACGTTTAATTTCAATGGTAGAGGAATTAGCTAGTTCATATACTTTCTCCTCCAACAATTCCAATACTTGCTTCTTGTTATGTAAGTCAAGATTTAATGTTGAAACGGCTTCTATTGGCATCATGGTAAAAGCATAAGCTACTACCTTATCACGATTTTTATACCAGCGTTCCAACGCAACAACTGCAGACATTTGTCGATCTAATACTTGCATTGCATAGTCTGTTACGAGGTCAATTCGGAAATTAAGTTCGATATCATCTATTTTTTCAGTATAGCATTTATATAAGGGATTCCCCAACCTCTCTAAGCCATCGTTACTTTCATTATGATGAAATTTTGTGATGAAATTTCCTTTTCCATGAATATTCTTAACTAATCCATCTTCCTGTAAAAGTGACAAAGCATGTCTCAATGTCATTCTGCTCACACCAAATATTTTGGCCAATTCAGGTTCTGTTGGAAGCTGGCTGTCGGGTGGAAATGTTCCATCCATAATTAATTTATACAATTGGTCATACACAATGACGAATAGCGGTTTTTTCGGTTTAGTGAGTTCATGAAGTTTATTGTTCATTTTCTTATACCCCTATAGTTTTTCAAATTGATGACTATAAATTTCGCTTCTTCTCTTTTTATAGTAAAATAGTATCTTTGTTCTATTGTAACTTACTTTTATATGGAAATTAATACGCTTTCAAAAATTTATTATAATTTGCACTTGGTGTATTTGTCACTCTAATTTAAGAAAAAAGATATTGCAGACTCTGCAAAATTATAAAAAGAACATTATTGAAGATATTAGATGAATTGTTTTTCCACAGATAAAGTGAAACTTCCATGATCATTAAGAAAAAAGCTTCCATGTACTGAAATCAGTATGTGGAAGCTTTTTTATCAAGTTATCTAAGTTTAAAAGAAATACTTCTTGCTTCCTTGCTCAAATGTATTGGCTTTGCCATATCAAACGTATGCTTATTGATAATTTTTATAAAAAGTTCAGGATATTGTTTTTCTTACTGCTTTCACAACTTTTACATATTTCTTCGTCCGTCCAACTAAGAAAATCACTGCCGCAGGTTTTACATTTGCTATTAACAATAGAGAAGGTATTTATCTTAGATGTTAGGACATTCGACTCCACCTTTATCGCATCATTTCTACACACATCAAAACAGAGTAAACAGCCTAAGCATTTTTCACTATCGATGTTAAGGCTATTTGCTTGGATGGAAAATACTTGCCCGGGGCATAACCGAAAACAGGTTTCACAAAGTGTACAAGACTCAGTATTTAGAGCAATCGTAAAAAAAGACCAGCCTTCAAACAAGTTTGACCGTCTGAATTTATCCTGATTAAAGTGCCATTTAGCTGGTGCAATGGTAGTTAATGCAAGCTTTTTGCTTTCAAATGTAAGCTTACTAAACAAACCTCGTCTTGTAAGTGTTAGAGTATCACGAACAGCAGGATCTGGTACTGGAACTGATACGAATGGCTCCATGCTCATCCTCTCTAAGAGAGTGTTTGTTTCGTTAATGATCCCTGTCACTTTAGTGTCAGGCATGGTAACAGAAATCTTTCGAATTCCACATTTATATAAGTGGAGTAGCTCTATTTCTGTCGGAAGCGGTCCACCATCTAGAATTAATACACCATTTAGGGTATTCCTTAGCGGTGATTGCCCCTGTAGTGACTGAACAGGGCAAGTGGTAATACAGCGTCCACACCCGTTACAAACGTTGTGGTCGATGATCGGACTTCCATTTTCATATGTTATAGCCTGTACCTCACAGCTATCTTGGCAAATTGTACATGTACTGAATGGACTAATTTTTCGAAGGCATTTTTCCGTAACACTCAGTTCATAGCTAAGACTTTCTAGCCAGTGTGTCAATAATGACATCTCGTCACCCTCTAACATTTCTTTATATAAAGATAAATAACCAACGCCACCGATTACGGACATAGGCTCAAGTTAGGCACTTCCACATATTATTTAATTTTAACCTTAAAGTCCTATTAATTCTCTGAAGTTACCAGCATGTCCAAATAAGTGTAACAAATTGTTCATATTTTATAGTGGGGGGAAATGAGTGGGAACTTAGCCATCGTGCTGTATTATTGAGATTTCTAGTAAATTTGTCACAGATTGAATGATTTTCTCGAAAAAAATAATAGGTGAAATCCCTCATAAGAATTGAAACAAAATCCACAGATTGTTTATTGTTTCACAAAGTTATATTTCCTATAGTAAAAATAGAATCATTTGGTTCATTAAAGGGGTGAAATTTTGGACACAATACTAGATCAAAAGCAGTCAGCTTCTAGGATTTTCTCTATACTTGCTGATCTTTACAAGTTTCCGGAATCCGACATCTGGGAAGATTTCTCTTGCCATCAACTTTTAGATGAGCTTAGGAGGTATGCATCTGAATGGTATGAATCAAATAGTTTAGTAGAAATAACAGATATCCCTACTAGTTTAAAACAAATGCAACAAATATACGCGGAAAGCCTTGGTGGACCTGCACTACCTGTCGAGTCGATTTATAAGGAATGGACTGCAGATCGTACGTGCAAACTGCCATTTGCAAGGAGTAAAGGATATCTGCTTGGAGATTCTGCCTTCCATATTCGGTTTATTTTAGAAGAATTTGAAATCGAAATTCCTGAAAATTATAGGAATATGCCCGATCATCTTGCAATACTGCTCGAATTACTAGCATTTTTTCTTTTACATGCGAAGGGAGAATTGATTAAACAGTTCCTGGCTGATCATTTTGACTGGCTGGACGAATTTGCTCTTAGACTTGAGGAACTGGGTGGAACTCAGTTTTATCTTCAGGTAACTCGATTTCTTCAGCAAATGCTAAAAAAGCTTACTTCCATATATGGATATTGAACACAAAATTTTTACGATTAGGAATCCGGTCAAGCATTACAGCTTGAGCTTTTTCTAGACTGATTGATTAAAACATAAAGGAGGATATGGCGAATATGCTTGATTCTAAAATATCAAGGCGGAGCTTTATTAAGGCATCTGCTGCAACAACAGTATTAGCATCAGCCGGAACAGCAGGTTTTCAAGATTGGTCAAGTAAGTATGTGAAAGCAAGTGAAACAACAGAAATTAAAGAAATAGCCAGTACTTGCAATGGCTGTTCAAGTAAATGCGGTATCATTGGTCACGTGAAAAATGGCCGTCTTTGGAAATTAACAGGACACCCTGATCATCCTTATTCAAAAGGAAAGTTATGTGCTAGAGGCCATGGTTATGCAACTCTTGTTTATTCAAAGGAGCGTTTGACACAACCACTTAAGAGAGTAAGTGAAGGGAAATTCGAACCAATTTCCTGGGATCAGGCATATAAGGAAATTGCAGATAAACTAAATAAAATCATAAAGGAAAATGGACCTGGAGTTGTATCATTAACAGAGGATCCAAGGGCCACAGGTAAGTTCTACTCACCAAGATTTATTCAAGCTCTTGGCTCACCGAACTACTACACCCACCATGTAGTTTGTTCTAATTCACGTGATGCAGGCTTCCTGCACTCATTAGGTGTTACGGCAACAAGCGCAGATATCAGCGCTGCAAAATATATAATGTTTATTGGAAGAAGCTACGGAGACGCAATCCGGCCAAGCTCAGTACAGTCACTTGCTGATGCAAAAGAAAATGGGGCAAAAATTGTCATTGTAGACCCAAGACTAAACAACACCGGGAACTTGGCAAATGAATGGTTAGCGATACGCCCTGGAACTGACCTTGCGCTTGTACTAGCGATGTCACATGTATTAATCAAACAAAATCTTCACGATACTGAATTTATCAATAATTATTCCATTGGTTTTGAAGAATATGCAAAGGAACTTGAAAATTATACCCCAGAATGGGCTGAAAAATTAACTGGTATTAGCGCTGATACGATTACTAGAATAGCCACTGATATGGGGAAAGCAAAGCCAAAAGCATTAATTGAACAGTCTTGGCGGGGTGCCTTTGGCTGTAACTATGAAAATAGCACAGAAACTGGCCGAGCGGTGGCATTATTTAATGCAATGCTTGGAAACATTCAAAAACAAGGCGGCAGTATTATTGGAACAAAACCGCATTTAGGTGCGCTTGATCCTGCTAAATATCCTAGCCCTAAAAAACCTGAACTCAAAAAAGCGGGACAAGAGGAGTTCCCACTTGCCTATGAAGAACAAGGTGTTGCAACAATTGTGGCTAAAAATGCGATGGAAGGCAAGATGAAAGCTGCTATTTTTCACCATTCCAATCCAGCGCTTGGTTATGGAAATCCAAAATACATGAAAAAGGCTTTTTCCAAGATGGACCTTATTGTCACAATCGATGTTCAGATGTCTGAAACGGCATTACTTTCACATTATATCCTTCCTGATGTGACATATATTGAACGTGATGAAGCGATTGAGAGTTTATCTGGCAAGACACCAGGAATAGCCTTAAGACAGCAGATGGTTGAAAAAGTCCATCCAGAAACAAAACCAATCCACCAGATCTATTCAGAGCTTGCAAAAGCTTGTGGATTTAGTCAATATTTCAACTTTAGCCTTGATGAATTGAATGAAGCAATGCTTGCTCCAACTGGAATTACCTATCAGCAATTGAGACAAAAAGGAACGATTATGTTTCCGGATATGACGATTGAGCTTGGGAAAATGCCTGAGCTAAAAACACCATCTAAAAAAGTGGAATTCTCTAGTGAAAAATTTAAGGAGGCAGGCTTCTCACCAATTGTAAAATGGGGAGAACCGAAGGTCAGCCCGAAAGAGGATTCATTCCGTTTGATCACAGGAAAACAGGCGATTCATAGCCATACACAAACAGCGAATACGCCTATTTTGATGCAAATAACAAAGGATTATGATCTTGAAAGAATTTGGATGAATCCAGTTCGTGCAAAAGACCTTGGAATCAAGGATGGAGATCTAGTTGAGGTAAAGTCAAGCGAGGCTGTTAGTAAAGTCAGAGTAAAAGTGACAGAAAGGATCCATCCTGAAGCCATTTTTGTACCAAGTCATTATGGCATTACATCTCCATATCAGAAGACGGGAGTAGGAGTTGGCTTTGGTTATATGGAACATGTGCCATTTGATTTCGAGGCAAGGAGCGGGGCAGGAAATATGCAAGAAGTAATCGTTAAAGTAAGGAAGGTGAAGGGCTGATGGCACGATATGGAATGATGATTGATACGAGAAAATGCGTCGGCTGTTATGCCTGCCGTGTTAGCTGTCAAATGCAAAATGAACTTCCAGTGGAGGTCAGTTTCATTAAATTTCATGAAATAGAAACTGGAGTATTTCCAAATGTAAAAAATGAAATCATCCCGGTGCAGTGTCAGCACTGTGAGGATGCTCCTTGTGAAAGTGTATGCCCTACAAAAGCGACCTACACAACCGAAGATGGGATTGTCCTAGTTGATCCAGAAAAATGTATTGGTTGTAAGTACTGTATGGTTGCATGTCCATATCAAGCGAGAACACAAGACCATTTGACCGGTGTTGTGGAAAAATGCCGTTTCTGTGTTGACCTAGTAGCAGAAGGTAAACAGCCAGCATGTGTCAGTACTTGTATTAGTACTGCAAGAATATTTGGTGATCTGGATGATCCTAATAGTGAAATATCCAAAGCAATTGTTAAATACAACGCGAAGCCATTAAGGGAAGATTTAGGTAAAACGAAAATTTATTACGTGAGGTGAGGAGAATGGTTTGGGGAACGATCATAGCGGCCTATTTATTTTTAGCGGGTTTAAGTGCAGGTGCATTTTTAACCTCTTCCTATATATCCCGTAAATATCCGAAAGCTGTTACTGTTAGAATGACAGGAAGATTAATTAGTCCAGCATTAATGGGGATAGGCTTACTTTTATTAATTGTCGATGCGGAAGCAGGTCTTAAGAACCCACTTAGGTTCATATATTTATTTACCAATTTTAATTCAGTTATGACAATCGGAACCTACTTTATTTCTTTCTTTATGCTCGCAGCCTTTTATGTTGCCTTGATGGAGCTGCTAAAAAAAGATGTGAATAAATGGGTCGAGTATATCGGAATTGTATTTGCAATTGGGACAGCTATATACACTGGATTTTTAATCGGAGTGATAGCGACTGTTCCACTATGGAACACGGCCATCCTTCCAATTCTCTTTGTAGTCTCTGCCTTATCGACAGGTATTGCAGGTACATTGCTTGTTTCAGGCATTGTGAATAAACAGGTCGTACATCAGGTTATATCGGTGAAAAAAATTCACTTGTCATTACTGGCAGTTGAAGTGTTTCTCATCTTTACGATGTTTCTAATTACTTCAACATCCAATGAAGCTGCCGCTGAATCTGTTTCTTCGTTAATAATTGGTGAGTATAGCATGATATTCTGGATTGCTCTTATCGCAGTGGGTCTTTTATTGCCAATTGTAATCGAATCATTGGAACTTATAAATGCACGGAAGATGTCCCAAACAGTTGAAGGTCTCCAAGTAGCCGCTGCTGGTTCGCATAGTATTGCCGGGACTCTCGTAACAGAAACGTCAGTACTAATTGGAGGCTTTACTCTCCGCTATCTGCTTCTTGCAGCAGCTGTACCTATAGCCTTTTTATAGAATCAGAATCTATATCAATCTACCTTGAGAATTGTCTAGTTCCACAAGGAAAGGCTTAGCATAGTAGGATGGAAAATCGATAGTTTTTTTGAGGAGGCGCCCAACTTCTGCACCTAGACTTGTTCTTGGTACAGAAGTTGGGCGCCTTTCGCTTTAATTGTAAATAGTTCATCTATATTTCATTTCTTCAGAAAAAAGACAAATAAAAACACGCTACAATAGAAGTATCACATGAAAATGAGGAAGAAAAATGAAGTTACCTGAACATTTCTTTGAAGAAATTATCCACAATGCACCCAATGGGATTATTATTATGGACAAAGATAGAACCATCTATTACATGAATGAGTCTGCAAAATTGATGTGCGGATGGAAGATAGGTGATTCAGTTCCTTACTGTTCTTATTGCAAGCAAAGGGAAATAGAGGAAGGAGAGAATCGCTGTATTCTTGCTGTCGAAGATCCAGTACCCTTTTTCCATTCTCATATGGCCGTTTATTCCGGAATTGAAGAAGAGTTTGAAATGACATTAAAAAAGATGAACAGTAATAATGAAGATTACTATATTCTTCAGTTACGGAAACCAATAGAAAATGAAATTAGCAAAAAAGCAAAATTTAATGAACTGCTTGTTCAAGAGACCATGCTGGCTCAGGAGGCTGAGCGAAGAAAGATTGCCCGAGAGTTACATGACCATATTGGCCAGAGTGTCTATAGTATATTTCTCGGCCTCGAAGGTATTAAACCATATGTCAATAATAAAGCATACGAAAGCCATCTCGCCAAAATGATAACTGGTATGGAAAAAACGTTGAATGATATTAAATGCTTATCCAAAAATCTTAGATCAGAAACTGTAGATCACCTTGGTTTAAAGGATGCACTATATGAAGCAGTCCGAGATTGGGAAGAGCTTTATCAAATTGATATTCAGTTTATTATGGACACAAAAATTAATGATTGCTTTGATAGGGAAAAGGAGTTACATTTTTTTCGAATCATTCAAGAGGGTGTTAACAATGCTGTTCGCCACGGAAATGCTACGTCTGTCTCGATCCATATTAAATCATCCAATCAATATCTTTACTTCCACATCCATGATAATGGGGATGGCTTCGATGTGGAAACAAAGAAAAGTAATGGGCTTGGATTAAAGCATATGTTTGAGAGAAGCAAAATGTTAGGAGGGGCCATAAAATGGATCAGCAAAAAAGGCGGTCCAACTAAAGTCGAAGGGTTTGTTTCAATTAATAAAAATGAAGGAGACGATGAATATGAATCTGCTGATTGTTGATGACCACGAGATTGTCCGGGATGGTCTTGCGATGATTTTGCAGCATGCATATTGTATAGATGGAGTAGAATTTGCTTCGGACGGTTATGAAGCTATGAAACTAGTAGAATCCTTTCCGGCTGATCTAATTCTTCTTGATTTATCCATGCCTGGAGGCTTAGATGGGTTTGCGACACTAGAAAAACTCCGCAAGCAGTTGCCGGAAGCAAAAATCGTCATCTTTTCAATGTTTGATGATATTGGATTTCAGAAAAAAGCATATAAAATTGGAGCAGATGGTTATTTAATCAAACAATTAAAAAGAGGTGACATCATTAGTTCCCTCGATCATATTCTTGCCAGTGATAAAGTGTTTAATAGCGTGGTAATCGGAGATGACTCTGAACCTGAATCATTGGCAAAGCTGGACCTTCCTATCACAAATCGCGAAAAAGAGGTTTTTTTCCTTTCGGTTAGGGGCTATTCACTCAAGGATATCGCGAAAAAACTAGAGATTTCTGTAAAAACAGTTGAAAATCACCGCAAAAAGATTGGCGAAAAACTAGAAACATCCAAGCGCCATGACTGGGTTGAAATTGCTAGAAAATATAATGTTTTTTAACCGTACTTGTTGGCAATCTGCTCGCCATCAATAAGGATCGCTTACATCAACTCTTCCTTTTTTCCAAAGTATTCCTCCTCCTATTCTACTATTTGTTGGTGCGGTGAACCGTATCACAAATAGTGGCGTTTTCTATATAAATTTAAGAGTTTTGTCCTTAAGAAGCAGTCTTAAGGACACTTTCTCCGATTTCAAGAAGAGTTTTGTCTTTAAGAGGCAGCCTTAAGGACATTTTTCCAGATTAGAAGAAGAGTTTTGTCTTTA
>NZ_JBALPG010000027.1:26636-28133 GCF_036965245.1 Neobacillus drentensis
CAGTCTTAAGGACACTTTCTCCGATTTCAAGAAGAGTTTTGTCCTTAAGAAGCAGTCTTATGGACTTCTGTCAAGAAAGTAGACACTAAAATTTGAGATTTTTTTAAAACAAAACCACTACCGCACTTCGTTTGGTCCAGTGTTAGAAATAGTCAATCGAAAAACATGATTGACGATTTCTAACACTAAATGGCTTGCTTATGAGATGTTTCCCCAATCTAATTTTTGATGAGTCCTCTCATATTGATTGGGTGAACAGTTCCCTAATGTTGAATGTTTCCTTTTTTCATTGTAGAAGCTGCCTATATAATGATTAATCGCCTTTACAGCTTCTGCCCTAGTGGTAAAACGTCTTCTGTAAATTAAATCTTTCTTGATTGTGGCATGGAAAGACTCAATACAGGCATTATCATAAGGATCGCCTTTTCTACTCATACTAATTTGCATTTTTTTCTCTTTTAAAATATCAATATAATCATGGGAACAATACTGAGAACCACGGTCAGAGTGATGAATTAGCCCTTCACCAGGTCGCCTAGATATAATAGCCATATTCAAGGCTTGTATAGATAACTCTTTTTTCATATGCGAAGAAAGGCTCCAACCTACAATCTTTCTAGAGAATAAATCCATAACGGATGATAAATAAACCCATCCCTCAAGCGTCCAAATGTACGTAATATCAGATACCCAGGCTTGATTAGGTTCTTCTACATTGAATTGACGATTGAGTAAATTAGGATAAATGTTTAAATCATGATTAGAATCTGTCGTGACCATAAACTTTTCTTTTGGTGTAGCGGTTAAACCCATTTCTTTCATCATACGAGCTACTGTTTTTTGTGAAATAGTATATCCCCAGTCAACTAAGTCATTATGAACTCTAGGGCTTCCATAAGTCCCATAACTCTCATGAAATGATTTACAAATTTTTTGGTGGATCTCTAGGCGATAAGCATCTTTCTCAGATTGAGGTTTAAATTGATTATTTAGCCATTTATAATAGCCACTTGATGAAACTTTTAGCACTTTGCACATCTTCACTACAGCGTGTTCATCAGAGTGGACTTGAATAAAGCTATAAATTACTCTTGGTTTTTCGTGAAGATGTGCATGGCCTTTTTTAGGATTTCATTTTCCTCTCTTAACTGTTGTAGTTCCTTCTCATGTTGTTTTTTTAATTTTTCAAGCTCTGAAGGTGTAATATAATTCTCACCAGTCTTCCCAACATTAATTTTCATTCTGTAAGCTGCCACCCAACGGCTTATCGTTTTAGCTGAAATCTCAAGTTCATAAGCTACATCTGAAGCTTTTCTGCCTTCCTCCACAATTAATTTTGAAACATATTCTTTGTACTCTTGAGTATGATGTTTACCCATGTGAACACGTCCTTTTAAATGATGATTGTATTATAAACTAAATCTCATTTTTACGTGTCCACTTTTAAGACTAACCTCACTTAAGGACACTTTCTCCGATTTCAAGAAGAGTTTTGTC
>NZ_JBALPG010000027.1:28356-74791 GCF_036965245.1 Neobacillus drentensis
TCTTTAAGAGGCAGCCTTAAGGACACTTTCTCCAATTTCAAGAAGAATTTTGTCTTTAAGAGGCAGTCTCGAGGACATTTTTCCAGATTAGAAGGAGAGTTCTATTCTTTTTTCATAGTTTAATGTTTAAAGAAATTAGTTAAACTGTTAAATAGATATATGAAAGAAAAGTTGGGGAGCTGAGATGAATGAAGAGTTACCAGATTCGTACATATAAAGAAGCTATCGAAGTGATAGAGGAAATTGGGATGCTGCCATTGGCACAATTAGTATCTGCTTATCCTTCATTAGATAGCATTACGTCAAAGGAACAGTGGCATACCGGTTCAGAAATGGATCCATGGATGTGGCGTGCAGAATTCCCGAAGGATGGAGTAGCGGCATACGGAAAGTTTATTAAAAAAAAGTCTGTTTTAATCTCACGGACGCTACTTCCTTTCGTTAGAGTAGTTTTGGGTTCCCAACAGCCATTGGAAAAACGGTATGAGGATGGGCTTGTTTCAAGAGAAGCATTAGAACTGTATAGGCTTATTCATGAAGAACCAGGCATTGATACAAGAATG
The DNA here is from genome assembly GCF_036965245.1 of Neobacillus drentensis. GTDB lineage: Bacteria > Bacillota > Bacilli > Bacillales > Cytobacillaceae > Neobacillus > Neobacillus drentensis_G. The sequence continues at coordinate 28,920 of NZ_JBALPG010000027.1, forward strand.
TTAAGGTCTAAAGCGGGAATGAAGGATAAAGAAAAGAAAAAACCGTTCGATTCCGCTTTGGTAGAATTACAAGGGTCCATGGATATTGTTGTCTCAGGTACGAAGGCAAAAACCAATGAACTGGGTGAAAAAAATGGCTGGAGCAGTACCTCATTTGAGACCATGGACTACTGGGCAAAAAGTAATCATGTTAAGGAAATGAAAATAAGTGTTGAAGAAGCAAAAAAGGAACTTAACGAACACTTTGCTAAAATTTGCAGCCCGGAATCCATGAAAGCATTGGCGAAGATTTTTAAGTTTTAATAGAAAAATTTCAAATTGAAATTGTCGAGCTTGTTAGATGTATATAAAATTGCTGCCTTTCCCATGTACCAAAAAGTGACCAAAAAAGAAAATCTGACTCAAATGGTCGCTAGTTAGCGACCATTTGAGTCAGTATTTATTTTTTGATTGATTCTTAATTATTTTTTTTCTTGCTGCTTTCACAAACGGAGTTCCCGTGTATTTTATCTAATCGTTAGTGCCTAAAACATCAGTGTTTGGAGGTTTATAACCCATTAGTCGTGCCATAGCAACAATCTGTCCCTTGTGATGGAATTCGTGAGTAACCGTATGCATGAGCAATTTACCAGGTGTAATGGAGATCATTTCTCCTCCATCTCTCCAAGGAATCTCCCTCTGTATAGGTTTATTCATTTGATGTTTAAGTACATCAAATACCTCATTTACAAAAGAATCTGCATGTTCAAAGCGTATCTTAATTTCGTCTAAACTGAGTTTCATCAGATCTTCCTTTGGAGTGAGTGGCCTCTTTGTTTTTAATAAAACAAATGAGCCAAGCCAAGCGTGATAACAGTCTGCTATGTGTACTAGTGTGTCTCGTACACTTTGCCAACCGATCCCGTCAATTGGGCGAGTAAAGTCATTTGGTTCAAGTTCACTACAAAAGTTAAGAAGTAATGCTCGAGTCTGTTTGACCCACTCATATTCGATTTGATGCACCATGATCACCTCTTTTAGGCTCGCAAAATTTTTTTTAGTACTGTATATTAGTATCAATTATCAACTATAGAATTGTAAATGAGGAATCAGAAGCAAATAAAAAAAAGATGATCTTTCAGATCACCACTGCTTTATTCTCCACAATAGAAACGAGACTAGCTGCAAGGGACCTGCCCGCGCTGCTGTAGAAGGGACTAAATAACCCATGTCTAAAGCTGTTAATATGCTTTCTATACTTTGGCTGCTCAAAACAGGTAAACGAATGACTGCTAAGCAACTGGCGGAAGAATTGGAGATCAATATTCGTACGGTATATCGTTATATTGATGCCCTGTGTGCTAGCGGTGTTCCCATCATTTCGGATGCAGGTCATAATGGCGGATACAGTTTGCTCCATGAGTTTACAAAGGCACCGTTATTTTTTGACGTAAATGAGCAAAAAGCGCTGATCCATGCGGCAAGTTTTGCATCAGAGGCTGGGTATCCCTTTAGTGAGGTTTTGAATGGGGCAGTAACAAAGCTGAAAAAATATACAAATCCAGAACAATTGGATTATATCAATCGTCATTTAACAGGGTTTGATGTGATTCAACCACCAGCAAAATCTGAATTGAAAACGTTGCTCCAGGATATAGAAGAATCTGTGGCAGAGGGTTTAACACTATTAATTGAGTACCAAAAAGGAAATGAAAGCACACCCCAATCACGCAGCATTGATCCTTATGGCCTTGTGTATTGGAAAGGGAATTGGTATGTCATCGCTTATTGTCACCTGCGCCTTGAAATACGCAGCTTTCGTGTTGATCGGATTGTCAGTGTATTTCGAACAGGTGCTGAATTTGATCGGCCAGCAAACTTTTCAGCACGTGCTTTTTTTCTAAATGGACTTTTGCCTGATTTAGACGAGCCTGACCAACTGATTTCCATTCATATTGAAGGACATGCGCATGCCCTTGATGATTTATGCCAGCATTGGTTATTTGGGCATGCACTTACCCGCCGTTCGGAAAATCATGCTCATTTTAAGATAGATGAGCAATCGATAAATACTTATGTACCTTACTATCTTCTTCCTTATGGAAAGGCAATCAATATCCTGGAACCATTATTTTTAAAAGAGAGAATGGTAACTGTCACTATAGAATTAGTTAAACATTATCAAAACTCTAAACTTCACTGACCGTATATGTCAGTGAAGTTTGTTTATGATGTAAGGGAAGAACCCAAATTAGGAGGAATTAGATTATGCAGGATCTTAAGTATGTATTTTATATTAGCGGGACACCAGAAGAAGTTTGGAGGGCATTAATCTCGCCCGAGGGAACAAAGCAGATTTATTGTGGAAGCGTTATCCGATCCACCTTTCAAGTAGGAGATCTTTTGGAATACGTTGGGCCGGGGGCTGATGGTGATGAGACGGTTCATGTTTATGGGAATGTAATAGAGTATGTACCAAATCAAGTACTTCGTTTTACCCACTTTGCTGGAAAATCCTACACGAAAGATGACATTCAGGAATATGAATCTAGAATTTCCTATCTGCTTGAGCCTGTTGGCGCCTGTACGAAGTTAGCCCTTATTCATGACCAATGGCAGGAAGGTGATCCTCACTACGAGAATAGTGATGCGGCATGGTGGATGATACTTAGTAATACAAAATCATTAGTAGAAACAGGCAAAACGCTTAATCTAGGTTAGTTTTAAATGAACCTAAATTTTAGTCGAAATAGCGATTAACTTATATACCCTTAGAGTCCAGCAAGATGCTAGGTTCAATTTACTTAAAATTAGGAGTTGTATTGCCCAACTCCTTTTCTTAATGAACTTATCTGCTTTTTTCACTAGAAGCTAACAATGGCGAACAGTTTCAGATCCTGTTCGCCAAGGAAGTCATTGAAAGGCACGTTAGCTGCATTCATTTAGTTTTTCTTTAATCAACTGGATAATCGTCTGGTAAAATGAAAGTTCGTGCGGGACAAATTGATTTTTATCAGCCATCCTGTCGATAACTAGTTTTTCCCCCTTATTACTTATTTCAAAACCTTTCATGTTTATTTCATGTATATCCCCTGACCAAAGATCAGTAAAATCGGCAAATTTTACTTTAACGATGCCTGAAACTTCTTCTTTTTGTAAGGTAAATTCATCAAACGCTATATTCTTTATATATAAAAATGTATGTGCCAGTTCATTATCAATTAAGTTTTCATGATTTACACAATAATTGATGATCCCTAATGGTATTAGCTCAGTAAAAGCAACATCAATTCCTAATTCTTCTTTGATCTCCCTAATGCCATCCTCGGCCGTTTCATGGGCTAATAAATGTCCTGCAGACGTAATATCAAAAAGATTTGGATGGTCTTTTTTAAATTGACAACGAAGCTGAAGATAAAGATAATCGATTTCTTCTTCGCGGCTAACGATCCAGCAGTGGAAGGATTCATGCCAAAGTCCGGTTCGATGTACTTCTTCTCTTGTTGCAATTCCAATAGGATTCCGCTTGCTATCAAAAATTTTTAATTGCTCATCTTCCATCATCAGTTCTCCTTGTGTATAAGTATTCTATATATGTAGAATTTCTATGTATATATAGAATAATATATTCATACTTTTCGTGCAACTAGTTTTACTTTACCGGGGATAAATCTCTTCCATAGGTGAAAGATGCATTATAAAAGTATTCTCTTGAAACCAAACTTTGCCATACAACGTATTAAAGACAAGAAGTATTGTGAAGGGGGATGAATGAATAGATGCAAGAGAGATCAATTAAAGAAAACATTGGAGCTTATAAGGATATCTATTCGCAGTTGTATTCAGCATTAAAATGGAAAGCGGATAAGCGCACGCTTATGATGATTGCCGCTATGTATGTAACAAACGCAAAAGAGTTTCACTTAAAAAAGTATCTGGAAATTGCCGACTATATTAAGGGCAATGTAGGGGCCTTTTCCTATTTAAAATCGACACAGCGTTTTAGCATTGCTGCAACATTAGATACAACAACGGACGATCCTAAAACAAGCTTTCACCACTTCATTGCTATTTATGAAAAGCTCATTGATAATGGCTTCAGCCGTAATGCTTATTCCTATATTGCAGCGGGAACGCTCTTAAAAGTGGAGCCAATGCGCATCGATGAAATCGTTCAAAAAACAGACGATATCTACAAAGGAATGAAAGAGCACCATTTTTTCCTGACGGACTCTGGTGATTATCCTTTGGCATCGATACTGGCTCTATGTGAAAAGGATTCAGAAGAAATCGTAAGCAGAGTGGAGGAGTACTACCAGGCACTTAAGAAAATAGACTTTTCAAGCGGGAATGATTTGCAATTTTTAAGCCACATTTTGGCATTGGATTCAGAACAAAGTCCGAATGTGAAGGCACAACAATGCATGGAAATAAAAGAACTGCTCCACAATGCTAATCATAAAACCAAAAGGGTCTATTATCCATATATCGGTATGCTCAGCTTTTTAGAAAATAAGGAAAGTGAAATTAATAACCTCCTTATGATTAATGAGGACTTGAATCGGGATAAACTCTTTAAATGGAACAAAGAGATTAATTTTATGATGAGTGTGCTGTTTTTGATGAGTTCAATGACAGCTATGGGAGATGCTGCTAGAACAGGGTTAAACATTTCGATTGAAGCGCTTATTCAAGCCCAGCAGGCAGCAATGACCGCAAGCATGACGGCGGCTACAGTTGCAGCCAGCAGTTCCAATGGGAATACGTAATTTACCTGGACTTTGAAAAAACTTTGATAACAGAGCATTGAAATAATGTTTGAAAAAAAAATTAAGTAATCTATGTTTTAAATATCAGTATCAAAGAAGACGGCTCAAAATTCTAAAAATGAATTTTGAGTCGTCTTTTTTATCAATTTGCTGTCTATTTTAGCCCTAATTAAATTAATTAGTATCAATATTCTTTTACGTATTGTGAAATAGCACTTAATAAAAATCTTACCATCTGTTTAATGACAGCGCTTTAAAAAAATAATAATATAATTAATAGGTTAATTTACCGAATTTTCTTAAAAAACAAAAAGGATGTGTGTTTATGAAAGCTAATCTAGTATTTATCAATGGTGAAGTTATTACAGCAGACAAACAAAATTCAATAGTAGAGTCTGTAGCAATTAAGGATAATCGTATAATTGGGGTTGGTTCAAATGTAGAAATGAAAGAATTTATTGGGGACAAGACTGAAGTCATTGATTTAGCAGGAAAATCCCTTCTTCCTGGATTTATTGATTCTCACATACACCTGGTTTTATATGGGGTTTTTCAGTTGAATATCAGTTGCAAAGAAAGCCACATCGATTCTGTTGCAGCTTTGCTAAATGAGCTTAAGAAAAAAGTATTGGAAACTCCAAAAGGTGAATGGATAAGAGCTTGGGGGTTTAATGAAACAACGGTGAAGGAAAAGCGGTATCCAACGATTGCCGAGCTAGATGCAATTTCAACCGATCATCCAATAATCATTACTCGTACATGTGGACATATCAGTATAGTAAACACTGCAGCATTGGAGAAGGCTGGATATGACGAAAAGACACAGAATCCCCAAGGTGGAATAATAGAAAAAGATGAGAATGGGGAACTTACCGGTAAATTATTTGAAGCTTCAAATATGAAGATGAATGATGTAGCGAGCTATACATATGATGAACTTATGAAAGCTGTTAAAATCGCATCGGATCATTTCATTTCAGGGGGTATCACGAGTATTCATGAAGCAGGTACTTTTGATTCTAATAGTTATCGTTTGTTACAAACAGCTATAAAAAACAAAGAAATCCGTGTTCGAGTATATGCAATAGTTGGTACTATAAATGACTCCGATAAATTTGTAAATAAAATGATGAATGCAGGAATTGTCACTGGTACAGGGGATGAGAAATTTAGAGTCGGACCGGCTAAAATATTTTTAGATGGAAGCAGCTCTGGTCCAACGATTGCAACTCGAGAACCCTACACCAGCGATCCTAACAAGTCCGGGATTCTTTATTATAGTGAGGAAGAAATATACAAGGTTCTTGGTGAAGCACATAAAAAGGGCTACCAAATTACTGTACACGCTCAAGGTGATAAAGCTATTGAAATGTATTTAAATTGCGTGGAAAGAGCGTTAACAGAAGCTCCAAGGAAAAATCACCGTCATCGAATCGAGCATGCCGGGATTTCAACCCCAGATTTACAAGAAAGAATGAAACAACTCGAAGTGATCCCTATTCCAAACCCGCCATTTCCATATGAATATGGCGAGATATATGCTCACAATTATGGTGAACGTGTCAATTATATGTACGCTGCTCGTGATTATATTGATAAAGATATTATTGCAGCAGGTAGTTCAGATGCACCGGTTACTGATTATAACCCGTTATTAGGAATTCATACTGCGGTTAATAGAAAAAGCCAACTTGGAGCCGAAATTGGTACTAATCAATGTATAAGTGTACTTGAAGCTATTCAACTTTATACATGGAATGGAGCTTATGCTAGTTTTGAAGAAGATATTAAGGGCAGCTTAGAGGTAGGGAAATTAGCTGATTTAGTTATTTTAAATGACAGTATTTTAAAAACTAAACCAGACCGTATTAAGGATTTGAAAGTAGAGGCAACAATTATTGATGGAGAAATTGTCTATCAAAGGGAAAATGAATTAATTATGAAAAATTAGAACTAAGCAAAAAGGATTTGTTAATAAAAAGAGCTTCATTACAATTTCTATTAATTTCGCATTATTTTATTAACAAATCCTCATTTTGATATACGCTCTTAATCCATAATAATTCAAACAATAAAATAGGAGGTTGGGCATAACTTGAAATATATTAAACTTTTACTCTTAATACCATTCATAGGGGTTGTAGGATTCTTGCCATATGCAAATAAAATAGAGCCTTACGTTTTAGGAATGCCTTTTCTATTATTTTGGATTGTATTTTGGATGGTACTTTCCTCGGTTATTTTAACTATTGTTTATAAGTTTGATCCTGATAATCAAGGGAGTGAGACAGAATGAATATATCATTATTTATTATTTTCATTTTCTTAATCTTTGCTCTTTATTTGGGGATAGCAGCAAGAAAAGGGAAAGAAATGAATTTGCAGCAATTTGCAGTTGGTGGCAGAGGTTTTGGAACCTTGTTCGTATTTCTATTAATAGCTGGTGAAGTTTATACGACTTTTACTTTTCTAGGCGGAAGTGGCTGGGCGTATTCAAAAGGGGCTGCTGCCTATTATGTACCTACGTATATATTTCTGGCATATGTTATATCTTATTGGTTGGCACCTAAAATTTGGAGATATGGTAAAGAAAATGGTATTATTTCACAGCCTGATTATTTTGCATCTAAATATGATAGTCGTACAATGGGGATTATCGTAGCGATTGTGGGCAGTTTAGCACTTATACCATATATTTGTATACAAATGAAAGGGTTAGGGATCATTGTTTCAGAAGCTTCTTATGGTGCTATTTCACCAGTATTTGCAAGTGTTATAGGTGCAATAGTTATTACAACATATGTAATATTCTCTGGTATCCATGGCTCAGCTTGGACAGCTGTGATTAAAGATATTATGATTCTGGGAGTAGTAATTTTTTTAGGCATATACATCCCTATCCACTATTTTGGCGGGATTCAGCAAATGTTTGAGTCTGTTCAGTCTGTTAAACCTCAAATGTTAACATTGGCCGATCAGGGACTAAGTGTACCGTGGTTTCTCTCTACAATCCTTTTAAATTCAATAGGCTTTTATTTATTACCGACTTCTTTCACTGTCGTTTTCTCAGCAAATGGTGAAAAAGCACTTCGCAAAAATGCAATTACCCTGCCTTTATACACCATATTATTGCTTTTTGTTTTTTTTATTGGCTTTTCAGCTATCGTACAAATCCCTGGTTTACAAGGAGCTGATGGAGATCTTTCTCTTTTAAGATTAGCTATTCAAACATTTGATCCTTGGGTCATTGGGATAGTTGGGGCAGCTGGTTTACTAACGGCTTTAGTACCAGCATCTGTTATGTTAATGTCTGCATCTGTTGGCTTAACAAAAAGTTTTTACAATGTCATTGTTCCAAAAGCTACCGAAAAGCAACAACTAATTGCCTCGAAGTTATTCATCATTTTCATTTCTTTGACTGCTTTAATCTTCACCTTATCTGGAGGAGAAGCACTTGCAATGTTAAACATCATGTCATATAGTTTGATCGTACAATTAGCACCAGCATTATTCTTTAGCTTTTCCAAAAATAATTTTATTAATAAATATGGCGTAATGACCGGAATTGTTACAGGAGTGCTTATTGTATTATATGCTACGATTTTCAATATAAAAATCGCAACCTTTTTTCCAACTGTCTCGCATACTATTAACGACATCAGCACAGGAGCAATAGTATTATTGATAAATATTGTCATAACCATCATTGTTAGTATTGGTACTAAAAATATTCCAATTGAAAAGAAACAATTGACTCAGATAAAGACAAGTTAATGTAATAACAACAAAAACTTATTTGGGGTATTGTATTGGATGTAAAAATTTCTGCTGCCAATTTCGTATACAGAAATCACCATTTTTTGATGCCTTCAGAAACAAGGAGAAGAATTAATAAATCAAGTTCCAGAAGACCCAGACTATGTTATTTTTCTCGAGCTTTTAACCATATGTTTATTAGCAGGGCTAAAATAGACGACCTATTGATCAAAAAGACGACTTAAAATTCACTTTTAGAATTTTAGAGTCGTCTTCTTTAATACTGCTATTTAGATCTATTAAAAAAATGAGTGTTCTTCAGTGCCCTTACAAATTAGCTTTTCAGGTAATATGTTATGTGCATTTACATATTAAAGAAAATGCTCTCATATCAATCTAGTTCGTATTGTATTTGTTATAATAAAGGTAACATTGGAAAATTTATACTTGGATTTGGATAGGGGATTATCCAACCTAGAGCCTTTTTAGGTGCCTTCGATCAATGCCGGATTTTCATATTTTTAAATAGATATATCTGATGAAGTAAATTTGGAAGGGAGTCATTGAAGTGTTATCGTTTGAGGAAAAAAAGGCGGTTTTTCATTCTTTTAATCTTAAGGAAAAGAAAATTAGTAATGGAAGAGTAAGCTTTACTTATCCTGAAAGTATCCAAAAGGGGCAAGTGTTGGCAACACAATTACATCCAAGTGGTAATGGCTATGTGAACGGTAAGTATATGTCAGAAGAAACCATTGAAAAACATGGTTTCGAGGTAGATCTACGCGGTTGGATCTCGATAAAGGTTTTTTCAAAGGATGAAATAGCGAAGGTGATAACCGAGGCCATGAAATCCATGACGAAAACTCCTAACGATGCGGACGTCGTTATTGAAGAGCAGGATAACCTTAAAACAGCTCATCCTTCTTTTGAGAAGCAAGAAGAGGAAGATATACCTTTTGGAGAGAACGTACCTCAGGCAAAGACATCTTTTGAAATCGTGAAAAATCCTGAGAAGGCAGAAGTGTCTAAGGAGAAGCAGGGGATCTCTAGCAAAGAAATCGAACGGAAATTGGGAAGTAAAAAGAATGAATCTATTGAAAAAGTTCAGCATTCTTCTACATATGAAATGTATCCCGGTTCTTGTTTATTTGCTTTGATGGGACTGACATTATCGACAATGGAATATGGGTTTTTGGTATGGAGGAAAGCCGTAAGGAAATATGTAGGAATCGGATCAAAAATGTAGAATAAATCCAATAGTAAACCTTGCCAATTAGCTGGCAAGGTTTTGTTGTTTAGAAAAGGGGCGGAGTGTTACAAAAATCGAAGATTAATAGGCGGTCGATGCAAAAACAGCTGGATTCCTAGCTGGAATTTAAAACTATAAAAGCACAGTAGATAGCTTAATTTCTCTCACTTTTGACTCCTAGCTCTGTATTCAAAGCGGTAGAGGGTCGTCGAAAATTCTTTTTTTTTTAAGTCATACATGTTATTCTAAAAAAATAACCTAAACGAATCAAATGCTTGATTCAATAGTGTTAAAGCTATGATAGGTCTAATTTCCATAAAAACACATTTATAGAAATGAAAGTGATTTTTACTAAATATAATTATGTTATTAATAATAAATATTAATAGTTAATGTGAAATGGAGAAAGATCTATTTGGCTAAATAGATTGAAGAATTTATATTGATTATTCGTTTTATAAATTTTATATATAAAAGGGGAAATGTTCATGAAGAAAATTAGTTTAGCATGGCAGATATTCATTGGACTGGCTCTCGGTATTATTGTCGGTGCGGTTTTTTATGGCAATCCGCATGTGGCAACTTACCTCCAGCCAATAGGTGATATATTTATTCGCTTAATTAAAATGATTGTTGTTCCAATCGTTGTCTCAAGTCTTATTGTTGGTGTTGCAGGCGTTGGCGATATGAAGTCTTTGGGAAAGCTTGGAGGCAAAACCCTGCTTTACTTTGAAATCATCACGACAATCGCAATCATTGTTGGACTGCTTGCCGCGAACGTATTTCAACCAGGTGTGGGGGTCGATCGCACTCATTTAACAAAGACGGATATTAACAGTTATGTAAGTACAGCTGAAAAAACTGAGTCACATTCGATGATTGATACAGTGGTGAACATTGTTCCTACTAACATCATTCAGTCATTAGCAGATGGAGATATGCTTGCGATCATTTTCTTCTCCGTTATGTTTGGACTTGGAGTTGCAGCGATCGGAGAGAAAGGCCTGCCGATTCTCAATTTCTTCAAAGGAACGGCAGATGCGATGTTCTTTGTAACAAACCAAATTATGAAATTAGCCCCTTTCGGTGTTTTTGCTTTGATTGGTGTAACTGTTTCGAAATTTGGTATCTCCTCTTTAATTCCACTTGGGAAACTTGTTCTTGTTGTATACGGGGCGATGATCTTTTTCATTTTAGTGGTTTTAGGGTTAACGGCGAAAATTGTAGGGTTTAACATTTTTAAGCTAATTCGATATTTAAAAGATGAACTAATTTTGGGCTATACGACAGCGAGTTCAGAAACTGTCCTTCCCAAAATTATGGAGAAGATGGAGAAGCTCGGCTGTCCAAAGTCGATTACTTCTTTTGTCATTCCAACCGGTTATTCTTTTAATCTTGATGGCTCGACTCTATATCAAGCGATTGCGGCAATGTTCATTGCACAAATGTATGGAATTCATATGAGTATCGGACAGCAAATAACATTAGTTTTTGTATTGATGCTAACCTCCAAGGGGATTGCCGGGGTTCCAGGCGTATCGTTTGTAGTTCTTCTTGCCACATTAGGTACTGTAGGGTTACCTGTTGAGGGACTAGCATTTATTGCAGGTATTGACCGGATTCTCGACATGGCACGTACATGTGTTAACATTGTTGGAAACTCCTTGGCGGCTATTGTTATTACAAAATGGGAAGGCCATAGCCTTGATGATTCTGTTACTGTTGAGCAAAAAGCAGCTTAACATCTCGATACAGGCCACCTTCCAAAAAATTGAGTTTAATTGTTGTCATTTAATCAAATTGCTATAAGTTTCATCCAAAAAAAGATTGGCTAAAAAAGCCAATCTTTCTTTATGTCTATCTATCCCTATTTTCTCTTTTCTTGCCAATTAATAAAGTGATTTGTGCCATCGTAATTGGCAAGGACGTTTTTTTTCGATAAGCTAAATATTTTGGAAGCCATTTGTCGGCATATTTATCTTTAAATTTTCTTAAACCTTGAAATGAATAGAGAAATTGTCCGTGCAAAAATATTTGAGAAGCAACTTTTTCACTTAAAAACGAAAACTTTGACAGTCCCACATTTGATAAAGGTGCCATCCCGATATTAAAGTACTGATATCCTTGTTCTTTTGCCCAGTCGAATAATGATAGAAAAACAAAGTCCATCGTTCCGTTTGGCGCATGCTTTCCAAAGCGCATCAAATCCAACGAGATCGTTTGGTTTTGATTATAAACAGGCATTATGCTGGCGAAGCCAAGAATCTTCGTTCCATTTGCTCTAATAACAGCTATTTCGGCCTTATTGAGGTAGTTCACATCAAAAAAACCGAGTGAAAAACCTTTTTCCGTTCTTCCTTGAAGCCATTCATCAGATATTTCTTTAATTTCCTTCATGAAATCTGCATGAAAGGGAGGCTCTATAATTTCAAATTGATAATCCTCTCGTTCCAACTTGTTTTTTACTGCCCTGGCTCCTTTCATTTTTTTCCCACTAAATGAAAAGCTGTCTAATTCAACATAAGCCTCCTCGCCTAGCTTAAAAAAGTCATAACCGTTTTCATGCAGATAAGGAAGCATTTTCTCGCTGACCTCGTAAAAAACAGGAGTATATCCATAAAGATCCGCTGTTTCTCGGAATTTTTCTATTGCAGCTGGCAATTCGTCTCGGTCTCCAACAGGGTCACCAAGGACAATAAGCTTGTCTGCATATACTTGATAGACAAACATGACGTTTTCCTCTTTATTCCAATAAATATATTTATCGTGTAAAAAGATTAAATGTGTTAGGACCGTTCCATTATAATGATCCAAATGTTCCATGATTTTTTCTTCCTGAGTAATGGATGTTTTCAGCTCCCACTTTTTATCCCGTCTAACTAAATAGCCAATGAAAAAAAGGACCATTGCGATAAACAAACCGATTAATGCACTTTTAAATAAATCACGAGAGTCTTTAATCAGATATGGTGAAAGCTTTGGAGTCACTTTAATTTCGGAGGAAGGTAAATTGAAATATCCGATTAATAAAAACATAAAGGTAATTACAACAAACATACCGATATCAAACATGGTGTTACTCCAGCTTAATACAAAACTCTCTCTGTAAAATCGCTTTTTTGAAACTCTCAAGAGCACTGCAACAATTAAAATATACAATGCCTCCTCATAATCAAAACCCTTTAAGAAGGTGAAAAAGGCAGCAAAAATTAAAACGACAATTGTTAGGCTGTATGTCCGCTTCTCTTTGTACTGAATACCTCGGGATAACCCGAGCAGGATAAAACCAGTTGCAACTGAGAGTTGATGTGAGATATTCATGATTGGAAAGGATAAGAATTCTTGAGCAATCTGTATCCTTTCGATAATTCCTGGGACAGCTGCCGAAAGAAGCAAAACAAGTCCTGAAAGAAAGACCAAAAAGGTTAAAAATATATGGCTAGTCCTTACTAGGATGGCATTTGGAACATTGTTCCAAGATTGATTCCACTTGTTCCAAAAATCCTTGATAAATAAAACTAATCCGACTAAAAATGGGAGAATAAAATAGCCGATACGATAAAATAGCAGCAGGACAACCACTTTCTCCCCCGGAGCACCTAAAACATGAGTACCCCAGATAAAAAGTAAATCAAACGACCCGAACCCCCCAGGAATCATACTAATAATTCCGGCACATGAAGCAACGATAAAAACCGGCACAAGCTCCTTAAAGTCAATTGGGATACTTAAAATCATACATAATAACCAGATAGCTAGGAAAATTGCAATCCATTCAAACAAAGAAACGATGATCAGTTTGAGCGCTATTCCAAACTCGACCATTGATTCTGTCGCTTTTTTGCGTTGAATTAAATAAATTGTGATAAAAATCGGCAGATATAAACTTATAGCTGCTACGGCCCAAAAAAGCCATCTTTTTTCATGAAAAAGAGGTGAGCTTCGATAACCAACAAGAACGATCCAGGATAGCAAAGAGATGCCGGTCAGATAAAACAGCGAAACAGATGCTATTTTCTTCACTAGTAATTTTTTGTCGGCTTCAGCTTCTTGATAGAAATAGGTTCTCAGTGTAGCACCAACAAGTCCTCCAAACCCAATTAAGTTTGAAAAGGTATTGGCAATAAAAGACCTTTTCACCAGCTCTTTTAACGGTACTTTAAAGCCTAATATTTTTACTAAAAATACATCATAGAAAAACATAGGGAAAATGGCGCAAAAGGTAATGATAAAAATTAAGAACATCTTAGCCAAATGCAATTGACTAACTTCATGGCGAAACAGCTGAATATTCATGTTTCCAGTAAATTTTTTTATTTCATATCCTGCGAGACCTAATAAAATCATTGGAAATAAAATTTTTATGAACAAAAAGATCTTTTCTTTGTTAACCCTTTTCATACTTATTCACCTATTTTCTCCTTGTTCGCCAGCCATTGACATTTCCATTCAATAAAGGATAGGAAAAAGGAAGCCTCTAGTTAACGAAAAAACATATAAATCTAATCTGTATTTTGTATCGAAACTACATAAATATTCATAATGACCTCGGGTAAGGGTTTTTCAATATTTATACAATGGTTTAATATTAAAACCAGACTAGTAGTATTTAGGGGGATCTTCAGTGAGAAAAATAACCTTAGCTAATGGAAACACAGTAGAGGTTGAATGTTTGAGTTGTGCTTTAACGAGTGGATTGATTGAACCAGATGGAGGGGTTGTCATCGAAACAGAGCATTTCCATGCTCATCAAGACGTCGCCTACCCAATAAAGGGATTAATTATTTTGGCGTCGAAGCGTCATATTACCTGTTTTGATGAATTAACCGAGTTAGAGAAGATTGATTATATCAACGTTCTAACCAAAATTAGAAAAGCGCAACGAGAAGTATTAGGAATCGAACATGTTTATTATTTTTATAACGAAGATACCACACACCATTTTCATACATGGATGGTCCCACGCTATGAATGGATGTACAGCTTTGGACGTTCTGTAGAATCTGTCCGACCCGCTCTGCTTCATGCTAGAAATGAAATGAATGATAAAGACAATGTGAAAGAAATGATGGAGGCCATTGCGCTGCTCAGAAATAATTTAAACAGCTGACGGTAAAAAATGACGACACACGAAAACGCATGGTTGGATATTCCAATGTGTTTTCGGGTATGTATCGATTGCGAATTCACAAATAAATTTGACCAAATAAATATCTTCCTAATTTGGTGGCTAAAGGTATGATGTAAGAAGGGATGTTTTTCCGCGTTGCCGAATTTAATAGTTTATGAAGGGGTTTTAAATCAACCAATCGTTATGGAATGGATTAAAAAGTATAATGAAAAATCCGGTCAAAAGTACAGAAAAGTATAATTCAAAGGAGTGAAAAAAGTGAAGACTATTCTTAATAAAGTTTTCATAGGTTTACCTAAAACAATGGGAAGTAAAGAGGCTGTAAATCCCATGGAGCGGGAATGGACAAGCGCCATTTTTAAAGAGCCTGTTGAAGGACCAATCTGGGTTGGCAAAACAGGTTTAACAGGTGATGGAGTAGCAGATTTGGAACACCATGGCGGGCCTGAAAAAGCAGTTTTCGCCTATTCGATTGAAAATTATACATATTGGAGAAATGAATTAGATATTTCGGATATATCAGCTGGCGGCATGGGTGAAAATTTGGTTATGGAACATGCAACAGAGGAAACGGTTGCCATTGGTGATACCTTTCAAATTGGTGAGGCGATTATTCAAGTTTCTCAGCCAAGACAGCCGTGCTGGAAGCCTGCTCGCCGTTTTAAAATTAAAAACTTAGCGTTGTTATTACAGAATACCGGAAAAACCGGCTGGTATTTCCGTGTTTTACAAGAAGGGTATATTGAAGAGGGGCAAACATTTACCATACTTGATCGTCCGTATCCGCAATGGACCATCCAAAAATGTAATCAAATTCTCCATGGTAAGCAGCAGAATTTTGTAGAAATGCAAGAACTTGCTGGTTGTGAATTGCTTGCGCCGGGCATGAGAGCTACTTTAGCAAAGCGAATAGAAAAACGGAACTCCGGTACTCCAGATATCCGCAGCCGAGTTTTTGGACCAAATGAATAAAATAGTGTTTCGATAGACTGTTAGATTAATCTAAACTAATTTACTATTATTTTTCAACAATAAACAGGGATGACTGCCATCCCTGTTTATTTATACATTTAACTTATCCCAACAATTTAGGCAGACCGAAAGCGAGTAAGAGAATCGCGAGCACGATAATCCATGAAAGCGGGTGTGCCCAGTTATTTGTCCAGCCGATGCCGAACCGTTTTTCTAAAAATATCGCTGGGTCATTCTTGTTAAAATAGAACATGCCAAGCTTCCAATAACGGTCATCATCACGATCAATAACTGTGCCGTTTTCACCGCCAGTTTTTACAGCAATACGACTTCCTCCCTGACCAGTTGTTATTGATAGAATAATAGATACCACAACAATACCAATGGTAAAGACGAGTGGGGCAATCATTAATAGTTGATGATTAATTTTATACATTAATGATAGCTGGTGCAGCATGAAAATGGTGATCAAGCCTGTACCCATTATGATAGTGAACAGCGACCATCGTCTTCTGAACACGATATTTTGCCGAATGGATTCCTCGGGATTAGCAGCGGACACTTGCTGTTTGGCTTTAGAAATAATGGTATTGAGGAATAAAAACAGTAGTGTCAGATAGACTTGCATGATCGGCATAAGCAGCACTGTACGATAAGATTTATTTGCCCAGGTGGTGACCTCGCCACTAAAGTTATATTGCATCGGATATCTATCAGGAATAAGCTGGTAATTTGTAAGAGTAATGACGATGGATAAAATCGAAATCAAAAATGGGATGACAAACCAGTAATTAGAGTGTGCCAGCTTTTGATTTCGAAACCCGGTATCAATCGTGACTAACTGCGGCTTTCGCGTCCAATTTTGATTATTATTTTTTAGTTCCTTCATTTGCTTATGGAAAATAAGATAGACGGCAAAACTTACAACTATAAAGGCAAAAATCAAGATGGAAAATAAGACTGCGATGAAGTTTTCATCTCGACCTGCAGCTGTAAACCAAAAGACTGCTGTAATGATAATAGCCAGAATTGCATTCGTCCAGGCATATTTTTGGCGCATTTTTTTTATATCAGGCCGATGGTAAGCCTCTTCAGGGATCGATACACCGAAACTTTCTGTTTTTCGTGTCCAAAAAGGGATAAAAATTAGCGGAATAAAGATCGGAATCATCATCGCAATAAGAAATAATAAAATGTTGGAAGTCATTATTTATCACCCTTCATGTTAAAATTTGCGAATATTCGACTGCAAAGCTGTAAAAAATCTTTTTCCTGAACATCGCGGCAAACTGCTTCAGCAATCAATGGATGGAGTTTGGATTCTAATTCTGACCAGTAGGCTTCATTTGCTTTAGGAACGCCATCGGGATTGACAACTACCCCTTTTTGCCGATGAATCAAAATAAATCCTTCTTGTTTTAATTGCTGATAGGCTTTGTTAACGGTATGAAGATTAATGCTTAGATCCGCTGCCAGTGACCGTACGGAGGGTAGTGCCTCGCCAGGGCTTAGTTCTTTTTTTGCGATACCGGCAATGATCTGGTACTTTAATTGTGTATAAATTGGTTCTTCTGATTCAAGGTCAAGTGTAATATACACATACTCCACACTCCTTTTGTGTTATGTGTTATATTTATAGTATAACAGATATAACAAGGGAGTCAATATGTTAAAAGACCAAGACCGGTCAGTAAATAATCTAATTAAAATTTTTTAGAAGGGAGAATTCCTTATGACAGAAAACAAACATATAACCGAAAGCGACCTTCCTGCTAGATTAGCAAAGCCAGCACAACGGGCACTTTTAGCAGCCGGATATTTGCAGCTGGAGCAAATCGCCAAAGTTAGTGAAGTGGAAATCTTGAAGTTACATGGTATGGGCCCAAAAGCATTGGAGCAGCTCCGAAGTGCTCTTGCTGCTAAGGGCCTATCATTTGCAAACCGTGCATAACCATATATTTATTTACCCAATCTTTGTTGGGAAATTTGCAAATGTAGTAACTTAGGGAGAGATTAGAGCAGCGGCAGTTTCAGCTAAATATCCAACGGTTAGAGTTAAAAGGAGTAAAGCGGAACAAATCAGGGGTGGCATTAAATAAAAAATTAGATTTGAGATTGAAGGGACTAAACCAAAGTCCTTTTCATAGCTGATAATTTGTCGACAAGAAGTATACGGCTAATTTACTTTCTTATATCCTTAAAATAAGGAAGATGCCTCCACTAAAGGCGGTCATCTTCCCATGCTCTGTCAGCATCAATATTGTATTTTTCTTTTAAGGGTTGACTTCGTGTTACAGTATTTTTTAACTGGTTTGTTTGCATATTCTTTTCTTCAATATTTAATTCACTAGCTCCTTTGGTTTGATCAAAGAATCCTAAAGCATATTTGACCACTTCTTGAATATCATTTGTTTCGTAAGCAGCAAAATCCTCGTTAGTGATATTCAACTTAACGCCTTCTAGTGCATATCCACTGTCTAAATCGATATCCAAATGTACCTCATAGCCTTCAGCATTTTCATTCGCTTCAATAATGTTGAAAGTCTGAATCGTTGTGCCCGTTTCATAATCCATTGATTCCATAAAATCTGACATACAAACACCGCCTTATTTTCAAGTGTAACCTCCCATAGTTTTAGCCGTACTATCCTCTGATATTCCTTTGGCTTTATGTACCCTTTAAAGGTTGATGAAATAGCCTATCGACTCTGAGTTTTTTTAAAAAAGCCTAAATTTTCTGGAAACGCTTACATTTATTTATTAAAAATGGTATAATAAACCAGAGAACCTCATAATTTTTTCATCAGGCACATCGTAATGAAATCATGAAAGGGGTAGAGAAGAATGGCTGAAAGTATCTTTAAACACTTAGAAAAAAAGGGAATCATTGTACCTGAACACCAGATTCAACCTTTAATGTCACAGTGGGATGCCTACCATCTATTGACAAATAATTCAAATCCCGAAAAGCTTGCCGGTAATAACCCGGGCCTCAAAAATGTACCAGAGGAGCCCAGATACCAGTAAAGTATTGTAAAATAGAAAATTGGAGATTTTCCTCCATTACATTGTGATAAACTTGTAAAGGGTGTCAGGCACCATGTGAATATTTCACATGGTGCCTGACACCTTTTTATGCTGTTATAATGGGGAGTGAAGGGCGGGAAGGATAAGATGAAAATTTTGCTTGTGGAAGATGATAAAACGATTGCATCTGGACTTGAATATTCGCTGCAGCAGGATCAGTTTTCCACGATTCTATGCTATGATGCCGCATCTGCTAAAAAGGTGTTAGCAGAGGAATTGGATCAAATTGCTTTATGTTTATTTGATTTATCCCTGCCAGATGGGAGCGGCTATGAATTGTGTGAGCTGGTGAAGGAACGGAGAGACATTCCTGTAATATTTTTAACAGCGATTGACGATGAGGTCAATGTCGTGATGGGGCTTGACATGGGAGCAGATGATTACATAACCAAACCTTTTCGGATCCGCGAGCTTATATCCAGGATCAAAACAGTTTTAAGAAGATATCAAAAGCATCCGCAATCAAAAATCATCATTGAAATACAGAATGTCAGCATTAATACACTCGAAGGAAAGGTTTATAAAAATGGCGAAGAAATACTGTTAACTGCCTTAGAATATCGCTTATTTCTAATCTTCGCGAACCATATCGGACAGGTTCTCTCACGTAATCACCTATTAGAGCAGATTTGGGATGTGGCTGGGGACTTCGTAAATGATAATACTTTAACGGTTTACATAAAAAGGCTGAGGGAAAAGTTAGAGGATTATCCGCAAAATCCACAAATTATCAAAACCGTACGGGGATTAGGCTATAAGGTGGGTGATTAGCATGCTGCGTAATCGCGAGGTGCGAATTCTCTTACTAACGATGTGCCTGATTAGTCTAGCGGGCCTCCTGGCAGCAGCATTTCTTTCGCTGGCTGCAATGGCACTTGTTTTTATCGTTTCTGTCTTACTCATTGGATGTTGTTTTATATTTACGAATTGGAGATATCGCGAAATCGAAAAGCTGTCCGGATATTTGCGTCAAATAAGCGGTGGTGATTATTCACTCGATGTACGTGATAATTACGAAGGTGAGCTAAGCATTCTAAAAAATAATATTTATAAAGTGACTATCATGCTATCAGAACAGGGTACGCTTTTGCAGCAGGATAAAATCCAGCTTACCAATGCGATTTCCGACATATCCCATCAGCTCAAAACCCCACTTACCTCGATGATGATCATGGCCGATTTATTAAGTGATGCCAAGCTGCCGGCAGCAAAAAGAAATGAATTCACCCGCACTATTCGGATTCAGCTTGAACGTATCGAATGGCTCGTTTCTTCATTATTAAAACTGTCAAAAATTGACGCAGGAACGGCCCAATTCAAAAAAGATCAAATAGCGGTGAAAAAACTGATTCAAAAAGCATTGGAGCCCGTTTTGATTCCAATGGACATTAAGGAACAAACCATTTCAATTAAGGGTGATGATGCCGTTTCCTTTGTTGGCGACCTTAATTGGACCGCTGAAGCTGTAATCAATATTTTAAAAAACTGCGTGGAGCATACCACTACGGGTGGAAAGATTATCATTTCTTTTTCAGAAAATGCTATGTTTACGGAAATCATCATTGCTGATAACGGGAAAGGTATCGCGAAGGATGATCTCCCGTATATTTTTAAGCGCTTTTACAAAGGAAAGAATGCCAGTGAAGAGAGCATCGGAATCGGGATGGCGATGGCACAAAGCATCATCACCAGCCAAAATGGCGATATCGAGGTTAAAAGTAAGGATGGAGAGGGGACTCAGTTTCGGATTAAGTTTTATAAGCAAGTGGTGTAAGTATAAAAGCGTACTCGAAATTTGCGGATAAGTTGTGCTTACTGTTAGATAACGCAGGCTTACTGCAAGATAGGACCGGTTCACTGTCGTTAAAGGCTACTTTACTGGTGGGATGCCACTTTTTGTTATTGAAATAAACCATTAAGTGACTAAACTGTCACTTTACAGTCACTGGAAAGTCATTTTAGCCAGATAAACTAGAACCATCAGCAAAAACATGGAGGTTTTACCATAATGGAAATTTTAAAAATAGAACATCTGACTAAAATGTACGGAAAAGGCGAGACGGCAGTTAAGGCACTTGATGATGTTTCTTTTTCAGTTAAAAAAGGTGAATTTGTCGCTATTATCGGCCCGTCCGGATCGGGGAAATCGACGCTTTTGCATTTACTTGGCGGTGTTGACCGTCCAACCAGCGGCAAGGTCCTCGTGGATAATACCGATATTTATAACTTAAATGAAACACAGCTTGCGATTTTTAGACGCAGGCAAATAGGTTTAATCTATCAATTTTACAACCTGATTCCGGTCCTGACAGTGGAAGAGAACATTACCCTGCCACTCTTGCTGGATGAACATAAGGTCGACAAGAAACAGTTTAATGATATCGTTAAGATTCTCAATCTGGAGAAACGCTTAAACCATCTCCCTAATCAGCTATCCGGCGGGCAGCAGCAACGGGTCTCGATCGGCCGGGCACTGATTAGTAATCCTGCTATTATGCTTGCTGATGAGCCAACAGGTAATCTAGATAGTAAAAATAGTAGTGAAATTATTGATTTATTAAAAATGTTTAATAAAACATTTAAGCAAACGCTGCTAGTTATTACCCATGATGAACGAATTGCCTTGCAAGCAGACAGAGTCATTGCAATTGAGGATGGCAGAATCGCCAAGGATGAGGTGATTCGTCCGTGAATATTGTGAATAAATTAACGGTCCGGCATTTGAAGCAGAACAAAAGGCGGACGCTAGTGACCATCATTGGTGTCATTATTTCTGTCGCCATGGTGACAGCAGTGGCAACCCTTGGTGTCTCTTTTATGGATTTAATGCAAAGGCAGACAATTGCAAGTGAAGGTGAGTGGCATGTCCTTTACAGGGATGTAAACAAAGAGCAGCTTAAAGCGATTAAAAATGATAAGGAAACAAAAAAGGTTGTCATTTCACGTGACCGTGGCTATGCCCTATTAGAAGACGGACAAAATGAAAGCAAGCCATATTTGTTTATCAAGGAGTATAATGCCCAAGGGTTAAAACAGTTTCCAATTGAATTAAGTAAAGGGCGGGTGCCAAAAGCGAATAATGAGGTTGTTCTTTCTGAGCACATAGCCTCGAACGCAAAAGTAGAATACAAGATTGGTGATAAATTAACCCTTGAAGTTGGACAACGTACTATGCCTGGTGTTAAGGACCATGTCTTCGGACAAGAGGATCCATTACAATTAGAGGATGAGAAAACGTCCGAGAGTGTGACAAATAAAACAACGAAAAGCTACACGGTCGTAGGCTTCATCAAACGTCCTACATGGGAACCGACCTGGTCACCTGGGTATACGGTTATTAGCTATGTGGATGAAAATACGATTGGAGCGAACGATCCAGTCAATGCGACGCTTGTATTAAAAAAGGTCAAAAGTTCCTTATACGATCATGCGAAGGACTTGGCAAAGCAAAACAAAATAAAAACGGTCGAATTTAATAATCAGTTATTGCGCTATTACGGGGTGACAAATAATGATGGTCTGAAGAATATGTTGTATTCATTATCAGCCATCATTATGGCGATCATTATCATTGGTTCTATTTCATTAATCTATAATGCCTTCGCTATCTCTGTTTCAGAACGTTCCCGTCATTTAGGGATGCTCGCAAGTGTTGGGGCAACAAAAAGACAGAAACGAAACTCGGTGTTTTTCGAAGGAATCATCATCGGTGTAATCAGTATCCCGATTGGTATCATTTGCGGTCTTCTCGGAATCGGGGTTACCTTTTGGTCGATTAATTCCGTTATTCAAGGAGCATTAGGAGTGACGGAAAAATTAACTGTAGCGGTTACCCCCATCTCTATTTTGATCGCCTGTGCGATTTCGATGGTGACTATATTTATCTCTACGTATCTTCCAGCCATTAAGGCATCTAGAATCTCCGCTATTGATGCAATCCGTCAAACAACAGAGGTTAAGCTTACGGGTAAAGTAGTGAAAACATCGAAGTTCGTTCGCAAGTTATTTGGAATTGAAGCAGAAATAGGCTTGAAGAATTTAAAGAGAAACAAACGCAAGTACCAAGCAACGGTATTTTCACTTGTTATCAGTATCGTACTATTTTTAACCGTATCATTTTTTACATCCAATATGAAAAAATCGCTTGTGCTCTCACAGGATAGAATAAGTTATGATATTTCTGTTTATAGCGACAATTTAACCGAAACAGATTTTCGGCTCCTGAAATCATTTTCTTCTCTTGAGGATGTAACGGAATCAGGTGTGGTGAGAGAGTTAAATATGAGTACCTGGATCAACGAGGCATCTCTTGCCGATGAATTACAAAAAATGGTGAAGCAGGATAAGAGTATGCTTGAGAACGGAAAATTCTCTTATTCTGTGCAAATCCATGCATTGAATGAACAAGATCTACAGGCTTATGCAAAGGAAATCGGCGCTGATTATAAAGAGTTGACAAATCGGGAGCATATGACGGGAATTGTAATTGATACAATCCCTTATGAAGATATGACAACAGGGAAATATGTTGAAGGTAAAGCCATCCATATGGAAGCAGGCCAAAGTATCGATCTAAATTTTAACTATGAAAATAGCGAAAAAGAGACTTTAATAAACAAAGTGGAAATTGTCGCTTTGACTGATCAAATGCCGATGGGAATTTCACCAGTGGGGATTGGCGGGGTAAACATCATCGTTTCAGAACAAGGAATGGAACAGCTGTTGAACGAAAAGTTGCTTCCCTATGTTCGAACATCTCTCTATCTGAAGAGCAAGGACCCGATGAAAACACAGGAGGAAATTGAGGAAATTAAAAACAGTAAAATGTATATTCACAATGTATATCAAGGAAGACAACAGGAAGAACAGATGATCATGCTCATGTCGGTATTTACGTATGGCTTTATTGCGTTAATTACCGCAATTTCGATTGCAAATATTTTCAATACTATTTCGACCTCGATTTCCTTAAGAAAACGGGAATTTGCAATGCTGAAATCGGTGGGAATGACGCCAAAAGGCTTTAATAAAATGATCAACTACGAAAGTATTTTTTATGGCATCAAGTCGTTGCTTTATGGACTTCCGATTAGCATTGCCGTGATGTATTTGATCCACAGGGCAATGATGAACAGCTTCAGCTATGGATTCACTCTGCCTTGGATCAGTATGATCTATGTGGTTGCCGCCGTATTTATCATCGTAGGCTCCGCCATGCTTTACTCCAGCTCCAAAGTTAAAAAGGAAAACATCGTTGATACCTTAAAACAAGAAAATATATAAGAAAGGGTGTCAGGCACCATGTGAAATTTTCACATGGTGCTTCTATTTTTTTGTAGGAATACGATGAAATACATGGTAAAATTGTGAAAAAATACAATTATATGAAAATCTCAAGGGATGCATGAAGATCGGTTGTATTATTTGGAATTATGAGCCTGCCAAACGGACGGCTCTTTGTGTTAGCCGACTTTCCTATCAGGTATAAGTGCATTAAGGAAAGCTTCATAGCATATGCATTGTAGTCGAATAGCGGTGCTTTTCGACGAACTACTCCTCTGTCTTCGCCTTACTGCTCGCCAATTGGCGAGTTTTCTTTATATTTTAATATCAATTTTGGGGGTTTTAGACATGTTCACAAAGCTTATCCATAATGACGTGGTAATGGAAGATGGGAGCCTTTTTGGATTTGATGAGGTTCAATATAACCTATTATTTCGTATAAGCGAAGGCAGTGATGCATTATGCCTCAAAACACTGGATGATAAGATGATTTTTGCCCAAACGCCGGGGCAGAATGGCTTGTAGATGGAAAGCCTGTTTCCATGGCAAATATTTCTCATCGCACAGCAAAATATGGCCGAATTAACGCTGTGTTTACACCAATCGAGTTTCGGAAAAACGGCTATGCAAGTGCGTTGGTTGCAGAGCTATGTGTTATTTTGGAAAAAGAAAAGTTAGTTCCGATGTTGTATGCGGATATCAGTAATCCCGCCTCCAATAAGGTATATCAAAACATTGGTTTCTTAAAAAGCGGAAAGATTACCGAAATCGAATTTCTGGAATAAGTAAACTCATTTCCATTTTTTTTAGGATAGGTTGTCAGTGCCAGAAGAAATGTAAAAAAGGAGTAGATTGGTCACTCTGGAAGAATGACAATGCCCGATGAAGGTAAAAAAAGAGCAACCCGGTCACTCTGAAAGAATGACAGTGCCCGAAGAAGTGGAAAAAAGAGCAGGTCGGTCACTCTGAAAGAATGACAGTGCCCAAAGAAGAGGAAAAAAGAGGAGAGCGGTCACTCTGAAAGAATGACAGTGCCCAAAGAAGAGGAAAAAAGAGGAGAGCGGTCACTCTGAGAGAATGTCAGTGCCCGAAGAAGTGGGAAAAAGGTTTGAGCGGGCAATTAGGAGGATTATAGTGAACGAAAATCGAAGAAACATTATACTGTGACTTCATGTTGAAATAAAGAAAGGTGGTATTTCAGTGAATTTTCAAGTGCAAAGTGGGGAGTTTCAGACTTTAGATCAATTAGTAAAGTCCATTGACAATATACCTAGAAAACAATCTACGCTACTAATCGGAATCGATGGCTGCGGCGGTTCAGGAAAAAGTACATTGGCAAATTTTTTTAAAGTGCCTGCTCTAGTCCGCAGGATTTTTACCAATAAAAGTAATTGAATTACTTATAAGATAATAGGGGGAATCCCCTTACCATTTAAGCCCTAATTCATCGCAATAAACATCTGCTTCAATAAAACAATTTCTCATATCTGCTTCATTATCCATTTCTCTGAGGATATCATACACTGATTCTTCTAGGTCATAGACAGCCGTATAATGGACGTAGATTACATACTCGTTAGCTATTATCTCCATTTTGTAATTTTCTTTTAAGAACTGTTCGATTCTTTCTTTTACCTTCCCTTAAAAATAATTAGAGATTGTGAAGGGGTGTACTTAAAGTAACTCAAAGTTTTTTTCAAGAGTAAATATTAATTTCATGAATATTTTGGGAAAAATGGACATCCTTTATATGAGGAGGTGTTTTAATGTCTAAAAATATATTTATTACTCTTTTATTAATGTTATCAATACTGTCTGCTTGTAGCTCTAAATCACAAAGTTTTATTAGTGAGAGTGTTAATGGGCAAGCTGAATTGATGACTGTTAAAGGTGAAAAGGTGGATAAAATATTTTCTAGTAAGCATATTGATGATACAGGTTTAAGAACTGCAATTAATTTAGGTTATGGCCAAGCTATTGATCAAACATTTTATGATGAAAAACATGACATAACAGTACATTTTGAGAGTGTGATGACGGATGATAAGGAGACTAAACTGTTACTGACCTATCAAAGTGAAAAAACAAATTTAAAAAACTATTATCTCGATATATTTGAAGGTGTAACTTCGATCAATCTGATTGTTGGAAATGAACAAAAAAAATTAGATAATGTGGGTTGGGGAAGCAGATATTACAATAGTAAAGAAAACAAAGTGGTTGAAGCCTTATCCTTTAAGACAATAAAAGAATATGAAAGCCAAGACATTGGATTAGAAATCGAAAATTTGACAATTTGGAATGACAGTGGGAGAGGGAATGTACAAACAACATGGCCGTTGGAATTCAAGCTTGATCAATCCGCCATCCTAAAAAGGGAATCAGTAGAAATAAATAAGGAATTCAATTTTGAAAATGAAACATACAAGATTAAAAGGGTAGAGTTTTCACCGCTAGAAACAAGAGTTGTTGTAATTGGATCTGATTCGAAGTTACTAACAGATGAAAGTGGAATGCAATACAAAGTGAGAAACAAATTGAAACATCAATTCCTTAATGCAAGGAAAATTGATAAAAAATACGGTTATACTGTTGATGATAAAAAGTCTGGTGTTTTTTTGAAATCAGCTGGTGAAAAAGTTGATCCAATATTTAGCAAGGGGGAAGTAGTTGGAGCAGATGATGAATATATTATGATCTTTGCCCCAGTTAAGGATCGGCATGACTGTATTCTTGAAGTTAGTGATGTTATAAAGATTCAGTTAACAAAGTAATTGTGTATACTTAATAAATATAATCTATCTCAATCGGACGCACTTCTTAAGCAAGAAGGCGTCTTTTTATATTGACTCGATTGTTGGAAAAATATTTTAAATAACACAAACTACGCCCCTAAATATTTGGGTACAGTTTGTCGCTTTTGCATAAAGGACCGCGATGGAACCTATCAATTAAAAAAAGAAAAAACATAGACAAACATACAAAAGTTTGAAAATTTGGAATTTAATGAAGGTATTTGAAAATTTATAGAGAAATAATAAATGAATATAATAAGGGGTTGATTTTATGAAATTAATGAAAAATGTTTTTTATGTTTTGTAGCAGGATTAGTTTTTTTTTCAACTATAACATCGGCTGACAGTGCAGGATGGCAAACTATTCTTTCCGGTAATTATACTGCAACATCTTCTGGTTCCAAAACCACTATTGCTTATTCAGGGGGAGGGGATATAAGGCTTTGTGTAAGTGGTATTGACGCTAATAATAACGTGACATTCTATTTTTATTCAGACAATGGTTCAGCAGGTAGCGAACTAATTCCCCCAATCGGTGGATATGGGTATGCAGCTAATAGTTCAGGTCCTTCGCCATATTTTTGTTTTCCTAGTATAGATGTTCGCCCATATGTTGATGGTTCAAACAATAAAGCAGAAATTTATATTAAAATGTATTCTCGAAATCAAGCTAGTGACACTGTATATTTAGAACTTCAAGACTAAAAAAACAAGGTCTTCCTTTTAACAAAACAAAAAAAGAGCGTAGCTCAAAAGGGTTGCGTTCTTTTTCTGTGTTTCAAAAAGTTCCGTTTTTGGTAATGGTTTAGCCTATGAAAAATGCTTTTTATCATGCCGAAATTTGCTTAACGTATGTTTTCCGCGTTTTGTTGGTGGGACCCCTTTCTGTATCTTAAAAATAAAGTTTGATCAAAAATAACCTAGCAAACCCACATTTTACATTAAAGACAAAGAACCTGTTTTGAAAAAAAGCTCGCCCAAAACAGGTTCATTCTTTGTGAAGCTCTATACAATTTTCATAAAATAGTTTGATCATTTTCATCCTATAATCTTCAACAATCGCACCCTTTTCTTCATAGAACTAAAACCCTCTAAATTCATGAAGGAGACCACATAATTCTTCGTTCTTTTTAATAAAATTATAAAGGTAATCCTCTGTAATAATAAACTGTTTTCCATTCTTTTGTTTAGTTGCTAAAGTCTGTTTACCATCACCATCAGTTATTTGAAAGCTATGAATAATTCTATTCCTCATTTCAATAACTTCAGAAAAACAAGAAGTAATATTTGTATCTGAAAACTTAGTTATAGTTTCCTTTATTGGTTGACTAAGTTGACCAGAAGTATAATCAATTAATTCATGCCAATTAAACCTGTTTTCCTCATCATTTTTAAGTATATTTTCAATGATAAATGCATTGTTAGAGTTGAAAACACAGATTGCACTTCCTAACAATTCCCTATACTTTCTTGACGGTAAAGATTGCCTACTATATTCTTCATACATTTTCTCTATTCACCTCGCTGTTCAGGGAAAACTTTATTCCTTGTATTCATTCATAAATTATTTATTAATCTTCAACAATATGGCCCGTTTGTTAAAGTGTACAATCCGACTTTTCAACGTAATTGTATCAAACCTTTTTATAAATTATCGAACTTTATTTAAAACGATCAATCTTTATTATAAATTATCAAACTTTATTTAAAATCAACACTTTCGGTTTTCCAGTAGATGGGGTCTCGCCAATATTTCGCGAAAAACATACGCTAAGCAAAATTCGACAAGTAAATTCAAAGTAAACCAATAACTTAAAGTGAAAATAATAAAAAAGTGATATAACCCTTGATAATACTAGGATTATATCACTTTAACTTTAAATATATACTTTTCGCTAAATGTTGATCATACGAATTGTTATGTCTAGTAAGTTCTAGGTTAATACTCTGCCATAACCTATTAATTTATTGTTACACCTAAATCTTTTACACCGTCTTTTATATTTACAGTAGGATACGTATTCCATGGTACCCAAACTACTACTTTTCTTCCACCTGACTCCACAATAGATAATTGCTCAGATGCCTTTCCTTCTAAAGCCTTTTTATGCTCTTGAGTTAAGTAATTATCTATTAAGCTCGATGTTACAAATAAAGCATTCCCTTGGAAAAATGAAGTTAATAACGCTGGGATTTTACAATATGATGCTGCCGTTGAAAGTATTGCTAAAATAACTTCTAATGGCTCTATTTCAGGAATTTTTATTGTATCTAACAATTCCTTAGTTTGAGCTGGACTAAGATATATACTAGAGTTAGAAGATATGTACATAGATCCATAGTAATCTCTATAGAAAACATATCCTCCATTACTTAATGTATAAGCTGATGCAGCTGCTACACTAGTTTTCGAAGAAAATGACCCAGTATTTTTATTTTTGCTTTTAATTATTTCTTTCATTTCATCAAAATAATCTAAAGCACCTTGCATTTCTAACTGTTCTGCAACTAGTTTTAATGTCTCTGAATCAATAGAATCATCTTTAAAACTTATGTCACTCATTGTTAAACTCTTATTTTCTTGAGCTTTAACATCTTTGACACCTATCATAGGTGATGCTATTGCACTGGTTAAAAGTGTAGCTGTTAATATCCATGATACAGATTTTGCCATAGTGCACACTCCTTTCCAAATATGGTAATATATTTACATGATAACATATTAAAATTTTTTTACAAATTAAAGGAGATTAAATATGAGTTCAAAAACTTATTTTTCACAAAGACTAAAAAATAATCATGCTCTAACCATCAATCTTATACTTGCAATTTTTTTTATAGGTTGCTACTTCTTAGTAAATACACTATATACTAAGGAAGTATCAATAAATATCAACGTAAAGCTAGTACTACCAACATATATAACGTTAGAATATTTTATAAATAGACTAGGATATTATAAGAATTTAAAAAATATAAGCGAGGAAATCATATTCACAATAGTAAATGTAATAACTATTGGGTACATAAGTTACATATATCCTACATATAAAAATATAATGGGACCAATAGAAGAAACTATACTTGAAATAATAAAAATAGGAATAATACCTATAATGATAGTAGTAGGAGTAATAGGTATAGTGTTAAAAATGAGGAAAAAATAGAAAGCGTAAAAGCAGAACCTAAAAAAAATTTTAAAAAATCAAGTTAATATCATGATGACAAGATTTTTACTGAATTTTTTGTCACCAAATAATGTAACTCCTGAAAATAACCGAACATTTCTTAGCGTAGGAAAAATCGGCTTTATTAATGTCGAAATTTGCTTAGCGTATGTTTTTCGCGTTTCGTTGGTAGGGCCCCTTAAAAGAGAAAGAATAGTCGAAGTAGAAGGACGAAAAGCTAGGATTACAACCATCGTGTTACGTCCGGCAAGTACAATTGGCGTTAGGGATAAATCGTCATTTTTTGCAAGACTATACGTCACGCATGCTACCGATCAATATCCGATGATAGGCAATGGTGCTGCTAAAGTTTCTCTCGTTGATACGCGTGACATTGGTCGGGCAATGGCATGGTTAGGAACTTATCAAGAACCCGAAAATGATCATAGCATCTTTTTGCTTAAAGGATTCGATACAACTTGGAATCAATTAAAGACAGCCATAGATAATGCAACTGGGAAGATTTCCAAGACAATGCACTTGCCGAAAAACTTAACGGAAGAGCAAATGATTGCATATAAATTAACTCCTTTTGCAGTGAAAACTTTTACAGTGAATAGAATTTGGGATGACAACAAAATACGAAAACTCGGCTTCAACACAAAATATTCGCTGACGGATGCGGTAGAAGCTGAAATCAGAGACTTAATTAGACGGAATCACTCGATTTAAAAGTATCAAATAAGATGTATTCTGCGTCACTTTTACCCAAGAAAGAGACACTATTTAAAGATTTCAGTGATTAGATAAAATATTATTAAGATGTGCTTATGTGAAAGGCTGCCAACATACTGGCGGCTTTTCTTGTTGAAGTAACGTGCAGGATAATTTAATAAAGAGGAAGTAATCTTTAGATAAGAAATAATCAGTCCATATCAAATCTTAAATTTGTTTGAACTTCTGAAAAAATAAAATTAGTTACAGTTTGTGCAAATGGACTAACAGTATCAATGAATTTCTCTGCTTTAGCAAAGGTTTCAAAATGCATTTTGAGCATATAACAAGCATTTCCTGCAATACGATAACAAAATTCTACATTTGGAAGTTTCTCTATATAATTTTTAAAAGACTTATAGTCACCATTTTTAACTGTTGCTTCTATTATGCATTGGATTGGTAAACCTAATTTCTCATAATCAACTTCTAAGGTATATTTTTTTATCAATCCAAATGACTCCATTTGTCTTACTCGTTCCGTTACGGATGGGGAAGACAACTTCACTCTTCTTCCAAGTTCACTCATTGATAAACGGCTATTATTTTGTAATTCATCTATTATTTTTTTATCAATAACATCTATTTTCATTTTTTAAGTAAATCCTCCAATATTCGTTAATAATTTAAACAATTCTTTGCTTATTTATTGTTAATTTAATGTGATTTAGTAATTTTATTTTTTATAATTAACTTATATTTAATATAACAAGGAGGCACTTTAAATGACAAGAATTGTTGAATCTAATTTTGGAGAAACACCTTTTCAAAGACTTTTAGGACATAACAAAGAAGTAATGGAAGCATGGTCACACTTAGGAGATGCATTAGAAAAAGATGGACTGCTATTTTCTGGATTAAAGGAACAGGTAAGGCGAACATTAGCACAAAGTAGCGGCTGTGAGTATTGTAAAGCGAAAGGAAAACCCGAACCTGATAATTTTAATGAAAAAATATCTATTGCAGTAGGATTTGCAGAAGTATTTTTAAAGCAAAGGGGCGATATATCAGATTCTACTTTTAATATACTGAGAGAATGTTTTACAGAAAAGGAAATAAGTGAACTATGTGCATTTATCTCCTTTACCACTGCTTCACAATATTTTGGTGCCATTATGAAATTAGAAGCTGTTGGAATATAACATAGATTCCTAATTCTTTTTCAACGAACGGGTGCTTATCTTGAATAAGATTTAAGCCATGATCTTCAGCAAACGGGCGCGTTTATTGAAGATCATAAGCCTAATGGAGGGATTAGGTTTTTTATATTTCAAAATCATTGAATTTATCCTATTGGTAAACGCATTGGCAGCAAGCGGTACATTTCATGGCAACTACTGGTGAAAAACATGGCAGAGGTGGTACATTTTATTGGATGTAATCATTTAAAATCCCAATTACTCACTGATAGAGTACATCGACGATAAAAAAATGCCTGCAAAATAAGAAAAGATATAAGTAGAGATTATAACAATACTTACGCCAGAAACGTTTAATCCCGATACATATCTACCTTTTCAAGGTGAACCGACAGGCGTATTAAAAGATGGGGAATAGAATATTAATAATATATTATACTTCAGGGCATTCTCCTGGTCATCTATCTATTTTTGATGAAACAAACGGTTATTTATTTACAGGTGATTTACTTTATGATGAGACCCCTATATATGCTTTTTATCCTTCAACGAATCTGTCGATTTAGTTAATTCATTGGAGAGAATATCAGATATACCAAATGTTACAATGGTTTTTGGCTTGCGTAATACGCTGGGTCTTGAGCCCAAAATTTTAGATGAAGTAAAAAGGGGAGTTAAGTTTCTAAAAGAAGAAAAACTTATTAAATTCGGTACTGGAATTCATAAATTTAATGGTTTTAGCGGGTTTTAATCTTTCTTTTTATTAACTCACCGTATAGCTTTAGTAAAAAAAGACATCATAAAATGATCAGGCATATATTAAACTAAAATTTACATTGAATACATGTAAATGATGTGAGAACCATTGATATTCCAATAGTTCTCACATCGAAGTTAAGATAATTGCGGATTTACAATGCTAAGCAAATCTTTCTGACGCTTCCCTAGTTTAGATTGATAATCCTCTTTATGACCCATCAAATGGATTTCCCCCCAATAAAAAACCTGTATAGAATAAATTCTACACAGGTTTTAAGAATTCCTATTAAATTGTCAACAGCCCCTAATACAAGGGGTTTTTTTAAAAACTAGTAGCCATAAGAATTACTAGCTAAATCTTTGATTGTAGATATTTGTAAACTTCTGGAAAATTTTCTTTGTTGCCAAACGAACGGGTTACATTAAACTTACTCTCCCCACCGTTAACGTTAGAATTTAAATCGTAAATTACTTCGTAAAGGAATGTCAAAGAAGGTTCGTCATAATGCCTTTCAACTTGTAAAATTAGAGCCCCTGCAATGCTCAAATCGTTTAATATTTCTGATCGGGAAAAATCATTATACTTCAAATTTGCAATGTTATCAACAAACTTCTTCCATTCACTATCATTTTGCAACCGAGCAGCGGCGGAAAAATCAGTTCCGTTCTTTGTAATATCATTTAAATAATTCATTACTAATTGCAAATGTTCTTTCGCTGCTTGTTCGTCCTTATATTCGATATTACTTTCAAAATCAACAAATTCAAGATCTAACGAGAAGGAGTACGATTCGTCTTTAAAATTGGCGTTATTCTCAGAATTATTTTTTTGAGTTGTTGCTGGTGTTTCTATTTGTTGAACTAGATGGGAAGAGAAAAGGTTTTTTCCGTCAACAGTATAAACATTAGTTCTTGTCTTAGCTTCGACTTTGCTTTCTCCACTTTCGCCATTCAAACCGAAAATTCCGAAACCGAATAATCCCACACCAAGAATTAGTGGCAGAGTTTTTTTCATGTTGTTTCCTCCAAGAAAATCAAATAATATAAATTTTATCAAACTTGGAAAGATATTTCAATTTTATTATATATCTAGTTTACTTGTAATTTAATCAATAGGGAAATTATAAAGATAAATCAAAAACATAAAAAAACCTGTATAGAATAATTCTACACAGGTTTTAATAATTACAAAATTTCAATTATATTCCCAAAAGGAATTTAATCTTTTAGCTTGTCAGATAAATGTCATTTGAACGCGCAGAATGAACGAGTGATCCAGCAGAATTATACCAACCAACGAAAACATAATATGTTCCTCTTGGATCAGAAGGATAGATCTCTAGAGGATTCCTAAAATCGATGTAACCATTTAAGCCAACAATTGTGTTCATAACAATAGTGCTTCCTGATGATTTGTGAACCAAACTTGCTCTCGCATAAGAGTGTTTTTGGGAATCATAAGGAACACAGTTTGCATAAATATCAACAGAGGTTGCTTTTGATGAATAATATGTTGAGTCAGTTGTTACATATGCCATTTAAATCTCTCCTTTAATAGTATTAGCAGCGCCGCTTACACCATATAAAGAGTCTAAGCTAAGGGAAATAACAACCTTTGAAAAGAAAATTTTATATTAGTTTTCTCCTTACACAACCGCTAAAATTTTGAAGTTGGTATATTATAATTTTTATTGATAGTATGTTTTCCCATTTCTTAGAGTTTGGACCTTAACGTGTTAATTGTGTTTTGATAAACCAAAATTGCGCTGCAACTTACGGTGGCAGCATAACAACTTTCTTTCTTCATGCTTCCTGGCTAAAAAATGCCCAATTTGATAATATAAGAAATAAAGTAAAATTTTACCCAAAAGGTTGTATATTGTACATGATTTTATTCTTTATAATATGAAGAAAGGAAAAGAGAAGGATTTTAGTGGTAATTGCCAAAAACAAATCTTTATTATTCTAAACTTATTTTCCAAAATTCGTCATGATATAATATAGATAGATATCATTTGAAAATCTCATATGCAATACTCCATGGCTAAAGCTAATACACTTAGTCGTTTTTTTATCACTAAAAACCGAACATATATTCTCAATATGAGTTAACATAAAAAGGAAGTGGATATTTATGAGGGTAAAAAATTTGACAAATCTAACAATGATTATTAAGAGATATTGTTAGAATTTCATGGCTAAAGCTAATAAACTTAGTCGTTTTTTTATCACTAAAAACCGAACGTATATTCCCTTTATAGTTAACATAAAAGGATGTGGATAATTATGGGGATAAAAAAATCTTACAAATCTAACAAAGATTATCATGAAAAATTAATAGAATTCAAAAATAATAACAAAGAATTTCTTGCAAACCCAATAATAAAGAATTTTTTAAATAAAAAACAAAATTACCAACTTTTTTATGATACTCTTTGCTATCCAACATTGGAGAATAAAGAAAAATTAGACCAGAGTTTTAAATTATATTATTTTGACATACGATTTGTTTCTTTTATTTCATCATCCATACATTTTAACTCAATAAATTTTGACAAAAAACAAAGGCACTATTCTTCGAGGAATATACTGTCTGTTGATAGTGTAATCCAAAACGATGAAGAAGTTACTTTTAAAGATATTATTGAAGACCCTGAATCAGTAATCATAGTAGATAAATTATCAATCAGCGATAACATAACTGATTACATAGTTAATCCTGTATTGTACGAAGCTGTTCAAACTCTTTCTAGTAAACAAAAAGAGGTATTTAATTTAGCTTACTTAAAGGGATTGTCGGATACGGAAATTGCAAGACTTCTTAATAAATCACAACAATCAGTTTCAAAAATTCATAAGAAATCTATAAGAAAAATCAAAGACTTTATTAAGGAAAAAGGAGTATCAAATTATGAATGCTACTGATTTACCTCAATGGATTACCATACTTGGTAATTTTGGTTTTCCTATTTGTATATCGATTTATCTATTAATCCGTTTTGAAAAAAAAATAGATAATTTGGGAGAAATAATCTCTCAACTTGCCGAAGTAATAAAAGATAAAAGATAGGACTGATTAATATGACAAAAATGTTATACGAACTTGTAAAAGAAGCTAAATACAATAACACAGCTTTAGAAACTATCATTAAACTCTTTGAACCGAAGTTAAAAAAATCAATGTATATGACAAATTTGAATGATAGAGAAGATTTAGTGCAGGAATTAAAAGAGAAAATGATTTTATATATCAAGGGATATGATATTGATTCAGTACCAGGGTTTTGGCAAATCAAAGATAAAGTGGAAAAAAAGAAATTTGAAAAAAGGTTGTAAAATCTTCAACTTAATTTTCTTTATTAAATGAAGGCTTAATAGCTTAACAAATTCATGAAAAGAGGTAATTTAAATGGATCAAATGGTTTTACAAGTCCAACAATGGGTGAACGCTGTTTACGGAGGAAGATCTGGTTTCGTTCCAGCACCAGAAACAGGAAATACCGGATGGTCTACAATGTATTCCCTAACAAGAGCACTTCAACTTGAATTAGGATTAACTTCCACAGCTGATAACTTTGGTCCGGGAACTGAAGCTGCTTATAAAACTTGGGGAGAAATGGAACTTGGAAAGGTCCCAACAAATCAAAAGGGACAAAATATTGTTAAAATTCTTCAAGGGGCAATGTATTGCAAGGGGTATAACCCTGGTGGTTTTACTGGAACATTTGGAGAAGGAACTAAAGCAGCGGTAATTAAGTTACAAACTGATGCCGGACTCCCAATTCGTGATGGAAAAGTATATGGGTATGTTTTTAAAGCATTCCTAACAATGGATGCCTATGTTCTAACTCTTGACGGAGATCCAAGAATTAGAGAAATGCAAAGGGATCTCAACTACAAATATTTTACAACTTCCGGTGTTCAACCAGCTGATGGACATTACCAAAGGGGAACAAATAGGGCTTTGATTTACGGTATTCAGACAGAAGAAGGGATTGCACATGGGTCACAAACAGGCTCTGTTGGACCTACAACAATAAGTCTCTTACCGACTTTGAGTGTTGGAAGCACTAAAACAAACTTTGTAAAACTACTACAATATGCTTTATATGTAAACAATTTTGACCCAGGTGATTTTGATGGCCAATTTGATGCTATGGTTAAAGATGCAGTAACCAATTTTCAGCGATTCGTCATGTTAGCTGCTGATGGAATTGCTGGAAAACAGACTTGGCTTTCTGCGTTGGTTAGTACAGGAGATCCAAATCGTAAGGGTACAGCTTGTGATTGTATTACTGAGGTTACACCAGCAAGAGCTCAAACCTTGAAAAACGCTGGTTATACAACTGTGGGGCGATATCTAACTAATGCTAGTACAACTGGATTAAATAAAAAAATTCAACCAGGAGAATTAGAAAATATTTTTGCTGCTGGATTGACTGTGTTCCCTATTTATCAAACTTATGGTGGAGAGGCTTCCTATTTTAATAGAAGACAAGGAGCTGCTGATGCAACTGCTGCCTACATTGCAGCAGAAAAATACGGATTTAAAGAAGGTACAACAATATATTTTGCAGTAGATTTTGATGTTCTTGGGGACCAAATTACGAACGATATTCTCCCTCACTTTGCTGCAATCAAATCTGAATTTGCTTCTATGGGCAGAAAGTTTAAAGTCGGAATTTATGGGCCAAGGGCTGTCGGCATACGTGCTCATGAAGCTGGATATGCTGAATATACCTTTGTAAGCGGAATGTCTACTGGATTCAGCGGAAACTTGGGATATCCTCTTCCTTCAAACTGGTCATTTGACCAGATTTCAACCATCACCGTCGGTACTGGTGTGGGAGCAATACAAATTGACAATAATATTAATTCTGGTCGAGATTCAGGTCAATCTTCTGTTACACCTAGTCCATCCCTTGCTGGTTTAGATTATCCTTTAGCGTTCCCTTATATCAATTCTGTTCGAAATGAAGTTAGCCCAGTAGTTGATTCAGGCAAAAACTGGTTCCAAAAATGGATTTTGGAAGAGTTCGGGAACGTTATCGGAGCTGATTTTTATCTTCGAAGTGCAAAAGACGCAGTGGAAAGAGTTCTTGATTACGACGCTTTAATTACCAGATTAGCGAGAAATCTTCAAATGAGGAAATCTTTTATTCAAACTGTATTAGCGTGGGAGTCTTCCGTTGAAAACGTTTTAGACACCGCAAAAGATTTGCTCGTATCTGAAGGAGTGGAAACGGATTCTAGTACAGGACCTTGTCAAATATTTGCATCCACAGCAATTAAAGCAAGAGGATGGGCCGCCTACAATGGTTATTTAGACGAAGAAATTCTTGATCCGAGCAACCCTGTTCATTTAAGAGTCATTTGGGAAGCTTTAAACTCTAATCCAGCTTACAATATTGAAACTGCTGCTTGGGTCTTAAAATGGGGAGCAGTTCATCTCCTTGGACTTAGTGTAAATATGCTTGATTATAATGAAGAAGAAATCAAAGCAACTTTGGCCAGGTATAACGGAACGGGCGACAAAGCAGCCGAATACGGAGAAAGAAACAACGAGATTTATCAAGCTTTTGAGCAATACAACGAGCTTAGTCGATTAGGAAACTAAAACATTTTTGTTTTGATGGGAATTTTTAAAAAATAACTGAGGTCTTTTAAAAAAAATAGTTTTCAAAGGAAAATATGGTGTGAAATTGGCGTCTCATCATATTTTTCTTTTTTTATATTCATCCAGAAAGAAGGATGTTTTTTATTGAGATAAATAAACCTCAAGCTAACATTTCCTCTACGTTAAGGCATTATATGATAGTAAATTACTAAATTATTAATACTCCCCTTTTAAGTTGTAGTACGGAGAAATTCATCTATAAATTCCATGATTAGAGCAAAAACAATAAGACTGAGTGGCAATAAATTTACAATTAGAGCAAAAATTCTTTTGGCTAAATTTTCTTTGCTGAACATTGAAATAATGCTTAAAGGAACACCAATTAAGGAACTAAAAAACGCAAGTAATGTAAAGATTCGTAGGATAGATTCTACGCTATTGTTGGATGTTTTAGATGATATATATAAGGATGTTGGTAAAACAATAATTGTAGCTAGGGCTGTGAAAAACGAGAATTTTGTGAATACCTTCAGATTTTTCCTTTCCAAAAAATCACCTCTCTTCAAATAAATTATAACACTTATTGTAGGTAGGTAATTATAAGTTTTTTGGACTTATAAATTTGATGCCACGTTTCAAAAATATCGGTTCTCAAAGATTGTATCGTCCTAAAGCCGGAATGAATGAGGAATATCCTCATTTACAATCCGGCTTAAGTAGGCCCATTAACTGGGATCTCATTCGTCAACAAGTTGAGCAAATTATTAAGTTCGCAACTGCTTTACGACTAGGAACCGCATCAGCAGAAGCCATTTTAAAGCGATTTACGAGGGATACAAGCACACGACCTATCAAGCTTTATGTGAGTTAGGAAAAGCCATTAAAACCATTTTCTTATGTGATTATTTACATTTCGAGGAAGTTCGAAGAGAAATCCATGAAGGACTAAATACCGTTGAACATTGGAATTCGGTTAACAACTACATTTTTTATGGAAAAAATAGTGAAATTCGTTTCAATTCTCTAGAAGACCAAGAAGTGTTTGCATTATCACTCCAATTGCTTCAAAACTGCTT
This sequence comes from Neobacillus drentensis, assembly GCF_036965245.1. Taxonomy (GTDB): domain Bacteria; phylum Bacillota; class Bacilli; order Bacillales; family Cytobacillaceae; genus Neobacillus; species Neobacillus drentensis_G. Next base: position 68,473 of record NZ_JBALPG010000027.1, read on the forward strand.
AGTTTAAATGAATACTTTAATGGTTAAAGAAATTCACTATAACAACAATCAGTATTGGGCTCAAGAAAATGACTCCTGAAGATTATAGGGGATTAACTCCTTTATTTTACAACCATGTGAATCCATATGGAACATTTAAATTAAATATGAATAAGAGGATTCCAATCAATTTAAAAATCTATAAGCAAGCATTCTTTACCAAAACCATGCCGTTATAAACAGTGCTAACATGCTGTTACTTGTGGCCGACGATGGTCGGCTATTTTTTATATCCAAATTTCTTAATAATGAAAATAAGCCATTAGGAATCAATAAATTTATCCCAAAAACCATATTATATTAACAGGAGGTGAAAAATGTTGAAAGGGATTTTTTTAGCTGTTTTTATAGGAGTTAATGTCCTTATTGGTTTTTCAAGTTTAGTATCTTATGCAACTGCCAAGCCCTCTAAAACGGTCTGCATTGAGGAGTATGAGACTATATGGAAAAAATATAATGAGGACATTTTAGATGATATTGTTGTAAGTTAAAGCTTAAGTTTAGAAAATATTAAAGAGTTAACAATGAATGATTTATCTAATAAGATGAGGATAGGTGAGAAGAACGAGGATATTCGTTCTTTACTACGACTCTTTGAAGGCAATAGTCTTGGAGATAAGAGGTTATTTTTAAAGGATAATAAAGGAATATTTTTATTCAAACGAACTGATGGCAAAAATGTTATTAAAGAACTTGAACAAAACTCTGTTAATGGCAAATGGATAGTTACGAATACAAAAGAAATTGAAGGAAAGGTAATAAAATGGGAAAAGTTTGATTGGTCAAGATGTAAAGAAAATTAAAAGAAGAATTAGTTTGGAAAGGGTGCTTATTTAAGCTTTTTTGCTTTAAATTAATTTTAAAGCAATCGTTCAAGATTGGGCGGATTCTGAAGAACACGCCCAATTTTTTCGTAGGAATCTTAACAAGTATAATTGTTTATTCTTCCTTTCCTTCGGAGGCAAATGTTATTTGATATGCAAAAATAACGGACCAGAGTTTATTTTGTAACTTACCATTTACGTTCTCAATTTTAGTATAAGGATTTTCGACTACTGCCAGTGTTAAATTACATGGATTATTCTTGTTTATGCTTATATCTAAAGGATAATTAACCATTCCTTTTGATGAAGTATGAAAAAAGGCGTTTTGCAAAACTACGTTCAACAGTGCTAGACCAAGTTTTCCCTGAATATTGAGGCATTTTTGGGACGTATATTCGTTTGTTTCTTTACTTCCCTATTGGAATATCCTACGTCTAATGGTGTTTTGGCAGCTTGTAAGGAACTTTACTAGCTAAAGTAGACAAACTATATTGAAAAAGCTTAATCAATTTAAGGCCTTTTTTTTAATGTAAATAAACATTATTATATAATAAACAATTTAGAATTTTTAAAACTGTAACTTTTTAAACATAGCAACGTCTCTCAATTAACTAAATGGGAGGAACTAAAATGGGGGCCATAAAAGATCAACAATTTTTCAAGTGGTATGAAGACTATAGCCTATCAATTTTTAAATACATTTACGCTATCGTTCAAGAACCGCAAACGGCAGAAGATTTAATGCAGGAAACATTTCTTAAGCTATATGAAAAGTATGGAAGTATTAATGATATACATAATGTGAAAAATTATTTATTTAGATCAGCACATAATACAACGATGGATTTTTTTCGGAAAGAATCAAAAATTAAAAAGTTATTAAATGTAATAAAAAAAGAGGTTGATAGTTATTCATCGACTGAAAAAATAGTAGAAATTAAAGAAGAAGGCAGAATGATATTGAAAGCGTTAAAACAGCTTAAGCCGTCACAACGAGAGGTATTCGTATTACGGAAAATCAAGGGATTTTCTATAAAAGAGACTGCTGAAATACTAGATTGGTCAGAAGCCAAAGTAAAAACTACTCTCCACAGAGCCACCAATAACCTTGAAAAATTCTTATTGATGGAGGATGAAACTATTGAACTGCCGTCAATCGTTAGATTATAAGCTAAATGGGTTAGAAGATGAAATCATCTGGGTTAATGAAAGAAAAACGATCGTTGAAGATAGATTGCGTGAAAAAATTGCCGAAAATTCTAAGAAAAAACGAACAGCTATTAATTGGGAGTGGCTAAAAGTCTCAATATCATTAGTTTCTGTGGGTTTATTATGTTTTGTTCTTATTGGCAATATATCCACTAAAAAGAATGATTTTCAGGAGATCTACCAAGCAGGTTCACTTTATTACAAATGGTATAACCTTGAATTAAAACCAATATTACCACCTGTAAACGAAAAATGGGGACAATTTGAAAGTTTTCCTATTATGATTAAGTCTTATAAGAACTTTGACTTAGTGGAATCACAAAAAAGAGCTTCATATAAAATTATGAGACCAACTATTGATACAAATATTCCGTTAGAGTTATCAAGGGGAGTTGTAGTTTATCCCACTTCACTCCCAGCCAAAAAGTTCAAAGGCCCAATCACTTATTGGGATATATGGCATAGTGGAGATAAGTGGGTTTATGCAAAACAATCATTAGCTGAAAATAGCAAACAATTGCTTAATGAAAAAGAGAAGAAAATAACAGTAGAAATTCATTCAAATGCTAAAGTAATTCCATTCAAAGACAAGAATACGATTGCAATACTAATGGATCTTGGAGAATACGGAAAAAGAATTAATATGTATGTAAAAAATAAAAAAGACCAAGTTATTAATTTTGAAATAAGAGGAAATATCAATGAAGAAGAACTAATAAAACTGGCCAGGTCTTATAATGAAGAATAGGTCAAAAAGGGGTGCGTAGCTAAAATGCAACATATAGCTCTAAAAAATGTTTCTAAGGAATACATCGGTGATGGTGTTAAAACGCGGGCTCTCTGTGATATAAATATAGAATTTGCAAAGGGAGAATTTATTTCAATCATGGGGCCATCAGGTTCTGGAAAATCTACCTTACTTAGCATTATCGGAACATTAGATAAACAGACAAGTGGCCAGGTCTTTTTTGACAATAAAGCTATAACCAATTTAAAATTGGATGATTTAGCAGATATACGATTTAACAATATTGGATTCGTCTTTCAACAATTTCATTTGTTACCTACCTTAACAGCATTAGAAAATGTGATGATTCCGTTGTTTAATAGAAAAGTTTCTTTCGATAAAAGTGAGCGAGCAAAGGAACTTTTAATGCTTGTAGGACTAATCGATAAAGTAAATGCATTTCCTTCTCAATTATCTGGGGGTCAACAACAACGAGTCGCGATTGCTCGTGCATTAATAGCAGATCCAGATTGGATTTTAGCGGACGAGCCTACAGGGAACTTAGACACTGAAGCAGGAAAAAATATCTTTGAGCTGCTTATGGAACTAAACATATCAAAGAAATGCGGGGTTATTTTAGTAACTCATGACCCTCTACTAGCTGAACGAACTGGAAGAGTAATTGAAATGAAAGATGGGTATGTAATAAAAAATCGGAAAGGTTGTACCACATGATTTCATTTATTTTAAAAAGTTGGATGCGTCAGAAGCAACGGTTTATTCTTATGATAATTGGTGCATTGTTGATTAGTGGGGGGCTTAGTACATTAATAGGGTTGTCTGAAACGAATAAAGGAACAGTGGTCAACTCTTTACAAAAGAAATGGACTGCTTCCTATGATATTGTCGTTAGGCCAAAAGGAACAAAAAGTATGACGGAACGAGATTCTCTCTTTGATCCTAATTACTTAAGCGGAATAGCTGGTGGGATTTCTTTAGAAGACTATCAAAAAATCAAAAATATCCCAGATATCGATATAGCTGCTCCAATAAGTATGATTGGTTTTACAGGTTACGATGTTTTATTTAGAAAAATTGACACTAAGGAGCCAGGAATATATCGTCTGACCACAACAAAGACTGATTACAACGGACTGGATTCTACTGTAGAGACAAATGATGTCTATTTTTCTAGGGGAATGTATGACTTACCTAGCCCAGAAATTTATAAGAAATATGGAATTGCTGGTTTTGAAAATAATCTCTCAAGCTATACAAAGGTCCTATTAGCTGCTGTTGATCCAGAACAAGAAGCAAGACTTGTGGGTCTTGATAAAGCAATGGTACCAATTGATGGGGAAAAATCTTATTTTTCAAAGAATGATAGTATCACTTCGTATCAATTGAGTGAGTTAGGATTTGAAGGGATCGATGCAAGTGAAACAAGATTTCCAGTTATCTTAAGTAACCAATCATTTTTAAAGCAAACATTTAACTTTAAATTGGAAAAATTGGATATTCCTTATGGAGATCCGAAAACAAGACAAAAATCATTAGAGGTTGTTGAAAAAAATGGCGGCGAGAAATATTTAAAATCACTGGTCTCCACAGACACAAAAACATTTACCTATAATTCAGATGATGCCCATACCTTATTATTAGCTAATCTATCAGGGATAGATCCTAAAACAAAAAAAAGAGAATCGACCTTCAGCAGTACGAATGTGGATTTAGAGACGATTCTCCTTGAAAAAACAGGGCCATTAAAATACAAATCAAAAGAAAATCCGTTTCCCGAAAGATGGAGTAATGCATTCCAAGTAGTTCCTTTTGAAGGTAAATCTGCCGCATATGAAAGTTCCACCTACCGGAAACCAGAACTATCGGATAACGGTTTACGTAATAATCCTAGATTAAGTCCATACTTTGTCGGTTTTTATGATCCCAAAAAATTAGCAATTTCGAAGGACCCTAAAAATGAGCTGCCGATGGAAACATATAAAATTCCTTCAGCTAAATTTGTTCTAAATAAAGACGGACAACCAGTGAACCCACCAAAGGTGATGAATCCTACATCAAATATTTATGGGTATTTGATGCAAGCCCCAACTATGTTGACAACCATTGAAGCAGCCAAAAACATTTTAGGAGATGAGCCCATCTCTGCAATCCGTATAAAAGTAAAAAATGTCAAGACGTTGGGTGATGATAGTCAAGCGAAACTGAAATTAGTAGCGAAAGAAATTGAACAACAAACAGGTCTTGAGACAGATATTACGTTAGGGTCTTCACCCCAACCATTATTAATAAATATCCCGAAGGTAAGGAATCATGAGGCGATTGGTTGGATTGAACAACCATGGATCAAAATTGGCGCAGCTATAAATATTTTCAAAGAAACCAAGCTAGGATATACAGGTATCATTATTTGCAATATTCTAGTTGCAATGATTTATGTATTCTCAACTAGTTTAGTTTCTTTTCTATCAAGAAAACAAGAATTTGCCGTACTTCTATCAATTGGCTGGAAACCAAGACAATTAAAGAATATCTTAATGACGGAGTCATTGTTAATAGGTGTCATCGTTACTATAATAACTTTGCTGGTACAATTTTGTTTTAGTTTTAGAAATACAGCAGTATTATCCATTTCACAAGCATTTTTGATTACATTCTTTGTGCTGTTAATCTATATAATTGGCCCTTTGGTGCCATCGTATTTAATAAATAAAATTCATCCGTCTCAGGTTATGAGAACAGGAGAAATAAAAGTATTAGGGAAAAGAGTTTTAAGGACAAAAGGGTTACTGTCAATGGTTTTCAATACAGTAATTGGTCGGCTGAATAGAAATCTAGTTTCAATTATTGCCATAGCTTTGCCTACATCATTGTTCATCCTGTTCATTTACGTTTCTTTTCGTTTAAAAGGTGTGTTATATACCTCCTGGTTAGGTCAATATGTATCGATGGAAGTAGACACACCTCATTATGTTGCCGTTGCAATTTCATTAATCATTTCCATATTAACTACTTCAGAAATTTTATGGCAAAACATTAAAGAACGGAGTAACGAAATTTCATTATTAAAAGCATTAGGGTGGAAAAATAAAAATATCCGTGTGATGGTGTTAGTTGAAGGAGCGGTTATTGGGTTTTTAGGAGGAGTTTTAGGAGGAATAATATCATTGGGCATTTTGTATTTTATGTATGGACCAGTTCCTTTAACTGAAATCTGGTTACCTCTTATTACTTGCTTGAGTCCAATTCTAGTTGGGGTAGCTGGTGGATGGCTCCCTTCTAGGATGGCTATGGAAATGGAGCCCATTGAAGGGATGAAGGGGATTGCATCTATGAAATCGAAATCCTCTATTGATATTTAATTAAACAAGCTGTTGGAAATTGATAATGCCTAAATATTAAATACCATAAAGTATTACAACTAGCTAAAGATAAGCTGCTGTATAATAAAAGTTGTTAGTGATTTTCTTGAATATAAAGCCTACAAATAAAAGCTTAACTT
>NZ_JBALPG010000028.1:0-976 GCF_036965245.1 Neobacillus drentensis
ATTCAGACAGGATCAAGCTTTTTCCACCTTTCCCTGTCCGAAAGAAAACAGTATTCAGACAGTAAAGGGTTCCGTTTTCGGGTGCTTTCTTAATAAATGACACAAGATTTGACGTATTAATTGGCATACGTCATTTTAATTATTTATCAAGGATTTTACTTATTTTTAATAAGATTTGGCATACCAAATGACATTGTTTTTATGACGGACAATAAGCATTGTACAATTGAAAAAGAAGTCCAATACTATTGTCAATTTAATTGTCGTTTAGTGTGCCGTTATTACGGCTCTCTTATTCAACCAGCTAATAGTTTGTCAACATTTTTCAATAAAAACTTAAAACAGTTCATGCTATACTAATTTTGTGCATGACAAATAACCTTCCAGAGCTTACCCTTGGAAATTTTTATCATGTTTAGTTATATTTTTATACTAAGCTAGATCTTGGAAAATTCTTTTACTTTTTAAAAGTACATAAATCCAATGTAAGAGTTTATTGGCACATACTATGACAGCTACTTTGAAGGGTTTTCCTTGCTCACGTTTCTTATCATAAAATTCTCATAATCTCTTATTTCGAGGGATTATTTCATCTGTCAGTTTCTTCTTACGACAATCACGAATAGCACTTCGTACAGCCATAAATAGGGCATGACGTAGTCGGCAGGAACCTCTTTTAGTGATACGGTTCAAAGTACCTTTGAATGTTCCAGATTCAAAGACACTTGGATCAAAGCCTGCGAAGGCTACTAGTTTTTTAGGATGATTAAACCGGTTAATTTCTCCGATTTCAGGAATGGATAGGATGATTTTACTTTCCTCAATACTTGTTACTAAAACACTATCTCATCTTCAAGCTTCGATAGATGTTTTTTGTATTCTAGAATCATATTAATATACATATTTGGGGTCCTGCCGACAAAACGCGGATATTATACGTCAAGACACTTTGTGGAAGATAAAACCCTGAATTTCC
>NZ_JBALPG010000028.1:1002-10288 GCF_036965245.1 Neobacillus drentensis
GGAAATTCAGGGTTTTATCATGTCCGTAGTGGCCGTAATGACTCAAATGATGTTTTATTCTTAGGATTAATCGAATATTCTCCGAGAAAGTTTTTGTTTTCCATCCTAGTGGGGATATATGTGGGAGTAGTTCCTCGTGATATTTTCCTTTAGTTTTTATATGTTCAATTGCCTGTGAAAGATACACCGTATTCCAAATACTGATGGCATTAATAATTATATTTCGGGCACTAGCACGTTGTAACTGATTTGGCGGGACTCCTATTATAAAGTGAAATTTCCTCCTGTTTTCTCACTTATTCCCAATACTTCAACTTTGATGCTTTTTCATTCCAATCGACCGAACCAACCGAATGATTTCCATACTTCCCTTCAGTGCCATAAGTACAGTCACTATTTTCAGCCAAAGGAATACGTCCGGCTGAAAGATTGTTGCCATATGCCATATCGGTACAACTTGAGTCATACTCAACAACAGGATCATAAACAGACCTGCAAAATTCAGTACAATTTTTGCTATAACTTTGATAGATAGTTCAATACGGCCAGAATTGTCAGGACTCCACGGCCCAAAGCAGCGCTTCGCAGTTCGAGCGGTCGTATATAATAACCATACACTGAGTATGAATAGTAATCCATTTACAAGCATGTATTTCTGCGAAATGCTTAGACCTGATTCTCCAATCGGCTGTTCATTCAGCAAATTTATGACCCCGGAGGCAATGTGGGTAGTCGTAATAACGTGTGTATCGGGCCAAGCGGCATCGATTGCGTCAAGGACGTTAGCGAACACAATAACTCCTAGTTGTTGTTCCGGAACCATAAAAGTTTGGGCCTGGAAGCCTAATGAGCCACCCGGCGAACCGATAACCCGTAAACCGTTAATGTAATCTGACGACCAACCCATGGCGTACGTTCCCGGAACAGGTTCGGTCTGCATTAGACGTATGCTTTCCGAAGTGAGCACGGAATCATCTTCAAATCGGCCTCCGTTCATCTGGGCAATCAAGTAATGGCTCATGTCCTTCGCACTGGTATACATGTAGCCCGCTGGCGCATCCCCTGCAATATAAACAAAGGGGCCATCGTAGGCAACGTTGTATCCAAATATCCGACGGTAGGGCGTAGCCAGTCCGTGTGCAGCCGCTTCATCGAGCGTAACGTAGCTGTCATGCATAGACAAAGGGCTGAAAATATGTTCCTTCACATAGTCGCCATAGGACTGGCCGGATACTCGTTGCACAATATAACCAAGAAGTACATAATTTGCGTTCGAATACGTGTAGGGATGTTCGGTTTGCTTGGCTTGCTTTAAAAACTTTTCCGCATAAGACAAGGCGTTTTTCTCTATAGCATCTTGATATTGATCGTTGACACTTGCCAGCGTGTTGCTAAAAGTTGAAATTTGGGAGAACCCGCTTGTTTGGTTAAGTAACTGACGTACAGTAATGAACTCTGCACCTTTATACTTGGTGGGGATATAGCGCTGTATAGGCGCGTCTAAGTCAATTTTTCCTGTTTCGGCAAGTTGGAGAACGGCCATAGCAGTAATCGACTTGCCGATCGATCCTAATCCGAAAGGTGTTTCAGGCATTACAGGACGACCCGATGAATCGGCTTGACCATATCCCTTAAGGTAAAGAATGCGATCCCCCTGTACAATCCCGATAGCCAGACCCGGAAGGCGTTGTCGTTTCATTTCACGAGCAATATATGCATCCACTTCGGAGAAGACTGAAGTTCCAGATCGCTCTGCTTGCATGCTTCCACCACTTCGCGCTGAACTGAATAGGGGGAAGATGACCAGACCACACAAGATTATTGCTATTATTCTCATTTTCATTTTCATTCCATCCCTAGTTATTTTCTAAACTATCCAAAGATTGTTCCTATCGTACTGTCATACTCACACCTAAATATTTACTTCCATTTATATTGCAAACAATGTTAATTGTACATTTGAAGGTAATCCAGGCATAGGAGCCAATTCATGTTTATCCTCCCTTGAATAAAGGATCAACAGTCCTCGAATTGCTTTTTGATTGATGTTAAATCAGTACCTAAACCGGAGTTTCGGCGTCCGGGCCAGAAAGCCCATCTACCGAGGAGCAGAGTAATGGCCGGTACGAGGAAAGGACGCACAACGAACGTATCGAGCAAAATCCCGAGCGCGACAATGACTCCCATTTGCAACATCAACTGAACCGGCATCGTGATCAAAACGGCGAACGTACCCGCAAGAATGAGGCCTGCCGATGTAATGACGGATCCCGTCTCCTCCACGCCTTCCAAGACCGCTTGTTTCAACGGCATGCGCTTGCTTTTTTGCCATATGGAAGATATCACGAAAATGTTGTAATCCTCGCCTAGTGCGATCAAAAATACAAACGAATATAGCGGTATATTTTCAAAGCTTGAAGCGGCATTTGATGCAATGGCGGCACGGATGTCTGATACGGTACGGGATGTGTCGATAATCTTTCGGTAAATTGTTGGATGTGCTGCAGGTCGGTATCGGTCAGTCCTTCTTGGCGGTGCCACACGAATAGGGCAAGAGCATCTTCCGCATTCGGATATTCTTTCAAAACCAATTCGCTTGCTTGCACGGATGGCCTGGCGTCAGCCAATGGGGGAGTATTATTCACAACTTCTTTGCTAATGGGAGGTGCCAGCGTGTTTAACAGCCCTGCAGCGACTAACCAAATAAGCAAAATAACCCATCTGGTTATTGGGTCTGACACCCATTTATCGATTCCAATTCTATTATTCATGCCTATTCTCCTTTTTAACAACATCAAATGCGATTTTGCCAACAAGGGGCATTCGTCCAATGGACGTCGTTACCCAAAACATGATTATGGCGATTACCGGAGTAATTCCCAAGTTATCTTGAAGCTTGATACAATTCGTTTTTTTATTTTCATTCCCTAACTATCTCAAAATCATAGCCGTCCCCTGCGCCCACCGGGACACGTCCAAGGTTAGGAACCACAACACAGGTCACATGGTCGGTTCAGTCGGCACGGCGGCGGGAGCGGCGCAGAGTTATCCCAGCGAGGATCATGCTAGTCAGCCCCAACACTATGGCAAAGATAGCCCCGAGTCGCCCGTCACCGGTGCCGGGACCACTAGGGTATATGGTCACATGCACCCCAGCGTAGGCTATGACGATCAGCCCCACCACTATGGCCAAGATGGCCCCACGTCGCCCGCTGCCAGTACCGAAACGACCGGCGGACCGAGCCAGAGACAGCCCAGCGATGATCGCGATGATCAGCCCCACTACCGCGTCCATCGTGGCCCAGAGTCGCCCGGGGGTTAATCCGTATCCGATATTACTGTTGGTAACTTCAGCAGAGGCAAGAGTTGGCACAAGTAGAAATGCACAAAGTATTACGAATGAAACTAGCTTCATTTTCATTTGTTAATTCCTCCTCTTTGTTGGTTTTACAAATTAACAGATTTTAGGATGGGTGTATAAGAAAAACAAAAGCGAGCAATCACTTTTGTTCTTCTTATTGATGGTTATATGCAAATGAGGTAATGTTCTTTCCATCATTTGCTTGAAGGCTCGAAGAGTTCGATAGGATTACCTGCTGGGTCATCTAGTAAGATCTGCTTACCACCAAAACCTGTGACAATATCATTCCGGAAGCGTAGGCCTGCTTTACGCAAGGTCTCGACAATGCCGTCCAGATCATCGACCTCGATTTGAATCCGATTCCAGCCGCCGGGTTCCGGTTTTCTCCCATCCGGCATGGCTTGTGTGGCACCACCTTGACCATTTTTAGCGTTCACAAGAAGATTCAAGTCACCTCGCTGCAAAACAGCAAAACTGGGTGCAGGATGCATTTTGACAATGAAGTCAAGATGCTGTGTGTAGAATGCGATCGTCGCATCTACATCGTCGACAATGTAACGTACTCTGATTGGGGCCATTCTTTCTCCTCCTTAATTCGCTTTTCTAGCGTAGACATTCCAACTATCCCGAACACTCGTCCGTAAGCAATAACTGTACAGAAATCAGCTAATTCAAAAGTTCTTTGTTGTCTTTAGTCATTGTCTTGGATAAATAATAATGAGAACAAGGATACCGGACATTCCATATAGAACAATTACAATGAATCGAAACCAATGAGTTCTATTCTAATTATCATCCGCAACCAGATGCAGCGATCCTCCAGACGCGATAAGGATAGAAAGACCAATAGATAGTCGGATAGATTAGGGTGGCATCTTTACACTCTATCCATGTTGAAGATTGTGATTAAAACTCAATTCAAACGCTTTGATTCGCAGATTCTTGTTTTTTTTCTTTTTTGAGGGCATCGGTCCTCTTTGCGAGGGACACAGTTCCAAAAAACAACATCAGAGCGAGTACCGGATGAAGAGCAGATAAATATCCAATTCCAGACGGTAATATGGCGCTGACCGCTATCAAAATGATAATGCCGATCAAACCCGCACTACGCAGTTGAAGAGAAAGCGGCAGCCGAGCGATGAAAGAAATCACGAGTATCAGGATCGAACCAATGATTAGCAATCTGGCAAAGCCTGTATGGCTGGCCCATTGGGCCGAATCCCAAAACAGTGCGAGACCGGCAAGAAACACCTGGATCAAAATGCAAATCGCAAATATCCTTACCATTGCCTTAAACACCATACGCGCTCGAGTCACGAGCGGTGAGAGATTGGTTATTTCCTCCGCGCGATCCCCAACTTCAGGTTCACTGGGTTTTACAGATAGGTTACTCATCTTTTTACCTCGCTTTCAATTAAAATAATATTGGTCGGGTTTTCCATATAAGATTGTTCAATCGCTACCTCGACTTTAGGATCTTTGTCGTAAAATAGGCACCATAACTCCTCAAGCCGTTTTGCTACGAAACGATCTTGTCATTTTCCATGAAATTAATCCTCCCGTTCAGTTAGCCTTTCTTGTTCTTCGCGGCTATTTCTCTCGTTTCACCGTCAGTTTAAACAATAAATGTCGAGAACTTATGCAGATCTTCCTCTTTTTGTGTGGATATCTTCAAGAACATGGTAAATCACGGTATAATTTTCGGTAAGTGGTGTATTCCCGCACTGGAAGCAGACTAAACTGGAAAGATGTGATTGGAATGGAAACGAAATTGTTGCTTGTGGAGGACGAACCGGGCATGCTTGAGGAAATGCACACCTATCTCCAACGTGAAGGGTTTCGGGCATTGACCGCCTGTACCGGCATGGAAGCGCTCACGATTGCCCGGTCTGAACGGCCTGATATCGTCGTGCTTGATTGGATGCTCCCCGAGAAAAGCGGCATCGAGGTATGCCGCGAAATAAGGCAAACCTCGCATTGCGGTATTATTATGGTCACAGCCCGATCGGATGAATCGGATAAAATCGTCGGCCTGGAAATTGGTGCGGACGATTATTTGACGAAGCCGTTCAGCTTACGCGAGCTCGCTTCGCGCATCCGAGCCTTACTTCGCCGCTTGCGCGGACCTGAAGACAGGTCGATGTTCTTGGAAAGAGACAACCTGATCATTTCCGAGGCCAAATGTCAGGTATTCAAGGACGGCCAGGAGATCCAATTGACACCAACCGAATTCAAAATTTTGTATACGTTGGCTTCGCGTCCCGGAATGGTTTTCAGCCGCCTGCAATTATTAAAAACAGCACTCGCGGACGAATATATGGGATACGAAAGAACGATGGATTCCCATATCCGGAATCTTCGCCGCAAGCTGGGAGACGATCCGGCCAATCCTCGTTATATTCAAACGGTATACGGTTTCGGTTACCGATTCGGTGAACAATCATGACGTTGACGGTACGCCAAAAAATATTTGTCTCCATGGGACTGCTCGTTCTTATTATCGGCGGCGCTCATGCAGTAACCAAACAGGCTTACATGGAGTCTTTGTTCGATCAATTTCGTAAGGAAGAAATCGATACATCTTATTTAAACGCACTGCCAGGGGAACAAATCGAAATCTTGAAGACTTACGTTTCAGGTAAGATGCAGAAATTTTGGCTTGGAAATTGGGTGTTTTTCATAGCAACCGGGTTGTTCTTCAGTTTATGGATTTCGGGGGTGCTGACGATCCCGCTTAGAAGGCTCGTTGCCGCTATCGAACGCGTCGCGCAGGGGGATCTGGACGTGAACGTTCCTGTCCAATCAAAAGACGAATATGGTAAAGTATTCCAGACATTCAACGATATGACGCTTCGCCTTCGGGAAGCTGAGGACGCGCGCAGGCGGTTGGTAGGTGATGTCGCTCATGAGCTTCGAACTCCGCTGTCTATCATGCAGCTAAAATTAGAAAATGCTCAACAGACCGGTCAATACGTCCCTCCGGAAATGCTGCTTAGACTCCATGATGAAGTGATCCGCTTAGGCCTGCTTGTGGAAGATCTTCATGTCTTGTCGTTGGCTGAGGCGGGCCGGTTGGCATTGGATTGCAAACCGCTCGATCTATCGGCAAGACTTGAACAAGTCGTTGATGATGTGAAAATGGAGGCTGAGGAGAACGGACTGGAAATGCACTTCTATTCGAATACGAGGCCGGTAAAGGTGATGGCCGACGCGAGACGGATCACGCAGGTGTTCATCAATTTGTTGACTAATGCAATCCGCTACACGCCGGAAGGCGGAAAGATTTCGGTTGTAATTGAAGACAAGGTCCTAGATCGGAATGCAGTCTATACATGTGTCTCAGTGATAGATACCGGCATCGGTATTCCAGCCGAAGAGCTGGCCCACCTATTCGATCGTTTTTATCGCGTGGAAAAGGCCCGATCGCGGCATACAGGCGGAACGGGGCTCGGATTATCGATCGCTCATCATTTTGTCAGAGCCCACGGAGGGTTCATCCGCGTCGTGAGTGAACCTAATCAAGGTACGACATTTACCGTTTATTTGCCTTTGAGTAAATGATATTTAAAAAAGGCTCTTTTCTAAAATATTGTTGCTTCCAATATGTGTTTTTAAATGAGCATTTTGCATTAGTCTGATCCCTTGAGTAGCAAGGATTTTCGAGCATAAAAGGGACTTCACCCCGACTTGTAGAAGTTTTCAAGTGACCAAACCAGAAAACATCCAGAGGAAGTGAAATCACTTTGAATGTTCTCCAAGAAAGTCTATTTCTTTTGACGAACTGCAAAAACTTGAATCTAGAGAACGATTGCCTATCGAGATGAGGCAAGAGAACGGGGATCTGCGCGAATATCTGGAGTGCATCGATCACATTTGAAATAAGCATTTTATTGTCTAAAATGGTTTTTAAACGAAGCAGAGACGTGTTAATGTTTCAACAATGTCAGTAGATCCAGAATAAGTCACGTACTAAAACATTAATAAAATGATAATTCTTATCAAAGATTGGGGACTCAAAATGAGTTCCATTTTTTCATATAAATAAATCCAAATATGAATATATTTAAAACCACAAAAATGCTCTTGCTATTCCGTAATCATTCGCTGACCCATACATTACTTCTAAAAAATTCTTCAGAAAAACAGGCCTTTGTTAAAATAATTCAATATGTTGAAAAGCAGGTGATGTCCAATCGTTTATAGAAGATTTATTTATCTAAATATAGGAGGCCCTAATGAATACAAAGATGAATGATGGTTGGAAAAAAGATAGGATTGCATCAGCACATCGCGGGGAGAATCCTATGGTGTTGTGTGATCGGAGATACACAATTTCTTCCGGGTTATTGTCTTCTTTTGCCTTATGAGAAAGTCAGTACATTAAATATCTTGATTATAAGCAAAGAAGTGAGTATCTTCTCGACATGAGTTTAATTGGTGATGCGATTCAAGAAGTGTGTAATCCGAGAAGAATTAACTATTCTATTTACGGAAACACGGATGCATTTTTACATGCCCATATTTTTCCTCGGTATGATTGGGAAGCGGAGGAAAGGAAGCCGATGCCAGTATGGCAATATTCCGGTGAGATGTGGAGTGATACCCAATATCATTATTCAGAGGAGAAACATAGACAATTAAAAGAAAAGCTTCGTCATAAACTTCAACAATTATTTAAAAATGCCTATTAAGGTTTACTTAATCTATTCAAGGAAACAAATCGAGGAAGACGGCCTTAAGCTGTCTTCCTCGATTTTCTTTTTCCAGCTTTAAAAAACAATCTTAGAAGCGGTGGTATGGCAAAATAGATAAAAAAGAGCCTGAATAATTGGTATCCAGTTACCATGGATAAATCGGCGTGGACTTCGTGGGCAAGAATGGCCATCTGATCCATTCCGCCGGGTGCCAAGCTTAATAAACTTGTGGAAGGTGTTATATCGTAGTAATAAACCAGCAAAAACCCTAAACCCACAGAGCCTACAATCATGAGCAAACCACTAAGCAGGGCAAGGGTAATTATTTTCGCCTTATGCTCCAGTTTTTCAGGCTTCAATAATAAACCGATGTATCCGCCAATCATAAATTGGGATACATCCAAAATCGGAGGCGTAAGTGCGGGTCCATGCAGACCTGAAATCGTGGCAACCGCTGTTCCCAAGATTGGTCCTAATATAAACGGTGTAGGAAATTTCAATTTCTTAGCAAGAAAAGCACAAAGCACACAAATTAAGGCAAACAAAATGATATTGGGAAAAAGAGGAACAGTGTATTGGACCGTCTTTTCTGCTAAATCCGAAGCAGTATGATTAGGTGTATGGTTAAAAAGCGGTCCCAAAATAAGAAATGGGACGAAGAAAATGATCATCAGCAATCTAGCCACTTGTAGGAAAGTAACCGTGGTAATGTCGATTCCTTTCATTTCTTCTGCAAAAATAATCATTTGCGAAAGTCCTCCAGGAATGCTGCCAGTAAGTACAGTTGGATAATCCACTCCTGTAAGTTTGGAAACAACAAAGGCAATTCCTGCACAAAAACAAATTAATAAAACGGTCATTAACAGCATGGAAGGGAGTTTCTCCGTTATTTGCAAAAGGGCTTCTTTTGTGAATGATAAACCGATTGAGTACCCAACAATTATTAATCCTGTATCTCGAATGTATGCAGGCCAATAATATTGAATTTTTCGAAATCTGGATCCAATTAAAACAGCCGCCATTGGTCCAAGCAGCCATGGAATCGGAGTATGAATCACAGAAAAAACAAGTCCACCGATAAAGGCAGTTAATAGGGATATTGAAAAACGAATCACCTTGCTATCATATTTTTTCGAAGAATCAATCAAGGAAAACCCTTCTGTCTATAAAATATTTTTTTCGCTCGCCCCTTATTAAAGAGACTAGATATTTATGAAAATCAACATACATA
>NZ_JBALPG010000028.1:10324-11346 GCF_036965245.1 Neobacillus drentensis
TGAGTAGAAAAAAACAAAGGTAAGAGAATCTTATTAATTTGGGCAAGGTGAACATTCTAGCTATTCTCCATTAGTGACTTCCGGTGTGTGATTGCAATAGTGAAGTTATCAGATCTTTTCTATACAATAAGTCAATACTATACAGCAGCCAAAGTAGCACTCTCGTATAAAATTTTTTCAAAGCACATAAGCCGATTACCCTAGTTTTTGTCATTCATTAAATAATGTTAACAATTCCATTAAATGAATGTAATTTATGGGGATTTCGACAAATTTTAGGGTAAAATGATGCCTTTAAGTCGACGAGTGGAGGATTCAGATGATGAATCAAATACAACAAAATGAGCTTCAGCAAAAAAGGCATCAATTAATTGATGAACTCATTAAATCAGGCATTTATAAAATAAATAACAAACACCTTTATGAATGGACTTTAAGTGATTTAGAGGAAGAATATAAAGATATTGAAAAACAATAAGAAGGCGAGGAACAAATTCCGATTTCCTTGGATTCCTTCTTGAATACTTAGTACACGGAAAATTAATTATTCTAAGGAACCATCTCCTTTGTCTCAACAAAAAAGGACGCCTAAATTGGCCGCCGAATCATAAAGTAAATCACCCTTAGAAGTTTGCTAGGGTTACTTAGTAGTTTATATAAAGCACCATGGAACAGGGAGGAAGGATCGCAAAAACGACTCAGAATATCCAATCTGAGAAAAAATAAACATTTTCGAATACAAATTGGTGAAGCTCCGCTTAGCGCTGCTTACACCGTCTTAATTATAGTAGGTTGGTTCTTTGAATGAATTGTAACTCCATAGCAGATGGTGGCGTGGAACGGCTTTGCGTTTTCTACGATGTGGAGTGGGGAAAATAAAACTATTAAATTACTAAATGTGAGTATTTGTCCATTTCTATGTATCAATTAAACTAGGACCATCGAATTGTTTTAAAAATAAATGGAACATCATCCTCGAAAAAAATGATGAAACTAGTCAAAAGGATTTAGCTTAAATATGA
>NZ_JBALPG010000028.1:11552-20027 GCF_036965245.1 Neobacillus drentensis
GTAAGAGGATGAAAAGAAAACAACGCCGATGGTTATCGATACTACTTACAGCCATTCTAGTATTGCCGTTGTTCCTGCAACCGCAAATGAATGCTGACGCTGCTATAAAAGGAGTAAGTGCTTCAGCCAAGGATGTGCTACCAACACCAAAACAAAAAGTAACGAATTCGTTGTACAAGCAATTTGAAGACCAAGATAAAGTAACATTTCTCATCAAAATGAAAGAGCAGGTGGATGCTGCTAAAGTTGCAAAGGCAGCTGAGGATAAAGCCAAGCTGCAGAAGGCGACACCTGCAAAAACAAAATCATTAAAGCGAAACATAATTGTTTCCGAGTTAAAAGCAAAGGCACAGGAAACACAGACTGACGTGTTAGCGTTTCTTGAAGAGCAAGTGAAGGCTGGAAAGGCCAAGGATGTTCATTCCTACTATATCGTGAATGCGATTGCTGTTACAGGAACGCAAGAGGTAATGGAAAAAGCTGCAGCTTTTCTAGAGGTTGAAAAAATCCTCCCAAACGAAACAAGACAATTGTTCGTTCCGGAAAAAACCGCAGGTACATCTTTACAAGAACCGGCAGCAGGAACCAATTCGATCGAATGGAATATTGATCGTGTAGGTGCCCCTGCGGTTTGGGAAATGGGGATCGATGGCAGCGGAGTTGTCATTGGCTCGATTGATACCGGAGTGCAATGGGATCACCCGGCATTAAAGGAAAAATATCGTGGTTTTAATAAGGCAACAGGACAAGCGGATAATACGTATAGCTGGTTTGACGCAACTAGTGGTCAAACTACACCATATGATGATCACGGGCATGGAACACATACAACAGGAACTATGGTTGGTTCAGAGCCGAATGGTTCCAATATCATCGGTGTCGCACCAGGTGCAAAGTGGATTGCGGTAAAGGCATTCACGCCAGATGGTGGTACAGATGCAGATTTATTAGAAGCTGGTGAATGGATGATGGCCCCAGGTGGAAATCCTGACAAGGCACCAGATGTTATCAATAATTCATGGGGAGGTGGTCCTGGGCTAGATGAGTGGTACCGTCCGATGGTTCAGGCGTGGAGAGCGGCAGAAATCTTCCCGGAATTCTCTGCAGGAAATACAAACTTAGGTAATCCTGGCGGCCCTGGATCTGTTGCAAATCCGGCAAACTACCCAGAAGCAGTCGCTACAGGGGCCACTGATATTAACAACAAACTTGGAGGCTTTTCCTTACTTGGGCCTTCTCCATATGGGGAAATCAAACCGGAACTTTCAGCACCGGGTGTCAATATTCGTTCTGCTGTCCCTGGTGGCAGCTATGAAGGCGGATGGAATGGAACCTCGATGGCTGGTCCGCACGTTTCAGCAGCCATTGCCTTACTTAAGCAAGCAAATTCAAGCTTAACAGTTGATGATCTAGAAAGAATTTTACAAACAACAGCCATTCCATTAACTGATAACAAATATCCAACATCACCAAATAACGGTTATGGCTCAGGATTATTGAATGTATTTGATGCCGTATCTTCCGTTGTTTCTGGTTTAGGAAAACTAAAAGGCCAGGTAACGAAAGAAGGAACCGACAGTGAAGCACCGGTGTTAACACATTCCCAACCTGGCGCGGTTTTTGCAGGTATGCCGTTAACGTTAGAAACTTCCGCTGCCGATAATATTAGTGTAACAAATGTATCGCTCCAATATCAAAAGCAAGATGGTTCATGGACGACTGTTGCTGCACAGCGAATTAGCGGCGATTACAAAAATGGAACGTACCGTGTGAATATTCCTGGTGCAGACATTTCAGGCAATGCTCTCGTATATAAGTGGAAAGCACTTGATTTCGGAGGAAATGAAACTGTTAGTGAACATAGAGTCACCGTTCTTCCGGGTATTACAGTTGGCTATGTGGCTGATTTTGAAACTAAGCCTGATGGATGGACTTCTTATGGTGATAATAATTCATGGCAGTGGGGTAAACCAACGAGCGGTCCTAATGCAGCTTTCTCAGGTGAAAAAGTTTTTGCGACCAATCTTAGCGGAAACTATGCGAACAGTTCAAATGCATCCTTACAAATGCCGCCAATTGATTTACCTGCAGGTAACAGCTACCTCCAATTTAAACAATGGTATGATTTAGAAAGAAACTATGATTATGGGCATGTATATGTCTCAACAGATGCTGTGAACTGGGTTCAAAAGCTTCGAGTCAATAATCTGTCAAATGGCTGGATTGACGGTGAAGTGAATTTAAGTGAATATGCTGGTCAAAGAATTTATGTAGCTTTCAACATCACAACTGATGGCGGTGTGACAAAGCAAGGCTGGTATATTGATGATGTTCGTTTAACAAATGCACCACTTGCTGCAACACAAAAAGCAGAGGTGGACGTCACAACTGAAAATGATGAATCTGCAGCAGCTTCTGTTAAAAAAGAAAAGGTCAATCCGGATAAGTTAACTATGATGATGCCTAAGGTGAAAAAGGAAGCAAGCACTGAAAAGCTTGCACCAATGCAATTGCCAATGCAGGCTCAAGTAACGGTTGTGGAATCCGGTCGTTCTGTTGCCACTAATCCGACAAATGGAAGCTTTGAGATGACACATGCAGCAGGAACATTTACGGTCATTGCTGAAAGCTATGGCCATCACTCGCAAACTAAATCAGTAACGATAGCAAAGGACGGAGAAGCAACAGCGAACTTTACACTTCAGGAACAAGAGAAGGGAACTGTTTCGGGAACGATCAAAAATAAGGCATCAGGACAGCCAGTTGCTGGGGCGACTGTATATGTTATAGAAGATGCAAATGTTCAGCCAGTCCAAACGGATGAAAACGGACATTTTTCAATTACGGCCTACGAAGGTGATTATACACTTAAGGTCATATCTCCACATTATTACAGTCAAGAAGCAAGCATTATACTAAAAGGAAATATCGAGAAAAATTTCGATATTAAACCGTTCATTGGTTATCCAGGTGAAATTGGCTATGACGATGGAACTGCGGAAAATGCACGTGCATTTTACGATGCCGGAAATGGCTGGGGTGTAAAAATGTCCTTAGAGAAAGGGAACAAAAAAGCATTTGTTAGAAGTGGCTTGTTCCGATTCGGGGATGGAGAGTGGCCTGATCCAGGTGGTACAGCATTTAAAGTAGCCGTATATGATGCTTCTGGCCCGGGCGGAGCACCAGGTAAAAAGCTGGCGGGACCTTTTGATGCTACAGCCCTTCGTAATGGTCAATGGACGCAAGTAGATTTAAGCAACTATGGAATTATTGTTGAAGGCGATTTCTATATCGTCTACATCCAAGCCGCAGACATTCCATATGTTCCTGGTTTGGCAACAGATGATGATGGGCCAAATACGTATCGAAGCTGGCAGTTGGTAAGCGGGGCATGGACACCTTCCCCGAAAACAGAAGGCAACTATATGATTCGTGCAGTGGTTGATTATGAAGTAACAGAACCATTGATTTCCTCTCCTGTTGATGGAGCGTTCACCAACGTTGAAACAGTAACTGTGAAAGGTGAAGCTGCACCAAAGACAAAGGTTCATATATTTAATAAAGGCGTAGAAGTTGCGGCTGTTGATACAAAGGATGATGGCAAATATTCTGTTGACGTGAAGCTCAAGAAGGGAGAGAACCAATTAACGGCAAAAGCATCTACAGCACAAGGGATGACGGATGCATCCGCACCTGTAAATGTAACCTATGATGCCAATGCGCCGGAGTTAACGATTGGCTCACCAACTGATGGAAGTAAATTGAATAAAGAAACCGTCACCGTTACTGGAACAGTCACAGATAACTATTTAAATTTCGTCCTTGTTAATGGAACAACAGCGAAGGTAGAGAATGGAACCTATTCCGCCAGAATTATTCTGGATGAAGGAATCAATCAAATCAAGGTTTTGGCCAAGGATAGGGCAGGAAACACGACTGAAAAGTCGGTGAAAGTTGACGTGAAATACACGGCACCATTGATTAAAAATGTAAAACCTTCTGAAGATAAGGAATTGAAGAAAGGCGAAAGTGTAAAGATTGAGTTTACAAGTGAGCCTGGTTTGAAAGCATCTTTCGTAGCGATTGCAACAGAGGTTCCAATGATGGAGGTTTCACCAGGATATTATGTCGGATATTACACTGCTACGAAGGATAGGATAGTCGCCGGTGCCATCATTGAGGTGAAGGCTGTGGATTCCTATGGCAATGAGTCAAGACAAACAGCTGACGGGAAATTGTATATTAATGTAAAGAAAGAGAAATAAAGGAAAATTAGCATCATTAATATCAAAAGGACCTCTCCACTTTTGAATTTCATCATTTTGGTTGTTGGTAATAGGAGTTCTATCATTAATCATTGTAGTTAAGATAATTCGTACGGTTATTGGCGCTATTGTAGGATTAGCCTTTACGATTATCGGGATTATACGCTTTTTTAAGTGGGAAATTCTAAAAAAATTAGGAACGATAAGAGGAAGGGCTCTACTAAGTAGACTCTTCTTTTTTTATCAGGGAGGAACCTCTAATGTACAAGGAATACAAAGTTAATGTCAAGGAAAATAGAGAGGCAATTCATGAGAGCGATAATTAAAACAGGGTATTTTCTAACAGCTAAAGGTTATATTAATCGACTTGTTGACTATGGGAAGACTCATGTTTTAGTTATGACTGAGAAGGGCAAAGACCTTTTTCAGGTGAAAAGAACGTCAATAAGGAGTGCTATTAGTTTTTTCTATTTCAAAAGGACAGCTATAAGAGAGGATGTTGAGCCATTTTCAAGGTTTACCTCCACCCTTTTCGCGATTATTATTCAGTGTTTTAAGGATAAATCGAAATTACAAAAATTAAAGAATGGACTATTTCGAATTTCTTTACTCGGTACAAGATGTCACTTTAGCGGACTTGAGAGAGTTCCAGCGATTTTAAAACTTGTGAAAGAGTTAAATGGAAAGTACGTTTTATTTAACTATAAGTCTATTTTGGAATCTCCACAGTGTTTACGTTTATTGGAGACCTATGATTTATATTGCATCATTGAAAGTGGGACCTATTCTTTCTTTAATGAAAACAAAAAGAATGGTAAAAAGTAGAACAGCAGCAATTATTTGGTGAAGAAACAATGGAGGATCATATTTTAGAGGGGTATGCTCAGTTTATTAATGATAATAAAAGGAACAAAAGAATACTAGGATTTTTTCCTTTAGTCCGTATAGGTGACCCAAAAGCGACTAAAAGGAACTACTTAAGATTAAAAGAGCTTACAGACGCGAATATTTACCCAGTGTGGAAGATTACCGATTCTTTAAAGGAATTAGATCAACTTGTGGCAGAAGAGACTAAAATGATAGGTTTGGGCGGAGCAGTTCCATATCTTAGCACCCGAAAACACGTTGTCCGTGAAATTCTTGATAAAGTTACTAATCGGCATCCTACAGTATCCTTTCATGGATTAGGAATTGCTGATGAATTATGGATTGTTTTTAATCTCTTTTTCGCTGATTTTTCATGAATGATTATTACATGCAAAAGAGACAGAATGCCTGTCTCTTTCTACTTTGTTTTGGTGTAATGTTCATAAAACACTCTAAAAAGCCTATCATCTCCTCCTCGATCAGGGTGGAGTGCTTTGAGTAATTTTTTAAACTCTTTCTTTATTATTTCTTTGTCAGCATCCAGCTCTAAACCCAATAATTCAAAGTATGTAAGGGGAGGGGAATCAGTTAGAGCATATTCTGCTTGTAACATTCTTTTTAAGCCGCGAACTTTGGCTTGTTCGATGCGAACCTTACTTTTTAATGCTTCGTTTTCCTCTTTTAATTGCTGATTCTCATAAAATGTTTTTTCCCATTGATGATAATCAACTCCAAATTGGCTGCTTCTTTTCTCAATTTTCTTTTCCAATATGAATGCTGCTAAATCAGTTGGTTTAATTATGTAGTTAATGTTCAAATTCTTAGTACGTTTCGCTTTCAGTTTTCCTTCAAGAATCCAACGAATAACGACCTGCTCATTATTTGTTATGCCTTCGTCCCTGAGTAGTTCAGTGGCTTCCTTAACATTCAACATTTAATCAACTCATTCTTAATAAATCTGCGTTATGAATAAAAGGTTAAAATCAATGTATCATAAGTAAAACCACATTTGTTTTACTGAATGATGTAATTTTGATTAAAAATACTTTTAAGAAGGATAGGAAGCCTAGTTTTTGAATTTTTCTTATTTCAATGTTTATGAATGTAATATGATAAATAAAGACTAAGATGGCCGTAATGACGAAAAAAAGGAAGATCCAAAGAGGTACAGAAACTCTGCCTAAGTAGAGTTTTTTCCAATAATATTCACCTACAACTAATAGAATATTAATTCATTTTTAATGAATAAAGTGTAAAATAGAAAATACATAGACCAACATGTAATGATTTTTTTGGAAGTTAGAAAATTTATACTAAAAAAAAACTTATCCGTTTTCACCAGGGGGTTACATCATGAGCACAAAACAAAAAAAGTATAATTTTTTTCAACGCTTTGGACGTGCTTTTAAGTTGAATTTCACGAAACTCCTGCGTTCTCCTGGGGGAGCCAGAAAGGTTGCAATGGGATTTGCCATTGGCTTTGGCTTGGAAATGTTAGTAATTTCAACTGCTTCCCTTATTTATATATTGTTTGTACCAATTGTCCGATTGGCTAAAGGCTCAATACCCGCTTCGATCATTGGAAATATCATTGGAAAACTCTCGTTTCTCCCTGTCCTTCTTTTACCGTTTGCTAGACAGCTGGGGAAAATCATTTTTCCAATGAAAGTCAGAATAGGTGACCATACGCATTTTTCTCTTCAAAATTTATTGCACGGAGATTTCCATAGTTTAGTCGGTCTACTCCATGGTGGTGTCCATGCATTAATTGGAATGACGATTTTTGGGATTGTTCTTGGCTCTATTTCTTACTTTATTGTTCATTATCTCTACGAAAAAGAAAGATTAAATAGACTTAAAAGAAGACGTCTTAAACATGAGATTCGTTTAGGCAGGATCGAAAAGAATTTAATATAAAATATGTCTTTTGAAAGCCCTTACTGTAATGTTAAGGGCTATTTGCGCTTTTTAAATTCGAACTACACGACCTTTAAAAGCATTTTTCCAATATCCCTTCGTCATATCTGCTATGGCGACTCCGGTTGAGCTTTGAGAACCAATGAATTTACCGTCTCCAAGATAGATCCCAACATGGCCGTCTCTCTTGTAAGTGTCGAAGAAAACAAGGTCTCCCGGCTGCATTTCTTGAGGAGAAACCTGCTTGCCATCATTTTTTATCGTAGAGGTAGTACTGCTGATTTTGATTCCTGCTTCAGAAAAGGCCCATTGAACAAAACCGGAGCAGTCAAATCTTCCACGGGCAATATCATTGGCATTTCTGCCGCCGCCAAACACATATACAGAGTTTCCTATGTACTTATTACCTGCATTGATGACTGTGTATGTGTACTCCTTTTCTAACTCATTTATGTATGTTTGAGCCGTTTCCTTTTTCTGAGCTTCCAATTCAAGCTGATTTTGTAATGTCTCATATTGTTCCTGTTGTTTATTTAGGTGAGCTTGCAATGTTTCGATCTTATTTTTCATGTTGTTAAGTTCAACAAGTTTATTTTCTAACAAAAGCTTTTTACTTTCATATTCTTTTTGCTGGTTTTCTTGCTGTTCCAAAAGATCTCGGTCTGCCTCAGCTATCGCTGCCAAAGCACTGACCCGGTCAACTAAATCACTTATGCTTGTAGCACCAAGCAGTACCTCTAGATAGTCGGCATGCTTATCACTCTGCTGATAGGATAGAGCACGTTCCTTTAATACTTCATTTCGTTTTTCCATATTTTCTTTTATTATACGAATCTCGTTTTCAAGATTTTCAATATCAGCTTTAGCAGCTGTAATCTCCATATCAACCTTTACGATTGCCTGATTATTCTCTTGAATAGCCTCAGAAACCCGTTTCAATTGGTCATTGACACTTAAATAGTTTCCTTCGATATTTGGAATTTCATTGTTAGCTGTTAAACGATTCGTTTGAATGGGTGAAGGGGCAACCTGAGGTAATTCATTCGTTTTTTCTATGTTACTGAATGATTCCGCTTGAACCTTATGTATAGAAAATTCATTTCCTGCCGCCGCAAGTATAATAAGCAAGTTTAACAGGATAAGTGCTTTTTTAATCACCTAATACCACTACCTTCTTATTAATATAATTTTCTAAATGTTCACTATATTTAATGTATCAATATTGTAGCAAATAATTCTGACAAGTATGTTATAAGAGTATTACAATTTGATAACAGTGAGATAAGAAACCTGAATCAGCAGTGCGATGAAGGCCAAATCGGTTGATAAAACGGAAAGATTAGTCCTTCATAAGCAGGATGAAGGCCATAACGATGGATAAGCCAGGAAGATTAGTCCTTCATAAGCGGGATGAAGACCAAATCAT
>NZ_JBALPG010000028.1:20117-33109 GCF_036965245.1 Neobacillus drentensis
GATGAAGGCCAAATCGGTTAGAAAAGCAGTAAGATTAGACCTTCATAAGCAGGATGAAGGCCAAATCGGTTGATAAAACGGAAAGATTAGTCCTTCATAAGATGTAAGTAGAACAATTCAGTTGGTATTGTATAACTTTTAGAGGTAAAACGCACCTGTTCGGCAAAAATGTTTATAGTCTTTGTCTCTTTTGAACCGCAATTGATTTAACCCTTAAATCGTATTTTTTAAATATATCAAGTGATTTAATTTTTGATTCTTTCTCATGCCGTTTTGTCCTAAAGAGGCCTTATTAAAGACCTTGTATTGGATGTCCACATAAATGCTTTCACTTTCGTTATTAATCAAATAATCTTGATGTATTTATTTACCAATATTTTCATCTGTAAATTCTTTTAAACAAAACTATTTGTTTTAGGCCAATACTAAAATTTTGACTCGTTTTTACTAACTAGGAAGTCTAGTTAAAGAAGGAAAACTCTCCAGCATAATAGAATAATAATAAAATCAACTTCAGGAAAAAGAATATTAGCTTGAATTTTTTTGCATGCAGTCATTGGCGTTTTTCATATTTAACTATTGAAGCTGGATATCTAGAGAGGTGATATAAGTGGAAAAGCTAAATAATTTTTATATGGACGACGAAACAGAAAAATGTATAATCACCAGGCTACGGTCCGCCGGTTGTGTTTTCGCTGAAGATGAGACCAGGTTGCTTATCTCAGAGGCACGGACGCAGGCCGCCCTCGAAGCCATGGTGGAACGACGAGAAGCCGGTTTTCCCCTCGAGCAAATCATCGGTTGGGCGGATTTCTGCTGTATTCGGATAGTGGTGGAACCCGGTGTCTTTGTGCCCCGTCGCCGGACTGAGTTTCTAGTCCAACAGGCAACCGCCTTCGCTATACCAGGAGCCATCGTCGTAGACCTTTGCTGCGGCACGGGAGCAGTGGGTGCCGCTCTAGCCAAAGCTCTGGGATGCATTGAGTTGTATGCAACTGACATCGACCCAGCCGCAGTGCGGTGCGCTCGTCGCAACGTTACTTCCATCGGTGGAAACGTGTATGAAGGCGACCTATACGATCCACTGCCAAACAAACTTCGCGGGAATGTCGAAGTCTTGGTTGCAAATGCACCCTATGTACCTACTGAGTCAATCAAGCTGTTACCCCAGGAGGCCCGCAAACATGAGGCGATGGTGGCAATTGACGGGGGTGTGGACGGGCTGGACGTCCAACGCCGTGTAGCGGCTGCAGCTTTACACTGGCTAGCACCGGGGGGCCACCTGCTAGTTGAAACTAGCGAGCGGCAGGCGCCGATGACTGCCGAAATCTTTACTCGAAACGGGCTAATACCACAGGTGGCAAATTACGACGAACTGGATGCTACTGTCGTCATCGGCACAAGGCCTTCCCTCTAGAGCGAATCCGTGATTTTTGCTCTTTCGCAAATGTACGGAGTTGGTTGCCAGTATTGGAAAACAAAAAGCTGTCTTATTCAACCATCATGAAATTCAGAAAATGGCAATACTTAATAAACGCACCTTATTTTTTAGAGGAAAACGCATGATTACTTAGTTATACGAAAAAGATTGACTGGATAAAAGTGCTTCAGATTCTATTAAACATAATATTTTATTGTAAGTATTTACTGCAAAATATAGAATTGATAACTTAGGTTTCTAATAATGTAGCAAGAAGGGAGGCATGTTTGGTAAGGGAAGGGTAATTGGATTCGAACTTAGCAGCCAAGAACCTGAGAAGGCTTGAGGAATTTTAATCTAAAGTTTTAGGTTGGGAAATTGCAGAACCTCATTGGGATTATTGGGTTGTTTTGACTGGAAAAGATGTCAAGCCTGGCATTAATGGAGGAATCGTTATAGCACCATATGATTATCCTCATGGAACTGGTATTCAAATCGAAGTCGATTCAATTGATGAGGCTATTTCTAATGCGAAAAACAATGGTGCAATGATTGTGAGAGATAAAATGGAGTTTGATGATTTCTTTCTTGCCTACCTTGTAGACCCAGTTGGAATTGGTTTTGGTCTTATTCGAAAAAATAAGAAAGGGGTTATGAAGGGGAATCATTCACTTGGAAATTTTCCTAAATTGTGCTCGAATCTTAAATTAAATTCAATTTTTGTACGATTCAGCTGACGAATTTTGGGGTATCTTTTTATAGCATAAACGATAGAACTTTTTTAATAAATAAAAAAAGGAGCCCGGAGGCCCCTAAAAAACACTCATTACATCAAACGCTTAAATGAATCTGCCTCTCCGTCCGAATCCTAACCGTCTTCTTCTTTCTATCTCGATTTCGATTTCAATTCGTCTTCTTCTTGCTTCGATTTCAATTTCAATTTCAATAGGGACAAAACGTCTTCTTCGAAAAAACAAATCTCTTCGACCAAATCCCCCAAATCCGAGCGTCATTAATTTCCTCCCCCCTTCAGTAGAGGTATATACTCAATAGGAGAAATTAACTTTAAATTTACACTTCGTCCTATCAAGTTATTAAATAAAAGAAGTACCTACGATGATAAGCAGAATGAACAATACAACGATTAATACAAAAGTGCTGCCGCCGCCATAACCACCGCCATAACCACCGCCATAACCATAAGACATATATTTTCACCACCTTTTACCATATTTGAAGAAAGATTCCTTCACTATGTATATATATTTCAAAATTCAATAGTTGATTGGACAGCCATCATTATGGGTAGAACAAAATCAGAAATTATTTTATAAATGAGAAAAAAATAGGTGGAAGAAGCAAAAACGCTACAAATAATGCTTTATAATAAGGTATTCAATTGTTTCAAATACTCTTTTACAGTTAGTTTTACGGAAGACCTGATTTACTGGAATATTCGTCAGCGAAGGAAAGTGAATGATTAAATTAACAAGAAAAAGAACTTGGAAACACCAAAGGGCAATGAAGGCCAGATCAGGTGGAAAACCAGCGAGATAAGGTCTCATAAGAGAAATGAAGGCCAGATCAGGTGGAAAATCAAAGAGATTAGTCCTTCATAAGGGCAATGAAGGCCAGATCAGGTGGAAAATCAAAGAGATTAGTCCATCATTAGGAGAATGAAGGCCAGATCAGGTATAAAACCAACGAGATAAGGTCTTCATAAGAGTAATGAAGACCAGATCAGGTTGAAAACCAAATAGATTAGTCCTTCATAAGGTAAATGAAGGCCAGATCAAGAGGAAGACCAAAGAGATTAGTCCATCATTAGGAGAATGAAAGACGTTTAAGTTGCTAAAATAGAATCAACTAACAGTCTACAATCATGAAAAAAGGAGGAGGTGCCATTTGAGGCACTTCCCCCTTAAACTACCAATCTTTATTTTCCATTCCCAGGCCCGACACGGCGAATCGAAGTGGCCGTTTTACTAGCATCAGTTTCTGATGTACTTGTAAACGTAAGGTTTGTTGGAACAGGCTGAGCTGTACCGCCTTTTGGAATCTTCACGTAAACCGGTACTGCAACCGTTTTACCCGCTTCAACTTCAATTACATTATGCTGCAATTGAATATCCCAGCCAGCATCTGTTTTGGCATTTAGGCGGATAAGGTCGGTTCCATTTCCGGTATTGGTAACATTGAAGTAATAGGCTGCTACTTTACCTGGCGTGGCAAATTCTGAATCACTGTTAGCAACTGTTACACCACGGGTAAATGAACTTGCACCATCCAAATGACGAACAGCTACCCGGTAAGAAAGAGCACCTTTAGCATCATATTTTTTATCTAAAATGTAGAAATGGAGACGGTTATGCTCGTCTGTGTACTCACTGACAACACCATCACCTGTTCCTGCTTTGAAGAGGGCATCGGCTAACTGTTGATAATCACCTTTGGAAAGCATCGCTGTGGAACCATCCGGTCGTTTGAAGTCTACTTGATTGATATCTTCTTTGTGAGAGTCGATGACCCAAATATTTGGTGCTGATTCACTATTCTTAGTTTTCCCTAGTAGTACACCAGTGTCAGGGGCAAATGAATCAAAGCCAACCCGGTCGACAACTTCAAGTGTATAGTTATTGTACCATTTAGCACCGCGCTGCATGTCTGCGCGCCAATCATCATTTAAAGAGTTTGCTGGCGTGTTATCCACCATGCTAATATTGATCCCGTGTAATCCTGTCCGTCCAAACTCGCTGCCGGTTGGTACTTCCCTTGAAAGAATATCGGCAAAGACTGGACCAGTTTCAGCTAGGCGATCGCGGTCTAGGCTTAGATATTGGTCAGGTGAGAGGAAGCCTTGTTTAATTTTATTTCGCAGCATGTGATGTGATGGAGCTGATGCACCTAAGGTTGATGGAACCATCCAGCGTGTGTGGGGGCCGCCTGGTCCATTGAAGCTTCCGCGGCTCATTAACTCCCAAGGACCGGAGTAGGTACGAGATACAGGAATTCCATATGGATTGTTATAGTTGTCGCCAAGAGCCATTATATGACCGAATTCGTGAGCGAAGGTACCCATTCCGTCATTTTCCCCTTGAATCGATGTTCCACCACTGGCACTAGACCAAATACTTTTAGCAGCATACCACGAAGTCCAAGGAACATATCGGGTAACCGCTGAATTTGGCATTCCCGGAACATTTGCTCCACCAACGATAGGGCCAAATGGATTTGTTACGGCTCCGGCATTTTGAAACATCATTTCACCAAGCTCCTGCCAGACACCGGATTCATCATAACCAGCGTGAATGATAAAATTAAAATCAAATTTTTCTCCAGAAGCATCCATGTCAGCTTTCGCTTTTGCAACTGCTTCAGATCTAAGGTTTTTTGCCTTGAACCCTGCAGGCATGTTTGCCTGCTGCCCAAATTCGTTAAGACCGTATTCGAATTCATTGCCATCCATCCGATAGGTGCCGAAAGATTTAAGTTCGATTTTCCATTTACCGAAGGAATTTTCTCGCCAGTATTCGTTTACTGTTCGATTGTTGTTTAATGCTGAAGGTTTGTTGAGGAAGTCTTCCCAAAACTTTCCGATTTGATCGCGAGGAATTTTCCCAGTACCGATAGGGTTGCCTGCAAGCTCGGATCCCTCAGGCTGGTTTAAAATAAAATCTCGGTCTTGGAAATCTACAATGATGAGTGAACCCCTAATGACTCGGTCTGCCTTAATGTCAGATGTGTTCCAGTCAACTCCAGGAACGGGCTTGTAATCTTTCCACGTCATATCCCGTGGAAGAACCCATGATTGCGCATCAACAGGTTCTGGAAAATTTGATAATCCCGGCTGCTCGGCATAAACGGTTGTTGATACTGCCACAGTCAAAAAACTAGTCAAAAAAATGAGCGACCTCTTCAAATTCCTCAATCCATCAGCCTCCTAAAAATTAGTATGTACAAGTAAAGGATAACATCTTTGTACAAGTCTGAAAATAAAGAAAAATCATAATTTTTAAAATAGAAACAAAGTCCTGAATCGAAGGGCCTAGTGTCATTTAGGAAAATAGTTTTAGAGGAAGAAAAAGAATAGAGTCGGTTTTTGATATAAAAAAATTAAGCCAGAAAGGAACAAAAACACTCCAAAGGAATCATTTTTAATGGATTCAGAATTGTTAAACTATTATCAACATCATGAGGTGGCTTCAAATAAATCTGTTAGGAGGGAATGAGTTGGAAAGAGAAGTACGCTTGATTCCGTACCAATTGATTGCAGAAATTGAAGAAGTAACCGAGGTGCCAAAAGGGGTTGAAATGATTCAGGCCCAAGAACTGTGGGAAAAGACAAAAGGAAAGGGGATCACAATCGCCATTTTAGATACTGGCTGTGAATTAACCCATATTGACTTAAAGGATCGAATAATTGGCGGACGAAATTTTACCAAAGATGACCGCGGAGACCAAAATAACTTTCGGGATTACAATGGTCATGGCACACATGTTGCCGGTACGATGGCAGCAACTGCCAATGAGACGGGGGTAACCGGTGTTGCTCCAGAAGCAAATCTATTAATTGTAAAGGTTCTTAATAAAAAAGGCTCCGGCCAATATGAATGGATTATCAATGGAATCTACTATGCAATTGAACAAAAGGTTGATATTATCTCCATGAGCCTAGGCGGTCCTGAAGATGTTCCAGAATTACATGAAGCAATTAAAAAGGCCGTCGCTAATGGGATACTGGTAGTTTGTGCGGCAGGAAATGAAGGGGATGGACGCGACTCAACAGAAGAGCTGTCCTTTCCGGCGGCTTATAACGAGGTAATCAGTGTTGGTGCTACCAGTCTTAATCGCAAAATATCGGATTTTAGCAATTCTAATAGGGAAGTAGATTTAGTCGCTCCCGGTGAAAATATAGTATCAACTTTTCTAAACGGAAAATATGCAAAGCTTACGGGAACGTCAATGGCAACGCCACATGTATCGGGTGCACTTGCTTTAATTAAAGCGATCTCAAATCAAACTTTTGAGAGAAATCTAACAGAACCAGAACTATATGCTCAGTTAATCAGAAGAACCATACCACTAGGAAATTCTCCAAAGCTAGAAGGGAATGGAATGGTGTACTTGACGACCATCGATTATTTAACAAAGCTAGTAAGTGCGAAGGAGGAGCAAGAGGTTTTGAATGTATAATTCATAAACCTGTTTTTTAAAAAACTAATATATAAGTAGAAGGTAAGTCCTTTTTCCTACTAACGAATGATAAATAGTATGAAAATTAAGAGTTTTTACACTATTGGTAAATCCCTCCACATCCTACAATTGTTTTTATAGAGGGTGAGGAGGGATTTAATGAAAAAGAAAACGCTATCGATTGCAACAACACTTTTTACAACCATTGCTTTAACACTATCATCTATGAATTATACAAGTGCGGAAACAGTAGAATCAAAAAAGGGACAAGCAGTAAACTCTTTAGCACCATTAAAATCAGAGGCGAAATATTCATATAAGGATGCCATTCGTGAAACAGTTTTTGTCCAATCAAGCCTCGACACCGATGAAAACGGGGTTCCTGACCGAATTGCTGTTGACATTATCCGTCCGAAAGAAACGAACACAGGATTAAAGGTACCTGTCATTATGGATTCAAGTCCCTATTATGAAAGCATAGGCAGGGGCAATGAAAGTGAAGTAAAGGACAAAAATAAAGATGGTATTAACGAAAAGTTTCCGCTTTACTATGATAATTATTTTGTTCCACGTGGATATGCGGTTGCCTTGCCGGAAATGGTAGGTACCAATCAATCGGATGGCTGCCCAACTACAGGCGGTTATGAGGAGATTGAAAGTATTAAAGTGGTCATCGATTGGCTCAACGGAAGAGCAAAAGCATTTGATAAAAATAATCAAGAAGTACAAGCTTCTTGGTCAACCGGTAATGTGGGGATGATTGGTAAATCCTACGACGGAACGTTAGCAAATGGCGTTGCCGCAACCGGAGTAGAAGGATTAAAGACAATCGTTCCGATTGGTGCGATTAGCAATTGGTATAATTACTATCGTTATGCGGGGCTAACATACTACAACAATGGCCCTGGCGGATTAGCAAGCAGAGTCGTTAACAGCTCCAGGAAAGCAACTTGTCAGCACGTGTTCAATCGTATTAATCAAATGGCAGATGATGCCACTGGAGACTATAATGATTTTTGGAACGAAAGAAACTATGTGAAAGATATCAAAAATGTAAAAGCCAGTGTCTTTGCCATTCACGGTTTAAACGACCTAAACGTAAAAATGAACCATTTTAATGAATGGTGGGAAGCACTAAATAAGGAGAAAGTCCCTCGTAAGCTATGGCTTGCCCAAACAGGTCATGTGGATCCATTTGATTTCCGTAGAGCAGAGTGGGTCGATACGCTGCATCGCTGGTTTGACTACTGGCTCCTTGGCATTCAAAATGGCATCATGGATGAACCTGCAGTAGATATTGAACGAGCAGCAGATGTTTGGGAAACCCATGCAACATGGCCGGAAGAAAATGCAAAATCCTTTAAAATTCGCTTTGGGCCAGGGGAAAACGAAAATTCTCCGGGGATCCTGACAACCGGTCCGGTTAATGGAAACTTTACACAGACCTTTACCGATAATCCTAGGCAAACAGAAACGGCGATGGTCACAAATGAAACGACGGTAAGAAGCGACCGTTTAGTATACCTATCAGAACCACTAAGCGAGGATGCTCGGATGAGCGGAGTGCCGGAAATTTCACTTCGGGCAACAGTAGATAAAGAGAATTCCAATTTAACAGTTATTATTGTCGATTATGGGATGGATACTAGAGTGAATCATTCGGGAAGTGGCGAAGGAATCAAAACGCTTCCTACTGAATCCTGTTGGGGAGAAAGTTCGGATACAGATGACGGCTGCTATCGAGAAACAGAAAAAACGTTCCGAACAGCATCCTATGAAATTGTCTCTAGAGGCTGGTTTGACCCGCAAAATTGGAAAACACTTTTAGCAACAGATCCATTAAACCCTGGAAAAAACTACAAATTTGAGTGGGGCGCACTGCCACATGACTACGTCTTCAAGAAAGGCCATCGCATCGGAGTCATTATTGCAGGAAGTTCCTATCAGCGGACGATTCCTTCGACAACTGGAGCAACCTTTAATGTGCATCTGGGTCAAAGTTTTATTAATCTTCCAATCATCGAAGGGAAAAAAGGCGTTAATTTTTAAAAAAGTTGCAAATGAATCTTCTATTATTAACAAAAACCAGCAGTTTCCCTTTAGAGACTGCTGGTTTTTATTTGGAAACGGGTTTGGTAGAAATCTATGGCAAGTCAGTTCGATTAAATGGGTACTCGAATTTTCGTGTAGAAAAGTCGTAATATATATGTGGTATTTTATTATCGTAAATCGGACAATCGAGTGGAAACCATCACATGTTCATTCTTCTATAGTGTTAGAATAAAGTTTTTTAAAAAGACTTTGTTAAGGATTATATGATCGCAATCAAAAAGAATCCATTTTGAAACCA
This sequence comes from Neobacillus drentensis, assembly GCF_036965245.1. Lineage (GTDB taxonomy): Bacteria > Bacillota > Bacilli > Bacillales > Cytobacillaceae > Neobacillus > Neobacillus drentensis_G. The sequence continues at coordinate 29,081 of NZ_JBALPG010000028.1, forward strand.
ACATCTAACTAAATCCTAAGATAGTAGCATGTATACAAAAAAGAAGGAGATAATTTACCTTGCATTACAAGACTATTAACACTATACTTATTGTATATCATGTATTGCAAGGTATTATTTGCAATCACAACCATTGTAATACAAGGTATTTATTGTAATCGCAACCCTTGTAATACAAGGCATTATTTGTAATCATAACCCTTGCATTGCAAGTTATTGAAAGAGGTGAAAAAGATTTGTCAACAACACAGATGCTAAAAGGAATCCTTGATGGCTGTTTGCTGGCGATTATCAAGAATAAAGAAGTATACGGTTACGAGCTGGCCGAGAAACTTGAAAGCTATGGATTTCATTCCTTCAGCGAGGGTACGATTTATCCATTGTTAATGCGGATGCAAAAAGAAGAATTGGTTACTACAACATTGAAAAAATCAACGGCGGGACCAAGAAGGAAATATTACTCACTTACACCCAAAGGCGAGGCGGAATTAGAACTGTTCGTGGATCGCTGGAACTATTTGCAAACCAATGTAAACAGGGTATTACATCATGAATCAGAGACAAAACATGCAAAAGGAGACGAGACGGTTGAATAATGAATTAAAGCTTACTGATAAAAGCAAGGCATTTTTGGAGAATTTACGCCTATACTTATTTTCCAGTGGAAAAAATTCGAATGAAATCGAAGAAATTGTGGAAGAATTGGAAGTCCATTTATCCGAAGCAGAAAAAAGTGGAAAGCCCATTGAAAAGATTATCGGAAAATCACCGAAAGAATATATGGAGATGGTTTCTAATGAAATGGTCATTGACTATCGAACATGGGTCAAATATATTTGCCTTATCATTTTTGGATCATTTTCTTTTACGATTTTCCCAGATTTATTGAAAGGGAACCTTTCTTATTCTCTCTTGGAAATTGTCGGGCATATTGTGATAAGTTTAATATTTATTGCTTCTATTTTTACGGGTTTTAAATATATTTCCACAACGAAACAATCAATCAAGAAACAAGGATTAATATTATTCTCTATAGGGATATTGCCAATTGCTTTGTTTGTTGGTTTGATTTACTTAAATAGAGCTGTCGATACACCTATTTTTCATTTTGGCAATACAGGTAGCCTGATTATTGGCATTATTACCGCACTATTTATTTTCGGAATGTCCTTTTGGGCAAAAACATGGACTATAATCATTATTTTAGCATGGTTAACACTGCCAGATTACTTGCTAAGTCTAACACCATTGAAATACGAAACACAATTAATCATAAGCTCGTTGATTACTTTTGGTGGAATCGCCTTTTACATTTGGATATCGAATAAACTGGAAAAGAAATAAGCGGGGGACTATCTCTTCATCTCCAAGAAAACTATGAAAAACGACTTTAATGATGAAAGGAAATGGATGCTAAAATAGTAGTTTTAAAAATAATAATGTTATGTAAACCAACACTACTTTCTTCCAGATGATCGTTTTATTATTTGTCAGAGTTCTAATAAACAATTTGGTCGGAAAGTCATCTAACATTGTCCAATAGAAGGGTCATTTTAAGCCATATTAGCTAAATGACCCAACTGTGCCGAATTTTCGACCTATTCAACCTCCATAACGGTTTCCCCAAGTAAGAGCACATTTAATTGTTCATCGGGAAGCTGCTGCTTTTCCCATTCACGGTACAAGCGTTCTAATGCCTCCGGTCCTGTGTCGTCTGCTAATCGATAGGCACCATAATGCATTGGAACGAAGAATTTTGCCTTTAATTTGAGGAAAGCTTTTACGCTGTCTTCCGGAGAAATATGGGCAGCAGCCATAAACCATTCCGGTTCATAAGCCCCAATCGGCATAAACACCGTATCAATTGTAAATCGATCCGCAATTTGCTTAAAGCCGCCGAAATAGCCTGTATCCCCGACAAAATAAAACGTTTCTTCTGATGATTGAAAAATCCAGCCTCCCCAATGAGACGAATTCATATCTGTCAATGTTCGTCTAGTCCAATGCTGGGCAGGGACGAAATGAATGGTAATTCCTCTGAATTCTGCACTCTCCCACCAATTCATTTCGGTCACCTTCTGGTAGCCTTTTCTGATAAACAGAGCCTTCAACCCAACTGGGACAAAGTAACGAGGATTACCTTTTAATTTTTTCAGGGTGGGGAAGTCCAAATGGTCATAGTGACCATGGGAGATTACTACCAGGTCAATCTCTGGTAAGTCTGATAAGGAAATGCCCGGCTCCGTTAACCTCTTTTGAAACCCCATTCGCTTAGCCCAAACCGGGTCAGTTAAAATATTTACGCCATTTATCTGGATCAAAAAGGTAGAGTGCCCAATCCACGTATAAGAAGTCCGGTTTCTATTTCCATTTATTTCATTTACTTTTTTATGTGGACACTGTTCGATGTTTAGCGATAAATCCTTTACTTTCGTTCTTCTTTCCTTCTGCCACTGCCTCATATCCTTAAACGATTTGTTGCTTATCACATTATCCAAATTTTCATATCTCTTCATGATCCACTCACCTTGTTATTCTCAGTAAATCTATATTTATGATGAGTATAGCAAATAACCTAATCAACCATCAAAAATTTGGAAGCGAAACGAAAAAATAAAAGTAGGGCACTTCCTACTGATGGGAGTAGCTGATCAGAATCATGCAGAGGTTTTCAAAAATGCAAAGCAAAGCCTTAAAAGTCTAACTATTTATTTACAGGAAAATAAAAAACCACCTAAACGGTGATTTTAAGTGATTTTAAAGAAGATCAATAAGAAATCCACCGAGAGCTCCTAAAAGGACGATTACCCACGGAGTTAGCTTCCAAAAAACAAGTAAGCTAAACAGTATGGAACCAAAAGCGAAGTCAATAGATGACAATATCGAGCTTGTCCAAATAGGGGTATAGAAAGCAGAGATTAGAATTCCTACAACTGCTGCGTTTACCCCTATTAGTGCTCCATTGATTTTGGGATTTCTTCTTAAGGTGTCCCAAAATGGCAGGGTACCCAGGATCAATAGAAAAGCTGGCAGAAAAATAGCAACGGTAGCTAAAAGACCGCTCTTCCACCCATCTATTACAGCTCCTATATAGGCTGCAAAAGTGAAAAGTGGGTCAGGGACCGCTTGTGCTAAACCATAACCGGCTAAGAAGTTTTCTTTACTAAGCCAGCCTGTTGGTACAAATTCACGTTCAAGTAAGGGCAGTACCACATGTCCTCCTCCAAAAACAAGGGAACCTGAACGATAGAAGCTATCAAAAAGGGAAATCCATTTATAGGACGTTATTTCTCTAAGAATTGGAAGAATAATAAGTAGACCAAAGAAAAGTGTTAAGCAAATAATTGCAAATCGCCGTGATATCGGAACCGTTATAGGTAATTGCTTTTCTGTTTCAACTTGCTTAAAAAAGAGATAACCAATAAAAGCAGAAGCAATGATCATACACACTTGCGTATACGTGGATTGCCAAATCAATGTTCCGACAAGTGAGAACAGAGCAATGGATTTTCTTTTTAAATCTGGAGTTAGCTTTTGCGCCATTCCTAAAATAGCTTGAGCGACTACAACAACGGCTACAATCTTTAGTCCATGAATCCAGCCCGTATTATCCACGTTCCACCCTTTTAGGATAAGTGCAAATAATATGAGAGCAATAACGGATGGAAGTGTAAAACCAATGAATGTCATAATTCCTCCTAAGATACCGGCACGCATGACACCGATACCAATCCCAACCTGACTGCTAGCGGGACCGGGAAGGAACTGACAGAGAGCAACAAGGTCAGCATAGCTGCGTTCATCTAGCCATTTTCTTTTACGAATATATTCATTGTGAAAATATCCCAAATGAGCAATAGGGCCTCCAAACGAAGTTAAGCCAAGCTTAGCAGAAATCCATAAAATTTCAGTTAACCTTTTGAATTGACTTTTGAAAGTTTCGTTCATTTTATGACATCCTTGATCTAAAAAAATTTTAACCATTCCAGAGCTTTTTGTGACCGAAATTATGAAAGAACCGGGATAACG
>NZ_JBALPG010000029.1:0-17378 GCF_036965245.1 Neobacillus drentensis
AAATTTTTTAGATTATGTGACATTTTATCGAACAGTGCCGAAAAAACCACTAACATCACTGATTTTGGCGAAAATTGCGTTTACCCGGGAAATTTAGCATGTTTTCGTTCTAATCGTTTTAACCTTGTTTCAAACTGCTCTAAAGTAATTTGACTTTTCATTTTGGCTTGGTTATTAGATCTTGTTATTTGTAATATCGCTTTTTTACAATATTTTATAGCAAGTTTGTAATCAATTAGTCTATGTTCATGTATTTTTGTAAGCTCCAGAAACGCCTCTAACTTTATCCGATCGTCATCGCAACCGACAACATCAAGAAACATTTTCTGAGCCATTTCCCAGTTGCGTTCTTTTTTGTGTTGATAAGCCAAAATGAGTTTTGCTTGATAGGAAGTAACATCATTGCCAGTTGTAAGTTTGCTCAATACTTTCTCTGCTTCTTTTTTTTCTCCTAAATTAGCAAACCAACGCCCAACTTCATATGATTCAGGTCTTGTTTGATTTCGGTCTATCCCGTATAGTTGAAAAGTTAGATGGGTATATAAAGTAACGAGCGATAAAATGTCGATTTCATTATGCTTAAGAATCCCAAGCATGCCTTCGGGCTGTTTGCTTTCAATAAAATCAAAATAAATCATCGGGGCTAAAAATCCAGGAATATCATCCACTCTTTCCAGTCCTAAAACCTCTTTCTCAACAATTGCCAATTTCATACGGTCTAATTTATGCTTCCAGAGCCTTCTTGCTGCATGATAAAGATCAAAATGACCAAACGCAGGCAGTTTTGGAACATGCTCCCTTACAAGGGTATGTCTTGTTTTAACTTGAGGCCAATCAAATGATTTTCCATTGTACGTAACCAGTGTTTTATAATTTACCTTTTCTAAAAAGCTTTGATATAAAGGTACCTCTGCACCAGGGTGCGGAAGTATGTGCTGTCTTAAAATAAGCTGTTCACCGGAAATACTCGCATATCCCAGTAAAAAAATTGTATTTCCGACTCCGCCTCCTAGTCCTGTCGTTTCGGTGTCGAAAAAGAATAATTCCTCTGCATGGTGTCCTTCTGCTGATAATGGGTGACTGACCGACTGATTATTCCAAATGTCAACAGCCGTAAGAAAATCACGAAAACAGTAATGCCCATGCTGATGTGATAGTGGATATTTTACTTCTCTAATTAGACAATAATCTTGATCGAAAAAATATGGAAATACATTTTCCTCTTCCCATTTCTCTCGGAAAGGTACTATAACATTATCCGTTTTAGAAAGGTGATCCATTTTTTCGGGTTGTCTCCCTCCTGATAAGTGAGGTTTTAAGCGATTTAACTTATTTTTTAACGACATGGGTACACTTCCTTGCCCAAAGCAAAAGTTTTCAAAAAGGAATTAATAATTTTTAATGCATCCTTTTTAGCTGAATCACTAATGGTGTCTGTTCCAATACATGACGGACAGCCGGATTCACATTGGCACCGGTCAATCATTTTTTTCGTTTCGGAAAATACCTCTGACATCCCACTGTATATTTTTTCGCTTAAGCCAATTCCTCCTGGATATCGATCATAAAAGAAAATCGTTGGCTTCTCATTATGATCTGCCTTTACTTGCGGGATGACATGAATATCTTGAGGGTCAGCCATTACAAAAAGTGGGGCAATATGATTTAAAGCATGTGCTGCTCCGACAAGCCCCTGCTCAAGTCGTTCCTGTCCCATTTCTGCAAACGGCTTATTCAATGAAATCCATGCTGCATTCGTATGAAGCTCCTCTTCAGGAAGATGAATTGGTCCAGATCCAATATTTTCGTGAGATTCAAATTTGATTTTTTTAAAGATCGTTGCCATTGCCCGAACACTTACATCCCCAAAACCGATTTCCGCCTCCTCCTTCGTCTGAAGCTTATCTTCCTCTAACACTTTTAATTGAACAGCTAAGTTGGCATCAGTAAAATAGTCTACATCCACTTCCCTTACAAATGCCTTCTTCTCATCCCAGTCAAGCCTTTCAACTTGAAATTGTATACCTTGGTGTAAATAAATGGCTTCATCGTGAAGAAGTGTCATTGCAGAAAATCGATCCATTTCTCCAATTACTTTTACATTAGCCACATCTGATTGATCGACAATGATGACATTTTCCTGTGATGCCGAGCGTAAGCTAATATTATGTGCTGGAAAAGAATCATTCATCCAATACCATTTATCCCCATTACGAAATAGGATACGCTCCTCAGATAAATATTCAAGCAGTTCATCAAGGGGGCCAGCATTTCCAAATTGCTCTCCCGCCTTAAATGGCAGCTCATAGGCAGCACATTTCAAGTGATCAATTAATATAATGAGATTATCCGGGTTAATCCTTGCTGTTTCAGGGCTTTTAGTAAAAAAGTAATCAGGATTTTGAATAATATATTGATCAAGCGGACTAGAACTTGCCACCATAATGACCAGTGCTTCTCCGTGTCTTCTCCCTGCTCTCCCTGCTTGCTGCCATGCACTCGAGATCGTCCCTGGATAACCCGTCATAATGCACACCTGGAGCTGCCCAATGTCAACCCCCAGCTCAAGTGCATTTGTACTGACCACACCATATATGTCTCCGGAACGGAGACCTTTTTCAATTTTTCTTCTTTCTGTTGGAAGGTAGCCGCCGCGATACCCCATGATAGATTTTGCACCTAACTGTTTTTTCACTAATTCTTGCAGATAGGTCAGAATGATTTCGACTCTCACCCTGCTTCTCGCAAAAACAATCGTTTGAATTTTATTTTTTAATAGTTCACCGGCAATTTTACGAACTTCAAGTGTAGCACTTCTTCTAATATTTAAAGGTTTATTTACAATCGGCGGATTATAGAAGAGAAAATGCTTCGTCCCACTTGGGGCACCATTATTATCAATCAAACTTATTTTTTCTTCTGTTAAGTTTTTTGCATGCTCTAATGGGTTTGCAATCGTTGCGGATGTACAAATAAACACGGGATTGCTTCCGTAGTATTGGCAAATTCGTTTCAGTCTTCTAATCACATTGGCAACATGGCTGCCAAATACACCGCGATATGTATGGAGCTCATCGATAACAACAAATTTTAGATTTTCAAATAGTGATACCCATTTAGTATGATGCGGCAATATGGCTGAATGAAGCATATCTGGATTAGTAATAACGACATGACCAGCTTTTCGCACCCTCTGGCGGATATTAGCCGGCGTATCCCCGTCATACGTATAGATATTAATATCTACACCCGCAGCTTGAATTATTTCGTTTATTTCACTCTTTTGATCCTGGGCTAGAGCTTTAGTTGGGAACATATAAAGAGCCCTTGAATCAGGATTTTTAAGAATCGCTTGCAAAACTGGAAGATTATAGCAAAGTGTTTTTCCTGAGGCCGTCGGTGTTACGGCTACGATACTTATCCCCTCTGTAATTTTCTCATATGCTAATTTTTGATGAGTATAAAGCTGTTCAATTCCCTTGCTTTGAAGTGCTTTTCTTAAAAACGGATGTAGGTTTTCCGGGAACGGCACCGTCTGAGCCGGCTTTTCCTCAATTGTCTGCCATGTAACAATATTCTCTTTAAATTCATCATTTATTTTTAATTCCTTAAGGATTTCTTGCAGGCTTTTTCTTAACTTCATGATCCTCACCTCATATCTTTATTTTAGCGAATAGACGTTCGTTATAAAAGGAAAAAACAAAATTTTTTATATTAATAGAATCGGTATATTCTTCCAATGAATTTATGTAAAATAACATGAATGAAAATAAACTATTCCCGATATTTTTGGTACAATAGAAAGTAACTGAAATTAATTTGAAGGTGATTGAATGAGACTAGAAGAAATCAAGAGGGTACTCGCTGATTTCACCCTTTTTCACGAATTAACCGATTTGGAATTGACGAATGTCGCAAATATAGCGATTGCAAGGGATTGGAAAAAACAGAGTCATGTTTTTCTTCAAGGTGATCCGCTGCAGAATGTTTATTTTATTTATGACGGTAAAATCAAAATCTACAAAAGTGATGTCAATGGTAAAGAACAAATTGTTGCCATCGCTAAAAAAGGCGAAATGTTTCCACATGTAGGCTTTTTCAGAAGGGGAGATTACCCTGCATATGCAGAGGTCCTTGAGCCATCAACACTTATTGCTGTTCCCATTTCAAAATTTGAATCCGTACTGATTGACAATCCTGAGCTTTGCATCAAGGTATTTAAGGTGCTTGGCGAGAAAATCGTTGATTTGCAAGACCGGCTTGAAGAACAAATTCTTAATAATACTTATGAACAGATTATCAAGCTTCTGATCCGGCTTGCACAAAAATATGGAATTGAGCAAGAGGATGGCACAATCCTTCTAAAGTCTGAATTCACTAACAAGGACCTTGCCAATATGATTGGTACCACTAGAGAAACAATCAGCCGGACATTAACAAAAATGAAAAAAGATGAGTTAATCGAAGTAGATGACAGAGGAAACATGATTCTCGATGTCAAAATTCTTATGAAAGAAATCAACTTAATTTAAACTTAAAACACCGCAGCGATGGATGCTGCGGTGTTTTACATTTATTATTTTGTTAACTGAAGCATGTCTTCCATGTCTTCTTTGGCTGTACTGATCAATTTTAAATTGAACGTATCTTGAAGAACCTTTAAAACTCCCTCAGAAATAAATTCAGGCGGTTTTGGTCCAATCCGGATATCTTTAATTCCTAAACTGAAAAGCCCTAAAAGAATTGCTACTGCTTTTTGCTCAAACCAAGACAATACAATACTAACTGGAAGTTCATTCACTTCGCAGCCAAATGCATCTGCTAATGCCATGGCAATTTTTACGGTAGAACCGGAGTTATTGCACTGTCCCAAATCGATATAACGAGGAATGTTTGTTCCAGGAACGACACCGTAGTCCACATCATTAAAACGGAATTTCCCACAGGAAGTTGTCAAAATAACCGTTTCTGGAGGAAGTGATGTTGCCAGTTCACGGTAGTAGTCTCCGCCATGACCAGGTGCATCACAGCCAGCAATAACAAAGAAGCGTTTTATTTTCCCCTTTTTTACTGCATCAATTACTTCCGGTGCAATACCTAGAACTGTTTCATGATGGAAGCCTGTAAGCAATGTTGCTTCAGACTCGATTGCCGCTTCAGGAAGCTCTAACGCTCTCTCAATTAAAGGAGAAAAATCATCATTGAGAATTTTTTCGACATTTTCAAGCCCAGCCACTTCATAGGTAAACATCCTGTCAGCATATGTTCCTTTGATTGGCATCACACAGTTAGTCGTCGCTAATATAGCCCCTGGGAATTTTTCGAAAAGCCGGCGTTGATCATACCATGCCTTGCCGATGTTTCCTTTTAAATGTGAATATTTCTTTAGAGCAGGATAGCCGTGTGCAGGAAGCATCTCCGAATGTGTATAAATATTAATACCTTTGCCTTCTGTCTGCTTCAATAATTCTTCTAAGGCGAAAAGATTATGACCAGTAACAACGATGCATTTGCCTTCAATTTTGTTTTGGCTCACTCGTACTGGCTCTGGAATACCTAATCGCTTTGTATGTGCCTCATCTAGCATACCCATAACGCGGACAGCAGCCTGCCCTACCTTCATCGCCATGTCGATATGTTCTTGAACGTTAAAATTAGAATTCGTTAATGTCAGATAAAGAGCTTCATGGGTAGTTGCATCCACAAACGGATCTGTTGCCCCTAGTTGATTAGCATGTGTGCGATAGGCCGCAATTCCTTTTAATCCAAAAATAATCGTATCCTGTAAGCTTGCAATTGTCTCATCTTTACCACAAACACCCATAACCGTACAACCGCCAGTTGGTGTTTGCTCACATTGATAACAGAACATATAGCTACCTCGCTTTCCATTATTTACTGCTTTAGAGTATATTTTTTTAAAAATATTTGTTGTGATTTACATCACTTAAAACACATTGTAATAAATTGTTCAAAAAGTAATTGCATTAAAATGGCGGCACATACCCAGTTTAATTGGCATATGATATGGAGTGAAATAATGGAAAGAGAGGGATCGATGATGTCATCCATGCTTCCGAGTGATAAAAATAACTCTAAAAAGCCAGAACCATTTCGTGAAATAGTCAAAACAATGAACGACTTCTTCGCTGAAAAACCAGTTCGCGGATTCTTACAATCGATTGATGATTTTTTCAAAGCTCCTTTTCCTGTTGCAGCAGGTTTTCCTGTAGAAACAGTTGAAACCGGAAAGGAATATATTATTACTGCCGAGCTTCCCGGAGTTAAAAGAGAACAAATCCAATTAAATATTACTGGGAACCTTGTAACTATTTCTGTTGAAAATAATGAGCTAGAAACCGAGGAAAACGAACAAACACAAGTTTATCGTCGAAAATTTTTTCGACAACAATCGTCAAGAACCATTTCCCTTCCACATGTGATTAATGAAAAAATGGTAAAAGCTTCTTACCGGGATGGATTACTACAAATCCGAATTCCCCAGGTAAAAGGAAAAATCATCGAAATAGAAGAATAGCAACGTATAATAACACTTGAATTTCTAAATAGAAAAGACGGCTATTGATAGCCGTCAGATTGTCGAGAAAGGGGTATTTTCTCGGCAATTTTTTATTTTGTCAGAATCTAAATACCAAATTTATTGATGGTCCCTGCAAATGGGCCTGTTGATTTCCGCTCCGGGCACTCGCTTTCCGCGGGGAGGTCCCGCAGGAGTCGAGTGCCCTACGCTCCAATCAACAGGGAGGCAAATCAATCTAAAGTATTGCAACACACTTTTTTTAACCTTGCTAATTCTATTGCAATCTTTTTTATATTTTGACAGGCTTTTTATTAAGCCTTAAAGAAGCCTCCAAATCCTTTGACAAGCGACGAAACTTGGTTTACAGCATTCATCATTGTACCTGCTGTATTGACCATTTTATTAAAATCGACCGACCCATCCTGCGACTTGAAAGAATTCATAATTGATTTCATACCGCTGGGTTGTTTCGGCATCATACTTTGCTTTGGATATGGGTTCATCATGGGATAACCATTCATTGGCATATAGGCTTGAGGTCGTACTATTTCATCCTTTGGCTGCAACGGATTATGAAAAAGGAACTGTGAATCCTTTTGTGAATACTGTTGATTTTGGTATGGCACATTTTGCGGAACGAATCCAAGTTGATAGTTTTGACCATATGGCTGCATATCTTGCTGAATATAAGGGTTTTGTTGTTGGAAAGCCATAAAATCATAATTTTGGGGGTTCATTTGATAAGGCATTGGTTGATTTCGATAAAAATAATGTTGCGGGTTCCATTGTTGACCAATAGGAACTTGCTGCACCATTTGCCCCGAGTATCCATGATGAACGTAATGATTTGGTTTATTTTTACCAAACATGGGCAAACATCTCCTCCACAAATATCTCTATTACAGATTATGAAGGTTCGAAAAAAAGGTGATTATATTGAATCTTTCGTCAATGTCTAATTAAGAAGAATTTTGTCTAAAGTTTAAATATTTTAAAAACTATAAATCCTTTTATTTCGTGGTACGATTAAAAAAATGATGGAGGAGGAGCTATTTATGGACATTCGCGAATTAAAAAGCAAATTTAATCAAAGTCGGGATTACAAAACTGATGACGTTAACTCTTTAATGGATTTTGCAAAGAAAGCGTATATTCATAACGAAATTACCATTAAAGAATATCGCATTCTTGTCCGTGAGCTTGAAAAACAAGGAGCGGTAATACCTGATACTGAATATGAAAACTCCCTCATCGAATATTCTTAAAAATTATGATTCAAAGAGAGATGCCAAAAAAAGCATCTCTTCTCTATTTTTTAATCACTTTAACTACTTCTTGCAGAAAATATTCAATAGTGCGTTGGGAATTTAAAAACCTTGTTCTGCTAGTTTCTGAGAAAAAGGCTTGAATCGAGAGCTGTTCGATATGTTCTGATGTCGTATTGATCTGCTTCAAATGCAAATGTTTATGATTTGATAACGAAAGCCATTTTTTCATTGCTTTTTCCCACTTATCATTTATTTCCTTAACTTCATTTGCAAATGGCTTAATGACCTCATGAAAATCATGTTTAATTCCTGTCTCTCTGCCCTCTTGATAGTATTTCAAAAATAAGCGATTATAATATAACAGTTTTTCAGTTAGGTAAAGTATTTCTTCAGACATCTCTATTTTATCCCTTCTAAATCTTCAATTAAAAAAGTAGCAAAGTACTTGTTTGCTACTCTAATTCAACACTATCATTTTAGCTGTAATGATAAGCCTAATTCAAGTTTTAATGGCTTGGAAACCTGGTTTAGGTCGGAATCTGAAATTTCCTCGTATTGGATAACATTGGCTATTTTATCTTCTATATCTGATAGCTTTTGAACCGGAACAGTTAATTTTTCTTGTTCATTCCTGTTCAAACTAATGCGAAGGTCGGAGAATGATGCTTCGAGAACCGACCCCAATTCTTCTAATTGATCGTATATTTCTGTCAGCATTGTAAGCAGTTTTTCCTTTTCGGACAATGGCTTATTCATTTATAAAACCCTCCTCGCGATAATCTATAGGTAATATTCTCCTTCTTTGATTAGCTTCCTTCTCTCTTGACAAAACTAGAAGAAGTTCGTCAAAGAAAGTGTAAAATCAGCAATCATTCCTTTTACTTTCGACAATCAATAATCCGCATGAAAAACTGAAAAAGCGTACAAGATAGTATTGGAGGTGTTTTTGATGTCAAAAAAGAAAAAACAAACCAATAAACAAACACAATCTGAATCAGAAAAAAGAGTTGGGTATGGTGATAAAAAAATAGAAGGGCCAGATCGTCCTTCTACATAAGAAAAGTGGAAGCGCCTTGATCAGAGGCGATTTAGGGATGAAATGTGAACAAAAAGCAAGGGGAAGGAACCTTGCTTTTTCTTATTCCCACATATTCAGATCAAATCCCTTTTGAAGTGAGAGCAATAATTGAAGCTGGTTTGATTTCGCAAAGTACCAATCTGTAAGATGAATGGGGTGGCGATGGCGGGCAGGGAAATACAACCAAGCAGGAGACACCTTTCGATGTATACTCCAGTCCTCATATATATGCTGGTGATGTGCAATTACAGGGAAGCTCGTACGCAGCAGTGGTGTTTTTCCAACGGTCTTTATCTTAAAATATCGTTCATAATCATATCTTGAACCTGTATGCGGAGTCTTTTCCGCAAATTCAAGAAAATAAGGAAAAAGCCTTGGATGGAATAGGATACTTGCTAGTCGTTTACCTAAGTTAATTCTCTTTGAAAGAGATTTAAAGCCATTTACACTAGCCCCATAAACTTCTCCCCCACATGTTGGAAACAGGACACAGCTAAAATGAAGCCAGTCCTGAAAGGAAAATATCATTGAATGAAATACCTTTTTCTTAAATACGGGATGTTCAATTACTGGAGTTTGAATCACATTTTGCTCATTTATGATTAATGCAGTTGTCAGCCGCTTCCGATTTTTCTCCTTCCAATACAGATTCCATTCTTTTTGAATAAATGTAGAAACATTGAAATAGGGAAGTAAGTGAAACATTGATCGATTTATTTTCGTCGAATATTGATAGAGCAATAACTGGGGAAAAACATCATGGAAAATAAGCCAATTGGCCCGCTCATATGTAAGGAATAGTTGTTTTCTCATACCTGCATCAATAAGTTGAGGAAAAATGGATCCTTCTAGATCACACATATTCCATCCCCCATTTCGCGAAACCATGCTGGCAAGAAAGGACCAAATAATATCCGGATTCTTTTTATAAAATCTAAAGTATGCATCCGTTCTTGATATATTATCGATATTTTTATTCTTTGTTTCACTTAGAATTTGACGGATGATTGTTTGTTCCTGTATTGTAAAATGATTCATATTCTTCTTCCCTTAACTGTTTAGTAGAGTATGAGTAACATGGGATGATAAACCTTTCCGTAAAATGAATCATGCCTATATTTGTCATTCACGGTATAATTGTTATTAGAGTGTGTAAGCGAAAGTATTTTATACACCCCAATCATGCTAAGATTTGATATGATAAGGAATAGCTTGAGAGGTGGAAAACATGAATGTTAACTATCCAAATGGAAAAAAGTATAAATCGAAGGAACGTGAGACTGTAATTCCCTTAAAAAATAAGAAAAATGGTTCGTATAGTAATAGAGGTATGACACTTGAGGATGATTTAAATGAAACAAATGAATTCTACAGGGAACGAAGAATAGCTGTCATCCATAAGAAACCAACGCCGGTTCAAATTGTCCAAGTAGATTATCCAAATCGAAGTGCAGCCGTTATTAAAGAAGCCTATTTTAAACTAGCATCTACTACTGACTATAATGGAGTTTATAAAGGAAAATATATTGATTTTGAAGCAAAGGAAACACAAAACCCAACCTCTTTTCCATTAAAAAATTTCCATCAGCACCAAGTACAGCATATGGAAGAAGTGATGAATCAAGGAGGTATTTGTTTTGTTATTCTCCGGTTTACAAAATTTGAGCAGGTTTATTTGCTTGAAGCAAAGCACTTGTTGAATTATTGGGAGAGAATGATGAATGGGGGCAGAAAATCAATTATGAAAGAAGAAATTGAACAAAATGGACATCACATTCCACTTGGATTTCAACCAAGAATTGACTATATTAAAATAATAGATACACTTTAACCTCCTTTTAAAAGATAATAGAAGGTTAGAAAGGAAGGAATTCACATGTCAGAACAATATCAATCAAGAGAGGAGCGCCGGAAGCAACACCAATCCAAAGGTAAGCCAAAAGCCAAGAAAAAATCCGGCGGGCTATTCAAGAAAATCTTCCTTAGCCTTGTTGTCCTTGGAATCGTTGGTATATTGGCAGGAGTTGGTACTTTCGCCTATTTAGTAAAGGATGCTCCCAAACTTGACCCGAAATTATTAAAAGATCCCATCCCTTCAAAGATTTTAGATAAAGATGGAGAACCGATTGCTGAAGTTGGTGCTGTTAACCGCGAATATGTAAGCTATAAAGATATACCAAAGGTAGTCGAAAATGCCGTTTTAGCAACTGAAGATTACCGTTTTTATAAACACCATGGAATTGATCCAATTCGCCTCGGCGGTGCTATTTTGGCTAATTTCCAGCGTGGATTTGGAGCTGAAGGCGGCAGTACCATTACACAGCAGGTTGTTAAAAATACCTTTTTAAAACCGGAAAAAACCTTAAAACGAAAAGCTCAGGAGGCATGGCTTTCTTATGAGCTTGAACAAAAATATACAAAGCATCAAATTTTTGAAATGTATGTCAATAAAGTATATGTATCTGAAAACAGTCATGGACTCGCCACTGCAGCAAAAATCTATTATGGAAAAACATTAGATGAATTAACTTTAGCAGAGGCTGCCCAAATTGCCGGGATGCCGCAAAGTCCAAATAATTATAATCCCTTTAACCATCCGGATTTGGCTGAAAAAAGACGAAACATTGTCTTAACGTTAATGCATGATCATGGATTTATTTCAAAACAAGAAATGGAAGATGCAAAAAAGGTTTCTGTTGCATCGACTGTTTTGAAGGAAGAAGAACGTCAGGTCGATTCAAAGCCTTTCGATTCTTTTGTTGATACTGTCATTGATGAAGTAAAAGAAACAACAGATTTTGATATTTTTTCAGATGGTTTGACAATTCAAACTACATTAGACAAAGATGCACAAACTTATGTTTATAATATGCTTAATTCACCAGACATCATTAAATACCCTGATGAAGAATTCCAAGCTGGGATAGCTCTCATTGATACGAAAACGGGAGAAATCCGTGCAGTCGGCGGTGGAAGGAACCAAAAGGTAAAACGGGGATTTAACTATGCGATAGACACTAAGAGACAGCCTGGATCCACTATCAAACCTATCCTTGATTACGGCCCAGCGATTGAATATTTAAATTGGGGAACCTATGAAATGATTGAGGATAAAGCGATTACCTATTCCTCAGGGAAAAAGTTTGGAAACTGGGATCAGAAATATATGGGGCCTATGACGATAAGGACGGCACTGCAATTATCACGAAACACCCCTGCAGTTCAAGCCCTTCAGCAGGTGGGCTTGGATAAAGCGAAAGACTTTGCCGTAAGTCTTGGTATTCCGTTAAAAGAGATCTATGAATCATATGCGATTGGTGGATTCGGTGGTAAAACCATTGGGGTATCCCCTCTTGAAATGGCTGGAGCGTACAGTGCTTTTGGAAATAATGGTATTTACACTAAACCGCATGCTGTTACTAAAATTAAGCTTCGTGACGGTAGTGTTATTAGCACAGCACCTAAACCAAAGGTTGTGATGAAGGATTCTACTGCCTTTATGACTACGGATATGATGAAAAGCGTTCTTGTTTCTCCTGGTACCGGGACAAGGGCTAAAGTACCCGGTCTTCCAATTGCCGGTAAAACAGGAACAACAAATTATACCGATGATGAAATGAAGCAATTGAACATTAAGAGAGGTTCTGTACCTGATGCATGGTTTACCGGTTATACGACCAATTATACTGCCTCCATTTGGACAGGTTACGGGGATCGTAAAACACCGATAACATCAGTCGAAGATCAAAGAATCGCTCAGCTAATTTTTAAAAATTTAATGGCATATGTATCAAAGGATAAAAATACCCCAGATTTCACCATGCCTAACAGTGTGCAAAAGGTGAGAATTGAAAAAGGCTCAATGCCTCCGGTACTAGCAAGTGAATTCACACCGGATAGTGAGGTTAGTATCGAATATGCCGTAAAAGGGCATGCACCTAAAAAGGTTTCTGAGAAATATAACAAACTTGATGCACCCGTAAACCCAACGGCAAAATATGATGCTGTTAATAAAAATATTGTCTTAACTTGGGATTATCCTAATGCCAGTAACGCAGCTATTCAGTTTGATATAACCATCGATAATGTTTCTGCACCAGGTCATCTTGTTCAAACTGAAAACAGCTTGACAATTCCTGCTAATCCAGGCGAGAAATATTCATTTACCATCTTTGCGATTAACGGGGATAGAAAGAGTGATTCTGTTTCTACTTCCATTGAAATTCCTAAGCCTGATATAGAAAATGACCAAGGTGATCAAAATGGCTCTGGAAATGAGAATGGTAACGGTAATGGTACTGGCAATGGAAATGGCGCTGGCAACGGTAACGGTAACGGTAATGGAAACGGCAATGGCAATGGCAATAGCGGCGATCAAGGAGGAACAATCCCTCCCGTTACCCCACCTGTAAACCCTTCCGGTGGGCAGGGATCTGGATCACAGGAACCTTAAATTCAGTTATAAAAAAACGTCTAGGTTTTTTGACCTAGACGTTTTTTTTTATGATATTTCTCTTTGCATATAGCTTTTCCTGTTCAACCATTAGCTCCGAAAGTTGACGATATGAATGATATAAACCAGGCCTAGCCATGATAAACCCTAATCTTTCTTCAATATTTACAGGCTTAAAATTTAACTGATGAAAGGGAATCGAATCATAAGGAGTGGAAGCTTTTTCATTTGTGTAATTCAATAAATGAATGAATAAGGCAATTCCCTTTTCCATCCATTCTTTAGCTTTTTTCTGATCACGTTCACGGAATAATTGGTCAAGTCGTATCTTAACGTTTTCCCATTCTTCTAGTATAGTAGAAACAGTCTCTGCTTGATTAGCCATTGACAACTGCCTTCCCTTTCGTCCTTTTCCTGCCTTCTCGGCATATCTCTAAAAATGGACAGCTTGTACACTGTGGATTTTGAGCTTTACAATGATATCGGCCAAAAAAGATTAAGCGGTGATGTGTTACTGACCATTCCTCTTTAGGAACCTTCCTCATTAATGTTTTTTCCACTTCCAATACTGAATCCTTCCAGCGGCAAATCCCGAGACGTTTGCTTACTCGTTCTACATGCGTATCAACGGCAATGGCAGGAATATTAAAGGCAACCGACACAACAACATTTGCAGTTTTCCTGCCTACTCCAGGAAGTTTAGTCAACTCATCTCTATCCATAGGGATTTCTCCGTCATATTCATCAATCACTATCTTGCAAAGGCTTTGTATGTTCTTAGCTTTATTTCGGTAAAGTCCAATAGAACGAATATCATTTTGAAGTTCTTCTAGCGAAACCTTTAAGTAATCTTCTGGTGTTTTGTACTTTTTAAATAATTCCTTCGTCACTTTATTGACAAGCGCATCGGTACATTGAGCCGATAACGAAACAGCTATGATCAGTTCGAAGGGATTAGAATGGTTTAACTCACAATGGGCTTCTGGAAACATTTTACCCATTTCATCTAAACAATAACGGATTTGTGTATTATTCAGCAAAGATATCACCCACTATTTTATGAAATGAAATAAAACGAGAGAATGTCCTCTCTCGTTAATCAAAACTTTATTGCTCTAACCAGTTGTAGAAAGGAACAATTGGCTGATGTGAATCATCCTTGACGTTTCCCTTTGATATTTGTTTTTGTCGGAACTTGCGGCCATGATTTTTCGCTTGTTCAATAGTTTTTATTCCGTTTTTCTTCCATTCAAAAAGGATTCTATCAATATAACGAAAATTTAATTTTCCAGACATAACGGCTTCACGAAGAGCAGCTTTGATGATGACAGGATCATGGTGATCATCATCCATCCACATCCCAAGGGATTCACATTCAAAAGGTGATAATGGGCGGCCAAATTCCTTCTCAAAACAAGTATAAAGATCGGTTTCTTCAGCTTTTTTATCGATTTCTTTCGAAGCTTTATTATTTATCATGAACTGATCAATGAGTTTTTCCCACAATGGATTTATTGAGTATTTCTCAAAACGAATACCATCATGAGAGTATTGATCAATAATTTCGATAAAACCTCTTTGGATCAGTCTTCTAAGCATTTCATTACAGTCCGAAATCGAAACCGTCATACGTGCAGAAAGCTCTTCCGGAGTGGGAAATTCGTTTCCTTTTTCTATAAAGGTAAGGATATTTAATAAAAGAACAAGTTCCGTTTCGTTTAAATTAAGGTTACGGTATTCCGAAAACAATAATGAAGGAATGGTAATATTCCCTTCTTTGAGCCATGTTAAAATATTTAATTTCATAAAAGGACACCTCCTGATTAGTATATCACGAACCACTCATTCGAGTAAGGGTAATAGGCATCCCATAATTGGATAGGAAATTAAAAAGCCTGCTTAGCAGACTTTTTAATCATTTTTCCATGATAACAAGTATCTCATAAATTAGTTTTATAGCTTCGATTCAACAAACTGGTGAATCCTTGCAACTGCTTTTTCTAATTGATCTAGTGATGTTGCATAAGAAAGACGAATATTATCCGGTGTTCCAAACCCAGACCCCGGAATAACCGCCACTTTGGCTTCTACTAATAAGGCTTCCACAAAGTCATCAACATGAAAAAATCCAGTCATTTCAGCTGCCTGTTTAACGTTTGGGTACAAATAAAAAGCTCCTTGAGGCTTCACACAAGTGAACCCAGGAATGGCAACCACTTTATCATAAATGATTTCTAATCTTTTTTCAAATGCTTGCCGCATTTCTTCAACAGGCTCTTGTGATCCATTATAAGCAGCGATTGCCGCAAATTGGGCAGTTGTTGTTGGATTTGATGTGCTATGACTAGCAAGATTTGTCATTGCCTCAATAATTTGTTTATTTCCGGCAGCATATCCAATTCTCCATCCTGTCATAGAATGGGACTTAGAAACACCATTAATGACAATGGTTTGTTCTTTAAGTTTTGATGAAATTTCCGCTATTGAAACATGCTTTGCACCAAAATAGACAAGCTTTTCATAAATTTCATCTGAGACAATAAGAATATCTTGCTCCAGACAAACTTTACCCAATTCTAAAAGTTCTTCTTCCGTATACAGGACCCCTGTAGGATTACTTGGAGAATTGATTATTACTGCTTTTGTCTTGGCTGTAATTGCCTGTCTTAATTGTTCAGGTGAAATCTTAAATTGATTTTGTTCATGCCCTTCAATATAAACCGGCACTCCTCCTGCTAATTTAACTTGTTCGGGATAACTTACCCAATATGGAGAAGGAATTATTACCTCATCACCATCATTTAAGAGTACTTGAAATAGGGTATAAAGAACGTGTTTTGCTCCATTACCAACAATGATTTCATTCGGCTTATAGGTTAATCCTTGATCCTGTTCAAACTTCTTGATTATTGCTTTTTTTAATGCAGGAAGCCCAGCAGAAGGCGTATACTTGGTATGCCCCTCATTCATTGATTGTAATGCAGCATCTAAAATATGCTGTGGAGTATTATAGTCAGGTTCACCCGCTCCTAATCCGATGACATCTTCCCCTTGTTCCTTTAATTCCTTTGCTTTTGCTGTAATAGCCAATGTTGATGAAGGTGTTAGTGCCATCACCCGCTTTGCTAGTCTCACGCTCATCCCCTAGTCCTCCATTCCCCAACCAATCTAAAGATTTTCAATTTTTTTAAGCCACTCACCAGTTTCAAAGTGAACATAATAATAATTTATTAAATTATTTTCAGAACGGTAATAAATTTCCCACAATGGAATATTTTTTTCCATCCCAAGCCGAACTGAAATAATCTTTTTTGGGTTTTTTTCTTGCAATAGTTTTTGAACAGCTTCGTCTTCTGATATACCATTTTTCGCTTTTTGAACATAAATCTTTTTACTCTTGTCAGGGATCCATACGATGATTTTCTCACCTTTATTATTTTTCCCTTCAATTACATTTACTGTTTCCAACCCATTGTAAATGTGAAAATCTTGTACCTCACTAATTTGAATCTTCTTATTCGCAAGTGCGACAGCTTTTTTTTCCGCAGCTTTAACTGGTTCTACTGAAGAAAAATATACCTTAATTAATATTCCAATAATGACTATAACGAATAATACGAGAAAAACAATCCACTTTTTCATTTTATCTCACTTCTTTATGTACGATATATGGTAAATATTGCTTTATTTTGGTCTTCTTGATCAAGTGCTAGGCCAAACATTAGATCATTTTGTTTTAAGGTTCGATTTAGTGCATCAACAATTTTATATAAATCCGAACTATATTGGATTTTAACTGTTGATAAAACTTCAATTTTACTTTCCATTGTATTTCTCCTCTTTCCACTTTAACTCTACTTGTGAAGAATCTTTCTAATTATTATAACAGGATAAAACACGATGTGTTGCAAATCAACCTAAATTATATAAATTATTTCTTGATCGTAAGTGCTATTTTTCTTCCACCTATGCTGGAATGGTTATAACCTCATAATTAGATTCAGTAAATTTAATTGTGACTGTACCGTGTTTTTTTGT
>NZ_JBALPG010000030.1:0-49151 GCF_036965245.1 Neobacillus drentensis
GCATGACTATAATCCAATAGAGCATGTAAAATCACGATTAAAATCACCGGAAAGTATTTTTAAGAAAGTGTATCGGAAAGGATATGAAGTTTCAATACCTTCAATCAAAGAAAATATTAGGGACATCGCAGGGATTCGAATTACATGTTCATTTATTTCAGATATTTACGAGTTGGCTAAGATGATTAGCAATCAAAAAGACGTTCGGGTTGTCGATTATAAGGATTATATAAAAAATCCAAAGCCGAATGGTTATCAAAGTCTCCATTTAATATTAGAAATTCCGATCTTCATGTCCGATCGTGAGGAATTAACGAATGTCGAAGTTCAAATTCGGACGATTGCTATGGATTTTTGGGCAAGCTTAGAACACAAGATTTATTACAAATACAACAAAGAAGTTCCAAGCCATATGATTGAGGAATTAAAAGATGCAGCGACCATTGCAGCACAGTTGGATCGGAAAATGGAACGTCTTAACAAAGAAATATCTGAGATTAAACAAGCTGATGATGAAAAGGAAGAGATTATATTTAATAAATATAATTTAAACCTTGGATTTTTGGACGCTATCCTAAAAAAATAGAAAATCGAAATCATGTGGTTGGTGCCATCAGTCTTGGTGATGTCATTCGAAATATCCATCAAACGATTATCATGAATATGGAATAAACAACAGGCCCATCACGTTTTTGGAACGTGATGGGTTTTTTGCTAATAGGATAGAAAAGCTACCCAATCAGGCATGAGTAAAACTACGCCTCAATTTTCACTTTTATGAGCTCGCTAATCGGTAAGTTTAAAAAATGGGCTAATATTTTTATATTTTTTGTTGACAATATAGGATAGGGGGGTATAGTATAGAAATATAAGATAAATACCAAATCAAGGAATCACATATAAGGGCGAATAGAATGGAGGAAGGAAAAATGAGTTCTCACATAAAAGAGGTGCAATTACCGATTACAGGAATGACGTGTGCTGCCTGCGCGATCCGAATTGAAAAAGGATTAAAAAAGCAAGAAGGGGTTCAAGAAGCGTCAGTGAATTTGGCACTTGAAAAGGCGACAATCAAATATGATCCAGCAGAAACAAATGTAAATAATTTTATCAAGAAGATTGATGATCTTGGATATGGGGTTTTATCTGAAAAAGTGGAATTTGACATCATTGGCATGACGTGCGCGGCATGTGCGGTGCGAATTGAAAAAGGATTGAATAAACTTGATGGTGTAAATAAAGCTGCTGTAAATTTAGCGCTTGAAACAGCAGGGGTGGAATTTAATCCATCACAAATAACCATCCAAGAAATCGTAAAAAAAGTTAAGCAAATTGGTTATGAGGCAAAAGTAAAGCAGGACAAAGCAGGAGACAGTACGGATCATCGCGAAAGGGAAATCGAAAAGCAGAAAGGAAAGTTTATCTTCTCATTGATTTTAGCATTTCCACTATTATGGGCTATGGTCAGTCACTTTAAGATTACATCGTTTATTTACCTTCCTGACATGTTGATGAACCCGTGGGTTCAATTAGCACTTGCCACCCCCGTTCAGTTCATTGTTGGAAAGCAGTTTTATGTAGGTGCATATAAGGCACTTAGAAATGGCAGTGCCAACATGGATGTGTTAGTGGCACTGGGAACATCCGCTGCTTATTTCTACAGCCTATACTTGTCTATCGTTTCAATTGGTTCAGGGCAGCACATGGTTGAACTTTATTTTGAAACGAGTGCGGTGTTAATCACGCTGATTATTTTAGGGAAATTGTTTGAAGCTCGTGCAAAAGGGCGTTCTTCAGAAGCGATTAAGAAATTGATGGGTCTTCAAGCAAAAACGGCAACGGTTTTTAGAGATGGAAAAGAACTCGAGGTATCTTTAGAGGAAGTTCTGGTTGGCGATATTATTTTTGTAAAACCTGGTGAAAAGGTACCTGTTGATGGTGAAATTATCGAGGGACGCTCGGCTCTTGATGAATCGATGCTGACAGGTGAAAGTATTCCAGTTGATAAATCCGTCGGTGATGCAGTCATTGGCGCAACGATCAACAAAAATGGATTTTTAAAAATAAAAGCCACTAAAGTCGGTAAAGATACTGCATTAGCTCAAATTATTAAAGTAGTAGAAGAAGCTCAAGGCTCGAAAGCACCGATACAACGGTTAGCTGATCAAATCTCTGGAATTTTCGTACCGATTGTCATTGGGATTGCTGTCGTAAC
Organism: Neobacillus drentensis; assembly: GCF_036965245.1. Classification (GTDB taxonomy): domain Bacteria; phylum Bacillota; class Bacilli; order Bacillales; family Cytobacillaceae; genus Neobacillus; species Neobacillus drentensis_G. Next base: position 2,216 of record NZ_JBALPG010000030.1, read on the forward strand.
GTTTTTAGTTTGGTTTATTTGGGTAAGCCCAAGCAACTTCGCCGATGCACTGGAAAAAATGATTGCAGTTTTGGTTATCGCTTGTCCTTGTGCATTAGGTTTGGCTACTCCGACATCTATCATGGCAGGCTCTGGCCGTGCAGCAGAAGCGGGTGTTTTATTTAAAGGCGGGGAGCACTTGGAGATGACACACCGGATCACGACGATTGTTTTAGATAAAACTGGTACAGTGACAAATGGAAAGCCTGTGTTAACCGATGTAATTGTTGATGGGGATTTTTCCGAACAATTATTCTTACAATTAGTTGGATCTGCCGAAAAACAATCTGAGCATCCATTGGCTGAGGCAATAGTAAGTGGCATTAAGGAAAAAGGGATTGATTTCTTGGAAGTGAAGGAGTTTGAGGCCATCCCTGGATATGGAATTAAAGCGGAAGTCAATGACAGGGTCTTATTAATCGGAACCCGTAAATTGCTTAATAAATACGACATTGCCTTTGAAGCAGCCGGTATGAAGATGGAAGCACTCGAGGAAAATGGAAAAACAGCAATGCTTGTTGCGGTTGATGGTACTATTGCTGGCATCGTTGCTGTAGCTGATACAGTAAAAGAAACGTCAAAAGCAGCAATAAAAAAATTAAAGGATATGGGGCTTGAAGTGATTATGATGACGGGTGATAACGTCCGGACTGCAAATGCAATTGCAAACGAGGTTGGTGTTGACGCCGTGATCGCTGAGGTATTACCAGAAGGGAAAGCCGACGAGGTGAAAAAATTACAGCTCCAAGGGAAGAGGGTTGCCATGGTTGGTGATGGGATTAATGACGCTCCGGCCCTTGCGATTGCTGATATTGGTATGGCAATTGGTACTGGAACGGATGTTGCAATGGAAGCAGCCGACATTACGTTAATGAGGGGCGACTTAACAAGTATTGCAGATGCGATCGTCATAAGTAAGAAGACGATTCGCAATATCAAACAAAATTTATTCTGGGCGTTTGGCTATAACACACTCGGTATCCCAGTGGCTGCTCTTGGTTTACTCGCACCATGGCTTGCCGGTGCTGCGATGGCATTTAGTTCTGTTTCAGTTGTATTGAATGCACTTAGACTGCAACGAGTTAAATTGAACTAGTAAAGGGAATTACTTAGTTAGCGCGTATGGACTTTAGCGTTTCGACTGAGATAAAGGAAAACAGAATAGTGGAAGTCCCAGGCTCTGAAGCTGACAACACTGAGATTAATTGCGATCTGATGTTGACTTATCATAGGGGGATCGCAAAGTAAATTTGACGCAAGGTGCTGGAGATAGACAGTAATCAATTTTCAAAAAGGAGCGATGTTAATGAAAAAGTGGGCGATAGCCGCTGTTGTGTATTTACTTATTGTGATTGGCAGTTACGCAGCCTATGATAGTTTTTTCAATAAAACAGTGAAGCATGGTGAAGCAACCAGTCATGAGACCACGGAAAAAGTTTCAGGTCATGATGAAACGAGTAATGGTCATGGACACGAAGGAGGTGATAAAAAATCTGGAGATGTAAAGGCTGATTTCGTTTATAATGATGGAAAAATCACAATCAATCTCAACGATCCTAACGGCAAACCAGTTGATGAGCTTGAGGTAAACCATGAGAAACTACTTCATCTAATCGTGGTAGATGAACATCTAGATCAATATTATCATCTACATCCTGTAAGAGTGGGAGCAGGCAAGTTTGAAATTTCTCATGAATTAAAGGATGGGGCCTATAAGGCTTTTATCGATATTAAACCTTTGAAACTAAACTATGAGGTCACGCCACTTGCCTTCGATGTTGGAGGGCAGCAGGAATCCCATAGTCATGCTGATCTTAAAGCGGATGAAACCTTCGTTAAAACGGTTGATGGAAAAACGGTGGAAATGGATGTCAGTTCATTTGAAGCTGGAAAACCGATTACACTCAACTTTAAATTGGATAAAACAACGCTCGAGCCATATTTGGGGGCTGCCGGTCATGTGGTTATTTTAAATGAAGATGCTGATCAATACCTTCACGTTCACCCCCTCAATGAAGAGGAACCTATTTTTGAAACAAAGTTTGATCAAGCAGGAAAATATAAAATTTGGGCTGAATTTAAACAGAATGGAAAAGTAAGAGTATTTTCTTATGTTATTGAAGTGAAATAAAGATGTTGAAATATGTCCATCGTATTACGATACGGGGGTATGATATAATAGGGGCAAAAAAAGGAGGTTGAATGTCTTTGGACCACAGGAATGAGGAAGAAATAATTGAAGATTCCTGCTGTACACATGTGGGGAGCCAGCGAAAGAGTCACCATTCGGATAAAGTGAAAAATAATCTGGTAACAAGACTTAACCGGATAGAAGGACAAATACGCGGCATTAAAGGGTTAATTGAAAAAGATACGTACTGTGATGATGTCATAAATCAAATTTCCGCCACCCAATCGGCATTAAATAGCGTTGCTAAAATTTTACTAGAAGGCCATATGAAAAGCTGCGTGGTCGAGAGAATCCAAGAAGGCGATTTTGAGGTCTTGGATGAGGTTCTTGTCACCATCCAAAAATTAATGAAAAAATAATGGAGGAATGAAAAATGGAACATGTTACTTTAAATGTTAGTGGAATGTCTTGCGGTCATTGTGTTAAAGCGGTTGAAGGCAGCGTTGGAAAGCTTCAAGGTGTTAAAAAGGTTTCTGTAATGCTTGATAAAGGCCAAGTGGATGTCGAATTTGATGCAAATGATGTTTCCCTTAGCACAATTAAAGAAACGATTGATGACCAAGGATATGATGTAAAATAAAAATGAGAGAGCTCACCTGCTGGTAAGCTCTCTTTTTGTTTATTGTGTTAAAGAATTTGTTTTTGAAATATTACTTGCTTCCGGTACACGGAGGAGAATTGAGCCGCCGATAATGAACAAAACAATAAGGCTGAATACGCCGCTATTGGTGTTGCCGGTTAACTGGGCGGTTAAGCCGACTAAAAACGGCCCTAAGATGGCAGCAAATTTATAAAAGATACTGTAGAATCCAAAGAACTCATTTGCACTATCTTTTGGAACTAGTTTAGCAAAATAGGAACGGCTTAATGCCTGGATCCCACCTTGGGAGGATGCAACAAGCATAGCAAGAATCCAGAAATCTAAAGTAGTTTTTAAAAAATACGCATACGTACAAATGACGATATAAACAAAAATTCCTACCAGCAGCATTGTTTTACCTCTAAATTTATCGGCAAGCTTTCCATATAAAATCGCAAATGGCGCAGCCACTACTTGTGTAGCAAATAAAATAATTAAGAGGTTTGTAGATGAGATTCCTAAATCGGATCCGTATGCCGTTGACATTGTAATGATTGTGTTAACTCCATCAATGTAAAAGAAATAAGCTAATAAAAATAGAAATAAAGGGCGGTAAAGCTTAATTTTCTTAATTGTTTCAAAAAGCTGTTTAAAACCATTTGAAAAAGGGTTTGGAACACGTTCTTTATAATAAACCTGGTTGACATTTTTTAGCATCGGAATCGTAAACAATCCCCACCATAAGGCAGTAATTGCGAATGCGGCTTGACTCGCGATGGTAACGGATATAGGAAGTATGCTTTGCTGCGATAAAATAATTAGGGCAATACCAATAATGAACGGAATCGTACTTCCGATGTAGCCCATAGCAAACCCCTTTGATGAAATCTGATTCATCCGCTCTTCCGTCGTCACATCGACAAGGAAAGCGTCGTAGAAAATGTTCGTTCCACCAAAACCGATGACGGTAACCATATAACAGATTAATAGAATGAGCCATTGATTACTTGGCACCACGGAGAGTAATAAGGTAAATATAATTCCAAGCGCAAAGAAAAAGGTGAAAAATCGTTTTTTGAAGCCTTTAAAATCTGCGATGCTCCCCAAAATAGGTGCACAAAGCGAAATTAGCAGTGTTGCAAACGAATTAGCATAGCCCCAGTAAGCTGTGGAAGTAGAAGCGGCAAGTCCCGCCTCATTTGCAGCCGCCTTAAAATAGAGCGGAAATACGGCTGTGGTGATTAGGATGGAATAGGCAGAGTTTGCCCAATCATAAAGCACCCAGCTCTTTTCTTGTTTTGACATCCGACTCATTCATGTTCCCCCTTCATAAGGTTTATAAAGTCAACATTTCTTTAACAACCCTTCCATCTGTACTTCCTAAGTTAACACCTAGAAGCCTAGCGAATGTTGGGCCTTCATCTATGAGACGGATAGAAGGCAGGGTGATATGCTTAATTCCTTTTCCGGCCGCCATAAAAATGGTTCCATATTGTTCTTTTTCAGGTGAATAGCCATGACAGGCTAATGTAAACTTTTTATCTGCGGTAGTATCCTCTCGGGTGATTGGTTTAATATACTCACCCTCAAAGTCTTCTAAAAAATAATACCCGGGACTCGCTTCAATCATAAAGGCGCATGTACCATCTGCCCCTTTTTCTGCTGCTTGTTCACCTGTAAGCACTTGCTCAATCCCTGAGTCAGGATCATCAAGCAATGAATCTAATATACCTTTAACCTCTTGAAAAATGACTGCATCATGTTTGTCTTTAATGTAAATATATGCAGAGCCATCACAACTTTTACAATAGGCCTTCCAATTAATTATCTTCCCTTTTGTGTTTGCTGTGATTAGATTTTTTTTATAGAAAAGAACATTAGGATTTACCGCTTTATTTTCATCTAGTGCACTATGGTCGCCTAATGCCACCACTGTGGAGTTTTCATAGATGTCGCTTTCCTTTAAAGCTTCTAGAATTCTTCCGAGACGCTGGTTATGACGCTGAATTGCCGCCATAGCTTCATTAGAAGAAAACCCATGATAATGACGCTGTGTATCTAAATCTGTAAAGTGTACCATTAATAAATTAGGCTTTTTTGTTTTAATCGTATCGACAGTTGACTCTAAGACGAAGTCATCTAATTCTGGCTGGCATAAACCTTTACGGATATGCCCATAACGGTTATGGAGATCCCATTGAAAGCGGGGGGTGCCGCTCATTAGCGAAACAAGAATTTGATTTTGCCACCGGCGATTAGCGAAAATTTCCGGCATATTGTAGTCGATCTTTGCTTTGCCGGTAACAGGCCATAATAGGGCAGCGGTGGTCAAATTTGCCTTCTTTGCCTCATCATACAATGTAGTTCCTTGGATACAATCGCGGTACCAATTCCAATCAGGGGAAACCATCCCTGGCTGTAGGAGGGTATTATTGACCACCCCATGCCGGTTCGGATAATTTCCAGTGACGATGGTCGCATGGCAAGGATAGGTTACTGATGGATAGATCGTTTCAACATTTTCCACATACGTACCGTTTTTCAATATGGTCTGAAAGTGGGGCAAGTCTTTTATAATCGGAAAGTCTAAAGCAGAAAGACAATCAAAGGAAATAAGAATTAAATGGTCTGTAAGTCGATTCATGATATCCTCCGGGTAAAATGTGCTAGTTAAGATAATTGTACTATATGAAACAAGAAATGGAAGAATCATTACAGAATATTTACAAAATTATTGGAACATTGACTGAAAATGCCGAAATCTGGATTTGCGTCTAAGGTTTTTTTAGTATAATGAAATTAACAATTATTTGGTAAAAGGGGGTTAGGAATCGTGCCAAGTTTTCGAAGTTATTTTTTTGAAAAAGCAATTAAGGTATCGGTAAAAAGAACAGTGAAAAAGGGGTTAAGGGAAAAAGGAATAGAAGAAAAGCGGCAGATGCTAGATGCAGCTGCGAGGAAACTGGAAAAGCTTCCAAAAAACTGTAAGGTAATGCCGCTTGAAATTGAAGGATTGTACGCGGAGTGGATTTCTCCAGGCAGCGGCAGCACATTGGAAGATAAGGTGATTCTTTATTTACACGGCGGGGGTTATGCACTATGTTCAGCCAATACCCATCGACCGCTGGCAGCGAGAATTGGCAAAGCATCAGGGGTAAAGGTGCTATTTCCGGAGTATCGCCTTGCCCCGGAGCATCCATTTCCTGCTGCAATTGAAGACGCTGTCAATGTTTATCGCTGGCTATTGCGTCAGGGTTACGCTCCCTCAAACATTATTTTTGCAGGTGATTCTGCAGGCGGCGGGTTATCTCTAGCGACTGCATTGGTGTTAAGAGATCAGAACGAGCCCTTACCGGCTGGAATTGTTTGTCTTTCGCCATGGGTGGATTTAACAAGCAGCGGGGAAAGTTATAGGAAAAATAACGGGGTTGATCCCTATTTACATAGGAAAGCAGTTAGAGAAGCAGCAAGGATATATGCAGGTCATGAACCCCTCGACCACCCGCTTATATCCCCTATCTTCGCAGACCTTACAGGGTTGCCGCCTTTGTTTATCCAGGCAGGGAATCATGAAATTTTGCAAAGTGATGCAGAGATACTAGCTGACCATGCAAGGAATGCAGGTGTCGCTGTCACGATTAAGGTTTGGAACGGAATGTGGCATGTATGGCAAATAAGTGGTGATGCATTACCCGAAGCAAGAAAGGCAATCAACGAGATCGGCCAATTTGTAAAGAAAATCTTCAATTGAAAAATGGCACATTGCAATTTGGTGCCTGACACCATTAATACGTCGTGGATGGTGTAAATGGTGTCAGGCACCACGTGCAGTTAGGCACCACGTACGGTTGTAATAATATTGCCAATATTGGTATAACCTTGAAGGTAGAAATGGATTTATAATAGAGTTGAGTATAGTTGAATCCCGGCCTTTACATATGTATTTACTGCTGGTTTTTTGGGCCGGTAGGATAGTATAGCTTTTCTATCAGGCATAAGGGCAACTGCGCCTTTGTCTTCGCCCTCAGGGGCACGCCAATCGGCGAGTTTTCTTTATTATAGGAAGGAAGGGGAATAGAACATGAAAAGTTTAATTGTTTATTGCTCATCCCATGGGACTACAGAAAAAGTGGTTGGATTATTAAGCGAGAACCTCGTAGGGGAAGTTTTATCGGTAGATTTAAAAAGGGAGAAAACTATTTTTGACGTTAAGGATTTTGATACTGTCATCATCGGAGGTTCGATTCACGCTGGACAGATTCAAAGGAGAATTAAAAAATTTATCCAAAATCACCATGAAGAACTTTTGGAGAAGGAATTAGGGCTTTTTCTAGTTTGTATGCGAGACGGTGAAATGGCCATCGATCAATTTAACAATGCTTTTCCACAGGAATTGCGAAAGAACTCTGTTGTCATGGGATTGTTTGGCGGAGAATTTCTAGTTTCTAAAATGAACTTTTTTGAAAGACAGGTAGTAAAAAAAGTCGACGGAATCACTAAGGACCAATCAAAATTAGATCTTAACGCAATCAAGGAGTTTACATCAAGATTGAATAACCTGAAGAGCCTGGTTTAGATAAAAAATGTTTACAGAGAAAAGAAATAATAAGCGGGAGTAGCAAGTGATTCACTCAACATAACCGTTTCTGCTTTAGCAGAAGCGTTTTTTTTTAACAGATTGGCAAATCAAGTAATATGTAATCATCTATTGAACAATAAATTCAGTGATTATAAAATACTAGCAGTTAGACCATAATGGAATAGGTCTTAACTACAACATGAAAGAGGATACAAATGAAGATTTGGTTTAATCGATGGTTTACGACGGTTTCGCATTATATTGATATGATTCGAGCCAATGAAGATCATCGGAAATTTGTCATTTATGGAACACATCCAAATAAAGATGCACTTTATTTGCAAAATTGTGATTACGCTTTTGTCGAGCCTGACATATCCGGGGATCAATATATTGAGTTTTGTCTTGATTTTTGTCAAAGGTACAAGATAAATATTTTCATTCCTCGGAAAGAAAATGTTCTTATATCGAAACGGCTGGCTGCTTTCGAAGCATTGGGTGTGAAAGTCCTTGTTTGCCCAAATTCTGTCTTAATGGAAACGCTAGATAATAAAGCGGCCGCCTATCAAATGCTTGCAAATGGTGAAGCAACCTTTTCCATACCTGACTATTATGTGGTCAATAATATAATTGAATTTCAACAGGCCTATGTACGGCTCAAGGAAAAAGGTCACGAAGTTTGCTTTAAACCTGTCATAGGTGAAGGGGCAAATGGTTTTCGTGTGATCAAGGACAAAATTGAGTCCATTAACCAGCTTTTCCAACAGGGGATTGGCTATCGAATTCCTTACTCCTATGCCTGCGAGATCCTAAGCCAGCAGGAAACCTTTCCCGATTTAATGGTGTTAGAGTTTTTGGAGGGCAGGGAATATAGTATAGACTGCGTTTCTTCGCAAGATGAATTGTACGCAGCGATTCCCCGGATGAAAGGGGATGGACGAGTGAGGGAGCTTGTTGAAAGTCTTGAGCTGATCCAGCTAGCCCACAAATTCCATCAGGAATATAAGTTGCCGTATGTGTTCAATATCCAGGTAAAATATAACAAAGGTGTGCCGAAGCTGCTCGAAATCAATCCACGAATGAGTGGGGGGATGCATGTCAGCTGTCTTTCCGGCATTAACCTTCCATACCTGGCAATCAAGATTTTGTTAGGTGAAAAAGTAGGGCAGTTGAAGCCGCAATTTGGAATACGGGCAAGTCATATTGAAAAAGAAATGATTTTGAAGTATGGGGATATCAGCTAATAAAGCAAAGAGCAGGTCTTAACATGTCGTTACCCGCTCTTTGCTTTAAAAATGATTATTTATAGAAGACTTTATCGATATTGTATTTTGCCTGAAGAGTATTAATAATATAGGTCTCATAGATCTCTCTCTCCATTGGCTCATCAACTGCAAAAACTGCAATTTTATATACTTCATCGCGATGCGCTTTGATTGGTGATACAGTATCTTCAAAATGGCGCTTCACTCGGGGTCTTAATTTTCTAGCTTTGCCGACAAAAAGTAATTCGTCGTTAGCGTTAAAAAATAAGATGATTCCGCCTTTATCACGGGGAATTTTATTGTAATCGGTAAAACCATATGCACTGCTTAGTACTGCTTCGACTTTTTCTCCCACTTGTCTTTTTTTCGTAATTACGACATCTGGATTTGGTATTTCAATTTTTATCATAAAAGAATCGCTCCCTGCTTAATATAAACGGCGAACTAGTTTGCCTGACAGTTCATTATAGCACAACCTGCCATTTTGGGTTTAACTTTCTTAATTTGCCCATTTTTTGCAGTTCAAACCCTGATTTAAAAAAGGATAAAGTTGTTTTTATTAAAAGACAAGAAAGCTTTTTTTAATAGCTAAAAGTAGAAAAACAAGGCTTAATTCTGTACACTTAAGGCAGGTATTGGAATATTTGGGGTTGAAAATATCATCTTACGTGAAAAATCATAGGTAAGGGTGTAGTATGAAAGTAGCTTTCTATTTTTCATAGGAAGATACAATAAAAATAAGATACGAAAGGGTGTTAGTATGACAATTTCATTATCTAAAGGTCAAAAAGTAGATTTAACGAAAACAAATCCAGGTTTATCCAAGGTGATTGTTGGTCTTGGCTGGGATACAAATCGTTATGATGGTGGAAACGATTTCGATTTAGATGCAAGTATATTTTTATTAAATGCGAATGGTAAATGTGCATCTGAACGGGATTTTGTTTTCTATAATCAGCTTGAAGGCGGAAATGGTTCCGTTGTACATACAGGTGATAACCGTACAGGAGAAGGCGACGGTGACGATGAGCAAATAAAAGTAAATTTATCAGCCGTGCCTGCTCAAGTGGAGAGAATCTCTTTTGTCATTACGATTCATGATGCAGAAGCGCGCGGTCAGAATTTTGGACAAGTGTCGAATGCCTTCTGCCGTATCGTAAACGAAGAGACAAATCAAGAAATCATTCGCTATGATTTAGGGGAGGACTTCTCCATTGAAACAGCTATTATCGTTGGGGAGTTATACCGACACAACGGTGAATGGAAATTCTCAGCCGTCGGCTCCGGCTACCAAGGCGGACTAGCCCGCATCGCAACAGACTTCGGCCTAAACGTAGGTTAAACCAAAGAAAAACAATTAGTAAAAAGAAAAAGGACAAAATGGATCTGAAAATCCAACTTGTCCTTTTTTGTTTTATCACAGTGACATCATTGTAAATGGTGTCAGGCACCATTTACAATACCCAAGACTTATTAATGGTGGAAGGCACCACATTAGTTTGCTTTGGGTTGGGGGTGTTTTTGTTTGTTTGCGTTTAGTTTTAGGTAGACTGGGATTCCTATCAAGGTTACTACGATCGATAAGACCGCGTCTAACGGAGTGTTGATAAGAGTACTGCCAATGATATAAAGGGCGCCAAGTATAGCGACGATTGGTGTAATCGGATATAAAGGTACTTTATAAAGTGTTTCGCTGTTATGCAATCCTTTTTTTCGTAGTATGAACACGGCGATAAAGGACAAAACATAAAACGTAAATACAGTAAATATAGCAATATCAGAAAGTCGGTCGGGATTTGTCAAAATCATCATCAGGACCGCTATGACAAGTTGAGAAAGTGTAGCCCCTACAGGTGTTTTCGTTTTTGGATGGATATAAGATATGGCTTTTGCACCGGGTAAGAATCCATCTTTCGCCATTGCATACGGAATCCTAGGGAATGTCAATACCTTTCCATTTAAACAACCGAAAATAGAAACAAGAATCCCAATACTCAGCAAGTTTCCACCCATTTTTCCAAATAGAATCGTTGCCGCTGTGCTAGCTGCATTAGGACCTAATTCAACAATTTTGTTTGCTGGCAGCACATGGAGCATCGCGATATTGACAGTTAAGTAAGAAATAATGACAATAACAATTCCCGAGATGATGGCTCTTGGAAGTGTTTTACTAGGGTTTTTCATTTCTCCTGCCATAAAACCAACATTCATCCAGCCATCATAGGCAAAAAGGGTTGCTATAATTGCTGCCCCCATGCTCAAGGACTGGGTAATACCGCTGTCCATATTTAGCACTTGATGCTCACCTTGAAAAATCCCAAATGTGGCAATGAGAATGATGGGAATTAATTTTCCTATCGTAGAGATATTTTGGATCAAACCTCCATACTGTGTTCCTAATAAATTCATAAATACTAGAAAAATAATCGTTATGATTCCAATAATAGTATTACTTTCTTGAGAAAAACCAAATAGCCCTGCTACGAGGGATCCGAAATAGAGTCCGAGTGCCCCCATAATAGCTGGTCCGTAGATAAGAGTTTGTACCCAGCCACATAAAAACCCCCAAAACTTTCCGTAAACCTCTTCAATATAAACGTATAGACCACCGGTTCTTGGGATTTTGACACTAACTTCGGCAATCGTTAAACCGCTGGCGAGTGTGATAATACCGCCTATAATCCAAGCCCAAAGTGCCATTGTTGAATTTCCAGTGGAAGCAATCACGATCCCAGGCTTCATGAAGATTCCAGATCCGATTACGGTTCCAACTACCAAAGAAGTCGCTACGGCAAAGCCAATATTTTTCTTTAAATGTGCCTCATTCCCCATGTGTCCGCCTCCACAATACAAATGTATTACTAAGATTTACACGAATTATAACATGGAAATAATCCATTTTATTTTTTTGGAATATATAAATTATTATTTAGAAAAAACCCAAGTTTTTATCATGACGGTGAGTGTACTAATTGAATATAGGTTGAAATACTGGTATGGTAACGGTATGATTTTTTTTGAAATAGAAGGTGATTAGTTTATGAAGTTTTTTGTGAAAACGCAGGTTTTTGCTATTATAATGGCACTTTTTTGGATAATATACTTAAGTGTTTTAGCTTTTTTAGATCAGCCGGGTCGAGCACTCCAGTATATCAATTCGTTTGTTAACGGATTCGCTATTTTATTTGCCGTCATTTATTTTCTGTTAACCAAATATTTTATCGGGCGAAACTGGCTTGCGGTTCCATTGGTTCTGATTCCTTATTTTCTTCTTTACAAACCGGTTTTTGAGCAAGTTCTATTGAGCTTAGCAAATGAAAGCTATAGCATGACTCTCAATTTTCTTTCGCTATCAACAGATGGCACGCATCTTCTTGCCATAATCTTTGGTTTAGGCTTAGGGATCATGTTCTCCAGACCACAATTTAAGTCCTGATATCAATTTAGGAAAAAGGACAAATCCCAGGTACGAGCGGGGGATTTGTCCTTTTTTATTTAAACCGGTTTTTAGTCAACCTTCGTCGTATTGACATTGGCTGTATTCCAAAATAAAAATTCATTGAGACCTTACGCGTGTAATGCGCAAATTTGATCTTCAATTTCCTGCCTACCATACACTTTAATTTACATAAGACCTGGAAATCATTCGTATCGTGCTGCTGCCGGTTTTTATGTATAATTGTGGAGAAGGGGTGACTGCTTTATGGAGGGTAAGTGGTTGATAGCCGATCGGGATTTGAATGAGCGGGAGGGGTTAAAATGGTTATTAAAAACTTCTTCTATTCCCGTGTCGGACATTATAATAGCATCAAACTATCAGGAATTTATAGTTTTGTTTGAAAAAGAAATCCCTGATATCGTGCTTTTGGAGTTAGATATGATCAGCAAGGAGGTATGGTCCGCCTTCCGTGAACTGATGCAAATCTATGATCCTATCTTACTCTTAACCAGTGCAGAAGCAACCTTTGAAAAAGCACGACTGGCTATCGATATGCAGGCAATGGATTTAATGATAAAACCTTTTTCGACGACAAAGGTGAAATCAGCCTTTCAAAAGGCATCACGCAGACTGAACTCTAATTTTTATACAAATAGCATTCACCATCCTCATTCTCACAAAGACATTTCCTATGAAGGATTATTCCTCTCCCAGGAAACAACATCTGAAAATGTAAAAATAGCGGCCTTTCAGACAGAGAGTGTCGATATGGTGCCTACTTTATATTCCTATATCATGGAATATCCATTTATAGACAACCGCGGCGTTTTCGCACTTAGTGATATGGTGGTGCTTCTTTTTAAGGATAATTGCCACAATATAACAGAACAATGCCAAAAAGCGATGAGAAAGTGGGAAGAAGAATATTCTGATCCACTGGCGATCGTTGTACATAAAGGAACCTCCTCGGCTATGACCCTTAACCAAAAATACCTGCAAACCAAGAAAATGCTGGAGTTTACCTACTATAAAGGTTATCGACAAGTAGTGGAGTTAGAGTTTTCACCAGATTGGGGGCATATCGATCCTTTTTTAACACCTCCGGAACAAAGAGAATGGGTCGACATGCTGACAAATCTTGATTTGGAAAAAATAAAAACGTGGCTTTATGATGAATTTCTTCAATTACATGATCCCTATCCGGATCCCGGTCTAGTAAGAATAAGGTTAACGAGCATTTTGGCGCAAATAAGAAGATTTATGAAGACCTACAATCTAAACGATAATCCAAGTCTTGAACAAGATTACCGATATATTTTCAATTCAATACTATATGATACAGTTCTCTATCGGACAGTTCAAAACCTCATTTTATTTAGTCAAAAAATATTTATTGGTGCCGAAACTAGCATGCAAAACTTGAAACAAGATCCAATTGAACTAGGAATTTCTTATATGAGGGCGAATTTTTCTAATAGCAGTCTTCGATTGGAAGACGTTGCACAAAATGTAGACCGGAATCCGTCCTATTTCAGTCATCTTCTGATCACGAAAACAGGCTCCAGTTTTACAGAGATGTTGGCAAGCATACGAATGAAAGAAGCAAAGCGATTATTAATTGAAACAAGAAAGCCGATTAAAGAGATTTCGATACTGGCGGGCTATCAGAATGCCAATTATTTTAGCAGAATGTTTAAGGAAATAATCGGTGTGACGCCAAGAGATTTCAGAATGCAAAAATCGGATTAGATATAAGTGAAAAAAGAACAGTTCAGTCTGACTGTTCTTTTTTTCTATAAAAATTATACTTTTATAAAAATATTATCATTAATTTGGTGATATTCCTAAAAAAAATGTAGATTAATCCATTGATATCATCTTTTTTCTAATTTTTCATCTCTATTTTTCAGAAAATTATCTTTTTATAATGTAAGTAGAATGATAAATAGGGAGTGAAATGAATGGAAACGAATACAGAAAAAAAGCGAGTAATTAAGAACTATAAAGGAACAGACTTACATGCAAAGGGCTGGATTCAAGAGGCTGCACTACGCATGTTGATGAACAATCTTGATCAAGAGGTTGCTGAAAGACCAGAGGATTTAGTTGTTTATGGCGGCATTGGGAAGGCTGCCCGTAACTGGGAGTCCTATGATGCAATTGTGAAAACACTGCTTGAATTAGAGAATGATGAAACATTGTTAATTCAATCTGGTAAACCGGTAGCCGTTTGGAAATCCCACAAGGATGCCCCACGTGTATTACTTGCAAACTCCAACCTTGTGCCTGCTTGGGCGAATTGGGAACATTTCCATGAGCTTGATCAAAAAGGCTTAATGATGTATGGACAAATGACGGCAGGAAGCTGGATTTATATTGGCAGCCAAGGAATTGTTCAAGGAACCTATGAAACGTTTGCTGAATTAGCTCGTCAAGCATATGGCGGAACATTAAAACACACAATTACACTTACTGCAGGACTTGGCGGCATGGGTGGTGCGCAGCCACTAGCGGTAACAATGAACGATGGTGTTTGTTTAGCGATTGATGTAGATGAGACAAGAATCGACCGCCGCATTGAAACTGCTTACCTTGATGTAAAGACAAATGACCTTGATGAGGCATTGAAAATGGCGCATGAAGCGAAAGTCGAGGGTAAGGCATTATCGATTGGTTTATTAGGAAATGCAGCCGAAATTTTACCGCTAATGATTGAAAAAGGCTTCAACCCAGATGTGTTAACAGATCAAACCTCTGCACACGATCCATTAAACGGCTATGTGCCTGTTAGTTTTACCTTAGAAGAAGCAGCTGCATTACGGAAAGCAGATCCAGCCAAGTATGTGGAACTTTCTAAGCAAAGCATGGCAATCCATGTAAAGGCTATGCTGACAATACAAGAAAAAGGTGCGGTTACTTTCGATTACGGAAATAACATCCGGCAAGTAGCAAAAGATGAAGGGGTGGAAAATGCCTTTGATTTCCCGGGGTTTGTACCGGCTTATATTCGCCCGCTATTCTGTGAGGGAAAAGGTCCGTTCCGCTGGGCAGCACTTTCCGGTGATCCCGAAGATATTCGTAAAATTGATGAAGCACTTCTACGTGAGTTTAAAGATGATGAGCACCTATGCAAATGGGTAAGAATGGCGCAAGAAAAAATCAGCTTCCAAGGGCTTCCAGCTCGTATTTGCTGGCTTGGATACGGTGACCGTGCCCGCTTTGGCAAAGTGATTAACGACATGGTTGCTTCAGGTGAGGTTTCAGCACCAATTGTAATTGGTCGGGACCATTTGGATGCAGGCTCTGTAGCGTCGCCTAACCGTGAAACAGAAGCAATGAAGGATGGCAGTGATGCTGTATCTGACTGGCCGATTTTGAATGCGATGATTAATGCTGTCGGCGGTGCAAGCTGGGTATCGTTACACCATGGCGGCGGCGTTGGTATGGGATATTCTCAGCATTCAGGGATGGTAATTGTTGCCGATGGTACGAAGGATGCAGAAGTTCGACTTCAGCGTGTCTTAACCACAGACCCTGGAATGGGTGTTGTCCGTCATGCGGATGCCGGTTATGAGCTTGCAATTAAAACAGCAAAAGCAAAAGGCATTAAAATGCCAATGCTTCAGCAAGACTAATAGACTGAGAGGATGTTCGAATTGAGTAAAGCAATTTTTATCAGAAATGCTTCTCAGCTCGTTACTTTACAGGGGAGTTCAAAAGCTCCCCGAGTAAAAGACGCGATGTCTGAGCTTGGTATAATTGAAAATGGCAGTGTTTGGATCGAGGACGGAGTGATTCAAGCAGTCGGTAGGGACGAAGAGCTTTGTGAAAAATTTGCCGACCGTATTGGCGAAGCAGAAGTGGTGGATGCAAGCGGCAAGCTCGTCACTCCAGGTCTCGTTGACCCGCATACACACTTGGTATTTGCCGGCAGCAGAGAAAATGAATTTAATATGCGTCTGCAGGGTGCAACCTACATGGAAATCATGAATTCAGGCGGCGGAATTCATGCAACAACAAGGGCGACACAGCCAGCCACACATGAGGAACTTTTTCAACAAAGCTATGAACGGTTAAATCAATTCTTGCGCCACGGTGTAACGACGGTTGAAGCCAAGAGCGGCTACGGCATGGAATGGGAAACAGAGCTTAAGCAGCTGGAAGTAGCGAAACTGTTGAATGAAAATCATGTTATTGATGTCGTACCTACCTTTATGGGTGCCCATGCAGTACCAAAGGAATACAAGGAAAATCCCGATGAGTTTGTGCGCCTGCTTGTGGAAGAAATGATTCCAAAGGTGGCGGAGCTTGGACTGGCGGATTTTAACGATGTTTTCTGTGAGCATGGCGTTTTTACACCAGAGCAATCTAGGATCATTCTTGAAGCTGGAAAGCGGCACGGATTAATTCCAAAGATTCACGCGGATGAAATTGAACCATATGAGGGAGCAGAGCTTGCAGCCGAAGTTGGGGCAATTTCGGCGGATCATTTACTTAAGGCATCGGAAAAAGGGATGAAGGCAATGGCGGAAAAAGGCGTGGTAGGAGTGTTACTTCCAGGGACAGCTTACTTTTTAATGGCGGAATCCGCGAATGGCCGAAAAATGATTGACCTGGGAGTGCCGGTTGCGTTATCGACTGATTGTAATCCTGGTTCGTCACCGACTGTTTCCTTGCCGTTTATTATGAATCTAGGATGTTTAAAAATGGGGATGACACCTGCAGAGGTCATCATAGCAACAACGATTAATGCAGCCCATGCGATTAATCGCGGGCATGAGCTTGGCAGTTTAGAAGTTGGGAAAAAAGGCGACGTGACGATTTTTAACGTCGAGAATTATATGAAGCTTCAATATTCTTATGGAGTGAATCATACAGATACAGTGGTAAAAAATGGTCAGGTGGTTGTAAGAGGAGGGCATATAGTTGAAGAGCTTTCTCTATCCTAAATTGAATCCGCCAAGTTTTACATGGGTTAGACCCGATCATGATGCAGATGTTGCGAAGGTTCATGAATGGATTCAGCCTCTTACCTATGATTCTGATCCTGAAAAAAGCAAGGACGCCGATTTTGTAGTTGTCGGCGTCCCGCTTTCCCGTTCATCGATCAGTGCGTCGGGTGCCTCTGAATTTCCGGATGCCTTCCGTCGCGCTTGGAAGGGATTCACAACCTATAATTTGGATGAAGATATCGATTTATCGGAAATGACAGCAATCGATGCTGGGGACGTTCCGATGCACGTTACCGATATCCGCCGTTGTCATGATAATATTATTCAAGCATCTGCAGCTATCCACGACCATTTCAGAACGTCAAAGGTGTGTGCAATTGGCGGGGACCATTCGATTACCGCGATGATGGTGAAAGGGCTGCGCCAGGCACGACCTGCCGAGAAAATTGGGATTCTTCAATTTGATACCCATTTTGATTTACGGGATCTGACGGATAATGGTCCATCAAACGGGACACCGATGCGAAACCTGATTGAAAGCGGAGTTGTTAAGGGGTCAGATATGTACAACATCGGTCTGCATAGTTTTTTTAATACGAAGGATTTAAAGAGATACGCTGATGAAAAGGGCGTTAACTATATTACACTTCGGAATGCAAGGAAAAAGGGCATTGAAGAAACGGTCCGCCACTGTTTAGAAGAGCTGTCCGCAAAGGTGGACACGATTTATTTAACCGTTGATATGGATGTACTGGATATTGCCTATGCTCCAGGGGTACCGGCATCAACGCCGGGGGGAATGACAACAACAGAACTGCTGGAAGGGGTACTAGCAGCTGCCAAGCATCCAAAAGTCAAAGCAATGGACATCGTCTGCCTCGACCCACTAAAAGACACCAACGCCCAACCAACAGTAAAACTTGGCACCCACGTCTTTTTAACCTTTCTCACAGGGGTAATAATGAGATAGGTGTCAGGCACCACAAAAATACATTTAAGGGTATTTGTCCGCCTCCAGTGCACAAATTTCCAGTTATGGATGGTATTCAACGAGGATAAGTTCTTAAATAGGTTTTCTAAAAAAGGAATGGCCAACGATCCCTTTTATCGCTGGCCATTTCTTTTTTGTGCCTATTTCTTAAAAAAACAATGATACACCTAAGGCTTTTGTCCATTTTTTTTGGATTTTTAGACTCTTGCCCTACCATTCCCCCCCTTCAATGAATTAACTATATTATTCAATGAAGTTCAGCAGTTTTTTCTGTTTTAAAGAAATATTTGTTTGATAAGCTGAAAACTCAGGCGGGAAATAAAGGATTTAATGGAGATTATAACCAGCTAATCAACTGCTATCATTTTTATTCAGTGCAAGGAGGGAAAATGTGGATACTAAAGAATTAAAAAAATGGGTAAAAGGTATTAAAGTTAAAAACGTTGTAAATTCTGATGTGGAAGTAGAAAACAAATCCCCATTAGTTATGTTAGGGAAAGGGCGCCAAGGTGCGGTATTTCAAGTTTCTGATGATATTTGTGTGAAAGTATTCGGTAACGTAGATGATTGTGCACGAGAACACTATGCTCTAACCCTTGGACAAAAAACAGATCTTTTTCCAAAAATACATGCAAGAGGGGCACGCTATATTGCGATGGATATTGTCAAAGGGGTGGACATCCGCGAATATTTACAATCGCATCCACTTACTGAAGCACTTTCTGCCAAACTAATTGAAATGTTAATAACGTTTAAAAAGATTGGCTATGAGCGGATTGACCATCATAAAAGGCAAATTTACCTACAGCCGGATGGTAATTTGAAGGTAATTGACGTAGCAAGGACTGTTTGGCGTGACCGCGTCTATCCGTATCCTCGGAAATTATTGAC
This sequence comes from Neobacillus drentensis, assembly GCF_036965245.1. Classification (GTDB taxonomy): domain Bacteria; phylum Bacillota; class Bacilli; order Bacillales; family Cytobacillaceae; genus Neobacillus; species Neobacillus drentensis_G. Next base: position 21,143 of record NZ_JBALPG010000030.1, read on the forward strand.
TTCTTTAGGGGAAGAAAATAAGGCCATTTTTTTATCACATGTGCAAGAAATGGCACCTAAATTATATGAGGAATGGCTGCACTATATCCGCATGGAAGAGATTTCTCATCAAATCTATCAAGTTTTATTGCCACAAAAACCAGATAAAGAAAAAATGAAAAATTTAAGCAATCAGTTGTTAACTACAAAGAATGAGGAAAAATATGTTGCACAGCTGCATGGCTTGGTCCACAAAGTATTCAAAGAAGAATGGATCAAGACAATGCTTGCTCGGGGCAAGAATCCGGATACTGTGATGGCAAAAATAGATAGATATTGGGATTATCGCGAGCGGGGGCAATACCGTACTGGGGATCGAAAGCGAGACAAAGATCGAAAACGAGAAAAGGATCGAAAGCGCAAGGACGAAAAACGTTTCGTTGGGGAAAGCCGAGATAGCAGTAAAAGCCACAGTGATTATGATAATCACGACTATAGGAAGCGATTTGTAGGAGAAAAATATCGATGACCGGGATCGTTGAAACGGTTATAAAAAAAGGAAGCCCCGGCATCGCTAACTCTAAATAGCAAGCTGTCACAAAAAATGCTCGCTGCTATTAAATTATTTTAAATATGGAGGTCGCCCTAAATAACAATAAGGAGTTTAAGCTGAATGAAAGTATTAGTAATCTGGCGGCTCCTCACCGTTGGCGGGGTAAATGCAGGATGGAGAAACCGCTCGATTTATTTTAAACAGCATGGAATTGATACTGAATTTTTATATACGACAGACCACGGCGGGCTCCATATTATGCAGGATGTTGCTCCCGTTTATTTAACGAAGGATGAAAGTGAGATTATAAAAATTATCAAAAACAACGCCTATGACGCCATCATTGTTGTTGATACCGGTGCAGCCTATAAATGGATCCGAAAAGCTAAATATAAAGGACCTGTCATTGTGGAAGCCCGAACACCAGAACTTATGAAACTCATGCCCCACTTAAAAACATTTAAAGGTATTCAGCCAGAATTAATCATTGTTCCTTCACATTATCAAAAACGATTAGTTTCTATTCTGACTGATGATATCCCAATCAATGTAGTTTACAACGGCGTTGACACATCTTTTTTCCGTGCGTTATCCATAGAGGAAATTGACTTTAACAGTGTACCCACACTGCCCAAAGATAAAAAGATAATCGGCTGGATTGGCAGATTAGACAAACGAAAGAACTGGCCCATGTTGCTTGAAGTAGCCAAAAAGATTAAAAGTGAACGGGACGATATTGAAATTTGGATCATTGGCGGAGCGCAAAGTGTGCAGCGTGAAGAATTCAATGTCACCTGGCAAGAGGAAGAGCTTACTGAAATAATCAAATGGTTTCCAGTCATCCCATACCAACAAATGCCTCATGTTTATGCAAAAATTCGCCTATCAGGCGGCTGTACCCTCGCCACAACCAAATGCGAATCGTTTGGCAATACGTTTATTGAGTCGATGATATGCGGTGTTCCAGTTGTTGCATCTAATATGATGCCAGTCACTGAATTGGTAGCAGCAGATAAGACAGGTCTCCTTTTTCGTGGACTAAATGTCGAAGAAGCAGTAAAGCAGCTCTACGGCATCCTGGATGATCCTGTGAATCACCAACAAATGTCGCAAGCTGCAATAGATATGGTCCAACAAAAATTCTCTATTCAAGCCGTGTCTGGTGATTATATTCATCTGTTAAAAAAAATCTGCCAAATGAATAAAGGGGCAGATGGCGAGGTGGATGCTAAATTATGAAACCTGTTGCCTATCAAAAGAAATTGGAAGGGAAATCTAATGCCCATTTAATTACTTTTAATGATGGAAGGGAATATGTAGTTAAATTTTTCCAACCTGGTTTTGAAAAAACCTTGCCTAATGAATGGGTAGGTTATTGCTTGGCAAGATACCTTGGACTGCCTGTTCCATACGCTCGGTTAGTGGAAATTCCACAAGAATTTACATTAGAAGTACCTGAACTTGTTGATGTGCACCAAACCCAGTTCCAATTCGCCTCGAAGTATGTACCCAATTGCCTTAATGGACATCAAGTTTCACATGTACCTAATATTAGTAATCATCAATCTTTGGCCGGGATCATTTTACTGGATTACTGGTTGTGTAATAGTGATCGGACACGCAAAAACATCCTCCTAAATGAAGCAGAGAGTGGAAACTACCAATTGTGGATGATTGATCAAGCAGAGATTTTCGGAACATACAACTGGCTTCATGCTGATTTAGAAAACTTGCCAGTGGAAGTATTGAAAAGTGCCACACATGAATTAATGGCGCAATTTATTGAAAATGAAGAAAGTTTTACTGAGCACCTTGAAATAATTCAAACAATGCCTATTCACTTAATGGAGGAAATAGTTTCGATCATCCCTGAAGAATGGATGGTTTCGAAGGAGGAAAAAAAGGCGATCGTCAGTACCTTGATAAAAAGACGCAAAAAAATTCTGCCAGAGCTGATGCATAAATTTATAAAAAAGGTATATCTGCCACTACATTCCAGCGAGCAATGATTACCTTTCATAATAGAGTACAGGGTTTTTATATTTAGATTGTGAAAAGGGTTCTGTTTAGTTGAAAGTACTATTTTCATAATGGATTAGAAATAAATAGGTTCCTAACGTGACAGGAGGGTGTCCTTAAACATATATGTATGTAAGAAAACTTTTAGGAGGGAGGGAGTTTATGAAAATCCGAAAAGCCATTATTCCAGCTGCAGGCCTTGGTACTCGTTTTTTACCTGCAACGAAAGCGGTGCCAAAGGAAATGTTTCCTATTGTTGATAAACCGACGATTCAATATATTGTAGAAGAGGCAGTAGCGTCGGGGATTGAAGAAATAATCATAATAATCGGCAGGGGAAAAAGGTCAATAGAGGATCACTTCGATAAATCTTACGAGCTCGAAGATACACTGTTTAAAAAAAATAAACTAGAAGATTTAGAGGAGATACAACAAATATCAAGTTTAGTAAAGATTTATTATGTCCGCCAAAAAGAACCGAATGGACTTGGTGATGCTATTCTTTGTGCTAAAAATATTGTTGGTGATGAACCATTTGCAGTGATGTTAGGCGATGATATTGTGATATCAGAGGTTCCATGTTTAAAACAGCTTATGAATGTCTATGAATACTATAATAGTTCTGTTGTTGCCATTCAGAACGTTTCAAAGCTTGAAGTGAAGAAATATGGAATCATAAAGCCAAAAAGTGCGATCATAGAGCAGGCCATATATTCGATCGATACATTAGTAGAAAAGCCAAAGATAGATGAGGCCCCCTCAACATTAGCCGTCATGGGCCGTTATATATTAAAGCCAGAGATTTTTACAATATTAGAGAGGCTTCCAATTGGACAAGGCAACGAACTACAACTAACCGATGCTATTAACGAACTAAATAAACAGCAGGCCGTCCTAAGCTACAACTTCGAAGGAACCCGTTACGATATCGGCGACAAAATCGGCTACGTCAAAGCAACCATCGACCTCGCCCTAAATCGAACCGACACCCGAGAAGAAATCCTTGATTACTTGGGAAAAATAGTAAAAAGGTGTCAGGCACCATAAAAAGACATTTTGGCAATTTGTCCGTCTAGGATGGACAAATTGCCTGTTTTCACCATTTACATTAGTCCAAAGAGGGTATTTTGTATAGTTTGGATTTGTAGTTATTGATTGATTTTCTGTTATGATGTTTATGGGTAATTAGTTTTATTAGTAGTCTAGTAAATTATTCCTTGGGAAAGCGCATAATCAGACATTTCTCGAGTTTATTTGTCGGAAGAATGCATACCTTGTTGGGTTGATTAAATATTCCAAAGGATGAATTAGCAAGTACATATTTAATACATTTATTGAATTATTTACATAGGGGGTAACTATATGAATAAACAAGTCATCGTCTATACCACAAACGATTGTATTGAATGCACTATGGTCAAACAGGTTCTCACAATGGAAGGGATTCCTTTTGAGGTTAGGGATGTGTCAACTAGCGCTGCCAATCAAAGAGAAGTGGAAAAATACGGTTTTCTGGGAGTTCCGGTTACAGTAGTTGGTCAGCGAGCAGTAAAGGGATTTACAAATGAGCTTAAGGAGCTCATAGAATTTGTGAAAAGTAGGGATTAGAGTCCAAGACAAGTTTAATAAATATAGTAAATAACGTATTAACAGAGTGTAAAATGAAATCGATTTTACGCTCTTTTTTTTCAAAAAAAGAAAGGTTATTAGATGTTTAATAGCGAATTGATTGGTGTAGTTATCGTTCGGTGTGAAAAATTTGGGATGTGCATGGAAATCCAATAGAGAATGGAGGGAGCGTGAAGGATTCAAAATGACAAGCGGCAGCTTAACGACAAGAGCTATCGGACCAGACTTCTGCTCGAATACCGCACAGTGGATTTAATGGGCACGCATTATCGAATAAATGAATAGGATTATTATTTGGTTGTAAATGATGTGTAAGCGGTTTCTTATGCTTGGAAGATCTTACTTAAACGGGTTTATTTACTATTTCCTTCTTACCGAAATAAGAGACTTTTTGGATTTTACGGTACGGTTTATAATCGCTGGTAAACCTGTTCCGAAGAAAAATCAATAACACATTTTAGGGAAAATGAGCTCATTAACATAATCAGGTATAACAGTCACATCTCAGTCAATAGAACGATAATGATTCAAATTTACAATTGCTGAGGAGGCCAAATCATGCAAGCAAAAACAATCCGCAATATTGTAATCGTTGTTGCCATCTTGATTTCAGGGATCTTTTCACTTTCGCCTGTTAATGTTCATGCACAAAAATCGGTCGTAGGAACAGAAGCATACAAGCACACAGAATTCTTATCTGAGAAAATCGGTTCGAGGGTTGCCGGTAGTGTAAACGAAGAAAAAGCTGGAGATTATATTTTTAATGAGCTAGAAAAACTAGGATATCAACCTACTAAACAAAAATTTTCCTATACTCGTAATAAAATTACTATTAATTCGGCAAATATCATTGGCACGAAATACAGTCACTCCAATAAATATAAATCCGATCCACAAATCATTATTGGGGCACATTATGATTCTGTCAGTGTGGGGAAAGGGGCAGACGACAATGCCTCAAGTATCGGTGTCATCCTAGAAACGGCGAAGGCAATTCAAAAGAGAAACCTTCATTATGATATTAAGTTTGTTTTCTTTGGTGCTGAGGAGCAAGGATTAAGAGGTTCAAACTATTATGTTTCCCAAATGTCGCAAGAAGAAAAAGATAGAACAATCGCCATGATCAATCTCGACAGCTTGTTGGCGGGGGATAATATCTATGTTTACGGCGGTCAGGGAGAAGATGGCTGGATTCGTGATCTTGCCATAGAGATTGCCAATAAGAATAACATCCCGTTAGAAACAAATCCTGGAATCAATCCGGATTATCCTAAAGGGACAACAGGTGATTGGAGCGACCATGCCCCGTTCAAAAAGGCTGGAATTCCTATTGCTTACTTTGAAGCAACAAACTGGGAGATTGGTGATTTAGATGGCTATACACAAACAGTTAAACACGGTGCTATTTGGCATACGAAAAATGATAATTTAGCATTCCTCGAAAAGGAATTTCCAGGACGAGTCGAAACGCATTTAGCTCACTTCACAGAAACTTTAACTCAATTATTGTATGATATTAAGAAAGTAAAATAATCGTCGATAACCATGGACAAAATCTGTTCTTGCTAATTTAAATCGCCTATGAAAATAAGGAGATACGCTATGGAAAATCTAGATTTATTGTTAAACGAATTTGAGTTGTTTAATAAGAAACAGGAAATTTTACAGGCAATAAAGCCTGCTATTGGAATCAGAAGGATAGAGGAATCGGAGGATAACATCCCAATTGGTGCTTCAAAGCTAGGCGGGAGACCCGATTTACCACCACATCTTGAGTATCCACAATATCATAATGGTTTTCTCACGTTCCTGGCACAAATAAATCTAGATGAAGCAAAGTCATTTGATGTCGATAAAATTTTACCTGAAAAAGGTGTTCTATATTTCTTCTACGATATCATTGAGCAGTCATGGGGCTTTGATAAAGAAGACAACGGCTGTTATAAGATTTTATACTTTGATGGAGAAAATTCCGAACTAAAACGGACTAACTATCCTGAAATAACAGACGAGTATTTCCCTTTACAGTCCTTTAAAGTGGAGTTTTTTCAACATTATACATTACCCGAGGAACCGAAATGGCTAGATTTGGATGAAGAAGAAACCGACAATTACTGGGATTTCAGAAGTCAGGTTATGCAGCCATATGATGAGCATGAAAATGCATTTCCAGCCCATTACATGCTAGGAGAGCCGTTTAATATTCAAAATGATGTTTTCGAGGAAATTATCTATTACGGAAATGAGGACAAATATGGTCCAGATGGCTGGCAAAAAAATGAACTAGAAATTTCGGCAAAGAGTAACGAACTGGTTTTACTATTTCAAATGGACAGTGATGATGATCTAGACGTTATGTGGGGAGACGCGGGAATGCTATATTTCTGTATCAATAAGAACGATTTGCAAGCTAACCAGTTTGATAAGGTTGAATTTATTCTTCAATGCTATTAATAATTTTTCTGGATTAATGGAGGTAAAAAAATTTAACTATTACAATTTTCTTTACTTCAATATTAATAAGCGTTAATATGAACTTAATTTAATATGCAAAGTATCTACTAGGGGTGCCCTGTATTCAGGCTGAGAGAAAACGGTAATGTTTTTAACCCTTTGGACCTGATCTGGGTAATACCAGCGTAGGAAAGTAGTCGAGTGAAATGTTTATTTTTTGCTTTCTAACTAACCAGGTCCTTTTACGCGGATCTGGTTTTTTTATTTTTAAAAAGAAATGGGGAATATGGTTTGGAGAAAAATAACTTGTGTGAAACGTTTGAAAAAGTAAGGAAGGTAAACCCGCTTGTACATAATATTACGAATACAGTTGTAACCAATTTCACGGCAAATGGACTCCTTGCACTAGGGGCTTCACCGGTAATGGCGAATGCAAAAGAAGAAGCAGCGGATATGGCGAAGATTGCGAGTTCACTAGTTTTGAATATAGGCACGTTAACCACCGTGACTGTGGAGGCAATGCTCCTGGCTGGAAAATCAGCTAATGAGAACGATGTTCCGGTCATATTTGATCCCGTAGGTGCAGGTGCTACTCCGTATCGAACGGAAACGGCACAAAAACTAATGAACCAAGTCAAAGTCTCGGTGATAAGAGGGAATGCCGCCGAAATTGCCAATGTCATTGGTAATAATTGGGAAATAAAGGGTGTTGATGGAGGGAATGCAAAAGGGAACGTAACAGACCTCGCCATAACAGCTGCCGATAAATTAAATTGTATTGTCGTCATTACCGGAAAAGAGGATATAGTGTCTGATGGTAAAAACACCTATTCAGTTGCCAACGGACATTCCATATTGACAAAAGTAACAGGTACAGGTTGCTTGCTAACCTCTGTGATTGGAGCATTTGCAGGAGTTGAAAAGAATCTGATTCAAGCTACGGTGGCTGCCTTAACCTACTATGGCGTTGCAGCGGAAAAGGCAGCAAATAAAACAGCTGAATTAGGACCGGGCAGCTTCCAAATCGAATTATTAAATCAATTATCATTGGTTTCAAGTGAAGATTTGAATTTATATGCTTCATTTAAAAAAATAAGTGGAGGAATGTAATATGAAGAAAGCATTAACGATTGCAGGTTCTGATTCGGGCGGCGGTGCAGGGATTCAAGCTGATTTGAAGACGTTTCAGGAATTAGAGGTTTTCGGCATGTCGGCTTTGACCGCTGTTACGGCGCAAAATACAGTAGGAGTCCACGCTGTTTATCCTATGTCAGCAGAGGCCGTTGCCAAGCAGATTCAGGCGATCGGGGAAGATATCGGAACTGATGCATTAAAAACAGGAATGCTTTTTAGTGCAGAAATCATCGAGACAGTTTCTGAAAATATCAAAAAATATCAATGGAAAAACGTCGTTGTCGACCCTGTGATGATTGCAAAAGGCGGTGCCTCCTTGCTGAAGCAGGAAGCCATTTTCGTTATGAAAAAGTATTTATTGCCGCTCGCCGAAGTTATTACCCCAAATATACCGGAAGCAGAAGTTCTAACAGGAATGAAAATCCGAACAATCGAGGATAAAAGAGAAGCGGCATTAAGACTGTGCGACCTAGGAGTTAGAAATGTCGTGATTAAAGGAGGTCATGATGAAAATGAACTTGAATCTACTGATTTATTATTTGATGGAAGCGGATTCCACACTTTTACGAATAAGCGAATCCTAACAAAGAACACACATGGAACAGGGTGTACTTTCTCTGCTGTCATAACAGCTGAATTGGCTAAAGGCGCTTCCATATTCGATGCTGTTTTATCTGCTAAGGATTTCATTCAAGCAGCAATTGAAGATCAAATCGAAATTGGTAACGGGCATGGTCCTACAAACCACTGGGCATATCGAAAAAGAAAATATATAGAGGAGTTGGCAAAGTGAAGAGAGACTTGCGCGAGTTATTAAGTGTTTATTTCATCATGGGCAGTCCGAACTGCATTAAGGAGCCGCAAGAAGTATTAACAGAGGCAATTGCCGGTGGAATCACACTTTTTCAATTCCGTGAAAAGGGCTGCGGGGCATTAACTGGACCTGAGAAATATACTCTTGCAAAAGAACTCCAAACAATCTGTAAAGCGAACCAAATTCCTTTTATCGTTAATGACGATATTGAACTGGCACTTGAAATTAAGGCAGACGGTGTTCATATCGGGCAAGGGGATGAACCGGTAAAAACAGTCAGGGAAAGAATTGGCGACATGATTCTCGGTGTATCTGTCCATACCACAGAAGAGGCCATGAAAGCGATCCGCGATGGAGCCGATTATTTTGGGATTGGCCCAGTTTATCCTACGAAGACAAAAGAGGACGCGAAGCCGTCAAGAGGAACCAGCCTAATTGAAGCATTACGTAAAAATGGTTTCACAATACCGATTGTAGGAATCGGCGGAATTACAAGTGAAAACGCCGTTTCCGTAATTGAAGCAGGGGCAGATGGTGTTTCGGTGATCACGGCTATTAGCCTTTCAGAGTCACCAATGGAGGCAGCAAGAGCATTGAGAGAAAACGTTGAGGAGAAAAAAGGTAATGAACAAAACGTATAAACTGACACTGACAGCAATGATGATTGCGATAGGCACAATTACCAGTAACCTAGTATCAATCCCAATTGGATTTACAAAGGTCTTTCCAATACAGCATTTTTTAAATGTTTTGTCAGCTGCGCTTTTAGGGCCATATTACGCTGTCGCCCAGGCATTTTGTGTCTCGCTGTTAAGAAACCTAATGGGAACGGGTTCCATTTTTGCTTTTCCCGGAAGTATGGTCGGTGCGTTGCTCTCGTCTTTATTATTTTTAAAAACTAGAAAAATCTATCTGGCCTTTATCGGGGAAGTTATTGGAACAGGAATATTTGGTGCGATTCTATGTTATCCAATTGCGACTTTACTACTTGGGAAAGAAGCAACCGTTTTTGGGTTTATTCCTTTATTTATCTTTAGCTCGTTTGCTGGAGCGCTGTTGGCGTTTGTGATATTAACTGTCTTCTTAAGAAAAAAAGTCTTGGTAATGGCCGGTCACACTTTAAAAAACTAAATAACTATTCACTAGGGGAAGTTATTAGACTTGAGATGGATAACGGAATCCGAACCCTTTGAACCTGAACTGGATCATACCAGCGGAGGGAAGTGGTAAGTGCTTTAACCCGCTTATTCCATTCCCAGGTAAGCGGTTTTTTCATTTCATTTTGGTCTGGGGATATTGATTCGATGATAAATGGTTGGAATTCGCTGATATATTGGTTGGAATCGCTAATAAATGTCCATTTTCCGCTGATAAATCCTTATCGGAGAGATAGGGAGCGGTTGAAAAGCAACACCAAGCCACAAAATTTACGAAATGAGGGATTAAAAATGAAATTTTCGCAACGGCTTCATGAAAAAGTAGGAGAAATATGGGAGAAAACTCATCAGCACCCATTTGTTGTCGGATTAGGCAAGGGGGACCTTCCAGTGGAGTCATTTATCCGGTACATGAAACAGGATTATGTATTTTTAATTGACTATTCCAAGCTTTTTGCATTGGGGACAGTTAAAGCAAGAGACCTCGACACGATGTCCGTATTCGCTAGACTCATGTATGAAACATTAAATGGAGAAATGGAACTGCATCGTGGGTATGCTGCTAGATTCAGTATTACCCAACAACAGCTTGAAGAAACAAAACAGTCTCCTATTAATTTGGCCTATACCCGATATATGCTGAATGTCGCTCAAAATGGAACGCTGGAGGAATTAATCTCGGCATTATTACCTTGTATGTGGAGTTATTGGGAAATTAGCAAAGCGCTAGCAGATAAATATCCAACAGCTAGCGAACATCCACTATATGGCGATTGGATTAAAATGTATTCTTCAAACGAATTTGGGTCGTTGGCACTTTGGCTGATTGAGTTGTTAGATCAATTAGCAGAAGGCAAGTCGGAAAGAGAGTTAGCTATTTTAGAAGATCATTTCCTGACGACGTCCCGCTTTGAGTACATGTTCTGGGATATGGTTTATGAAGGAGGAGATTGGCCTGTCTAGCACAAAAATGTTATCAATCGAAAACCTTACATACGCTTTTGAAGAAAAAAGGCCGATTTTTCAAAAAATCTCAATGAATGTGAACGAGGGAGAATTTGTTTCTGTTATTGGCGCGAGTGGTTCTGGAAAAAGTACCCTTTTTAAATTAATTACTGGACTACTTGAGCCTGATAAGGGAGAAATCAAGATTAATGGCGAAAACGTTGGAAATAGGCTAGGCAGAGTAGGATATATGCCGCAACAGAATTTGCTTTTACCATGGAGAACGGTATTAGACAATGTAGCGCTGCCGCTAGAGATCATGAAGGAAAATAGTCAGAAGAAAATTCCTGAAATTCGCGAGTGGTTAACCCGATTTGGATTAGCAGATGTGGAAAAAGCCTATCCGGATGAACTCTCCGGAGGAATGCGGCAGCGGGTTGCTTTTTTGAGAACGATCATGACGGGGAAAAAATTATTATTGTTAGATGAACCGTTCGGGGCACTTGATTCACTTACGAAACGCAACATGCACAGCTGGCTGCTAGGGTTGTGGGGGGAACTGCAAAAAACGGTACTGTTCATCACCCATGATTTGGAGGAAGCGATATTGCTTAGTGACCGAATTTATTTGCTTGGTCGGGAGTCATTAAAAGAAATTCATGTCAGCCTTCCACGACCAAGAAATCCAGAAATAATCTATCAATCAGAGTTTGTCACGATGAGAAGAGAATTGGAGCGGCTGATTCAAAATGAAAATTAAATGGAAAAAATGGCAAGGGGATTATGGCCTATTCCTGCTTGCTACTATCCTGATCGTAAGCGGCTGGGAGTGGGTTGTTAAGAAAGGGTTAATTCCTGCCTTCATATTGCCGTCACCTTCGGAAATCGTGGCGTCACTTATAGAAAACCGGCAGCTCTTGTTGGAAAACCATTTGCCTGCAACCCTTCAAGAGGTCTTGATTGGTTTTGGGATATCGCTTGCAGGCGGACTGCTAATAGGTATCGGGATGCACTTTTCCCGTGCATTAGAAAAAGTATTGTATCCGTTTCTGGTTATTTCACAAACAATTCCGATGATCGCGATTTCGCCCATCTTTATCATGTGGTTCGGCTATTCGATTTGGAGCAAAATTGCGGTAACGATTTTAATTGCGATTTTTCCAATCGTCGTAAGTACATATGATGGGCTGAAGGCTGGAGGAAAGGAATACAGAGAATTACTGCTGACAATGGGAGCAAATCGCTGGACTATTTTTAATAAAATTCAGCTGCCGATGGCCCTGCCGTCGATCCTGTCTGGGTTGAAAATGTCTGTGGTTTATTGTGTTGTTGGAGCAACCATTGGAGAATGGCTCGGTGCTAGTGTTGGATTAGGCTACTTCAGCAGACGGATGTCAGGGAACTTACAAGCGGACGCTGTGTTTGCTGCAATCTTTCTGCTTTCATTCATGGGAATTGTCCTGTTTTTATTGATTAGTTTAATTGAAAAACAATTATTGAAAAATATAAATCGCAACTAGAAAGGTTGAAAAATCCAATGAAAAAAAGTTTATTAATTTTGTTCAGTCTAATGTTAATCTTGTTAAGTGCTTGCGGGAAAGAGACAGCCGATAAAGCTTCCGGAAGTAACGGAAAGCTGCAGAAAGTGAGCTTAATGCTGGACTGGTATCCAAATGCAGTGCACTCATTTCTTTTTGCCGCTGAAGAAAAAGGCTATTTTAAAGAACAGGGGCTGGATGTTGATATTCAAATGCCTGCAGATACAAATGATCCTCTAAGGCTTGTTGCGGCTGATAAAATCGACATGGCCATCAGCTATCAGCCGGAAGTGCTTGTGGCAAGAGGTGAAAATATTCCAGTTCAATCGATTGCTGCGCTCGTACGCCATCCACTGAATCAATTAATGGTTGCTGCTGATAGTCCGATTCAATCACCAAAGGATTTAGCCGGAAAATCGATTGGTTATCCAACGATTCCATTAGATGAAGCGATTATCCAAACGATGGTGAAAGCAGACGGCGGGGATGAGAAGAAAGTAAAAATGGTCGATGTCGGCTGGGACTTGATTCCTGCAATGGCAACCAAAAAAATCGATGCACTGATTGGCGGATATATTAACCACGAAAAATTATTGCTAGAAAAAGAAGGGCATCCAATACGGACGTTAAATCCTGCGGATTATGGCGTTCCCGATTATTATGAGTTAGTGTTAGTTGCAAGTGAAAAAGGATTAAAAGAAAAGAATGATGTGTATAAAAAGTTTATCGCAGCGATTACAAAGGGGCAAAAATTCGTAGCAGATCATCCAGAGGAAGGATTGTCTATATTAATGAAACATGAAGACAAAACCTCACCACTGGAAGAGGATATTGAAACAAAAAGCTTGGAAATCCTGCTCCCGCTGATGGACGCAAAAGAAAAACCATTCGGCTACCAAGACCCAGAAACTTGGGAAAAGGCCGCGCAATGGTTGAAAACAACCAAAATGATAAATCAAGAAGTAAACGCTAAGGACGCATTTATTAATTTTTAGCTATTTGTATGGTGAATAGGTGAAAAAAGGTGTCAGGCACCATCCGTGGACATTGTTCACGGATGGGCCTGACACCAATAAGGAGAATTATTGGTTTAATGCAATATTTAAGTAGATTGTTTGATAGTGTGGTCTGGTTATCATCCGCATGAGGTAGGCTGATTGTTTGGCATTCGGCATTCTTTTTTTATTTAGGAAGTTAATAATTTTGCTGGCGCTTTGGATGTCTACCCCATGGCCATAGTATTTGTCGTCGCCAAAATAAATGACATTTTCGGCACGCCAATGCGATTCTTTTGGGTCAAAATCGGGATTGTTGAAATGCAAGACATCTCCTGGTAAATAATCGTCCCCATATTTTTGATTAATCGGCAAATCCTCATCAAATTGCCAATCCATTAAGTAAAGCCGCCCAAAAAGGATATCAAACCTCTCGCTTCCAATCGAATAAAGAGTAGCAATATATAGAACGATTGCGATGGCGGTAGAGCAATCAAATGCGTATAACTTTCCATTTTTAATGATGTCTAGTATGGCAACCGAAGGACGAATATCAGGCTTTAAGAGGAAACCGCCATTTGCTAATCGATCCCAATATTTTATATTGGGAAAGGCGTAGCGAAACGTTGTAAACTTTGCGCCACTTTTGTTTAGTTCTCGTGCCGCCCTCATTATGTTTCTTCGAAAAAAAAGCTCAAATTTTAATTGCGCTATAGTTTGGTATTCATAAGTTGCATGATTTGCAGCCATTTGTTTGACAATCGTTTTCTCTTCGTTATTGGACATGCCTTTATTGAGTTCCTCCGGTTCCACAACCTGATGATTTATTTTTATCATACCAGCCTCCTGGTTTCGATGATATCAACTCCTTTTATAAAAATATGAAACTTTATAAATAATAATTATCATTTCTAGAGATTTTCAGATGCTTCAAAAAACTATTAACACAAGAAAAAGACTTTACTTTCATTGCACCGCAAATAAATAAGTGGACACTGTCCACTCCACACGGACAGTGTCCACGAATGGTGCATGACACCACTAATAGGACGCTTTTTTTCTTGAATAAAACTTGGGTGATTTATTGTTTTTCATAAATTTAACATACATAAGCAAGAAGACGAGGGCGCTTATGAGCCTCAGTATAGAGATTATTCCCATGGATTTTTGGATGCCGGTTACTTCCAAGAGCCATATTCCAATTTGCGGTGCGACAAAAGCGACAAAGGATAAAAGAACATTATACGTTGTAATGCAATAGGTTCTTTTTTCTTTTGGAGATTTCTCTAACAATAGGTTGAACAATAGAAGCGTGGTGCCGGAAACAAAAAAGCCCGATGTCATTTGCACAAAAGTTATATAAACTAGATTAGTAGACAACACTGTTAAAAACGGAGCTGTTGCCATTCCTGCTGCTACCCAAACGAGCATCAACGTGTTTGATTTTTGCTCCGCCCATTTTCTCCATAAAGGGAACGAGAATATTTGCACCAATTGATTGGCAACTGAAAAAATACTAATCCACAAAATCGTAGCATGAGCATATTTCACATGATATATATTGAATAGTCCCCATGCCATTTGCCATGAGAAGTTAAAGCAAAGAGCGGAAATGAGAAACCATTTGTATCCCTTATCCTTAAAAATGGTCCAATCCATCGACGAATTTTTTTGTTCTTTGCTCGTCTTTGGTGCAGCTTTTTCTTTATGCTTCATTAAAAAAAATACTTCTAATACGCCAAAAATAAATGCAATGACAAATAATAACTGATATGCAGCTGCATTTTCAGTCTGTTTTTTCATGACGATCCCGATAATTAAAGTCGTAACCATTCCAACAATCGTTAATAGTCGATTTCGGTCACTGAAAAAAGCCCCTCTACGCTCCTCCCGAATCATCCCGCTAATCAATGTCTGCCAGCCAATGTTGGAAATCGTTCCAGGAACATTCATTAAAGCGACAATAATTAAAAAAGCCCATGCCTGATAAGAAAAATGAATAAAAACCACGCCTGCTAAAAGCAAAAACATGATTCTAGCCCAAAAAACCGACATTGCGACAGTTTTCTTTTGCCGCTCGAGCCGATTTAACAGGATCGCAGCTGGAATCGTCATAACCAGGGCAACCAATGGCGGAAGGGAACTGATCAACCCCACTTGATAATTGGTTGCACCAAGGATGGATATCGCGAAAATCGGGAAAAAGTTACTTGCAAGATTCATAGCAATGGTAGACACCATTCCATGATAGATACTGACTTTTTCATTATATGTGCGCATGTGTCTTCACCATTTCTTAATAAATTCTCTAGTTATTATACAACCAAAAACCATGAATCTACAGGATAATTTTTTCTATTTAAGAACTTCAGAATCTTCGAAAAACTAAACAATCTAATTTCAAATTCCCTATGCTATTTATATTAGAATCGACCGTACAATATATTGGTTTGCTTTATCTAATTATTTCTGTTATAGTTAAGAGGAATTATTTTTGTGAGTCGGCAAGAACGTTAAAGTGAAACTGCTTTCTGTCTTGAAGATTTGAGCAAGGATAGTAACACATTGTGTGCAGAGCACACAGCAGGAGGAAACACACATGGAACAAGGTAAAGTAAAATGGTTTAATGCAGAAAAAGGTTTTGGATTCATCGAACGCGAAGCTGGAGATGACGTATTCGTACACTTCTCAGCAATCCAAGGCGAAGGCTTCAAATCTTTAGACGAAGGCCAAGCAGTTACTTTTGACGTAGAACAAGGTCAACGTGGACCACAAGCTTCTAACGTTCGTAAAGCATAATTTTAACCACATAAATAAAAAAGACTCTCTCGGAGAGTCTTTTTTTTATGCTCAAAAATCTGCTTAACTGATTCGTTTTACAACGCTCCGTCCCATCCAATAAAAAAGTTCAACCAATGAGTTTGAACCATGAATTACTAACGCAATTGCAGGATTCGTTTTTCATGGATAAAAATCAATCCGTCGGAGCTAACTACTGTTATTAGATAGGATTGCTTTGATAAAAATTATCATTCTTTGCATGAGATGATATAATCAAATAAACATACATAGAGGAAGGAAGTGTCGGAATGGTGATCCCAAGGCCTCATTTAGATAAAACTGATTTGACCCAGTATATTCCGCCAAAAGGGGACTTCGAAGTCTTTCGTGATGACGACCATTATAAAGAAAAGCTTAAGGAGTGGGGACTATCGTCCGCTAAAGAAGCGAAACGGGAATTTTGGTATAAGGATCGAATTAATCATCGTCTTGTGACCATCAAAGGTTATGAGGTGTACGGCGGGGGAGTAGAATATAATACCCTTGTGATTGAATTCCAAGACGGCAATCTGAGCTGCATTCACCCAGCCTATTTAAAAGAAATGCAGCAGTCGAGCTTTGGAAAAGAAAGCCTGTTGGCGCTTGAGGATAAAGAGAGTACGTCTGGCATAGTGCAAGCATCAGAAAAGAAAATCGTGCCACCTGAATCTGTACAGGTCGCTCCAAAAGAATCTCCAAAAAAGGAAAAGGCGGCTAAACCTGCTAAGGAAGCGAAGCCAAAGAAAGAGAAGGCACCAAAGCTCGAGCTTCCTGTGGAAAAAGTTCATTTTACAGCGAAAGTTAAACAGTTCGCGCTTGTATACAATCCTTTTAACGAAGAAAACGATGAGGTGGTTGTCTTAGAGAATGTTCAAATTGTCCAGGATAATCCTCTAGACCTTGGGTTGGCCTGGTGCAGCCACAGTAAAACTCTGAAAAAATTCGAATTGGCCGCAGGGGATTTGCTTGAATTTGACGGTAAGGTTGCTGCCAAAAAAATGGGTAAGGGAAAGGACGCACCTGAAGAATTCATGGTAGATACAGCAGTGTTATATAAGATTAATAACCCGTCCAAAATCGTAAAAAAATAGGACTTCCTCGGAGGTCCTATTTATTTTTATGGGATATAAATCTCCAACCGGGTTTGATTGTTACGAAAAGCCTACACACAAGAAGCTTCAAATTTAATTGAGGTATATTATGCGAAAATCGCGTATAATGAAATCTCGGACTTATTTCTCAAGGAGAAAAGAATTATGAATCAAACATTTACAGTCAAGGAAAAAACAAAGCAAATATTTGTCTTGTTAATCCCGATTTTAATCACTCAACTTGGCATGTTTTCGATGGTATTTTTCAATACGATCATGTCAGGTAAATATAATTCCTCCGATTTAGCGGGTGTAGCGATCGGCTCATCGATTTGGAGTCCGATTTTTAACGGAATTAGTGGTATTCTACTTGCAGTCTCGCCGATTGCTGCCCAACGGTTCGGGGAAAAGAAGAGCAACGAGGTTTCTTCTGTTGTGAGGCATGGAATCTACCTCTCCGTTATGATCGCATTCATTGTCATCATTCTTGGATTATTCTTTTTAGATCCGATCTTAGATAAAATGAAGCTGCCTTCTAGTGTTCAGGAAACGGCATTTGATTATTTAGCGGGTCTTAGTTATGGACTTTTACCATTATTCATTTTTAACGTGTTAAGATCTTTTATTTATGCATTAGGAAAAACACGTGTGGTTATGGTTATTATGCTCATGTCATTACCAATCAATTTCTTTTTGAACTATGCGTTCATCTTTGGCAAGTTTGGTTTCCCAGAGCTTGGCGGTGCCGGAGCAGGATATGCCACTTCCATTACGTACTGGGTGATCATGGGGATGACGTTGTTTATCGTAAAAACACAGGATCCATTTTCTTCTTATCCAGTGTTTGCTCAATTGAGGGAATTTTCCTGGGATAAGTGTAAAGAAATTTTAAAAATCGGCATACCAATGGGGCTTTCCACTTTCTTCGAGACAAGTATGTTTGCCGTTGTTACGATCCTGTTGAGTAAGTTTAATGTCACCACGATCGCCGCATATCAATCGGCGTTAAATATCGTTTCATTTTTATACATGATTCCGATTAGTATTTCTACAGCGTTAACCGTTCTGGTTGGTTATGAAGTAGGTGCAAAACGATATAAAGACGCGAAACAGTATAGCTGGTTAGGCGTGTTGCTCGCCATCTTGATAGCCACCGGTACTGGTATGTTAGTCGTCGCATTCCGCTACCAGGTTGCTGGTTTATATTCAAATGAAACAGCCGTCATCAACTTAACAGCAAACTTCTTAATTTTTGCGTTGTTTTTTCAAATATCGGATGCCATCCAGGCAACTGCGCAGGCGGCATTAAGAGGGTATAAGGACGTCAATCTTGCATTTATCATGACTCTGATCGCATATTGGCTAATCTGTTTACCAGTAGGCTATCTGCTGGCCAATTTTACTAGCTTGGCAGCAAGAGGCTACTGGATTGGATTAACAATCGGATTACTAGCAGCAGGAATAGCCCTATCTATCAGACTCATCTACATCCAAAAACGGAAATTCATCAATATACAAGTTAAAGAGGTTGTGTAAGTTAGTAATGGTGTCAGGCACCATTACTAACTTTTGAGTAGTGTAAATTGAATTACGGATATAATTAAGAGAATTAGAGGACTAAATAAAAAAAATGTAATGGTGCCTTACTGCCATTACATTTTTTTTGCTTTATTTTTATGATTTTTGGTGATCCTTCTAATTATGTATATACCTGCAAGCAAAGCTAATAAACTCAATGAATCCCCGAAATTAATGGTCAAACTGAAATGATTGTTTACTCTGACATCATTTTTACTGTCGTTTGAAGTAGAATTAAACCCCAATTCTTGAACCGCTTCTTTTGCCATAAGTTCACCTCTATAGAAAAATTATTCATGACCTCCCGCAAAAAATCCAAACAATTCTACTAAAATACTAAAATAATGACGCCATCCCTTAAAGAATAGCGTCTCGTTGTTAGAATAATTTTTTTTGACCAAACCATTTAGAAAAAAGACTTTGGTTTTTATCCGTGATAATTAGTTCGTCCATTATTAATTTTTCACGATTGTTATGAATCCATTTCTGTAGTTCATGTTTGTCTTTACAATACGTATAATATGTTTCCCCACCTTTTCCAAGTGCGTTGACAACATATCTACAAGTGTTTCCCATATTTTCCACCTTTAAAATAATTTGTATTCTATATGAGATTATATCAGGCTTATAAAAATAGTCCATCATTATTTTTCATCAAAATTCTCCAAATATCTTCATGCGAAAAAAACTCTACTATTTTTAAAAGTACTTTTCAGCGTTGAAAGGAAACCAAGCGCTTTGATATTTGTGGCGAAAAAGTGTCTTTCGCCATGCTCTATGTGCTCCCGTGAACAATATGAACAAAATGGTTAATAAGTTTTTAATGCTGTTTAAATGTATAATCTATGAAATGCGAAAAATTTTTGTAAAATTAAGAAAACGTTTACAAGGGGGAAATAAAATGTTTTCGATCAAAAGAATTTCAGCTCTTATATGTGCAGGTGCATTGGCTTTAAGCTTGGGTGCGTGCAGCAGTAAAGAGACAGGAGGCTCTGGTAAAAAGGAAGAAAGTACAGGCTATCCTAAAAAAGCGATTACAGTAGTCGCTCCATCAGGTGCAGGGGGCGGTTGGGATCTCACAGCACGGTCATTCATAAAAGTACTTGGGGAGACAAAGCTGGTGAAACAGCCATTGACTGTTGAGAATAAGCCTGGCGGGGGCGGTGCAGTGTTTATGGCAGAATACGCCACCCAGCAGGCAGAAAATAACGATATGCTTTTTGTTAATTCACCGCCGATTATTATTAACAACCTGAAAAAAGAAGGAAATAGTCCATATGGTTATAAAAATACGACACCACTCGCTCAGTTAACAAAGGATTTTGGGGCAATTGTCGTTAAAGCAGATTCGAAATATAAAGACCTTAAATCGGTACTGGCAGAAGTGAAGAAAGATCCTAGCAAACTTACATTTGCAGGCGGATCTGCACCGGGGTCAATGGACCACTTAATTTCGATTCTTCCGGCTTATAAATATGGAGTGGATCCAACAAAAATAAAATATGTTTCCTATGATGGCGGCGGGGAAGCCATCACAGCACTGCTTGGCGGCAATGCAGATGTCATTGGTACCGATGCCTCCAGTGTAAAAGAGTTTTTAAAGGCAGGTAAGGTTCGCGTGTTGGCAGTGACGTCAAATGAACGTTTAGCAGGTGATTTTAATGATGTTCCAACTGCCAAAGAACAAGGCGTCGATGCCCAATTCACCATTTGGCGCGGAGTTTTTGGCCCTGAAAAAATGTCTAATGAGGCAAAATCCTATTGGGAAAAAACTATCGATAAGCTTGTGAAATCCCCAGAGTGGAAGAAGGAAGTAGAGACTCAAGGATGGGAATTGGAGTATAAAAACAGTGGCGATTTCAAAAAGTTTTTAGGTGAACAAGATCAACAAGTCCAGCAATTATTATCTGCATTGGGCATGCAAAAGTAATAGGTGTGGGAAGGAGTTTACTTTCTCCTTTCCCTATTTTTTTAAGGAGTGGAAATATAAATGGATATTAAATTCGATCGAATAGCATCAATAGCTTTTTTAGCGGTAGGAGTGCTGTTTATTATTGGGAGCAAGCATTTAGCCAGTTCATCATATGGAAGTGTTGTCGGACCCGATATCTTTCCATTCATTCTTGGAATTTTACTAGTTCTATTAAGTATCCGTTTGTTTTATGAAACGTTCATTAGCGGTGGTGAGCAGGGGAAGAAAGAACCAATGCAGTACAAACCCTTCCTAATCATCCTAGCCGCCACATTAGTTTATATTTTAACGTTAGAATCGGTAGGGTATGTGATTACAACCTTTTTATTTTTATTTGTTTGCTTTCAAACAATGGAACGTTCAAAGTGGATTTCATCTTTGATTATCTCGGCGGCTTTTTCAGGAATCGTATATTTTATATTCGTAGAGCTGTTAAAAGGTACGCTTCCAGGTTGGCCAATCTGGTTTTAACCACTAACTGAAGGAAGGAGGAAATTTACATGAGTACACTTGAATATTTATTTCACGGATTTGGAACGGCACTTATTTGGTATAATCTCATTTTTGCTTTTGTTGGAGTGTTAATAGGGACTGCAGTCGGCGTTTTGCCGGGGATTGGTCCAATGAGTGGTGTGGCCTTGCTTATTCCTGTAACGGCCTCAATTACTGGCGGGCTTCCGCCGGAACAAGCCGCAACTAGCGCGATTATTCTTCTTGCTGGGGTTTATTATGGAGCGATGTATGGAGGATCTACCACTTCGATACTATTAAATACACCGGGGGAATCCTCCTCTGTGGTCACAACATTGGACGGCTACCAGATGGCAAAGAAAGGGAGGGCCGGAAGCGCTCTATCGATTGCTGCAATCGGCTCATTTGTAGCTGGGATTGTGACACTTATTGCCCTAATTGCCTTAGCGAAGCCATTATCAAATGTAGCCCTTAAATTTGGCCCGGCAGAATATTTTTCCTTAATGCTTTTGGGGCTTGGAGCTGTCAGCGGATTAGCGGGAAAGTCCGTTACAAAGGCGTTAATAATGACGGTTTGCGGGCTATTACTTGGAACCATTGGCATCGACAGTGTCTCGGGTATTGCTCGATTTACCTTCGATGTCCCATGGCTTTTCCAAGGGATTGAGTTTTTAACGATCGCCGTTGGGCTGTTTGCGCTTGGAGAGGTGTTCAAGACCATTTTAGAAAAAGAAGAGGAAGGGGTTGAAATAGCGAGAATAAATAATTTGCTTCCCTCTAAGGAAGAATTTAAAGAATCCGCAGGACCGATTGCCCGTGGTTCCATCTTAGGTTTCTTTGTCGGGATCTTACCGGGGGCGGGCGCGACGCTTGCATCCTTTTTTTCTTATATTCTTGAAAAAAAGGTTTCCAAAAACCCTGCGAAATTTGGAACAGGTGCAATTGCGGGAGTAGCGGCACCCGAATCAGCTAATAATGCGGCGTCTGGTGGTGCTATGATACCATTATTAACATTGGGTATACCTGGTTCAGGTACCACAGCGATCCTAATGGGAGCCCTGATGATGTATAATGTGCAGCCGGGTCCGTTATTATTTGAAGACCATCCGCAGGTTGCTTGGGGTCTGATTGCTAGTATGTTTATCGGGAACATTATGCTATTAATCTTGAATCTGCCGCTTGTAAAAGTATTTGCAAAAATAATACAAACGCCAAAGAAATATTTGATCCCTATGATCATCGCCATCTCCATCTTTGGTGTCTATGCAGTACAGGTATCAACGAATGATCTCTTGCTTTTATTGGTATGCGGTGTCCTAGGCTACTTCTTTAATAAACATGATTATCCAATTGCCCCGATCGTTCTTGGACTTGTTCTTGGGCCAATGATTGAGAACAACCTAAGAAGGGCATTGACCATATCGAATGGAGATTACAGTGTGTTTTTCACACGTCCAATTTCTTTAGTCTTTCTCCTTATCACGGTCCTTTGGCTGGTTGTACCATTCATGATGAAAAGAAGAGGGAAAGAAGTCATCATTAATGTAGAGGGATAGGATTCAGAAGATTATGAAAAAACTCCTTTTTAATAGGAGTTTTTTTTATTATGATAAAGATAGAGGTGTTTACATGCGTTTACATACGAAATTAATGCTTGGAATCTCCATACTCATCATTGTGCTCGGAACCATTATTGAATTTACCTTTAAAAATATCATGGAAACCAACTTAAAACATGAAATAGGTTTGAAAGCGTTGTCTGTTGCCCAATCTATCTCCAATATGCCGGAGATTCAATCTGCTTTTAAAACAGAAAATCCCGCCTCTATTATCCAGCCCATTGCGGAAAAAATTCGCAGGGAGGTCGATGCAGAATTTATCGTCATTGGAAACCGAAATGAAATCCGATACTCGCACCCGAATCCCAAGCGCCTAGGGCAGAAAATGGTTGGGGGAGATAATGGCCATGTCTTTAAAGGGAAATCTGTAATCTCGGAGTCCACAGGAACACTAGGGCCTTCCCTAAGGGGAAAAGCACCGGTTTTCAGCGGTGAAAAGGTAATAGGTGTCGTTTCTGTCGGATACCTCCAAACTGATATAGAAAAAGAAGTTTCCAAAATACAGAAAAAGATTCTTGTAGCTACATTCATTATTTTAATCGGAGGGTTGCTCGCCGCACTATTAATCTCGTTAAATATCAAAAGGGCGATTTTCGGTCTTGAACCGAAAGAAATTGCTTGGATGTACCAGGAGAAACATGCGATTCTTGAGTCTATTCATGAAGGGATCATCGCGATAGATACAGACGGGCGGATAACGGTTGTGAATGAAACAGCACATACCATTTTAAAGGTACCGTTAAATACCTTGCTTCGCGGAAAAAGAATTGAAGAAATGATAGAAAATACTCATCTTCTCGAGGTGGTTCGAACAGGACAGGCCGAATATGATCAGGAAATTTTGATCTCAGGGGAAGTTTATTTAGCTAATCGTATTCCAATTTTTAATGATAAGGAGGAAGTGATAGGAGCTGTAGCGAGTTTTCGGAATAAGTCTGAGCTTGCCAAACTGCTAAAGGAATTATCCCATATTAAAACTTATGCGGAGGGCCTGCGTGCCCAAACCCACGAATATTCCAATCGGCTATATACCCTTCTAGGTTTAATACAACTCGGTTCCTATAAAGAAGCGATTGATTTTATCTCAAAGGAAGTAGATGTTGCCCAAGGGTTGGTTCAATTTTTAATGAAGGAAGTACCAGACCCGATTATTGCTGCATTTATCTTAGGAAAGGCTAGTTTAGCTAGTGAATTGAAAATTCATTTTTCCATAGATCGAGAAAGCAGCTTTAAAGATTTACCTGCTGAAATAAGCAGGGACTCGTTAATAACGATTATTGGAAACCTTGTTAATAATGGATTTGAAGCGGTGAGAGAGTGTGATAATGAAGAAAAAAGAGTTGTCCTGTTTCTTACCGACCTTGGTAAAGAACTGATTATTGAGGTAGAGGATAATGGAAATGGAATTGCAGTTAGTACGAACGATCAGATTTTTAAAGAGGGCTTTACAACTAAAAGTAAAAGTAGTAATGCAGGAATAGGTTTAAGTCTTGTTAAAAAAGCAATTGATGACTTTTGCGGCTCAATCACATTTTCATCAAACGTTGGGGAAGGCACAATTTTTACCGTGGCAATACCAAAAGAAAGGGGGGTTATGAATGAACGTGAACCGAGAGATCGAAGTGTTAATTGTGGAGGATGACTTAAGGATTGCGGAAATACAGAAGAGGTTTATTGAGCAGATTGAAGGCTTTCAAACCGTTGGAATTGCAGCCAGTTATGTAGAAGCAAAGACTTTAATTGAGATATTGCAGCCGGATTTGCTCTTATTGGATGTTTATTTTCCGGATATGGATGGACTGGATTTATTGAAAGAAACAAAACAGCAGATGAAACAAATGGATGTAATCATGATTACGGCGACAAAAGAAATTCATAAGGTTCAGGAAGCTATTAAGATAGGTGTATTTGATTATATTATTAAACCTGTGGTTTTTGAACGCTTCAAACAATCGCTACTCAGGTATTTGGAATACCATACAAAGCTTGTGCAATTAGGTGAAGAACATCAGCTTATTGACCAGCAGCAAGTGGACAAGCTGCTGCGTAAAGAGATTGATGGAGCCGGAAACGACAAGATTTACCTACCTAAAGGAATCGATCCGCGTACACTTGAAAAGGTCCTGGAGGTTTTAGGAAAAGGTGAAAGCGGGCAAACAGCAGAACTTATCGCCAAAGAAATCGGTGTCAGCCGAACAACCGCAAGACGCTATTTAGAACATCTCGTCTCCGAAGAAAAAATAGAAGCCGACCTGGCATATGGAACAGTAGGACGCCCTGAACGGGTTTACATGGTTAATACCTCAAAACTAGGACATGGTTTAACACGATAGCAGAAGCATTGCATTACCCTAACTATAATTAGGAGAATATAATATTATTATGTAAACTGAGATCAAACAAAAACCTTTATCCTTACCATTTTTGCTTTGGTGTAGAAGATTGATATATGTTTTAATTATACTAAGACTATTAACCAAATTACTATACATATAAATGGAGGTAAAAAATGCCGCCAATCGTTTCAGAATCATATAAAGAAAAGAAAAAGAAGGAGATCCTTTCAAGTGCACTTGCATGTTTCGCCAAGAAAGGATTTCAAGCCGCGACCATTGATGACATTGTTGAGCTTTCAGGGATTAGCAAAGGGGCAATTTATAATTATTTTAAAAGTAAAGATGAAATATATTTAGAATTAATGATCAACGATACACAGGAAACATATGAAATATTAACGAAAGACCTGTCAGCATACAAAAGTGCAATTGAAAAAATGAATTATTTGTTTAATGTGTATTTATCATTGGACGTGTCGAGCACAGATTGGCAGGGCAAAACAATCGTGCACAATGAATTTAAACTGTATGCAGCCAGAAATAAGGAATTAATGGAGAGATTATCAGCAAGGAGAAATCATTTCTTTATCCAACTATTTACAGGAATCATAAAAGAAGGGCAGGAATCAGGGGAGTTCAAGCATGATCTTAATCCAGAGATGATGGCAAACCTTTTTTGGTCGATGATTGATGGAGTTTTCTTTCAAACAATTTATAACGATTATCCCTATAAAGAAGTCTTAAGTGAGATGAAGCAGCTATTTTTGGAAAAAGTGAAAGTGTAGATGGGTAAGAAGGCAGGTAAAAACAGACCTGCCTTTTTTGATTTCGCTTTTACTAAGAATTGGTTTAACTTTCCTAAAAATGGAAAAGCAACCTTTTATTATTGACAATTTTTAGGGCTAGAAAATATAATAAAATAAACCGACTAGTCGTTTTAATTGGTTGCCTTTTAAAAAAGGAGGGAAGGATATGACCATCAATATTTTATTCTTTACAATCTCAATCAAAAAACGGAAGATTAGTCTTGAAGAAGCCATAAAGGAAGATATGGTTAATAAGCTTTATGACCAAAATAAAGAAAAGCAAATATCAATTCATCGTTTCATGTGATAAATTTTTCAACCAGCATATAATATTTAAAAAAAAGATAATGACCCCGTATCTTTTCATTACTGTTGAAACGTTATTAGGGTAGAGAGTGCCAAAGGAGTGAAAGTGATGTCACGAAAACTTAGCCATTATAGCGGAGAAAGTTCACAGCAGGATGATCGGTTGTGGATTGAATATTATCCAAAACTACAGCGATATTGCCGTTTTCTAGCGCAAAACTCTTGGGATGGAGACGATATCGCACAGGAGACTTATCTGAAGGCATTAAAATATCACCAGCAGCAAATGAGTTCTGCTTTGTTAAATAAAATCGCCTATCATCATTGGGTGGATCAGCTGCGAAAAAGAAAAAATGAGACGATGGAAGCTGATTTTGACCATCCGATTCATGAATTAACAAATCAACTTGATGACATGACACATGCAGTTGACCTATTGCTGAAGCAATTTACCCCAAAGCAAGCCGTTATCTTTATGCTAAAAGAGGCGTTTCAATATCAGTTAAAGGAAATAGCGGATTTGTTAAACACCACTGAAATGGCTGTGAAAGCTAGTCTTCATCGGGTGAAAAAGCGTCTTGAAAAAGAGGATCAATCCTTTTCAGCCGAGTCCTTTTGGGATGTAGAAGAAAGGGAACAGCTGTCGGACATTTTTTATGATGCCTTGAAAAATCAAGACCCAACCGACCTGATTGAATTCATTCCTACCATAACAAGCATGAACGAAGTGCCAAAGATAAACTCGAAATTGCAACCAATTAAAACCTTTTCTCCTTCAAGCACTCTCTGTATGGCGGCATAGCCAAAAAATGCTTCAAGGAGGATTTAGATGAGTACCATTCCATATGTAATTGAACAATCTAACCGTGGTGAACGTTCCTACGATATTTATTCACGCCTGCTAAAGGACAGAATTATTATCATCGGGGAAGAAATAAATGACCATACCGCCAATAGTGTGGTAGCCCAATTATTATTTTTAGCCGCAGACGCTCCTGATAAAGAAATTTCTCTCTATATTAATAGCCCAGGTGGATCAACCTCAGCAGGATTTGCCATTTTCGATACAATGCAATACATTAAGCCGGATATTCGAACGATTTGCACCGGGATGGCTGCCTCATTCGGGGCGATGTTACTGTTGGCGGGGACAAAGGGAAAACGCTACGCCCTGCCAAATAGCGAAATTATGATTCATCAGCCATTGGGTGGCGCGAGAGGGCAGGCAACAGAAATCGAAATTTCCGCCCGCAGAATCTTAAAGCTTAAAGAACATATAAATCAAATCATTTCCGAGCGATCCGGTCAGCCTGTTGATAAGGTTGCAAAAGATACGGATCGGGATTACTTCATGAGCGCTGCGGAAGCGAAAGAGTACGGGATCATCGATGAGATTCTTTATCCAAAATGAATCTAAAACGCTAATGTAAAATTGCCAAAGAAAGCAATGCGAGTCAACTTAAATCGCATTGCTTTTTTTTTGTATTTAACGAAAATAGAATTTCCTCACGGTAAATGAAAGGGAGTTATGACAATAAGAGGGATTTTTTTTATAAAGGATCACAATCTCTGTTCGATTTTCTCTTTGTTATAAAAGTGGATTTTTACCACTTTTTGTAATGCTACGTCCGAATGGGACCTGGATTCAGACAGGATTATGCTTTATTTGCCTTGCCTTGTACGAATGGGACCTGGATTCAGACAGGATTATGCTTTTTTTGCCTTGCCTTGTCCGAATGAGACCTGTATTCAGACAGGATCAAGCTTTTTTTGCCTTGCCTTGTCCGAATGA